>JAEPKX010000046.1 GCA_021375695.1 Candidatus Igneacidithiobacillus taupoensis | reverse complement strand
CCGACAGCCCGATCCGCGCCCAGACCCCAAAGATAGCACCCAAACCCAGCCCAACCAGCAATGCCGGCCACACCAGGAGCTCTGGAGAAACCGGCAAGGCCCAGGAACTCAACCAAAAGGCGCTAGCGCTCAACAACCCATAGGCAGCCAACGCCAAATAGCGTGGATCATAGCGGCGTAGATAGTAATGACTGAACGCCGCACTCCATGGCGCAAAGAGGGCCATGGGCAGCAAGAGCGTTCCGATGGCGCGCGCACTAAAACCAAAGGCAAGCTGATACTGCACCACCAACAGCGCGAGTGTTCCCTGAAAAAAGAAAGCACCAAAACCGATACCCAAAGCCGCCACTGCAAGATTCCTGCGAACGAGCAAGCGCAGCTGGATAACCGGTTGCGGATGAGGCCAGCACCAAAGCAAAAGGCCCAGGGTTGCCACCCCAAAAACCAGCAGCAGCAGGTAATCCCGAAAGGAATTCCACCACCCCTCGATCCCCCAAAAGTTTGCCAGCATCAAGAGCGACAGCAGGGCCAGGACCAAGAAGGCATAACCTAACCAATCCATGGCAAAGTCAAAGGGATCCGTCTCTTCCTCTTCCCAATACCAGATACCCAGGAAAACCAGCAGCGCAGCCAAAACATCCAGCACAAAAAGCCAGCGCCAACCCCAACCGTCGGCCAAGCACCCGCCTAGAAAAGGACCGAATGCAAAAGGGGTGACGGCCGCCCATGCCCAGAGAAAAAGCCCTCGACTTTTGTGGTCGGCATGGTAATGGGCCAGTAAGAGCTGCAAGGACAACGGAATCGTCAAGCCACCCGCCAGGGAGGCCAGGATGCGCGCCAGCAAAAAGATCTCATAGTTACTGGTCAATCCATCCACGGCCGAGGCTGCGCCAAAAAGGGTAAAGGCGAGGAGCAGTCCCCTCTTGCGCCCCAGGCGGGCACGCACCCAGGGCGCCAGGGGAAAGGCCAGCCCGATTCCCAAAAAGTACAGGTCCTGGGTCCAGTCGCCGTAGCCCAGATTTCGCCCGAGACTGGCCGCGATTTTGGGGATCATCGGCAGATAGATCCCGCCATTGAAAAGCACCAAGAAATGACCGAGGCCAATACTCAGATTGGCCGCCAGAAAGTGTGCAGCGCGACCAGGACGGCTCCACTGCCGGCCAGGCAAACCCGAGAAAAAAGCCATTTTCCATTCCAGGCGAAAACCTGCGGCATGGTAGCAAGGGCATAACTATCGGACCAATCGGTAATTGTGATAGATTTCATCAACAGCACCGATAGTTTAAAAGGTAAATTCTGGATAGGAGCCTATTTTCGTGCTTGCCACCAACTTCTCTATGGAATTACTGGAAACCTTCTTGGTGGTTGCCGAAGCGGGTAATGTCAGCAAGGCGGCCCAAATCCTGCACCGCAGCCAGCCGGCCATCAGCGAACGACTGCAGCGGCTTACTGAATTCGTGGGCGAACCCCTTTATTACCCCGTTGGCCGGGGCATCCGTCTCACGGCAGCGGGGGAGGCCTATCTGGCCCCCGCCAAGCGGCTTCGGGAGCTCCACAACGAGCTTGCCGACATGCGCAAGCGGCGTACCCAGTTACAACAAGGTCAGTTACGAATTGCCGCCACCAATACGGTTGCCAATTATTTCTTACCTCGCTATCTGGTTCAGTTTCGGCAGCAATATCCCCAGGTAGAACTGTTCCTCAAAGGCGGAATCAGTGACTGGTCCCAATATTCGCTGCTCGATTGGGATCTCTTTTTTTTGGAAGATCGCCATCCAGATATCGAGATTCCCAAACATTATCAGTTAGTTCCCTGGCTTCAGGATGAAATCCTGACCATCTTTCCCCCAGAGCATCCCCTGGCGACGCAGCAAGAACTGGATTTTGCCGATCTCTTGGCCTACCCCATCGTCTGGCGGGAGCCCCAGTCTGGCATTCGCCGCCTGGTCTTGCAGGAATTTCGGGCCCGCCATCTCGAACCTACCATCCGCATTGAAGTCAGCAGCGTCGAGGCTATGGGCACGGCGGTGGCGGCCGGTTTGGGGATCGGTTTCATCACCCAGCGGGCGTTGCAGCACCGGCCCGATTGGCAGCTCCATGGGCGGCGCATTCCCAAAAGTCAGGGAATTCATTGGACGTTGTACCTGGTCGCACCCCAGCCGCCCTATCAATCCCACATCCTTGCCCGTTTTCTGGAGAGCATTGGACTTCCGGACAGGAATTTCAGCTCCCAGGAAACTGGCGCGGCAATGACCAGCCATGGAAATTGAGCCCAAGCATCTGCACACACTCTTGGAACACGTACGCCAATGCCAGCACTGCGCGCCCGAATTACCACAGCCTCCGCGCCCCATTCTCCAGGCCCATCCGCAAGCCCGAATCCTGATTGCTGCCCAAGCACCCGGACGGCTCGCCCACGAGCGCGGTCGACCCTTTGCCGATCCCAGTGGGGACCGGCTGCGACAGTGGTTGGGAGTGAGCACCGAGCAGTTCTATGACCCTGAACTCTTTGCCTTGGTACCCATGGGCTTTTGCTATCCTGGCAAGGGGCGCGCTGGGGATCTCCCACCCCGTCCAGAGTGCGCCGCCCGCTGGCGTGCTCCCCTCCTCGGCCAGTTAACCCAGGTGCAATTGACCTTGGTGCTCGGTCAATACGCAAGGCGCTACCACTTGCCTGGATCCCCTGGCACTTTACAAGAGCAGGTGCGCTGCTGGCAGCAACACTGGCCCGCGGCACTCCTTCTACCCCATCCCAGCCCCCGCAACACCCTCTGGTTGCGGCGGAATCCCTGGTTTGCAGCGGAAATCCTGCCCGTTCTACGTGCGCGGGTCCGGGAAATTTTGTCGTAACTTCCTGTATACATTTGGATCTAGCGATTTTGCATTCCTGTCAGCAACGTAGCGCAGGGAGAGCCATCGACAACGCAAAGGGAGGGGTTGCGGAAATGTCGCCAATACTGGGGGAGCACCAAAGGTGGCAAGATCTAAGTTGGCACGACCTATTTAGCATCGGAAGAATCGCGGACTTAGCCGCCGGAACCGGGCAAGCTTTCCAAGTCCTCCAATTCTCTGCCTCGTGCTTCCACCCCAAAACGCCAACTGATGCCCCCCGCAATGAGCGCCAAGGCCGCCGCCAAGCAAAGCACCAGCACCAAACCAAAACTTCGATCCAAAATGGGAAACAGCAGGGCCGAAACTACCGCCCCAAGTCGGGAAATGGCGGTGGCGAGCCCCCCCACCGTCGCCCGTAAGGGGGTCGGAAAAAGCTCCACAGCCAAGGCAATGATGGTCACGGCCGGACCAACGCCCAAAGCAATGGCATACACAGCTGCCCCCACATACACTGCCAGCAAGGACTGCCAGTCCGCACCCAGGGCAAAGAGGAACAAACCCAGGGCCATGCCGGCAAAACCCCAAAGCTGCAATGGTAAGCGACCCAAGCGATCCAGACGGGGCAAGGCCCAAAGGATGCCCAGGGCGGACAGGACCAACAGGGCGCCATTGACCAAGGCGGCTTGGCCATCGTTCTCTACCCACCCTTGGCTGCGTAGGACCAGAGGCAAATACAGGGCAATCCCCAAACTCACCATATCCAACAAAAACCAAGGAAGAAGCGCCAAGAGCAATCGTCTTCGCCAGGGGCGAAGCAACAGCGCCGTTCCCGGAATCCGGACTCCTGTAAAGCCCTCCAGGATTTGGGATCGCGCCGTAGCGGTCAGGGCAGGATGCAGTTCCTGGAGGGCTTGGTCGGCCTGGGCTCTTTTACCCTGGCGCCAGAGCCAGCGCGGGGATTCCGGCAAATCCTTGCGTAACCAGCCCAAGAGGAGCGTAGGCAAGAGGGCGCTACCCAACATCCAGCGCCAGGAATCGGTGCCCAGGACTGCCAACATACCCCAGCCCAGCAAAGAAGAAGCAATGGCACCCCCAAACCAAGCCAGATTGATCCAGGCAAAACCTTTGCCGCGTACTGCCGCTGCCGAATACTCCGCAACAATGGTGGCCACCAGCGGGTAATCGAGGCCCACCGCCAGGCCCGTCAGGAATCGGCCCCATTCCAGCGCCAGCAGATCCGGGCTCAGGGCACTCCAGAGGGCACCGAGACCATACAGCAGCACGTTGGGAATCAAAAGTCTACGTCGACCATGGCGATCGATGAAAACGCCGCCAAGCAGGGCCCCCACAAAGGATCCCAGGAGCACCATCGCCATCAATTGACCACTTTGGCTATCTTGAAGATGCCATTGTAATGTCAGGGGCAGAAGGGCAACGGCAATAATGCTCAGATCAAAGCCATCCAGGAACATCCCCAACATGGCCGCTCCCAATGGGTGTCCCTGGCGTGCCCCGCGCATTCTCCATCCCCCATGCCTGACCAGAAAATCCACATCGCAGGCATTAGGACACAAGGCAAAGCCTGGGTCTACCTCTTTGCGGTGCCGGCAACCTTGGGCAGGCCAATCTCGACCGTCAAGCACAACGTCCAGGATTTTTCTGGGCATCATCATTTTACACTGATGGGAAAATCATTGCTTTTCTCATCGTTGTCATCGAATCGTCATAAAAGATTCATAAAAGTGTCACATTTCTCTGGTATGGTTGCATACTGGTTCACTCGGGCAGGCTTGCCCCTGTTGTCCAATGGTCGCATCAGAGTCAGAAGGAATGATCGTGTTAATGCCGCGCTACCCAACCCATTGCCGGGGCATCTGTTTACAGCACATCCTCACCCAAGTCTTATGCTTCGTGCCGACGGAGCACAGCGATGCGTAAGCTTCTCTGGGTCCTTCTCCCCCTCCTTGTGGCTGTGGCCCTCTGGAGTTTTTGGCCGCGCACCAAGCCCGGATTGGTGTTTTACAGCGCCGTTAGTTACGGGCCCATGATTGCCAAGTCATTCACCGCCAAGACCGGCATTCCGGTCCAAGTGGTAGAAATGTCCACCGGGGCCTTGCTGGCGCGGATCTCCGCCCAAGGCAATAATCCCCAGTGGGATGTGGCTTGGTTCGACGGTGCCTCAGCGGCGGCGGGCCTTGCTGGCGCCCATTTGCTCAGCACCGGCATGGTTCCCGCTGACATCCCATGGACCCGCCTTGGCAAGGGCATGATCCCACCCAATGGTGCCTGGATCCCCACCGGCTACACCCTGGCAGGGGTCTTTTTGCACAAAAGCGGAAGTCCAGCACCCCAACGGTGGGAGGACCTACTCGAACCCGCCTGGAAGGGCAAGTTTGCCATGAATAACCCGGCCATCTCCGGGCCCACCTATCCCCAGGTGGCGGGGTGGCTAGCAACCCATGGTGGTTGGCCCAAGGGACAAAGTTTTCTGCTCGCACTCAAGGCCAATGATGTCCAGGTCTACCCCAAAAACAGCAATACCATTCATGCCTTGACCACCGGGACGGTGCAACTGGCCATCGTGCAATCCTCTGCTGCCTATGCCTTGGCGGCTCAGGAGCCGGGGAAATGGCAGGTGAGCCTCCCGCAGCCCGCCGTGTTGCTCCCCAGGGTCATGGTTTTTGCCTCCCATTTGTCGCCCAAGGCGCGCCAGGAGGCCATCACCTTTGCCCGATATATGCTGAGTCCCGAAGCGCAGGAACTGGCCATGCGCAAAGGGGCCCCCGATGGCTATTACTGGCCGATCACCCAGAACGCCCCCCAACCCAATGCCGGGATGGGCAATCCGTTGCAGCTCCCCTTGGTAAATCTAGACCCGACGGTGTGGGGTCAGCGGGAGAATGCCGTCAATGCCTGGTTCAGCCGCGAAATTTTGGGGGAGTAGGACCAGATTGGTGAACGTACTTCGAACCTGGCTGCGCAGTCTTCCCGTTTGGCTGATCGTTGGCCTCTTTTTCCTCTATCCCCTGGGGCGGTTCCTACTTTTGCCCATCTTCCCCCAGTGGGCTCCTAGCACCAGTGTCCAATTGGGTTGGCCCCGGGATACCTGGCAGGCCCTTGGCAATTCGGTGGGGCTTGCCTTGACGTCGGCCTTGCTGGCGGCAATCCTGGGTACCCTTTGGGCTTGGGCCATGGAACGTCGTAGCAGTCGCTGGCATTCCGTTGGGGAACTGCTATTGTGGCTCATCTTTTTGATGCCCAGCTATTTGTTGACCACGGGCTGGGAGATTGTCTTTGCCGCGCCCTGGCTTCGTGATGGCTGGCTCTATCATCAATTCTACAGCACCGTTGGCATCGTTGCCCTGCTCACCCTGAAGGCACTTCCCTTTGCGGTTTTTGTGGTTCGTCCCCTTTGGGCAGCCCTTGGCCATGACCTCACCGATGTCATGCGGGTTTTTGCCATCCAGCCCCGACGCGCCTTGGTGGTTTTTCTCCGCCTGGCAATCCCCGTTGCTTCGGCGGCGTTGGTGGTTTCCTTCATCGAGAGCGTCCAGGAATTTGGGATTCCCGCCACCCTCGGTGCCCATCTTCACCTACCCATCCTTACCTATTCCATCTATGGCGCCTTGAGTAGCTCTCCGCTCAATTTTGTGGGAGCCGCGCGCCTGGCGCTTCTGCTGGTGGCCCTAGCACTGCTGGGGGGGCTGGGACAAATCCTATTGCAACGTCGTTTTGGGGCAGTGCTGGTCCATGGCCAAACCCGCCACCGCCTTCCACCTCCTACCCAAGGGGGAGAGGGTTGGATCTTGGCCAGCCTGAATCTCAGTCTGGGGCTGTTGGCACTGCTGCTTCCCCTGGGGGCCATCACCCATGCGGCCCTGGGTGGCGGCTGGGTAGCCCTGCGCCAAAGCTCCTGGGGCCCCATCTTCCATTCCCTGGCCTTTGCCCTCCTGGCCGCGTCCCTCGCCGTGCTGCTGGCCTGGCTCTTTGCCCGCAATCTGCAAGCAGGAGGGATTGGGGGTCGCGCTATGGATGTCTTTTCCATGGGGAACATGGCCATCCCTGGACTGGTGCTGGGGGCGGCGTACATCATGGCCTTCAACCTCCCTGGGTTTTCGCTCTATGGGGGGAGCCTGCTGCTCATTCTGGCCTATACGGCAGCCACCGCGCCCATGCTCACCCGCCTGCTCCAGGCACCTCTTGCCCAATTGGACCGTGGGCTGTCGGATGCGGCCCGCATCCACGGCCTGTCGCCCTGGATTCGCTGGTTGGACATCGAGGCGGTGCTGCTCTCGCGGCCCTTGGTACGGGGCTGGCTCTTGGCTTTTGGCAGCGTGATGTTCGAACTGCCCGTTTCAGAACTCCTTTATCCGGCTGGCAAAACCCCTCTGGGGGTGGAGGTCCTGGCCTTGAACAATGGCGAACACTTTGCTGCAGCCTCCCGACTGGCATTGGGAGGACTGGTCTCGGTAGCCCTGGTTACGGTACTAACCCTGCTGTTGTTGCGCCTTTTCTTACCTGATTACCGATTGCGCTTAGCCCAATAGCGAGGAAGGATGGCGACGGCAAGAACACCGAGCAAAGGCACCCAGGCCCAGGACCCCTCGGCCATCCTGGAAGTGGAAAATCTGACCCTCCGCCTCGGGGGTAAGCCGATCCTGCAGGACATCCAGCTGCGCATCGCGGCGGGAGAACTCCTCCTCCTCATTGGCCCCTCGGGATCTGGCAAAAGCACCTTGCTCCGCGCGGTGGCGGGTCTCGAAACCGTTACCAGCGGCAGGATTTCCTTGCTGGGGACCCAGCTGGATGATGGCGCTGGTAACAGTGTCCGCCCGGAACGGCGGCGTATGGCCATGGTCTTTCAGGATCATGCCCTCTGGCCCCACTTGCGGGTGATCGAGAACGTGGCCTTGGTCATTCCCGGTCGGGACAGCCAAAAACAGGCCATGGCTTTGCTGGAACGCATGGGGATTGCTGCCCTGGCTCAGCGTCGACCCCATCAAATTTCGGGAGGACAGCGCCAGCGGGTAGGTTTGGCCCGAGCCTTGGCAGTGGAACCCGCGCTCGTGCTCATGGACGAGCCGCTGTCCAGTCTGGACGTGGAACTGCGGGAACAGTTGCGCATGGAAATCCTGCGCTGGTTACAGGAGCTGGGCATCAGCGCCCTGGTGGTCAGTCATGACCCTGATGATTTCTGGCGCTTGGCCCATCGAGTGGTCGCCTTGGCCCATGGCAAAGTAGTGCAGGTGGGTAGTCCCAAGCAACTTTTTCAGGAGCCCGCCATTCCCTGGATTGCCCGTTTTACGGGAGCGTTGGGACCGTTACCCGCTTTATCCCAGGGCGGCTACCTGTACCTCGGCCCCCTGAAACTACCCTTTCCAGGCGGTGATGCCAGCCCCAGGGAAGGGGTCGTATACTATCGTCCCGAGGGGTTGCGGGTGGCCGGGCAAAGCCAGGGGACTTCCCCTGGAGTATCCGCTCGTTTGCTCTATCAGACCTTCGAACGGGGCCAGTTTCGAGGGTACTGGCAGGTACCAGGGATCGCTGAGCCCATGATTTCTCTAGGTCAAGAGCCCTGCCCCCCAGCAGCAACTCTCCTCGTGGATCTTGCACAGATCTTTTTCTTTTCCAAACAGCATCTTGAGGAACTCTAATGTCTCCTTGGCAGATTGTCACCGCTACCGGCCTCGCGGCCATCGTCGAATGGGTCGAGGCCTTTACCATCGTCTTGGCCGTTGCCCTTACCATTGGTTGGCCTAAGGCGCTGATGGCCAGTGTCGCTGCCATTGGCACCTTACTACTGATGACCGTAATTGGTGGCGCTTTGTTACTACAGGGCATCGACATCCTTTGGTTCCAGGCCGTCGTCGGGGTTTTCCTCCTCTTTTTTGGGAGTCGCTGGCTGGCCAAGGCCATGGCTCGGGCCGCCGGCCGGATCCCGCTGCACGATGAAGAGCAAGCCTTTGCCAAGACCCAGGGGATATTACGTGCCGATACCTCGGCCGCCTGGATGGTGGCCTACAAGGGAGTCTTGCTGGAGGGTTTGGAGGTATGGCTCATCGTCATTGCCCTGGGTGCCCAAAGCCACCAGATGACCCTTGCTGCCGCCGCTGCCGCCGCCGCCCTGCTCCTGGTGGCATTGGCTGGCGGCATCCTGCATCGTCCCTTGCGCCAAGTACCCGAAAATAGCATGAAATTTTTTGTTGGCGCGATGATCACTGCCTTTGGCAGCTACTGGAGCCTGCATGCCCTGGGTGTCCAGTGGCCGGGGGAGGATGGTTCCATTCTCCTTTTAGTAGCCTTTTATTTGCTAGCAGGAATCCTTGGTGTGTATCTGTTACGGCCCAAGGTATCCATCACCGGAGTACGTCCATGAATGCTTTCTGGAAGACCCTTTTTGGCGACCGCTACACCGTGGGCGTGGTTTTGCTCGCGCTGATCCTGGCTATGATACTCCTCCACAGTCCCTGGTCGGCAGCGGTTCCCTATCTCTTTCCTGTTCTCCTCATGTCCGGAATCTTCTGGATGGCCAAAAGACAGGGCTCATGAAGCCTTGACAAGCTACCAGAGGAAAGGCTTAATTGCTGCTCCACGGCGCTTTAGCTCAGTTGGTTAGAGCAGCGGAATCATAATCCGCGTGTCCGGGGTTCGAGTCCCTGAAGCGCCACCA
>JAEPKX010000009.1 GCA_021375695.1 Candidatus Igneacidithiobacillus taupoensis | reverse complement strand
TTGTTGTAGAAACAACCGGGTTGCTGGAACCCTTCAGGAACCAAAAACCGGAACTGGAACTTATCGATAGGTAACCATAGCTTCCGCCGCGCTTTCTTAGCTTAGACTTTCCTCCAGGATTCAGCCAAAGAGCATCAAGATGTTTACCCTGCAATCAGCGTACAATCTTTCCGGCACAAGCTATGCTAAAATTCGGATTTGGGGCAAACTGTTCAGAGAAACTGCTGCCACAGCCTGGTGAGGGGGGCGAATTGGACCCTAGGATTTCTGCTCTTCGCCATAAGTTCTGAACCATGGTAAATTGTAGCAGGCAAGCCCAAAAATCAGGAGGATGAAATATGCCGAATCTAACCCAGCAAAAAAATCAACCCTACCCATGGTTATTCGGCAATTTACGAAGGCGCTGGCCAATCCTTGACTTTTATGAACGTTTTGAACAGATTATTGCCCTGATACTTTCATTTTTCCTTGCCATAGTAATTATAATAGCCCTCTGGCATCTGGGTATCGCCACATATAGATTGCTTGTGAATATAAATCAAGCTGCTTCATTTCGAAGCACCATTTCGGTATTTTTTGACGATGTTTTAGGTTTACTCATCGCCATGGAATTTAATCATACAATTTTTCATACTGTCACTCATCGTGGTCAAATTGTAAGAGTCAAGACGGTAGTCCTCATCGCCATACTTGCCATGTCCCGACAATTTATTGTTCTAGAAAACGAACCTACCACAGCATTACGGCTAATTGCTTTTGCATTTGCTGTACTCTTTTTGGGAATCGTATATTATCTTATGGATAAACAAGACAGATTAAAGCAAGAAAATGGCGTTACCAAGGATAGATTGCCTGCCAGACATTATCGCAAAATACAGGATAATGGACCATTGTTGAAGTTGTACAGCAATAGATTCAGACATGGGTATCTGAAAGAAAATCGGGAGCGATAAGTTTCCTGGTTATAATTTGATTATGCTGTTGATTGACCCTCCTGGTTCGGAATATCCTTCACTGGCCAATGCAATTTGGCAAGAAGGACAGAAAGCAGATTGGCATCTTGGTTGTCTCATACTGGGATAAATAGATAGATAATCTCTCTTCCGGCAGGTAATGATTGCCATTCTTTCTATTTACTCAAGCTGTCTCGGCACTCGCTTTTTTATACTACTGAAAAAAATATTACCCGGTATATTATCTATCCATTGATTTGGGTTGAGAGCTTGTTGTTAATATTATTCAGGTGACGCTCCCAGGGAGCGTCCCAGCAGGAAGATCTGGAAGTAGCTACCAGCTATATGGGTAACTTGGGATTCTTTGCAGCAGGATGTAGATCGCCAACTGCCGTAGTGCCATGTGGGGGCCATGGAGCTCCACTTTGCGGCGATACTGGATGCTGCGACGGAGTAGAGGGAATCCTGACCGTCGACTGTGGGATCTCTACACCAAATATCTGCGGCGTGGAGATCTGCACCCAAAAAGGCACTCCAAAAAGTGGAGATTCGCTCACCTGCGTTACCATGGGTGCCATGGCTCCATAAGGATTAAAATATGCTGCAGATAAAAGCTTCTGCATCTGGATCAGTTGTTGCGACAGAGCAGTCTGCATATTTTGGAATTGGGCCATGGATTGCTTCCACAGGGCTTGGGCTTGCTCCGGTGTCAAACGCTCCACACGAACCTGGGCCGGAGTGTTATTCCAGTGGATCGTTTCCATTCGCACGAATCCGCCACCGGGAAGTTGGGCCTCTCGAACTACTACCTGGGGGTTGTTTGCGGCTAACACCTCCGGCTGTTGGGCATATGCAGCCCCTGTACCAGCCAATCCCATTACAGCCGCAAGCAAGCCAAGGATGAGTGGTTTCTTTCCAAACTGCTTCATCATCTACTAGCCTCCTCTACCAGCTATTCTACGCCATTAGATGAGTTATGTCAGGGAAAGTTTCCAACATGCTTATGCGTTAACCACGAACGCGATGGATGCACACTGGTGTATAAAGGCCAGAATCCTTGGGACATCCCTATTGACTCCGTACTAAAGTACAGAGTTTAAAATAACTATAATGGGTATTACACAGCAGTTTGACTGAAACGGGGCAATCCCAAGAGGATGATTGTACCGTAACCTACGGAGGGGAAATGGCTGTCCAGCAAGAACTGAAAATTACCGGAATGACCTGCAAGCATTGTGCAGTTACGGTGGAGAAGGCCTTACGAGGTGTTAAAGGTGTACGTGAGGCAAGCGTTTCATTCCCGGAAGGGACTGCGCGGGTGATCAGCGAGAACGAATTCCCCATCCAATTTCTGTTGGAAGCGGTGCAAAAAGCGGGCTATGGCGCCAGGGTAAGTCCAACAACCGAACCGTCTACCACTCCGATCCAGGCAGTGCCCTTGCATCTGGCCATCATTGGGTCTGGCTCCGCTGCCTTTGCTTGCGCCATTCGGGCCGTGGAAGGTGGGGCGCGAGTGACCATGATCGAAGGGGGAACCTTGGGTGGCACTTGTGTCAATGTGGGTTGTGTGCCCTCCAAGATTTTGATTCGACAAGCCCAAATGGCCCAGGATCAGCGGGCCCATCCCTTTTTGGGTCTGCGGCATTGCGAGCCGATCATTGATCGGAAAGCCTTGGTGAAACAACAACAAGAGCGCGTGCTTGCACTGCGGGAAGCAAAATATGCCCACGTTCTTACCAGTCATCCAGATATTTCCTTCGTGTCAGGATACGCCCGCTTTGCAGATACCCATACCCTCCTGGTCGAAAAAAACGATGGCACGAGGCAGGCCATCCAGGCCGATCGTTTTTTGATTGCCGTGGGCGCCCGCCCGCAAGTTCCCGCCATAGCAGGACTTGCCGAAACCCCCTATTGGACCTCGACCGAAGCACTGGTAGCCGAAGAACTCCCTCGCCATCTCCTGGTATTGGGTGGTTCCGTAGTTGCCCTGGAATTGGCCCAAGCCTTCCGCCGCTTGGGCAGCGAGGTCACCATTCTGGCCCGCAGCACCCTACTTTCCAAAGAGGATCCAGCCTTGGGCCATGGCCTGCAGACCGCCCTGGAAAACGAAGGAGTCCAGATTCACACCCACACGGTTCCCCGTTCTGTACGCTATGAAGAGGGAGTCTTCACCCTGGAATGCGGGTCTGGGACCATTCACGGCGATCGCTTGTTGGTGGCTACGGGGCGGATCGCCAATACCCAGGATTTGGGTCTGGCGGAAATCGGGGTGGAGACCCTACCCAACGGGGCAATCCCGGTCAATGAACGCATGCAAAGCAATGTGCCCCATATCTATGCCGCCGGAGACTGTACAAGCCTACCGCAGTTTGTCTATGTGGCCGCAGCCGGTGGCACCCGGGCAGCGGTCAATCTCTTGGGTGGCAATGCCCGGTTGGATCTTTCAGTCATGCCTGCGGTGGTATTTACCGATCCCCAGGTGGCTACGGTGGGCCTCGATGAGCAGCAGGCCCGCAAACAAGGGCTCGATGTCGAAAGCCGAACCTTGGGCTTGGACAATGTTCCCCGCGCCCTGGCCAATTTCAACACCCAGGGCTTTATCAAGCTGGTAGCCGAAAAAGGCAGTGGGAAACTCGTCGGTGCACAAATCTTGGCGGCGGAGGGGGGAGAGATTGTCCAGGCAGCCGCACTGGCCCTCCGGGGTGGACTAACGATTCAGGATCTGGCTGATCAACTCTTCCCCTATCTCACCATGGTGGAGGGTCTCAAGCTCTGTGCCCAGACCTTCACCAAAGACGTCTCGCAACTGTCTTGCTGTGCTGGGTAACCATCTCTATTACCGGAGCTAGCAAATGAGCAACGAGCCCACACAGTCCGAACTCCGCATCGGACAAGTAGCAAAAGCTGCAGGAGTTCATGTGGAAACGGTGCGATTCTATGAGCGCCAGGGGCTCATTCAGCAACCGAAGAAGCCGGCTATGGCGTTTCGTCGGTATCCCATGGAGATTGTTGCGCGAATCCGTTTCATCAAACACGCCCAAAGCTTGGGATTTACTCTGCAGGAAATACAGGATCTGTTATCGTTACGTGCTGATAGTGCCGATGCCTGCAAAGCGGTTCAACAATGTGCTCAAAACAAACTCGCGATGGTTCGTGACAAGATTGCCGCTTTGCAGAGAATGGAGAAAGTACTTGCAGAATTGATTACGTCTTGCGATCAGGATATTCCTCAAAATCATCTCTGCCCTATTCTGGAGGTGCTGCAGCAGTCAGCAGATAGCAGCCTGACGAATCCAGCCGATCCGTTGATGGTTAAGAAGACCAGAAAAATAACCTGACAATATCGATACAAGCTGCCGCAGAATAGTTGCAGATTTCTCCCAACAAAGACTCTGGCCAAGCCGATCGAAAATTACTATTGGGCCAAATTCGGCGAAATGGCCAAGTTCCTCATGACAAACCACAAGGTAGTGGCGGAGTGTGATAACAGCCGGGAGCACGCCGCTGCCGCCGCAACCTGGAAAAACAATCTGTTGCGCTACGACCTCGACCACATCCGCTACCCTGCCACAAGAACGCCTCTTGGCGACCGCAACCATTTGCTTAGCAATGGGTTCTTAGCTGGAAACGGAAAATCGCGCCAACACACTCCATAGCCCAAGCCCCAAAAAACCCCAAGCCGCTACCCAGAAGACCTCATTAAAGGCCAGCATCTGCGCCTGTATTGCAATTTGCCTGGCAAGGAACTGTTCTGCCCCCGGGACCGACAGTCCCTTGGAAAAATGCTGCAAGGTATGCTCCCAAAGCTGATTTTGCCAGGCTCGGTCTTCCACCAAAAAATGGCGGTGCAAGACCACACGCCGCTCCCAAAACCCACTGGCAGCCGGTATGCCCATACTCAAACCCAGATACCGGAGCCAATTGAGCAATCGCGCGCCTTCCTCTTTTCTCTCTTTGGGAAGCGAATCCAGTGCCAGGCTGTTCCATGCCGGAAACAACCATCCCAGACCACCACCCGCCAGCAACATGGGAACAAAAAGCGCCCCAGGCGAAATGGGCAGGGCGAAACTGGCCATAGCAAAAGCGGCTGCGGCCAATAAGAGTGATGGCAACCCAAGAAAAAAACGGGGGAATAGCAAGCGCCAATGGCTTTGTGCAAGGATCAGTATCACTGGGCCCAAAATGGCCATGGGGAGGACATAGTATCCGATCTGCTCAGCGCTATAACCAAAACTCAATTGATAGTGCACCACCAACAAAGCCAGCCCCCCCACAAACAACAGGGCACCGAGCCAAGTTCCCACCGCCGCGATCAAAAAATTCCAAGACCCCAGCAAGGAAACGCGCAACGCCGGATACGGATGAGACCATAACCATAGAAAGCTTGCCAAAGCAGCCCAAAACGCAAGCCAAAATAGCACTTGTAAGAGGCTAGAATGCCACCAATCGCGAATATTACCCAAGTTTAGCAGCATCTCTGCAAGTATCGCTGCTAGACTCAACAACAGATACCCCACCCAATCAAAAGAAAGCTTAGTGGGATGCCATTCCTCCTGCCCCCCTAGGACCACGCCCAACATTATCAGTGCTGAGAACGGAATATCCAGAACAAAAAGCCATCTCCAACCCCAGGTATCCGTAATCCAACCCCCCCAAAAAGGGCCCAAAGCAAAAGGAATCGTGGCCGCCCAGGTCCAGAAAAGATTTCCCGCTTGTTGGTGTCGAGCACTCCCGGGGCTTGCACCCTCTTGGGCAAGCAGCGGAAGACTCCATCCACCAACCCAAGCAGCCACGACCCGCGCCAGCAGCAGTAAGCAAAACTTCGAAGTACTGGCAACGAGCACTGAACAAAGGGCAAAAAAACCAAAACTCAAGAGCAAGATCCGTTGCCTTCCCCAACGGGCATGTATCCACGGAAGCAAGGGTAAGGAAAGTCCCAGGGACAGAAAATAGAAGTCCTGGGTCCAGATTCCATAATCAACGCTACGCCCCAGACTACCGGAGATCGCGGGAACCATGGCTAGGTAGGCCCCGGCATTGAAAAGCACTATCCAAAAGCCCAGGATGCGGCCAAGGTTCCAAGCCCACTGTCGGGATCTTTGCGTAAGATACGGATACCAGCTAGAGAACTCCGGTACGCTTGCAGTCATATCAGCTCAGTTACCATAATCTTAATTGTAAGGTAACCTGAGCAGAACCATCAAAAAAAATCCAAATCCAGCACTGGCGCCCAGGAGCTACCCTGTAACATTCTAAACCTGCAAAGATTTGGGCCGTTGCTCCCAATCGAAGGCATCGAGCAAGTCATAGGCATCCCGATCGCGAGCCGTTAACGGGGCCAAGCCAAAGCGGTTCTCGATGAATTTGAGAATGCTCGCGCTACTGGCCTGGTGATGATCCACCCATCCGCTCCGGGCCCAGGGGCTCACCAAAAGGGCTGGGACGCGGGTACCATACCCATAGTTATCGACCATCTTCGGAGGCAATGGATCCCAGAAACCTCCTCCTTCGTCATAGGTGATGAAAATAGCAGTCTTCTCCCAGGCCGGCCCTTCCGCTACTGCCCGTACCAGCCGCTCTACCCAAGCCATGCCCACGGCTGGAGCAGAATCGGCTGGATGCTCATCGTGAGCGGCGCTGGCCTTCAGAAAAGAAACCCCCGGTAATTTTCCCTGCCGCGCATCTTCCAGAAAATCCTCGGCATCCCGCAGGTGTCCATCCTGCACATAGGCTGGCCAACGGGGGTAATACTGAAAGGGATTGTGGTGAGGCACATACAGCTGATGGGTATCAATGACCGCTGAGCCATCGCCAGGACCAAAAGCGGTCTTGAGTGCCCATGGCTTGACGCGATTCCAGTTTTCGTTGTACCAGGCCCAGTCCACATTGGCACGCCTCAGTCGATCGCCAATGTTATCGTATTGTTGTGCTTCGGGGGGTGGGCTGATGCGCAACTCTTTCTCTCGCCCAGCATCGGTCGGCCCCTGAATGGGTGGGAGGTCATTGACCATAACCCGCTGATGATCATAGGGCAGATCGAAAAAGGTCAGATCCAGGCCCTGGGCCCTGGGATCGAAAGGTGCTGTAAATTTCTCTGCAACCCCAGGATGCACAGCGGAGCGACAGGCCGCCAGATACATGGCATTGCCCGTACTTCCCCCACTCATGGCCTGGAAAAAATGATCAAAGAGTACATATTGGTGGGCCAGACGGTGATAAAAAGGTAAATCCTGCTCCTGGTAGTAACCAAGCACCGGTCCGCTCGGTTTGGCCAGAGCAAACGCGATCTGCGCGGGGGTCAGTTTCTGGAACTCCTCCCGACTCAACGTCCGATGGGAACTCCCTGCCAAGGCCACAAACCGGTCCATCTTGCCCTGGTTGATCTCAGCCATCATCCGGAAAAAGCGATGCTTGGGATCCCAACGCACGGTACCATTGGCCGGGATATAAGGCGCCAGTGGAAAGGGCTGGTTGGGTAGAATGGCTTTGCTAAAGCCATTGATTTCCAAAGGCAAAGGCAGATTGGCATAGGGAATTCCGACCGGATTCTTTTGCAGCCCAATATAGTGGGGGTCGATCTTGCCCTCGTGATCGAGAAGATTGAAAACCCCCTGTCCATTACGGGGCTGAAAAGTCCCAAAATAGTGGCTGAAGGAACGATTCTCCTGAAAGATTACCACCACATGGTCGATCTTGGCGCGTACCTGATTCTGCGCGCCGATGCCTGAGCGTGCGCCTGCCAAAATCCTCGGGGCGGCGAGCGCAGTCGCGGTCCCGGCTCCCATCCGCTGTAAAAATTGTCTTCTTAGCATTGCTCCCTCGTTGACTATGGTAAGATATGGATCATTTTGGCACAGTTGCCCTTCCTTCCCGCCATAATGGCACTGGGCTTGGGAAACTCATGGACGCGGTCCGATCGGATGGTAATCCACGCCTCGGTCAGTATGGTACCTTCCTGATTTTTATGCCTTGGCCTGCTACGCGGATCGGTTTCGCAGCGCAGCTCCAAAGAGGAGGCATCGGCGAGATGAAAGGCATCGCTATAGGCCTTCAGCAGGGCATTGCGGGAAACCCATTGGCCCCGATGGTCACGGACGAAGGCGGTGAAGCTACTGGCATTCACATCTCCCAGGAGTTCCAGCGCCGTTTGGAAGTAGGGAGAAGGCTTTACTCCGAAGCAGGCTTCATGCTTGTAGTATTCATGCCGGTCCAGGCAGACCTTCTGCATGGGCATGTTCTCACTCAATTCCTCACGCACCCTGGGAGACAATTCCAAGGGAGGTAAGGAGCAACTGTCGTGGGGTGGAAAACTTTGGTTCTGGAACCAGAAGCAGCCGTGTTGCCACCAGCTTTTTGCTTCCATGCCCCTGGCAACGAGTTGCGCTGGGCGACTGGGCCAGAGCCCATGCAGACTCCATTGCTGGCTGGCCTTCGACTGGGGTGTCAGACCTGCACAGGCAGGTCCCGTCTCGGTCCATGTGGCGCACACACCTGGTTGCCACAGCATGGCGAAGGTGTAGTGTTGAAACTGCATTCCTGCTCCGTCCTTCGCAAAAGCCCCTTGCACCAGACAAAGCAGGATCATCATGGATAAGATGGCCTGCAACAGTCTTCTCATATGCTCCCTTCTCAATAGTTCGTGCCATGGGCCGCACCCTCAGGAATCGGCCGAAAGATGGACCTCCACATCGAATTGGGTAGGTTTTTTGGGCATATTCTTGGTAAAGGGTGGGTAATTGCCCGCTTTCACAGCCGCCAGGGCCGCCCGATCGATGGCCCCCACACCGCTGGAATTTGCCAACCGGGCCCAGACCAATTGTCCACTGGGAAGCAACTCAAAGCGAATGACCGCGGTGCCGCTCAGATGCATGAGCCGTACCGCCTCGGGTACGCGGGCCTGGGATTGTACCTGTTCCCGAACCATGGCGGCGTATTGAGCGATGGCCTCTTGTGCCAGCGCTGGGCTGGGTGCCGGAGGGGGTGGTGGCGGTGGCGGCGTGACCGGGGGTGCTGGTGGCGCAACCGGGGCCGTGGGCAGCGGGGCCTTGGCCACCAGGGGTTTGGGCGTGACCTGGTGATGGACCACTGGGTGCGGCACGGGATGGGGAATGGGCCGTGGTACGGGATGGGGGATGGGTTTGGGAACCGGCTTGGGCTGCACCACGGGCTTGGGCTTAGGCTTGGGCTTGGGGGGAATGGGCTTAGGCTTGGGCGGCTCTACCATGTGGATGGCAATGCGTTTGGGCTTGGGTGGAGGCGGTGGACTTTTCTGCGCACTGATCCAGAGGAGTCCGGCCAGCAAACCCACTTCCAGCACGGCGCCAAGGAGCAGGGCCCGACCAAAAAAATCCTTGGGCTGTGGTGCCAGGGGAGGAGAGGATAGTACCGTGCCCATCTCAATCCGCCTTGGCCGCCAGACCAATATCACTGGCCCCCGCCTTCTGGCAGGTATCCATCACGTTGATGAATTTCTGATAGGGCACGGCTTTGTCCGCCGCAATGGTGATCACCGTCTTGCTAGGATTGCCATCGCTGCGGATCAGATTTTCAAGACCAGCGAGGTCATAGTGCCGCTTGTCCACCACCACCGTACCGTCTTTTTGAATATTGATGGTGAGATGGGGTCGAGGTAACTCTTTTGCCTGGCTGGAGGCAGGAAGCTGGAGATTCAGTCCCTGGTCCGGGATCATCTGCAGGGTGATCATAATGAAGAAGACCAGCAAAAAGAGCATGATATCGATCATCGGAATGATCTCTACCCGCCCCTTCCTGTATTCAAAATACCGACGCTCCATCAGCCGGCCCTCGCTACCGACAGGACCTGCGCCGAACGCTCATCACTGGGGTCCGCACCGGGGTGGTTGATGGGTTGCCCATCCAGGCGGTTGATCAACATGGTCTTGATAGAATCCAACTGGAGCAGGATCATCCGCACCTGGTTGTTGAAGGCGTTGAAGGTCAGCAGACCCAATATGGCGATAAACAGACCCGAAGCCGTTGCTACCAAGGCATCGGCCACCCCTCCGGTGACATCGGTGGGCGCGTGCCCCGGTGTGGCAAGGACATGGAACGCATGGAACATGCCAATGATGGTACCGAGCAGCCCCAGCAGAGGAGCCAGGGTGATGATGGTATCCAGCAACCACAGGCGCCGATCCAGCTGGGGCGCCAGGGTAATGACCGCCTCTTCCAGACGATTGGCCATGGCCTCGCCCTTGACCTGGCCAACGTGGTTGGCAGCCATCCGAAAGAGGCTTTCTTCGGGAAGGCCCGCAGAATGCTCGGCCAATTGCGTCAAGCCTTTGTAGTCCAACCGCCCCTGCACCGCCAGCTCATGGACCACTGCATCGCCACGCGCCAGGGTGCGGCGTAGATACCAGAACCGATCAATCATCACCGCCAGCTCGACAAGCAGCAACAGGGCAAGGATGTAAATAATACCATCGGAATAGTTGGCAAGATGGACAATGTAGTCAATGTTCACGGGATTTTTACTCCTATATTGTACAATAGAGAATGTAACAAATCTATATGACAGTTTGATGAACTTTTTATGACAGTTTTATGACGCTTTTTTGGACTTGCTCTCCGAAGCGGTCGGCAAGGTTAAGCGGTAACCAATTCCATGAACGGTTTGCAACCAACGATCCGCACCAACCTCTTCCAGCGCTTTGCGCAAACGATGAATCTGTGCGGCTATGGTATTGCTGTGCACAACGCCTTTGTTGCCAACAAGCTGTTGGGTAATTTCGAGGGTAGAGACCGTATATTCCGATCGCTGTGCCAGGTAATGAAACAGGCGAAAGATTCTCCGGCTCAGTTGGAGTTCCTGCCCCAACACAAAGACCCGATGACTCTGGGGATCAATGCGCAGTACTCCAGGTATGTCGATGATCCCAAGTTCCCACTGATGTCCACGCCGTAACAGGGCGCTCGCTTGGGCAAGAACCAGGCTTTCTCCCTGGAAGGAGCCCACATACGCACTCACCCCAGCCTGGAGAGCCGCCATTGCATCTTCTTCACAATCAGGACCAAGAGCCATCACCGTCGTACCGACATGCTGCAGCATTGCCTGGCTTTCGCCCAGCGCCTCGCACCAAAGATCACCCCACTCCAGCAAAATCAGCAATTGTGGGCACCAGTGACCAAGCAATTTGGCCAGTTTTGCAGGCTCCAGGACCCATCGCACTTGGGCATGCTGTCGACGTAGAGTCATTTCCAGAGTTCTGGCGGAGCTCTCCTGACCCGCCAGCAGAATACGAGAATGGGAAAAAAGATCGGCCTCATCCCATCGCGTCGTGCCCACCACACCCATCATTTCAATCAGATGGGAAACCGGGAAAAAGGAAGCCAGCAATGAAGTATCAATCATCGGCACCTCGAGGGTTTGCGGTACATGTCATATCTACATTCACACTCATTTTAGAAGTAACTATACAGTCTGATTGTGACAGTGTGATGAATCTTTTATGACATTTTTGTTACACTCAGGAAGCTTCTCTCAACAAGACAAGGAGACCTTGGAAGGCATATACTCTAGGCTTACCAGCGGCCATTTACCGTCCATCCATGACCCCTGATCCAAGAGACTCAGCGAAAATTCTCTCTCCGGTTCTTTGTCGTAGCATTTTTGTTTCCGATATCCATTTGGGCAGCAAAGGCTGCCAGGCAGAGCTACTCCTGGACTTTTTCCGTCATTACCAATGCCAGCATCTGTATCTGATTGGCGATATCATTGATTTTTGGTCTTTGAAACGGCGCTGGTATTGGCCCAGCAGTCACAGCACCGTAGTCCAGAAGATCCTCAGGCAAGCCCGCAACGGTGTCCGGGTCGTCTATGTACAAGGAAATCATGACCCCCTGCTCGGCTTCTTTCGCAATTTTCTCGAGACCGAAGAGCGGGAATTTGCCCTGGGGGAGATTCAGATCGTCCCCCAATGGGTGCATACCACTGCTACCGGGCGGCGCCTGTGGATAACCCATGGTGATCAATTCGATCTCAGCATGCATTATGCCCGCTGGTTAACCCATCTGGGTGACCGCGGCTATTCCCTGCTCCTGAACCTCAATCGCTGGCATCAAAACTTCAACCGGAGATTCGGGATCCGCAGTCGTTGGTCCTTGAGCGCCTTCATCAAACACCGCATCAAACGCGCCGTCCAGTTCATCAGTCAGTATGAACATTTTTTGGCCATGGAGTGCCACCGTTCTGGCTATGATGGGGTGGTCTGTGGTCACATTCATCACGCAGAAATCAAGGAAATCCAAGGTATTACCTATTATAACGACGGCGACTGGGTCGAAAGCTGCACGGCTTTGATCGAAGATTTTGATGGCACCTTGCGCTTGTTGCACTGGCCTGAAGCCACTCCTTCCTCCCCATCATCCCCTCCAATGGAGACTTCATGAAGATCGCCTTGATTACCGATGCGTGGTCCCCACAAATCAATGGGGTGGTGCGTGCCCTGGAGCAAACCGTACTGCATCTGCGCCGTAAAGGTCATGATGTGCTGGTGATCCATGCAGCCGATGTACCCAGCATGCCCTGCCCTACCTACCCGGAAATTCCCCTGGCTTTGGAACCTTTTCGTCAGGTACGGGAGGCACTAACGGGTTTTGTTCCCGAAGCGATTCACATTGCTACCGAAGGCCCCTTGGGACTGGCAGCGCGGATCTGGTGCGTAGGCCAGGGTCTCGCCTTTACCACCTCTTTCCATACCCGGTTTCCGGAGTATGTGGCAGCCCGCTTCCCCGTGCCTGTGGACTGGGGATATGCCTTTTTGCGCTGGTTTCATGGCGCTGCTGCTGCCACCATGGTTTCCAGTCAGGCACTGGCCACTGAACTTTCGCAACGGGGTATGAAAAATTTGGTCCTGTGGAGCAGAGGGGTGGATGCGGAACTCTTTCATCCCTGGGAAAATCATGATCTGCGTTCTCTACTGCCAGGTCCGCGCCCCGCCTTTGTCTACTTTGGTAGGGTTGCAGTGGAAAAAAATGTAGAGGC
This sequence comes from Candidatus Igneacidithiobacillus taupoensis, assembly GCA_021375695.1. GTDB lineage: Bacteria > Pseudomonadota > Gammaproteobacteria > Acidithiobacillales > Acidithiobacillaceae > Igneacidithiobacillus > Igneacidithiobacillus taupoensis. Next base: position 38,765 of record JAEPKX010000009.1, on the reverse strand, counting down.
ATTTCTGCAGCTGAATCTTCCCGGCAGCAAGCATGTCATTGGGGATGGACCCTTGGCTCCCAAACTACGCGCCAACTATCCGGAAGTCCACTGGCATGGCATGATGCAGGGTGAAACCTTGAGTCGCCATCTTGCTGCCGCCGACGTCATGATTTTTCCAAGCCGAACCGATACCCTGGGATTGGTGGTTCGGGAGGCCAACGCCTGCGGAGTACCGGTGGCTGCTTACCCGGTTTTGGGCCCCGCGGCCAGCATTCAATCGGGATACAATGGTATCCTTAGCGAGGACCTTGCCGCAGCCGCAATGGCTGCCCTGGCACTCCGTCGGGAAGACTGCCGGGCTGCTGCCCTGGCCCACGATTGGTCTCATTGCACCGATGGATTTTTATCCCATCTAACTCCAGCAAAAGCAAACTGATCATGCCGCTTCTCTTTGCAAAACCTCTGGTTTTGCGCCACCTTCCGGCAGCCCCTCGCCGGCCATTTCCACTCCCAGAATCTTGGTAAGGATAGCACCCAGCAGCCCGGCCGAGGCGAGAATTAGCAGCAGACCACCAATACCAAACTTGGCCTGCACCGTGGGAAGCAAATAGACACTGATCGCAGCACCAACCCGGCTGAAGGCGGTACTAAAACCATGACCACTGGCTCGCAATTCGGTGGGGTAGAGCTCAGAAGGGATAATCCAGGTAGTGTTCCCTGGACCAAAACTATTGGCAACCTGAAAAACAATCAGCCCGATGGCAGCAATGGCAAAAGGAGGCTCTCCACTCAACGCAAAGGCGCCAACCAGTCCCAAGCCCAGGGCATCCCCCACAAAACCCCAGAATTGCGCCTGGCGGCGACCAATACGATCGATGAGCAGCGCCAGGGGAACCCAACCCAACACAAAGCTCGCCGTGAACAAGGTATTGCCAATCAGTGCCTGCTCGCTGGTCCGTAACCCCAGATGTAACAACATAATGGGCAAAAAGATGGCCATGGCGTAACCCATGACATCCATCAAAAACCAGGGGATGGCTGCATAGAGGGTTCTTTTGAGGTATTTCCTGCCAAAGAGATCAAACCAGGTATGCCGCCGGGCTCCCTCCATGCTTTTGGCTAGCTCCTGCATGGCCGCTTGCCGTTCCTGAAAGTTGAGTTGGGGCGCCAACCATTGCACTACCTGATCCGCCTCCTCCCAGCGCCCACGCCGCAGAAACCAACGGGGAGATTCGGGTAGATTGCGTCGCAGCCATAGTACCAGGACTGCCGGAATGGCTCCGGAGATCAGCATCCATCGCCAGGCATCGGGGCCGGTGTGCAAGAGGGCCAGGCCTACCAGGCTTGAAACCAGGGCTCCCCCCATCCATAGACCAAATATCCAGGTCATGGCCGAACCGCGGGATTTTTTGGGCAAGAACTCAGCCATGTACGTAGAACTCAGTGGGTAATCGGCACCAACCCCCAGACCCAAAAGAAAACGAAAAACAATGAGTGAGGTAGCATCCCAGGCCAAACCAGAGAACACAGCTGCAAAAAAGAATGTGGCGATATCGATCAGGTAAATGCTCTTGCGCCCCCAGCGGTCGGCAATGGGACCGCCGAAGAGTCCGCCTACCAGGGCCCCGACCAGGGCGGCGGTGCCCAACCCCCCCAACTCGCTGGGCGTCAAATGCCATTGCTCCTTGAGCACGATGAGGGCCACCGCCATAATGCTCAGGTCATACCCATCCAAAAAAATTCCAAGGCCAGAGGCCCACAAAATCCGTCGATGACGGCGGGTAACGCTCTGATCATCCAAAATCTGGATCTGGGTCATGCTGCAAGCTCCCGGCTAGAACAAACTTGTAAAGCATAGCATGCCAATATGACACTAATATGACACTGGGATGCCAGCTTGCCCCAGCAATTGCGACAAGGGTCCTACTCGCCTACTCTTTTCCTCAGCGCATGCAAAGGAGAAAAATAGTGCCTCAAAAAATTTTGGTCCTAGGTGGAGATGGATTTTGTGGCTGGCCCACCAGCCTGCATCTCTCTTCTCGCGGTCACCAAGTGCACATCGTTGACAATCTGGTGCGCCGCCGTCAGGACGAGGAATTGGGGGTCCAATCCCTCACTCCCATCTCATCGTTGGTGGAACGGATCAGCGCCTGGAAGGAATTGACTGGCGAGGAGATTGGCGTCTCCATCCTGGATATTGCCAAGGATTATGGGGAACTCAAGAAACTCCTGCACCGCCTGCAACCCGATGCCATCGTCCATTTTGCCGAGCAACGGTCAGCGCCCTATTCCATGAAATCTCCCTGGCACAAGCGCTATACCGTGGACAATAATCTCAATGCCACCCATAACGTTTTGTGTGCCATCGTCGAAAATGGTCTTGAGGAGACCTGTCATTTGGTACATCTCGGGACGATGGGTGTATATGGCTACAAAACCTCACGATTTAGCTTGCCTGAGGGCTACCAGCGGGTCCGGTTACTCTCACCCGACAACGAAGAGAGTGAAGAAACCGAGATCCTCTACCCATCGGATCCGGGCTCCATCTACCACATGACCAAGACCCAGGATCAATTGTTTTTCTATTATTACAACAAGAATGATGGCTTACGGATCACGGATCTGCATCAGGGGATCGTTTGGGGAACCGAAACCGCGGCCACCCAACAGGATGAACGGCTTATCAATCGCTTTGATTACGACGGAGATTTTGGCACGGTACTCAATCGATTCATCATGCAAGCAGCGGTGGGCCATCCCCTCACCGTCCATGGTACCGGCGGACAGACCAGAGCCTTTATCCATATCCGTGATACGGTAAAGTGTATCGAGCTTGCCATCGAACACCCGCCTGCCCAGGGTGATCGGGTCCGGGTTTTCAACCAAACCACGGAAACCCATCGAGTTCGTGATCTAGCTCTATTAATCCAAGAGCTCACTGGTGCCGAGATCGAATTTTTGGACAATCCCCGCAAGGAAGCTCAGGAAAATGAACTACGGGTGGAGAATCAGGGATTACAAAACTTAGGCCTGGAACCCATCACCCTGAGCAACGGACTGTTGGCCGAGGTATCGGAGATTGCTGGCAAGTATCGTCATCGCTGCAACCTGGCCAAGATCCCGGCACGCTCCCGCTGGCGTATCCCCAGGTAATCCTTAGTGGGGATGGCGCCATCGCCACCAGTCCCGTCCCAAACCCAAAACGGTCAACAAGCATGCGAGCAAGAACAAATCAAGAATCCAACGCCAACGAAACCAGTTGAGCACCATGGCCAGATGGAGCAGTGCCGTTACCGTCTGCCCAGGGCCATTGAGGGCCAACTGAGCCTTGGCGTTGGTCTCAAAAACCACCCCCAAATAGCGCATGACCATCAGAATCAGCACCAGCGCAAAGAGGAACAGACCCGTATAGATCAGTCCGGATCGCCGTCGCCAACGCATGGGCTACCTAGGCCTGTTGCCAGGAATGGAGTCGCACCATGGCACCTTGCAGCAATGCATCGGCCCGCTGACTGGTACTGGCCTCCACATAACAGCGCAACTCCGGGGCGTTACCCGAGGGACGCAAATGGAGATACTCATCAAGATCGCTGCGCATCCGCACCCCATCGGTGGTGTCAGCTGCAATGGCACGAAAACCCAGATGGGCAAAATCTGCCGTAAAAGCAGCCAAACCCTTTTCCCCATCGGCATACTGCTCCAGAATCTTCTGGCTCCGATCCGTCGGAAAATCTTGCACTCGATCACTTGCCGTATACCGCTTGGGCAAGTTTTCCAACAAGGCGGACAACGGTTTATTTTCCTTAGAGGCAGCCACCAGGGCTGCCAGCATGGGCAACATCGCATCCCGGGTTGGCAACGCTGTCAGGTGCCGTCCTTGCTCGATCAGGTCTGCGCCCAAGAGGAGACCACCATTGGCCTCATAGCCGATCACCCGCCGATAACCCAACTGCAAAGCCTGCTCCATTCCTGCGATGACATAGGGGGAACCAATCCGCGTACGTACACAATGGGCAAACAGACCGCTGCGTTCCAGGGCCGTATTACTGGAAATGGGAGTAACCACGGCATCCGCACCCAGGATGGCAGCACAGAGCAGGCCCAATTGATCGCCTCGCCACCATAGCCCACGTTCATCGGCCAACATGGGGCGATCGGCATCGCCATCGGTACTGAGCAGTGCATCCAGGCCATGTTCCCGAGTCCACTCCATGGCTCGCGCCCGATCCTCCGGCCGCAGTGCCTCTGTATCCATGGGTACGAATTCTTCCGAGCGTCCCAGCGTAATCACTTGCGCGCCCAAGGATGTCAATAGTTGGGGTAGCAGATCCCGTGCTACCCCTGAATGCTGATAGACGCCAACACGCCACCGGGCCAAGGGACGATTCGGGAAAAAATCCTGGTAACGCCGCAAATAGGCAGATAGAGGAAGAGGATCGGCGGCAGGAAGCCTAGGCCGCGACCGCAACTGCCCAGCCGCAGTAAACAGATCGGGATCTGGCGCCTGCAACGCCGCCTGAATGCCGATCTCATCGGCTTTGGCAAGCTCCCCTGCCGGTCGATTGAACTTGATCCCATTGCGATCAAAGGGGATATGACTGCCGGTAATCATCAACGAAGGAACCTTGGCCTGGAAGCCAGCCAAAGCCAGTGCAGGTGAGGGCAGCATCCCCGCAAAGCGGGCTTCGCCTCCCAAGTCGCCAATGGCCTGCCAGGCAGCCTCGAGGATGGCTGGGGTACTGGGGCGCAAGTCCCCTCCCACAAGGACTTCCATGCCTGGCCGAAACTCACCCAAAGTTTCGAGATACCGTAGATAAGCCTGCACGTAGGTATAGACCAGGGAATCCCGAAGCTCCGAGACCAAAGCCCGCAGACCGCTGGTACCAAATGCCGCCATGCTTTCCCCTCCCTTTTGCAAAGTTTTATCATAACATGAGTGTGCTCCGGACCATGCCTTGACAAGGCAAGATTCTCCCCGTACATTTTCGCAACTTTGTTGCATAATGTAGGTTCGATGCCGCCCGTACCTCCTCCTTCCTTGCCAATCCTGCAGGTTGCCGGTGTCTCGGTACGGATCGAGGCCAAGGCAATTCTCACCGACATCCACTTTGCTGTTGCCAGCGGTCAAGTTTGCGCCCTGATTGGCGAAAACGGCGCAGGGAAAACCACCCTGCTGCGCAGTATCCTGGGGGTCCAAAGCCTGCAATCGGGCACGATTCAGATTCTCGGACAACCTGCCACCCGTCAGCTCCATCGCTTGGGCTATGTGCCCCAGAAAATAAGCTTTGATCCCGATTTGCCCCTGCGCACGCGAGACTTGGTGGATTTGGGAATTCCTCGGCCTTTTTGGCGCTGGCGCCCACCAGACCCCCATGCCGTTGCCGAAGCGATCCATGCCGTAGATGGCGAGGGCTTTGCCAATCAACGGGTGGGTAGACTTTCGGGAGGACAACAGCAGCGGGCCGTGATTGCCCATGCTTTGGCCCGCAAACCGAAATTGCTGCTTCTGGATGAACCGCTGGCCAACCTGGATTTTGCCAGTGCCAATCATCTGGTCCAATTGTTGGGTCGTCTCGCCAAAGAGCAAGGGATCAGCATCGTGGTCACGGCCCACGATATGAACCCGTTGCTACCCATTTTGGATCAACTGGTCTATCTGGTTGGCGGGCGTGCGGCTACCGGCAGCGTGGCGGAGGTGGTGCGTACGGAAGTGTTAACCAAGCTCTATGGCTATCCCGTCGAAGTTCTCCAGCATCATGGACGCTTGTTGGTCTTACCCGAAAATCCCCGTCAGGGCTTAGAAATCCCCTGTTATGCCCACGATCATGACTGATCCCTTGCATCTGCTTACCTTTTGGCAGAATGAAGCCGTCCGTACTGCCCTGTGGATTGGTGCGGTAGCGGCGCTGCTTAATGCGGTCGTGGGGGTTTTTACCGTGCTGCGGCATCATGGTTTTGCTGGTCATGCCCTGGGCGATAGCAGTAGTGCGGGAGGCTCCCTGTCCATATTCCTGGGCATCGGCTCCCTGTGGGGCTTTCTCGGGATGGCCTGGATCGCGGCCCTGGTCATGGGCTGGCTGGGACTGGGTCGGGCCCAATCCCGCGATCTCAGTACGGGGGTTGTCCTAGGTGCCACCCTGGGCGTTTCCGCCCTGTTCCTCTATTTTGATGTCACCGTCACCCAATATAGTGGGGCAACGGTAGATGTCATGTTCGGGTCCCTCTTTGCCGTTGCTCCCAAGCTCCTTCTTCCCATTTTTCTCACGGTTTTTTTGGCCATTGCCCTCGTCTTGATTTTTTACCGACAATTACTGCTCATTGCTGCCGATCCCCAACTCGCCCAGGCCTCGGGAGTTCCTGTCCGCCGCCTGGAACTCTTGTATCTATTGCTGCTGGGCACGGCGGCGGCATTATCGGCATTATCCATTGGGGTAATCCTTGCCACGGCCCTGCTGCTCGGGCCCGCTGCCGCCGCCCTGCGCTTGGCTAGACGCCCATGGCAATGTTTCCTGTACGCCTTTCTCATCGCCCTTGGATCGGTCTGGCTGGGCATCTACCTGGCCTTTGCAAGTTATTATTACAACCAAGGAACCAGCTGGCCCGTTAGTTTTTTTGTGGTCGTTCTCCTCCTGCTCGCCTATCTTACTTCGCTTTATTGGCGACCCCGCCCAGTCCGATCCAGCTAATGTTTGCTACCTTCTATTGGAATACGTGGCTGGCTGCCAGTCTCCTTGCTCTTGCAGCAGGTAGTTTGGGATTTTTTGTCATTCTTCGCCGCAACGCCTTTGCCGCCCACGCCTTACCCCTGGCCGCCTTTCCTGGCGGGGCGCTGGCAACCTTTCTCGGTATTTCTCCCCTCCTGGGATTGGCGGGGTTTGCGCTGCTGGGAGTGCTTTTTCTCCGATTGTTTAGCCGACAGGGGCGCCGAGATGTTGCCATTGGTCTCTTGCTTAGCTCTTTTTTGGCGCTGGGCGGTTTGTTGCTGAGCCTGGGGAGAGAATACGCGGCGCGGGTCTATGGGTTGCTTTTTGGAGAGGCCTGGGCGATCCCGGCCCAAAGCCTCCAACCCCTCGCTGTTCTCTGTGTACTGCTCTTGCTTCTCCTGCTCTGGCAATTTCGACCGTTGTTGCTCCAGTCCAGTAGTCCAGCCCTGGCAAGTGCCGCCGCCATTCCCATGGATCGGATGGATTGGTTCTTTCTGCTGCTCCTAGCCATTGTGTGCGCTGCAGCCGTGCCTCTGGTGGGAACACTGCTGGTCTTTACCTTGCTCGTGAGCCCTGCCGCAGCCGCACAACGTTTACTGGCACGCCCTTTGGCAGCATGGCTCCTGTCCATGTTGCTGGCGGAAATCCTGGTGTGGTCCGCCCTTGCTTTATCCTATTGGTCCAATTGGCCCTTGGGGTTTTTCATTGGCACCCTGGGAGCTGGGCTCTTTTTGTCAAGCCGGCGGTGGTAAAGGAAGCTGTAAAGATTCCGAAACCCTTCCCTCCCCCTGCCCTCAGTGGCATCATTCTTTCCCACAGCCAGAAATCAGGAGGTTAAGTGAGGATCTCATGAACTCCAACAACAGTCAGCGTCCCAGCCGCTTTATCATCAGCGGCGCATTGCATGGAGTCACCCTTGAGGCTCGTGAGAAATTACGAGAATTCGAGCAGATGGGTGGTCATGTAGATTACTTGCCGGAAAAGGCCCTTGCCCTGATTCAGTATGATGGCCGCTGCGGCGCCGAAGCCGAAGAGAAAATGGTTTCCATTTTACAGCAGGCTGGCAACAACTGCGAATCCCATGGCGTTATTTGTCATGGCAAGGATCATTGCGAGCCTCTCAATCTCCATGTGGGACCTTTGGCCAATGATCATCCCAGAAGAAAGGAATCTTTAAGCAAGCATCTCGGTCGATGGCTGCATCTCAAACAAAAATAAGCTCCCTGGGCATTTTCCTTCTGGGTTCCATCTTCTGGCTGGGGATGCACTCCGATCCTGGTCATGCCGAAAATTTTTCTCCCGCCCAGCAAGAACTCCTGCAGCAAGCTGCCAATGGCTTTGCCCAGGGAAATTATCGACCGGCAGCAGCCGCACTCCCTGCCCTGGCATCCACGACGATGGGCCCCTGGGTCGCCTATTGGAGTCTACAACCCCGTCTGCAACAGCTTAAGCCCAAACAATTCCAACAATTCTCAGAACAATTCCCCCATGGCGCGGCCTACGAATTACTCCGCCGCCAGTGGCTGCTGGAACTGGGCAAACGCCAGGACTGGACCCACTTCCAGCAGGTCTATCTTGCCGGGCCAGCACCGGAAAACCGCAGTGCTCGCTGCTATGCAGCAATGGTTCCGGCTCTGGCTATGGCAGATGAAGCGAGCAGGCTCTGGCTAACCGCCTCCCCCGACAATCAAGCCTGCAATCAAATGGCGCGCCAGGCTCTGGCAGCCGGAACCATCCCGACCAACGAACTTTGGGAAAAACTCCGCACCATGGTTGAGGAGGGAGCTGCGCAACATGCGAAGAACTTTGCATCCTATCTTCCTTTCCCAGACTCTATCCAGCTTCCGTCGGTTCTCGACCATCCCCAAGCCTGGTTACAACAGGGAAATGACAAACATTCCCACGAGCTGACCGCACTAGCCTACTTGCAAATGGCGTGGACGACGCCAGCGCAGGCGGTTTCTCAGCTGGCCGCAGCATCTACCCTTTCCCGCCGCCTGCAAGCCAGGGTTCTGTATACCGCAGCTGGACAAGCAGCCAAACAGTACCAAAGCGCACAAGCCATGGCCTGGTTTCAACAGGCCCTTGCCTTGGATCCTACACTCACGCCCTCAGAAAACACTGTAAAGTGGCTATTGCGTAGCGCCCTCCTCGAGCATAACTGGGCCCTGGTCCTAGCTGCCTTTGCTCGACTTCCAGCAGCAGAACAACAATTATCGCGCTGGCGGTTCTGGCAGGCGCTTGCCTTGCAACAACAAGGTAATTTCTCCAAGGCCGAGAGGATCTGGCAGGAAATTTCTTCGCCTTTTGATGCCTATGGGCAGCTTGCCCTGGCAGCATTGGGCAAACCTGTCCAGCTCCCAGCAGGGACAACCCTTCCTGCTTCATCATCCACATTCTCTTCTGATATCAGTACACTATCCAGCTTTCAGCGAGCCATTACCCTCTACCGGCTTGGTCTGTATTTTGATGCCCTTTGGGAATGGCGCCACTTGCTGGCAAAAGATAGAGCCCCGCAATTCATCCAAAGTCTGGCAACCCGTGCCGCACAGGAGCAGGCCTGGCTCTTGAGTATCAATGCAAGCACGGCGATTGCCCAGAATGCCGATTGGCGGCAGGGTTACGTGTTACCCTACCGGGATTACATTGAAAGCGCGGCGCAAGAAAACGATCTTCCCATCGCGTTGCTTGCCGGCGTCATGCGCCAGGAATCAGGCTTTGCCCCCAAGATTCTGTCTTCGGCTGGTGCACAAGGAATAATGCAGATCATGCCAGCCACGGCCAATTGGGTCGTGCGTCATCTACCCCAGGCTGCTGGGGCTGATCCCCAGAGCGTAGCTGGAAATATTCAGATTGGCAGTGCGTATCTTGCCCACCTCCAGCAGCGTCTGGGCCCATCCCCCTTGTTGGTGGCAGCAGCCTATAATGCAGGTCCCAACGCTGTCCGCAAGTGGTTGCAACAAATTCCGCAAGGTGCTGGGCCCTGGGCCGGAGCCATCTTTGCAGCCAATATTCCCTATCAGCAAACCCGCGACTATGTCCTTGCCGTACTCGCCAATATGATCGTCTATCAGTTGCTACTGCATGGCACAGTGGTCAATGCCCTTGGCTATTGGCAGCTCTCTTGAAACCTGGAATCCACAATCTCAGACAAGGTCCCAGCACCCGGATTGGCTTTGGCAACCTCTTGGTTTATGGTACATTCACAACATGTTTTGGTGTAATTAGGAAGGAAGCTGCCAATTTATGACCATTCGCCCTGGCGACTTCCTGGAGTTACGAAGCGTTCTTCCTGCTCGTTCGTCCCTGGAGTTGGGACTATATCATCAGCTCCTGATTAATGATTTTTCGCCAGCCGGTTTTCGTGATCCCATGGATCTCTGCGCTGACCAGGGCAACAGCAGTATCATCTTTTCTGCTGATGAAGACGACGAGGGCAGTTTATTCCTCTTTGATGGTTGCGAGGGTGAATCTCTTCGTTTTCTTCCGCAGGAAACTGCTCTGGGAAGGGTATATGAACAGTGCTTGATTTGTCTGGATGGCAAAGGATTTCTCTCCAGCTTTTTTGCAAATTTCATTGCCCTGGAGAAGAATTCTGATGCATTTCTTTTTGCTCGACCCAAGGTGGTGAATTGGCGGAAAAAAAGAATCCGCAACCGCATCCAGACCGATGGTGAAGTGATCGTTTTGCGGCGCAATAACCAAGCAGCGTTGCTGGGCAAACTCCACGATATCAGCTCTTCGGGAGCGAGTTTTCTTCTCGCTGAAACCGATCTTGGCATTGGCGAAATGGTCCTGCTGGAGATCCGGATCCCCAGATATCCCCAATTCGAAAGTACGGCGCTAGTGGTTCGTCGGGAGAACCAGATTCACCGTAACTATCGCCTTTTTTTTGCAGCCCGTTTACTCTTGACGAGGGGACAACGGCATTCGTTGCAACATATACTACATACCCTATCCGGGGCATCCTCTCTCCTCCTTCCGAGATCACTCCCAAGCCAATCTCCAGGCTCCCAGGAGGCATTCCTGGCTGTGCCCCAGGATACGGCTTTAGCAGAACAGCCTTCGCGTAATGAGCTTGCTGCGAGTGTCGACTCGGTGCAAATCTCTACGATTCTTAATCTTGCTTTGCCCTATCAACCCAACTTTGCCCTGCCCGAAAGTCCAACACCGGAAAAGAAGGAAATGGATTCCCCTTCGATCCAGGAGCAGACGCCACCAATCTCCTTCGGGACGATGCGGGAAGAGGTGGATTACATGCCGTTAGCCGAGTCCTTATCCATGGCGAGCACAGGCGAGAACACTGCCGAGGTAAAAGAGGAAAAACAGCTGCTTGCTCACCAGCCACCGGATTTGACCTTCCCCCTTGCAAAGTCAGAGTCGCTCATACAGGATTCGCCTCAACAACTTCCTTCGATTGATCCGAAACCATCCCCGGAGCCCCACATGTCCGAAGAAATCTTGCCAAATCCATCCACCAACGAGATCCCTACCCCTACCTTTGCCCCACCCCGTGCAGAGCATCGTTGGCGGATCCTTCTGGATCATGCCGAATTACTCTGTAGTCGAGCCGAAATTCTGGCGGAAACCGATCGCGCTCTGGAGGCCCTGCATGGATTTGACGAGGCCTTGCAAATGCTCAAGGAATTACCAGGCGCAGATGCTAAACTTCCCCGGCTCCTGGATTTTCAGGCCCGTTGCCATCTGGGCCGCGCCAATGCCCTCTTTGCGCTGGGTGATAGCCAGGCAATCCAGGCTGTGAACCAGAGCATTGCGCTTCTGGAGCCTGCATGGCAGGGAGGAGCCTTACGGCGGCCGCATCTAGGCCGAGAACTGGCACAAGCATTTTTGCTTCGTGCAATCCTACAAGGCGATCGGTCGATGTCCGAAGCCATTCAGGACTATCATCGCGCCCAAGAAATCCTGGATACCATCGGGGAACGCCTGGGCAAAGAAAATGAAGCACCAGATACATTGAATCTACGTGCCCGTCTGGCCTTGTGTCAGAGTCGCTTGTACGAGCAGGAGGGGCAATATGTCGAATCCCTCCAATCCATTGAATCAGCTTTAGAGTATAGCCATCTTGCCCTGGAGCGAGTACCCGATGCAGTACGCTGGTCACCCGAAACCAGCAAGGCCGTAAGCCTCCTGCAAAAGGCTAGTATTTACTTCCAAATGGGTCGAGAAGAAGAAGCGGAAACCCTCACTTCCCAAGGTCTTGAAACCTGGCTTGCCATCCAACAACGCCTGGGTGAGCAATTTACGGTCAGTCAGTGGAACCAACTGGCTGCTGCGCATCTGCAAGTAGCTGCACAGCTGTGGGGGCTAGAAAGAATTCCCCAAGCCCAACAAGCCCTGGAACAGGCTCGTACCATCTTGGAGCGCCTGCAAAACCAGCATGGAGAGGCGTTGCCACCTGCTATCCAACATCGTCTCGCCACCCTGCACCACCTGGAGGCAGAAATTACCATGGCGCAAGGAAACGCTCCCCATGCCCTGCGGGAGGCGGAATCTGCCATTGCCATTTTGCGCTCTCTTGCGCAGCAACTTGGTAATGCTTTCTCCCTGGAAATGCGAGACTTACTGGGATCAGCCATTCTCTTCACCGGCAAGGTCTACCGTGCCCTGGGGGACCATCAGGCAGCTTTAGCCGCCATGGATCAAGCCCAGCAGGTCCTTGCCGCCTGATGGATCTTGCCTTGCCCCAGCGCACGTAATCCCATCATTTTCCATGGCGGTTTTACTAGGCAACGTCTTCCGGGTTGCGGGCAATACCTTTGTCTCCCGCCTGCTGGGCTTTGTTCGGGATGTCATTCTAGCCCATCTCTTTGGCGCGGGCATGGCTGCCGATGCCTTCTTTGTCGCCCAGCGCATCCCCAATCTCTTTCGCCGACTCTTTGGGGAGGGGGCCTTTTCCCAGTCCTTCGTGCCGGTGTTGAGTGAGTATCTCGAAAAGCGAAGTCCAGAAGAGACCCGCGTCTTTATTGCCGATGTGACTGGCTGGCTGACCCTAAGCCTGCTCATCCTGACCGTCCTAGGGATCCTGGCCGCCAGCCTCTTCGTCACCCTCCTCGCCCCAGGCTTTTTGGCCGATCCCGCCAAATTTGCCCTGACCGTCACCCTCACCCGCATTACCTTTCCATACCTGTTACTGGTCTCCTTGGTAGCCCTGTCTGGGGGCATCCTCAATAGCTTGGGGAAATTCGCAGTACCCGCCTTCACGCCGGTCTTCTTGAATCTAGGCATCATTGGCGCCGCCCTGTTTTGGGCACCGCACTCCCAAGAACCTGCCATTGCCGTGGCCTGGGGCATGATCTTTGGCGGCATTGCCCAGCTTCTCTTTCAGATTCCTGCCTTGGCTCGGGTGGGGCAGCTCCATTGGCCGCGGCTTGGACGTGGAGACCCGGGGGTAGCCAGAGTGCTCAAACTCATGGGCCCCGCCGCCTTTTCAGCTTCGGTCGCGCAAGTCAATCTCTTTCTCAATACTATTCTGGCTTCCCTGGTGGGGGCCAATGTAGTTTCCTATTTGTATTATTCCGATCGGCTGGTAGAGTTTCCCTTGGGCGTTTTTGGCGTGGCCTTGGGTACCGTGGTACTCCCCTTACTCTCCCGCCAAGCCAGCCAAAATAGTCCGGACTATCCAAAAACACTGGATTGGGCACTTCGCTGGACCTGGCTGGTGGGTCTTCCAGCCACTGTTGGACTGCTGTGTTTGGCAGAACCCCTGCTGATCTCTCTCTTTCGTTACGGCGCCTATACGGCCGGAGACGCTGCCCAAAGCGCCAGGAGCCTCCTGGGTTATGGTTTGGGAATTGTACCCATTATTGCCGCCCGGGTTCTGGCCCCTGCCTTTTACGCGCGCCAGGACACCCGTACCCCCATGCGCTTTGCCTTGATCAGCGTCGGGGTCAATGTCCTGGTCAGTGTTGCCTTGGCTTGGCCATTGCAACAGCTGGGTCTGGCGCTGGCCACCAGTCTCGCAGCATTGGTCAATGCTATCCTGCTCTATCGGAACTTACAGCAGGTAGGCCACTACCAACGGCAAAAAGGGTGGCCACTTTTTCTCCTCAAAACGGCATCGGCCGCACTCATCATGGGACTCGTTCTGCGTCTTGCGCAGGCAGAGACTGTCCAATGGCTCGCCTGGTCAGTGAAACAACGGCTTTTGCACCTGCTGCTTCTGGTGCTGATGGGTTTTTTTCTTTATCTCGCCATCTTGTGGTTCTTGCGTCTTCCGGAATTACGCCAATGGCGCCGCCAATGACCATCCTTTGGCAAGCAGCCCAACCGGGGCCCAGCATGCAGCTATGCTTTCTTTCAGGTACACTGTTACCTTTTGGAAGTAGCAGCAACCCGGCATGAATCTGTCCCTGCGTATCCGTATTCTGCCCAAGAAGGCCCCGCTCCCAGTCGAGCAAGCCCTTTCCATTGGCAATTTTGATGGCGTGCATCGAGGACATCAACGCCTGCTCCAGCGTATGAAAGATTCGGAATACCCCCGGGCCGTATTGACCTTTAATCCACTTCCCCGGGAATTTTTCCAGGGTAGAGATGCCCCGATCCGCCTCACTAGCCTGCGGGAAAAGACGCATGCGCTTTTTGCCAGCGGGATCCACCGGCTGTATCTGGGACGCTTTGATGCCCACTGGGCGTCTCTTTCTGCCAAAGACTTCGTTCGAGAGATCCTCTGTCGACGACTTCATGCCCGCGCCATCTATGTGGGTCACGATTTCCGCTTTGGCAATGACCGTCATGGGGACACGGAACTCTTGCAGCGCCTGGGACGGCAATGGGGCTTTACGGTGCACGAAGAGCCGCCCTTTTGTCTGGGAGGGGAACGGGTCAGCAGCACGGGGATTCGGCAAGCCCTGGAGGCAGGAGATCTCACCCGCGCCCGTAATTGGCTTGGGCGGCCCTATAGTGTTTGTGGTCGAGTCCGTCGGGGCGACCAGCTTGGCCGCCAATTGGGCTTTCCCACGGCCAATGTACCCCTTAAGAATCGACCTTTGCCCTTACGGGGCATCTTTGCCGGTCGACTCCGCTGCGCCCAAGGGGAATGGATCGCTGCCATCAGTGTAGGGATTCGCCCCACTGTTGCTGGCAGGGATCTGGTCCTCGAAGCCCATTGTCTGGATGCCAATGATCCCAATCTATATGGTCAGATGGTCGAAGTGGAACTGCATCAAAAACTCCACGACGAACGAAAATATCCGAATCTCGACATCCTTCAGGCTGCCATTGCCGATGACGTGCGCGCCGTACGCAGCTATTTTTCCCAACCTGTAGTGATCTAAGGGCCCATGGACTACAAAAATACCCTCAATCTTCCCCAAACCGATTTTCCCATGCAGGGCAAGTTGCCCAGTCGCGAACCATTGTACCTGGAGCTTTGGCAACGCCTGGACCTGTATCAGAAACTCTTGACGACGCGGGCGCAAGCGCCAGGCTTCCTCCTCCACGATGGACCTCCCTATGCCAATGGGCACATTCACATTGGTCATGCCGTCAACAAAATCCTCAAGGACATCATCAACAAGTCACGTCTGCTGGAAGGGATGCGGGTGCCTTTTGTACCTGGATGGGATTGCCATGGTCTGCCTATCGAAATCCAGGTGGAAAAAAGCCAGGGTCGTCCAGGCATCGAATTGAGTCCGAGGGCCTTTCGCGAGGCATGCAGGGTCTATGCCGCCCAACAGATTGAGGGGCAGAAGGCTGACTTCATCCGCCTGGGGATCCTGGGAGATTGGCAACGGCCCTACCAAACCATGGATTTTGCCGCCGAGGCAGACATTATCCGGGAATTGGGAAAACTGGTGGTCAACGGTCAGGTCTATCGAGGTGCCAAACCCGTTCATTGGTGCGTGGACTGTGCTAGTGCCCTGGCCGAGGCCGAAGTGGAATACCGGGATCGTAATGATCCGGCCATCGATGTAGGGTTTTTGGTGAACGACACCCATGACCTGGCCCAGCGTCTGGGAGTGGATCCAGCAGCCTGCGCGCAGGCGGAAGTGGTGATCTGGACCACGACCCCATGGACCCTCCCAGCCAATCAGGCCGTTGCCCTCCATCCCGAATACGACTACGTCCTCCTTGCCACCCCCCATCGTCGCCTGATTCTGGCCGCCGAACTATGTCCATCGGCACTCACCCGCTATGGGGAGCCTGCCCATCAAATCCTGGCTATGGTGCCAGGACGAATCCTGGCGGGACTCTCCCTTCGGCATCCCTTCGAAGATCGACAGGTACCTGTCGTTCTGGGCGAACACGTCACCTTGGAGGCTGGCACCGGTTGTGTCCATACAGCCCCTGCCCATGGGGTGGAAGACTACCAGGTGGCAGCACCCTATCATTTATCCACCGATACCCCCGTGCTGGGATCGGGTCGATATCGCGACGATCTTGGCAATGGCCTGGGGGGGATATCTGTGCAGGCCGCCAACGAAGCCGTACCCGCCCTGCTTCACGAACGGGGTCGCCTGATCCATCAGGAAATGATCCATCATAGTTATCCCCATTGCTGGCGACACAAAACGCCCTTGCTGTTCCGTGCCACTCCCCAATGGTTCATCAGCATGGAGCGCAATGATCTTCGTGCCCATGCCCTGGAGGCCATCGGCCAGACCCGCTGGATCCCCAACTGGGGGGAAGAACGGATTACCGACATGGTGCGCAAGCGCCCGGACTGGTGTATTTCCCGGCAACGCTCCTGGGGCGTCCCGGTCGCCCTCTTCGCCTGCAGCCAGTGTGGCGAACCCCTGCGCGAAGCAACTGTTTTTGAGCGAATTGCCAAAATCGTTGCCGCCGAAGGGGTCGATGCTTGGTTTGAACGGCCCGATGGGGATTTCCTGGGAGAAAACCCCTGGCACTGCCCCGCTTGCGGACACGGGCATTTCGAAAAGGTCACCGACATTCTGGACGTCTGGTTCGATTCCGGCACTACCCACGCCTTTGTCCTGGAACGCCGCGCGGAGCTTCACAGCCCAGCGGATTTATATTTGGAAGGCGCTGACCAGCATCGTGGCTGGTTTCAGTCTTCGTTGCTGGAATCGGTGGCAACCCGCTATCGCGCACCCTACCGGGCCGTACTCACCCATGGCTTCACCGTCGATGGCCAGGGACGCAAAATGAGCAAATCCGTAGGCAATGTCATTGCTCCGCAGGAAATCATCGACCGTTTTGGTGCCGATATTCTGCGGCTTTGGGTGGCCTCTGAAGACTATCGGGGAGAAATCCCCATATCCGATGCCATTCTCCTGCGTTTGAGCGAAAGCTATCGCAGGATTCGCAACACTGCCCGCTACATCCTTGGCAATACCTTTGATTTCGCTCCCCAGAGCGACGCAGTGCCCGTGGCACAGCTGCTGGAAATGGATCGCTGGCTGCTCACCCGACTGCGGCAGGTGCAAGACGAGATCCGTGGGGCCTATGAAGACTTCCATTTTCATCGAGTGGTACAAGCCATACACCATTTTTGCTCCGTGGATCTGGGTGGACTATACCTGGATGTCCTCAAGGATCGCCTTTATACCACACCGGCATCCTCCCTACCCAGGCGCTCTGCCCAGACCGTACTGACCCAGATCCTCCACTGTCTGTTGGCCTGGATGGCTCCTATTCTGAGCTTTACCGCCGAGGAGATCTGGCAGCATCTCCCCTGGCGGGATCAGGAAAGCGTCTTTTTTCTTCAGTATCCAGAGCTCCCACCAGCGGACAGCAAACTGGATGAGCGTTGGCAACGGCTTTTGCAAGTGCGCGAGGCAGTCAATGGAGAACTGGAACGGTTGCGACAAGACAAAAAAATTGGTTCGGCCCTGGATGCTTGCATCACGATTCAGGCCAACGCATCCTGGCTGGAACTCCTCCAACCCATGGCCCAGGAACTGCGCTTTCTCTTTCTCTGCTCTGATCTCAGCCTGGAACGCCTGATAACAGCACCAAGAGAGGAACAGCTTCCCGGCCTGTTCATTGTGGTTACAGCCAGTGAGGCCAAGAAATGTTCTCGCTGCTGGCACCGGCGTCAAGATGTCGGCCAAAATGAACAGCATCCAAGCCTTTGCAGTCGCTGTATCGAAAATCTCTCTGGTCCGGGAGAACGACGGGAGTTCTGCTGATGTTGCGTTATTTGTGGTTGTCTGCTTTTGTTGTTCTTCTGGACCAGGGAATCAAGCTCTGGCTCAGCCAGATTTGGCGGGTCGGTCAAGGAGTCGTTCTGATTCCGGGCTTCCTGAATTTGCGTTTGGTCCACAATACCGGGGCTGCCTTCAGCTTCTTGGCTGGTGCGGGCGGCTGGCAACGCTGGTTGCTCATTCTCATCGCCTTGGTGGTAACCATTGCCCTTGTCGCTATTTTACGACGACTCAAACCTGGCTCCCATTGGACTGCCATAGCACTAGCATTGATTCTGGGCGGGGCTTTGGGCAACGTCATTGATCGGATACGTTTGGGCTATGTAGTGGATTTTATCGGCGTACATTGGGGTAGCCTGTACTGGCCCTACTTCAATATAGCCGATAGTGCTATCAGCATTGGCGCCGTTATGCTCATTCTGGACGCATTTCGCCGGAAATAAAAAGTCGGTTGTCGCAAGATGCCAACAGCGGAGCCTATTTGCCTTCAGTATAATCAATTATAATCAATATCTTGCATTGTGGCACGCTTATTGCTTTACTGAAATTGACAGATTTCAGGAGCAGCCCATGGAAAATCGAGCCAAACTACTTGCAGCCTTGCGCCGGGTGCGCCACAACCCCAGTTATCACTCCTTCATGGCAACCCAGGAAAGGGAGCGGATCAAACGGCAGTTGCAGCGGCGGCTGCTGGATATTCGATATCGGCACAGCACCGCCACTGGCCTGGCCTTTTTCCGTCGGGTCTTACTGCGGCAAATGTATTAACCTCTACCCAGCAGGCAACGAAAACCTGCACTCGACAAGCTGCTACGCGGGCTCGTTACCGGGCCGCCATTTGATGCTGCAGCCCATGCAAGCATGCACGTTGCCTGGGGCGGGCCGTCCAGTCAGAAGCCCTTGTATTGCTTCATCGAGATCTGCTCCCGTTACCGGTAGATCATTTTTAGGTCGGGCGCCATCAAATTGGCCGTGATAATAGAGTTTACCTTCGGCATCGAAAAGGAAAATGTCTGGAGTACAGGCCGCCCGAAAAGCCTTGGCTACGGATTGATCCTCATCGAAGAGATAGGGAAAGGTATAGCCCGCCCGCAAAGCCTCCGCGGGCATCTTTTCCGGGGCATCCTCGGGATAGGTCTTGGGATCATTACTATTGATACCGACGACAACAACTCCCTGTTCCTGCCACTTCCGCGCCAACTCTCCCAACTTGGCAGAAATATGAAGCACATAGGGACAATGGTTGCAAAGAAAGAGCACCAGCAGCGGCCTCCCTGCCGCCTCGCTGGTAGACCACTCCCCTCTCTTCCCGCCCAATGGCAAGCGAAAGCTCGGCAAGGGAGTTCCCAAAGGTAAGTCATGTCCTGTCATCGCCATGCAGCACCTCCTGTTCTCCGTAAAATATCATTATGCAGGGAGGAATCGACCAAAAGCCAGTGCAGCTTCTGGACCCTCGGCCTGACTTTCCAGGCGCCATTGCCCATCTGAAAGAAGGCGTAAGCATCGCTGGTGATAGCGCCACAGGCTAGAGCGATGCCCGACGCTGATGATAGCAGTTTCTGGCAGCTGCTGCTCGATGAGCCGATACAGTTCCCCCTCGGCAGTCTCATCCAGGGCCGAACTGGCCTCATCCAGGAAAAGCCAACGTGGCTTCTGGATCAAGACCCTGGCAAAGGCCAAACGCTGCTGTTCTCCCAGCGAAAGCACATGGGACCAGAGTCGTTCCTCATCCAGCTGCGCCAAGAATTTAACCATCCCCACCGCCCGGAGTGCCTCGGCAACGACAGACTCGTCCTCGCCTGGAGAGAGCCCAAAGGGATAAATCAGGGCATTTCGCAGGCTACCCATGGGAAGATAGGGGCGTTGGGGCAGAAACAGGGGCCGGTCATTGCCAGGCATCCCTATTCTCCCTTCCCCATAGGGCCAGATTCCCGCCAGGGCGCGAATCAATGTACTTTTTCCGCTACCGGAAGCCCCCATAATCAGTAAATGCTCTCCGGCACGCACCTCCAGATTGAGATCATGAACCAACGTCCGACCATCGGGTAGCCGCACGTCCAAGCCTTGCAAGATCAAATGCGGCGCATCAAAGCGTTGAATTCGATAGTAATGGTCTTGAATCTGGTGAACCTCGCCCATGGAGCGACGAAAGAAACGTAAGCGGTCCACTACTGCGTGCCAATTGGCCAGGGTAGTATAACTACTTACAATAAAGGAAAGGGCGCCTTGCACCTGGGCAAAAGCTGACATGATTTGCTGCAAACCACCCACGCCAATACTTTTATTGGCGAAATAGGCCGGCATACAAACAATCAACGGAAAAATGATCGCTACCTGCGCATATCCCGAGGTCCACCAGTTCAGCCGCATACTTCGCCAAATGATCCTCCAGAAGTTTTCATAGACTGCAGCGAAACGATCACGGAAGCCCTTTCTTTCTTGCCTCTCTCCATCATATAGCGCGACGCTCTCGCTATTCTCCCGTAAGCGCATCATGCTGAAACGAAAATCTGCCTGATAACGCTCCTGCATAAAATTCAGCCGGATCAGGGGGCGGCCGATCCACGCAGTAATTACGGTCCCCAGCACGGAATAAATCAATGCCGCCCAAACCAGGTATCCGGGGATCAGAAAGATCTGGCTATAGATCGGGATCCAAATCATGCTGGACAACTCCCAAAGCATGAAAAGAAAGGTCGCCAAGGTCACCACCGAGCTAAAAATCCCAATAACGATATTGAGGGTTTGATTGGTAAAGGAGGCCAGATCTTCACTGATCCGCTGATCGGGGTTATCGGTACCATCGCCCAATACCTGCATGTGATAGTAGGTTTTTCGTTCCAGCCAGGCATCGAGATAATTGTGCGTTAGCCAACGCCGCCAGCGGATCACCAACATCTCGGTAAAAAAACTCTGCGATACTGCCGCAATGATGTATACCGTGGCCAGGACACAAAAGATCAGGATTTGTGACCAGGCAGCACTACTTTGGTAGTGTTGCAGCGCGTTCCAGAATACCGCATACCACTGGGTAATACGGTATGAAATAAAGACCATGAAAAGATTCAAGAAGATGATCAAGGCAAACACGCCCCGTGCCAGCCAACGATCTTCCGAACTGAGCCAATACGGCTTGCTGATCTGCCAAAGATCGCGAAAAAACTCGCGATTGAATTGTCGCATACCCGCTCCCTTCAGCCACAACCTTGGCAGAACCAGTCCAAAGCGGCGTGCTTTTTGCTAGATTCCACCGTAAGTTTCCGCAACAGCACAGGAGAATACCATGGACGAAGAGAAAAACCATTCACGCCGCCGTTTCCTGGGTGGCCTGGTCGCTGCCAGTGCAGCCTCGGCAGTGGCCGTTGCGGCACAGGGACAGGGTATGGGGATGGACATGATGGGACCAAGTAAAAATAAAGTTGTCTATCAGGTCAACAAGTCAGACAGCGCCTACATCCTCGATATTCTGCACAGTGCGGCCGTGGTTTTGCAGCATTACAATAATGATGTTTCGGTGGTCATGGATTGCTTTGGTCCTGGGATCTGGCTCTTGGTGAAGCCTGAAAAAAGTCAAGTCCGCTATAGCAAGTTCGTCGAGGAGCAGGTATCCAGCCTACACATGTATGGGGTAGAGTTTGCCGCCTGCGAACAAACCATGAAAACGGTCAAACTCAGCGATGCCGACCTGATTCCCGAGGCCAGGAAGGTATTTAGCGGCGCCGTGGAGTTGATCACCTTGCAGCAGCAGGGCTATGCCTATATAGCCTGGTAAGATCGGAAATTAGCGGTGTTGTAAGGCTGGTATGGCCGTGCGAACTTGCTGGAGCTGCGTGAGGGAACAGTTTGCCAGCGCAAGCCCTGGTCCCGTTTCCCAACGGGCAAGGACTTGCCCCCACGGATCAATGATCATGCTATGGCCCCAGGTTTCGCGGCCATTGGCGTGGCGACCACCTTGGTTTGCGGCCAAAACAAAACTTTGATTTTCAATGGCTCGGGCGCGGAGCAATACTTCCCAATGGGCCTGGCCAGTTTGGCGGGTAAAAGCACTCGGAACCGCCAGAAAGTTGGCTCCAGCGTAACTTCGGTACAGTTCCGGGAAGCGGAGATCGTAACAAATGGATAGGCCCCACTGGCCCCAGGGACTATCCAGCGTAACGGGATTCAAGCCAGGGGCAATGGTTTTGGATTCACAGTAGCTTTCTCCATCCGCCAGACTGACATCAAAGAGATGGATCTTGTCGTAGCGCGCCCGAATTCTCCCTGTGGGATCCAAGCCCAGCAGACTCGCAGTGCAGCGCCCATGGGGGGCGCGCAAGGGAATACTCCCACCCAGGAGCCAGATGCCCAGCCCTTTGGCTTGCTCTGTTAACCAGGTCTGGATCGGTCCTTGCCCTTCCTCTTCTGCCAACGCCAGCTTATCGGCATCCTGTAGACCCATAAAGGCAAAGTTTTCCGGGAGCAGGACCCATTGGGCCCCCTGCGCCACGGCTTGCTGGAGCAGGTATTCGGCTTGTTGACGATTTTCCTCCCACACGGGTCCGGAGACCATTTGGACCACTGCGCAGACTAGCTCGGAGGACTGCACTGATTTTAGATCCCTTGGCCAGCAAGCCAGCGTTGCAGATCGGCAGCCGATAATGCTCCACTCTGGCGTGCCAGCTCTCGCCCCGAACGAAACAGGATCAGGGTCGGGATGGATCGGATCTGATAGGTAGCTGCCGTTGCCTGATCTTTTTCCGTATTGAGTTTAGCAAAGAGGCAGCGGCCCACATACGCCCTGGCTGCCTGGGCAAAGTGAGGGGCCATCATTTTGCAGGGCCCGCACCAGTCTGCCCAGAAATCCACCAGCACCGGGAGATCATTGCGTTGCACAAAGCTTGTGAAGTTTTTTCCCGCAAGTTCGACGGGATGATCGGTAAGCAATTGCTGGTGACACTTGCCGCACTTGGGGTGCTGCTGCAAACGTTCCGAAGGGACCGAATTGACAGTAAAACAATGAGGGCAAACGACATGCATGGCCAAGCTCCATCCTAGTTGCGGTCATCGGAGCAGGGAATCCAACTCTCCCCGACGATCCAGTTCATATAAATCATCGCAACCACCCAGGTGCCGATCTCCCACAAAGATTTGTGGCACCGTATGGCGGCCAGAACGCCTTTGCATCTCGGTCCGCAACTCTGGCTGCCGATCGACCCAGAGAATTTGTGATTGGACCCCCTTCTGATCTAAGAGCGCCAAAGCTCGCCGGCAGTATGGGCAGACATGGGTAGCATAGACGACAACCACAGTGCTCATCCTTTGTGGACCGGTAACCCGGCGCTCCGCCAGGCCTGAATACCGCCTTTCAAACTGTAAACCCTGGAAAATCCAGCCCGATGGAGAATTCCCGCAGCACGAAGGGAGCGCATGCCACTGGCACACTGACAAATCACATGACGTTCCTTGTGCTTGTGGAGATCTTGCAGATACTTTTGCAAATCTCCAATGGGGATATGTTTCGCATTGGCAAGGTGGCCTTTGGACCATTCGTGTTGTTCGCGCACGTCGATCACCAGTGCATCTTCCTGATTGATCAATTGGACCGCCTGTTGCGGACTGATCTCTTGCACACCTGCCAGTTTGCGACTCAATGGACCCTTGAAGAGCAGGAGCAAAAAGCCGATAGCCACCAATAGCAGGGGCCAGTGCATAGTCAGTTCCGTATAGAGATTCATGGGTTATCTCGAACAACTCGCCGAATCACGCACACCCATACGGTGCAGGATGGTGACCAGCGGACAAAAGCCGCTGAGACTGCTTTGGAAGAGATTCAGGCCAACGAACAGGGTAAATGCCAAAAACCACTGGCTCACAAAGACCGGGCTCGCTGGTGCCCCCAAAGCTACACTCAGCATGACAAAGATACCTGCTACGAAGCGTACCCAATTTTCCGTTGTCATGATACAACTCCTTGCGATGTCTGAGCCAAGCGTCTTTCCCAGAGGTAATAGAGTAAGGGAATGACGATCAATGTCAGCATGGTGGAGGCGAAAGTGCCAAAAATCAAGGAGACCGCCAATCCGCCAAAAACCGGGTCCGTCACCATGATGGCAGAACCAAACATAATGGCAAGCGCGGTAAGCAGGATGGGGCGAAAACGAACGGCACCGGCCTCCAGGACGGCCTCCTCCAGGCTAAAGCCCTCCCTCCGGTACTCAATGATAAAATCAATGAGCAGGAGAGAATTACGTACCACCACCCCCGCCAGGGCAATGACCCCAATCATGGACGTGGCATTGAAGGGCGTATGCAAGAGCCAATGTCCTGGAAATACTCCCACCAGGGTCAAGGGAATAGCACCCATCACGATGATAGGCATGACAAAAGATTGATAATAAGCCACCAGCATCAGGTAGATGAACACCAGGGCAACGATGAAGGCGGCTCCCAGATCCCGGAAGACATCCAGGGTCAAGCGCATGTCCCCCCCCCAGAGGATCTGGTAATGACTGATGTCATGGGGTTGCACGGGCAAGAAACCCAGGTTCCCGGTGTGCACCTTCTCACCCGCAAGGATGGCGCCATTCAGCCAATGGTTGAGGGTATAGGTAGCATAGACTGGACTAGACCCCAGGAGATCCCCGGTTACATACACTACTTGATGCTGGTCGCGGTCAACGATGGGTTTATCCTCCGTCGTCCGCTGAATCTGAACGATGCTGGAGAGGTCCACTTGCTGCCCACTTTGATTCTGGATGCGTAAGCCAAGAATCTGGGATTTCCATGCCCGATCTTCGGGGGGGACCCGTAACAGAATATCAACCGGCTCCCGCGCCTTGGGTACGGTAATGGTACCTAATTTCATACCATCAATATAATCATGGACCAGCTCCGCAACTTGCGCCGGCGCCACTCCAGCCAGCATAGCCTTTTGCTTATCCACGACAATCCGGTATTCGGCAACAGTCCCGGTCACCGAGTCGTCGACATTGATCATGTGGTAGATTTGCCGAAACCTATTTTCAACCTCGGCAGCCATTTCCCGCAATTTCTGATAATCGGGCCCATAGAGCTCGGCAACCACCTGGGCGCGAACAGGAGGTCCAGGTGGCACTTCAAAGAGTTTGATCACCGTTCCCGGGAAACGTTTTTCGATTTTGCCAAATTGTCGATAGACCTCGACCCCCACCTCGTGGGACATGGGACGCTGGTCCTTAGGCACCAGATTGACCTGAATCTGGGCATAGTTACTGCCCTTTCGCATCATGTCTCCACGGACCAAGCCGGCAAAGTCCACCGGTGCCGAGCGTCCCACATAGCTTTGAAAATTCTTGATATAGGGGTTTTGTTGTAAAACCTCCCCCACAGCCTGAACTACGCGGGCCGTCTGGGCCAGGGCCGTGCCGGCTGGCGTATCGACCTGGATCATAAAATCGCTGACATTACCGGCTGGCAGCATCTTGACGTTGACTCCCAGCGGGCTCAAGGGGCCATTCATTCCCGAGGGCCGAATGAATTGCCAGGCAGGCATGAGCATGGCCAGTAGCAGCAGGATGATCACTACCAGGAAAAAGAGATTTCGCTTTCGCCCTGAGCGCAACAAGGGTGTAAAGATTCGTAAATAGGCCCGCTGCAAAGGATCCTTCTGCACCTGCCCATGGCTGTCAACCGGATGCTGGCTGAGGGCATGGCGGGCAGCCTTGCTCTGCAAAAACCGATTTGCGCCCCAGGGTACCACCGTATAGGCGAGGAGGACGGAGGCGATCATGGCAATGGGGACAAAGATCGGAATAGGCAACATGAACGGTCCCATCATCCCGGTAACGAACGCCATAGGGATAAAGGCCAAAATCACTGCCAATGTCGCAATATTGGTAGGATTACCGATCTCGTTGGTGGCTAAAATGATCTTGTTGGCAAAGCTTGTCTGGCCGCCATGACTCATATGTCGATGGATGTTCTCGATGACCACAATGCCACCATCCACCAAAAGGCCCAAGGACAAGATCAAGGCAAACAAGGTAATTCGATTGATGGTCTGCCCCAATAGCCAGCCTATCCCCAGCACCACTCCCAAGGTTAACGGCACGGTAAGAATGACGATCCCGGCCTCACGCCAACCCAAAAATATCAATAAAATCAAGCCCACCACACCGACGGCAATGCTCAGATGCTCAAACAGCGTAGTCACCGCGTCATTGGCTCTGGCACCGTAGTCACGGGTAACCGCCACCTGGACTCCCTGAGGGATGGCCTCCGTCTGGAGCCGCTGCAACTTGGCCTTGATGGCATCGGCAACGACAACTGCATTGGTACCGGGACGCTTGGCGAGGGTAATGGTTACCGCCGGGGCACTGGTTCCTGATGGCAGGCCCTGGGCATTGGCCATGCCAAAGGTGTTCGTTACCAGCGTGTCGGTCTCGGCTGCTCCCTCCTCGACCCGTGCGACATCATGGAGAAAGATGGGTCGCCCGTCGTGAACGCCCACAATCACATTACCCACCGCTTGCGCAGATCCCAGTGCCGCATTGATCCGCAGTGGTATTTTCTGGTTATTGGCGACCAGGTGGCCACCGGGCAGGATGAGGTTGCTGCCCTGCAAAGCCCGTTTGAGATCCCCGAGGGAAAGCC
The DNA here is from genome assembly GCA_021375695.1 of Candidatus Igneacidithiobacillus taupoensis. GTDB lineage: Bacteria > Pseudomonadota > Gammaproteobacteria > Acidithiobacillales > Acidithiobacillaceae > Igneacidithiobacillus > Igneacidithiobacillus taupoensis. The sequence goes on along the minus strand of JAEPKX010000009.1, from coordinate 12,343 downwards.
CGCTACTGGCAAGCTGCGCCGGATTGATCCAGACGTTCACGACCCGCGGCGCGCCACCAATGAGCCCGGCGTTGGCCACATCGGGGACATTTTGCAGCTGATCCATTACCCGCACTGCCACTTCCCGAAGTTGTACCTGGTTCAGGCGATCAGAACTCAAGGTCACATCCAGAATCGGGACATCATTGATGCCAATGGATTTAACCAGAGGTTGCATCGTTCCCGGTGGCATCCGATCGATGTTGCGACTCAGCTGGTTATAGACTTCCAACAAGCTTTTCACTTCATTGGCACCCACCTGAAACTGCACCGTAACGATGCCCATGTCATTCATGGAGTAGCCGTAGGTGTGATGCACGCCCGGCAAAGAGGCCATCAGGGCCTCCAGGGGACGCACTACCAGATTGTGGATCTCCGTACTATTGGAGCCGGGCCGCATGACAAATATCTCAGCGGCGGGCACAACGATTTCCGGGTTATAAAGACGCGGAGTGACCATGATCGCCAAGGCACCAAAAAGGCCAATGGCAATCATCACCAACACGGTAATTTTGGACTGAAAGAAGGTGCTTGCCAGCCGCCCAGCCAGATTGAGCCGAAAGGGAAAGTCAGTCATGGCTTCCCTCGATCTGCACAATCCGATCCCCGTTATTCACGGCCGCAGCATTTTTCACCACGATCCGGTCCCCTGGATTCAGCCCAGCCAGGATCGTCACTTGTCCCCCACTTACAACACCAGGACGTACCATCCGATATTCGGCAATTCCGTGCTCGTTGACCACAAATACGCCGGGAATACCCGCCCGGTTGAGCAGTGCGGTACTGGGTATTTGGAGACTTGCGTTGCTGTTCTCACTATCCGGGATTTGTACCTGAACAAAGTCTCCTGCCTGGACCCCGTCTGGGGATGGAAGACTGAGCTTCACCAGGTGACTGTGGGTCATCGGATCAGCCACAGGCACCAGATCCTGCACCCTTGCTTCCAGCAACCGCCCATTGGCCTGCACAGGAATCCTCTCCCCCAGGGATAACAATGCAAAAGCCCTGGAACCCACGCTGCACTGGACTTCTAGCACATTGGGATTGGCCAGGGTCAGAACCGGGCGACCCGGTGCCACCAAGTCCCCGTCCTGGAGAAATTTTTCCGTAATGATGCCAGCAAAAGGGGCCGTAACCCGTGCGTAGCGCAACTGAGACTGGGCGCTGCCGGCTTCCGCCATGGCCGCTGCAACTTGGGCCCTGGCAGTTTCATACTGGCTTTTGATCTGATCCCATTGCTTTTCTGGGATCGCCTGGGCTTGGTAGAGTTTTTGAAAGCGTTGGTAATTACTTTTGGCATCCGCAAGATTGGCCTGGGCCTGGGCCAGACCGGCCTGGGCTTGGGCAACTTGACTATCCACCTGGCGAGGATCAACCTGAAAGAGTAACTGTCCTGCCTGCACCGACTGTCCCACATGGACCTTCAGTCCGTGGAGATAGCCGCTGAGTCGGGAGCTGAGCTGGACCTGCTCTGTGGGTAACACCGTACCAGGAACGGGTTCATAGGATATGCCCTGACCTACGGTTACGGTCATCACCTGCGCCCGCACAGAGGGATGATGCTCTGGCGCCTGGGGTGGCTGCTGACTACATCCAGCCAGCGAAATGACAAACAAAGCTCCAAGGCCGGTCAAGCATGACCAATGTCGACTTTTCACTGCACAACCCCCTTGCTGGTACTGGCCGGGCCCAGTACCGATGACAGATCCATCTTTCCCAAAGCCAGCAGTAATGCTCCTCGCGCTACCGCCTCTTCATAGTGGGCCTTAACCAATTCAGCTCGACTGGCATCCAAAGCCGCCTGACCTCGCAAGAGGCCCGTCAGTGTCTCCACACCATTTTTATAGCGCAATCGAACCAGGCGTTGGGCCTCTTCACTCTGCTCTACCGCCAATTGCCGAGCGCGAACCCGTTGCGCGGCAAGGGTTGCCGCCAGCAACATTTTTTGTACCTGTAACCGGATCTGATCCTGGGCCTTTTCCAGGTTGGCCTCGGCCTCTTGTACCTTGGCATGGGCAGCATCCAGTTGTCCGCCGCGGGAAAAATCCAGCGCGTCCCACCGGATCTGTCCGCCGACGGTGTAAGACGGAACGGCATTGCCCAGTGTCGTGCCATTCCATTCCTGCTTGGCCATGGCGTTGATATGGGGCAGATAGGCTGCACGCGCTACCCCAACACCCGCCTGGGCGGCACGAAGTTTCTGCTGCAAGGCAAGGATACCCGGGTTATTCCGGAGCGCGGTCTGCTGGAGGGCAGCTTCATCACCGGCAGGCAATGGGGGCAAAACCGGATTCTCCACCTCCAGGGGTGCATCTATGGGTCTGCCAATGAGCAGGGCCAGGTTGCTACGGGCCGTCGACTGTTGATTGCGCGCTTCTTGCAGGGCGAGTTGGGCCTCCTCTCGATGGACTTCAGCTGAAAGCAGATCGCTTTTGACCACGACACCGCGGGCCAAGAGCTCGCGAGTGGTCTGGACATAGGAATCAGCAGCCTGGACAGCTTTTTGCGCCACCTCCACCCCGGCATTGGCGGCAATCAAACCATCGTAGGCTTCTAGAATAGTAAAGATCAGCTTTTGCTTTGCAGCGCGGTCGCCCGCCTGGGCAGCACGAAGCATGGCTTGGGCTTCGCTGATGCCACTGCGGACTTCGCCACCGTTCCAGATCGGAATGGCCAGGGTGATTTCCGTCCCGAGATTGTGGTATCCGCCAGGATGATCCAGATTGCCGGGCGCAATTCCCAAAGATTCGGGACCGGTGAATTGGCCGGCACCAAAATCGTTGAAGGTTGCCACGCGCTGGGAAAGTTTCATCCCAAAAACGGTCAGCGCATTGTTGGATTGCGCGCCAGAAAATTGTAACGAAAGCTTGGGGAGGAGATGTCCCACGGCCGCTTTGTGCACTCCCTGTGCTTCGGCGACCTGGGCCTGGGCCAGGAGTGCCTCTGGATTCCGGCGTAGGGCATCGTGCACACAGGTACTGAAATCCACAGCTTGCGCCAGTGATGGCAACAATCCTGCAGTCACGATTGCTGCCAGGATCAGTTTCTGCTGGAAGGGACGCATACCACTTTAGACTCCTCCACGGTTTGGGCGTAAGCATACGGGGCCTTTCAGGTCCCAGAGTGTATTAGAATATCATAATATTGTTAGGCTTCAATAGCATCTCAGTGAATGCTACAGAACACTTCACTCATCATGGAAATCAAACGCAGGGTGCGGGGATCACCAACACGATAATATACCTTGTTGGCATCCTTACGGGCTTTGAGGATATCTTTTTCCCGGAGAATAGCCAGGTGCTGGGAGATATTACTTTGGGTAGTACCAACCGCAGCAACGATATCCTGCACACTCATTTCTTCTGCACCTAGCACACAAAGAACCTTCAGACGCAAGGGATGAGCCATTGCCTTCAAAGATCGAGATGCCTGCTCAATATCTTCTTCGCGGGTAGGTAAATTTTCCATGACACGTCCTCTCGTTAGGTTTCTGTTTTTGGACCCATACCCTTGGGGCGCGGTACTACGCCTTGCCTTGCTGGGGCTATATCCATAGAATGGATCAAACCGCGGGTGTAGTTCAATGGTAGAACGGCAGCTTCCCAAGCTGCACACGAGGGTTCGATTCCCTTCACCCGCTCCAAATCTTCCATTTTTCCCGCATAGTGCCCGACCACTCAAAACAATGGTCGGTCCAGGCGCTGCAGGATCTCATCCACCCGTTTTTGTACAGCGGGGTCCATCCGAATGGGGCGACCCCATTCCCGTTGGGTTTCTCCCGGTAATTTGTTGGTCGCATCGAAACCCACCTTGCCCCCCAAACCGGCTACGGGGGAGGCAAAGTCCAGGTAATCAATGGGGGTATTCTCGATGAGCAGTGTGTCCCGAACCGGATCCATGCGGGTCGTCATGGCCCAGATCACATCGGGCCAGCTGCGCGCATCGATGTCTTCGTCCACCACAATGATAAATTTGGTGTACATGAACTGGCGCAGAAACCCCCAGACGCCAAACATAACCCGCTTGGCGTGGCCAGGATAGCCCTTGCGAATGCGCACGATGGCCATGCGGTAGGAGCATCCCTCTGCTGGCAAATAGAAATCCAAAATTTCGGGATATTGTTTCTGAAGCAGCGGAACGAACACTTCGTTCAAGGCTACCCCCAATACGGCTGGCTCATCAGGGGGTCTGCCGGTGTAGGTACTATGGTAAATGGGATCTCGCCGATGGGTTAGTCGCTCAATGGTCAAGACCGGAAAACGATCAGTCTCATTGTAGTAGCCGGTATGATCACCAAAGGGTCCTTCCACCGCAAAATCATCGGGATAGATATGCCCCTCTAGGACGAGTTCCGCCGTCGCCGGGACCTGTAGGGGCACCGTCAGGGCATTGGCCAGCTCTGTTCTACTACCACGCAGGAGGCCCGCAAACTGATGCTCGGAGAGGGTATCGGGAATGGGGATGACCGCGGCGAGAATGGTAGCCGGATCCGCGCCAAAGGCCACCGCCACCGGAAAGGGCTTTCCGGGGTTTTGCCGCTGGAATTCGCGGAGATCCTGGGCCCCGCCCCGATGGGCCAACCAGCGCATGATGATCCGATTGGGACCCAGGAGCTGCTGGCGATAGATGCCCATATTCGCACGTTTTTTCAGGGGCCCTTTGCTGATGGTCAGCCCCCAGGTGAGCAATGGGCCCACATCTTCTGGCCAGCAGGTCTGAATCGGCCATTGGGTCAAATCGATTTCTGCACCCTGGAGGACCACCTCCTGACAGGGGGGTCGATGAACCACACGGGGGGCCATGTGCAAGACTTTTCGCAGGGTCGGCAGCTTTTCCCAGAGATCGCGGATTCCCTTGGGAGGATCTGGTTCCTTGAGATAGGCCAACAAGCGGCCGATTTCCCGCAGGTCTTCCAGGGACTCAGCGCCCATCCCCAAGGCTACCCTTCGGGTCGTGCCAAAGAGATTTCCCAGTACGGGGATAGAAAAATCGCGGGGCTGCGTAAAGAGGATGGCTGGACCGCCAGCACGCAGGGTGCGATCACAAATTTCCGTCATCTCCAGGACAGGAGAGACGGGCTCAGCAATTTTTCGCAGTTCGCCATGGCGTTCCAGATCGGCCAGGAAGGCCCGTAAGTCAGGGTAACTCATGCCCTGATCATAGCCGACCCAGCATCAACCTGTCTCCTATTGGGAAGGATCCTCCCGCGCGACTACAAAGGCGCTGTCATCGATGGCAATACTACTGGTGGCCCGCAGATCGATAGCCTCGTGACCGGTAATGTATTCCTGGGCGAGGGTGGTCAAACAGGCAACTTCCTCTGGAGTGACGGCAGCAAAGCCAGCAAAACCAACATCCTGCAACAACTGTGCACTACGCGGGTCTTTGCCCATCTGACTGAGAACCCCGCAGAGCTTGGCACTGCTCTCTTCCAGGCGAGGCGAATGACAAAAGGCATGAAAGGCAAAGGCATCGGCAGAAGCGGAAATGATTCGCAAGGCATCCTGGGTAATCCGGCTGGCGGCATCGTAGACTTCATTAAAGACGAATGCCAAATCGACATTCCCTTGTAGCAGGGTCTTGAGTGCTGACTGATAAGTACCCGTAAACACAAATTCCAGACGAGCCCTGTCGATCTCTGCCTTATCCAGTTGGAACAGTCCCACCATATGGACGAGGGTCTCGGGACTGGCTGAGGCGATGCGTATCCGTGCCGGCAAGTCCTCTATGCTGCGGATGGCGGAATGTTGTGCGGTGCAGAGATAGACTTCATCGTAATGGTCTTTGGCCTTGGCGATGGGATGAAAACCAGCCTTTTCCACATATTGCACCCAATCAAAGGGATTGGCGTACACCAGATCCACCTCTCCGGCAAGTACCGCTTCTCGACATTTCGCAAAATCATCAAAGGGGGTAAAATGAAAAGCCAAACCCAATTGTCGCTGCAAGTAGGTGTTGAACAAAAACCATCCAGGGAGATTTTTTCCAGAATAATTGGGGTCAACAGTAAAATGATATAGTTCTTTTTCCACGATCGGGAAGCTCTCTTTACCGTATCATTCAGATATCAAAATCCACCGGAATTTCACCCAATATACTCAAATGGATATTGAATGGTGTCATATATTTCATTGCCGTCATCATGGAGCCCTGGAATTTCAGTTTTCTGGTCAACAATGCTGATTTTCCGCTCAACTCACCATGGAGGATTTTTTTCCAGTTCTCCAGAGTCGCACCCATGATAAAATCCCGTCGCCGCCCATCGGAAGGGCCGGCGTAAATTATTTTCCCGGCCTTGCAAAAAAGCATGACATGGGTAACGTCAGGACGATCCTCGATGTAATACTCCCATGTGGCGTTGAAATTTTTCAAATCCTTCTGGATCTCTGGGTGGTTATCCCATTGCTTACCCACCAGACGAATCCACTCGTTACTCAGGAACTTGGGAGCCATCAACGCCTCCAACATCAGAATAGTTTAATAATCTTAATTACCAGAAAAACGGTCTTATGGAGTTTATATAGCCGAATCTGACGTCTCTGCAAGCAAACTCTGCACTATTGCACCCGCCATCCAAACGCCAAAAAAAGCGGGCATATAGGAAATGGTCCCGTTGACAGTTTTTGCCCGCCCCTGGGGACCGCAATCGGGCAGTGCAGGAGGAGCTGTAGGACGTGGCGGTTCCCTGGAGAATATTGCCCAGAGATCCAAGGAGGCGCCAGCCTGCCGTAATTGGGCACGTAGCTCACGAGCCAAAGGACATCCTTCGGTCTGGTTGAGTTTGGCCACACGGACTTGGGCGGGATCCAGACGATTGCCGGCCCCCATGCTTGAGAAAATGCGCATGCCGCGACCCTGGGCAGCCTGGATCAAGAGGGCCTTGCAAGCAATGGAATCAATGCAGTCTGCCAGAATGGGAGCACCCAATCGCCCCAACAGGGTAGGAGCGTTTTCTGCACCAATGAATTCCTGCAAGACATCCACCTGGCATTGGGGCGCCATATCGGCGATGCGTTCGGCCATGACCTCGACCTTCGGCCTTCCCAGGGTCGAGTACAGCGCAAGCAGCTGTCGATTGAGATTGCTAAGTCCTACCCGGTCATGGTCAATCAGGCTCAGTCGGCCAATTCCCGCGCGGGCCAGATTTTCGGCCACATAGCCCCCCACTCCCCCCAGGCCGGCAATGACCACATGGCTTCGGGATAGCACCTCAAGGGCATCTTCTCCCAGTAGAATCTGCGTACGAAGCAAAGGAAATTCTCGCATGGGTTTACCCTCCTGTGGAAAAAAGCCTCCGCGCGTTGGCGCTACATTGTTCTGCCAGACTCCTGGGATTTTCGTTGCGCAAGTCTGCCAGAGCCTGCAGGATTTCGGGTAAAAAACCCGGCTCATTCCGCTGCCCACGATGAGCATACGGGCTTTGCCAGGGGGCATCAGTTTCTAGCAGTAACGATGCTGCAGGAAGGGTGCGAACCAGCTCCTGCAAGCGACGGGCACGGGGATAGGTGATGCTTCCACCAATTCCCAGATGAAAGCCCAGATCCAATACCTGGTGGGCTTGCTCGCGACTACCAGAAAAACTATGGAAGACCCCCCGCAGTCCCCGCCAGGGTCGAAGAAACTGTAGTAACTCCTCGGTGCTCTGGCGGGCATGCAAGACCACCGGCAGTCCCAGGGCACGGGCCAAGCCCAGTTGCCGCTCGAGCACCGGATACTGGGCAGACAATGGCGGCGCGGAATGCCCTCGGTCCAGCCCCACCTCTCCGACCGCCACCGCTTCGGCCAAATAACCCGCCAGGCTGGACCAGGTATCTTCCCCTTGTATCTCGGATACATAGCAAGGGTGAATTCCATAGGCTAAGCAGATACGATCCGGCCAAACCCGTTGCAACTGTTGCAGTCGTGGCCAGTACCGGGGAGAATACCCAGGTACCAGAAACCCCTGTACGCCCTGCTCCTGGGCCCGACGCAGGATGCTATCCAGCTCTGGCTGAAAAAGCTCTTCGTCCAGATGGCAATGACTATCAAATAGTTCCAGGATACATACCTCCTGCCCAGATTGACAAAATACCGATTGGTAGGTATTTAATGATACATGAGCACCACAACCGTTCGTAAGGTCCGCAATCCCGAACAAACTCGGGAGGACTTGCTGCAGGCCGCCTACGCGGAAATCTTGGAAAGCGGTTTCCAGGCCGCAAGCCTCGACCGCATTTTAGCCAAGACTTCGGTAAGCAAGGGCGCACTATATCACCACTTTGGTACCAAGCAGGATCTTGGTCTGGCCGTGGTGGAGGACGTCATTGGTCCACAACTGGCTGAGCGCTGGTTTACCCCTCTGCAGCAGGCCAAAAATCCCCTTGATGGGCTCATCCAGTTGCTCGACGAAAAAATTGCAGCAGCCGATGAACGGGTCATTCGTTACGGGTGTCCTCTCAACAATCTTATGCAAGAAATGAGTCCACTGGATGAAAATTTTCGCCAAGGCCTGCAACGAATCCTGGACCGCTGGATTGCTACCATCGCCGAAGCACTGCGGAAAGGTCAGGCCAGCAATCTGGTTCGCGCTGATATTCTTCCTACGGAAGCTGCCTTGTTCATCATCGCGGCGGTAGAAGGGTGTGTGGGTTTGGGAAAAAACGCCCAATCTCTTTCCAGCTATCAGAACTGCCTCAGGCAACTGCAAAGTTACATCCGTAGCCTCGCCCCCTAGGAGGCTACGGGCTCCCTCCTTGCCAAGATACCGATTGGTCGGTACCCTTATGGACGAATTTATCCCCTCCAGGAGTGCAACATGACATCTGTACATTCCGAGTGGTTCTCTGTCACCCCCGAACTTCGTGCCTATCTTGCCCACCCAGAAGGGAAGGGTCCGTTCCCCCTGGTGATGGTCTTCATTGAAGCCTTTGGCGTCAATGAACATTTTCAGGATCTCGCCCACCGACTTGCACGGGAAGGATATGCCGCTGTCATCCCCGACATCTACCACGGCAAGGTCTACGATTACCAGGATTTCGACAATGCCATTGGCCACCTTCGTACCCTGCGCGATGAACAAGTAATGAGCGAAGCCCGTGCCACGCTTTCGACCCTGCGGCAGCGTACGGAAATCGCCCAGGGCACCGTTGGGGTGCTCGGTTTTTGCATGGGCGGGCGCTACACCTTTTTGGCCAATGCCGCTCTGGCTCCAGACGTGGCTTGTGCAGTTGCCTTCTATGGCGGTGGGATTGCTCCCAAGTCCGATCCGGCAGGCCGTCCGCCGTTATTGGATCAAATTCCTGCCATGCAGGCTCCCCTCCTGCTGCACTATGGAAGCAAGGACCATTCCATTGCTCCCGACGAACACGCCCGCATTGTCGAAGCTCTCAGTTCAGCCGGCAAACGCTATACGCTGAGTGTCTTCCCGGGTGCCCCCCATGGCTTTTTCAGTGACCGACGCGACAGTTATCACCCACAAGCTGCCAAAGAGGCTTGGGAGATGACCCAGCAATGGTTTGCGCATTATCTGGGAGGACAAGGGTGAGCAAGCTCCTGTTTCAGCCATGGCAAATGCGTGATGTGACCCTACGTAATCGCATCATCATGTCCCCCATGTGTCAGTATTCCACCCCCGATGGCGTTGCCGGCAACTGGCACCTCGTCCACTTGGGCAGTCGCGCCGTCGGTGGTGCCGGGCTGGTGATGGTCGAGGCCGCGGCGGTTTCTCCCGAAGGAAGAATCTCTCCCGATGATCTAGGGATTTGGACGGAGCAACAGGCCCACGCCATGCGCCCCATTGTTCAATTTCTGCACCAGCATGGAGCCGTTGCTGCGATCCAGATTGCCCATGCAGGTCGCAAAGCCTCTACCGCTGCCCCCTTTCATGGCGGCGCACCACTACCTCCCCAAAGCGAACGGGGCTGGCAACCCATCGGCCCCAGCCCCCTTCCCTTTAGCTCCAGCCATACCCCTCCCAAAGAAATGAGTCTGGACGACCTCCAGCGGGTTCGTGATGACTTTGTTGCTGCCGCCAAGCGTGCAGAACAAGCGGGCTTTCGTGTCCTGGAACTGCACATGGCCCACGGCTATCTGCTCCACAGTTTTCTCTCCCCCATTAGCAACCAGCGCCAAGACGCCTACGGTGCTTCCCTGGAAAATCGTCTGCGCTTTCCCCTGGAAGTTGCTGCCGCCGTTCGCGCCCAATGGCCGGCAGAGCTTCCGCTTTGGGTTCGCATCTCGGCTACGGACTGGGTTGCGGGTGGCTGGGACCTAGAGCAATCCCTGGTTTTGGCTCGGGAACTCCAGAAATTGGGCATCGATGTCATTGACTGTAGCAGCGGCGGCATGACCCCCGATGCCCCCATTCCGGCCGGTCCTGGCTTTCAGGTTCCCTTTGCCGCCCGCATCCGCCAGGAAGTCCAGATTCCGACTGTGGCAGTTGGATTGATTACGCATCCTTTGCAAGCCGAGCAAATCCTGCTAACCGGTCAGGCCGATGGCATTGCCCTGGCGCGGGAACTGCTGCGCAATCCCTATTGGCCCCTGCAGGCTGCACAGGCCTTGGGAGTGGATTTTCCTTGGCCACCACAGTACGAACGCGCAAGGCCTACCCACTAACATTTGCCGCAGACCAGAGTTCAGGCTCTGGTCTCTTGTTTTCATTGGAAAATACCCTATGTCTTCCCGCAGCTCCGCCCTTCCCTTTGCAGCGATCTTTTTGCTTGCCTTGATTTGGGGGTATAACTGGGTGGTCATGAAGCTGGGGGTGGCTGATTGCTCCCCTTTACTCTTTGCTGCCCTGCGGATCTTGCTTAGTGCCCCCATTCTCTTTGGGCTATCGCTCGTCTTGCGCCGAAGTTTACAGATTCCTCCATGGCACTATATTGTGCCCTATGCTCTCTTGCAAAGTACCTTTTTTGTCGGGGGGAGTATGCTAGCCCTGCACTACGCCGGGGCCGGTAAAACAGCCATTCTGGTGTATATGATGCCCATCTGGCTGATGCTGTTGGCGTGGCCTTTTTTGGGGGAACGGCTCCATGGGCTCCAAAAACCCGCGCTGCTCCTGGCAATTTTGGGGCTTCTCGCGGTTCTGGAACCATGGAAAGCCGCTGGTGGCTCCTGGTATGGGGCTTTTTTTGCTATTGTTTCGGGCTTCTCCTGGGCCGCTTCGGCCGTCTGGCACAAACGCTTTGCTCCTCCCGGACAAGATCTGATTAATGCCACTTTTTGGCAGGCCCTCATTGGTGGACTTGTGTTGATTGCCCTCGCACTTGGTCTGGAGGGTTGGCAGGTGCGCTGGACCCATCTTTTTGTTCTTGCCCTGGCCTATAACGTCATACCCGGGACGGCACTGGCCTATGTATTGTGGCTGTATGCGCTACGCAATTTGCCTTCCGGAGTAGCGGGAATCGCCACCTTGCTCGCTCCCATCATTGGCGTGATTGCCGCCTGGTGGCAACTGGGAGAACAACCCAATCATTGGGAAACCGTTGGGATGATGGGAATCATTGCCGCTTTGTTATTGGTAAGCTGGCAACACCTCCGCCCCAAGGAAGATAGCATTCTTCCCCAACCTCAGGAATAATCGGGCTCAGCCGCCAAAAGCTTGCCTAATTGCGCGGCACTGGCCCGACGTAGGGGTTTCCCATCCCGTGGTGAGGCGGGACTACGGCGATCCTCATCGGGGGAAAAAACTACCAAACGCAAAGGCACCTCCTGAAAATCCAGCACAAAGAGCGGATAGTCCATTGCGGGACCCTCCCTATAACGAAGCCTTTGCCAATCCTCGGTAAAGGGAATTTCCTGATCCAGGAGATAGAACATTACGCTTTCGGGGGTGTCGGCGAAGAGGTGAAGGGTGATCTTGCTATGTTCCGTAGCATCCCCCTCGAGGACCGCACCCACCAGGCGCGGCTGAAAGTCCTGGAGCCATTCCATTGCTGCCAAGGCCGTTTGGCGCAGTCTGCGCAATATCCTGGGCTGGGTTTGCCCATGAAAGAGCTGCAGCCTGGCCTGCAACTCCTGATATATTTCCATATTGCTCGGCCAATATTGCTGGGCCGTCATACCCATATGCCGGGCCGCTTTTTCTTTGGCCATGCGGTAATCACTCACCGCATCTTCCACCATGATCCGTGCCGCCTCCATCGCCAGTAAGCGGCGCATTCGTGTAGGCGATTTTGCCATAACAACCTCCCGGTTTGTCCTACGGACCGTCTCCAGCTAAGATACCTGAGTTGCGAGAGTGGCGGAATTGGTAGACGCACTGGATTTAGGTTCCAGCGCCGCAAGGCGTGGGAGTTCGAATCTCCCCTTTCGCACCAAT
>JAEPKX010000045.1 GCA_021375695.1 Candidatus Igneacidithiobacillus taupoensis | reverse complement strand
CCGCCCCCCACCAGGACCAACGCCACACCCAGCAGCAGCCAGGCTACCCTACCCCTCCTCATCCTCTTCCACCCGTGCAGCCCTGACAGTTTTGTTATCAATTAGCCGGAGCGACAACCACCAGGTTTCCAGGACTGGGAACCAGGGCCTTTTTGCTGCGATCGTAGAGGGATTCGGCATAGACCGGGGCCAGCTGAAAAGTACCCTGGTTGCTGGCACGGATACGGTAGACATACTCCCTGGCCTCGGTCCCGGCCCTGGCATAGATCAAGACCCGATCCTCCCGCAGATCCAGATGATCTACTTCCAGGGTACTGCCTGACAGAGCCAGACGGTCCCGGACTGGCCCTGGCCCTGCAGCCGATCCTTCGCCGTCGCCTTGCGAATCCTCCTCACTGCCAGCCGCTGCATCGACGTGGGTGGCCGCATCCGGGCTGACCGGGGACTGGGTCACTGCCGTAAAGCCGCCGGGCAGGATATCGACGATGGCCACGTTATCCACAGGCTCTTTCTGGGCCCGCAACCGGATATGGACAAAGACATCCTGACCCAATGCTACTTGCCGCAAGGGTTTTCCCGTAGCATCGGTGTATTGGCGCAGAATCTCCAGACCTTGCCCGATTTTCTGCCTGGGCAAGCTGCGATCATATCCAGTCTGGCTTAAGGCATACCAGATCTGGGCTGGGGTCCCCGAGTCGCGCCCAGAGACGATGCGCAGCTCCCTGGCCGCGGCTGACCAGGCCCCGCGCAGCAAACTACCCTGGGCGCTACCAAAGGGCTGCCAGGAGGCTCCCTGGCCCGCTGGGAGGGGCAGGCGCTCTTCCAGCCTGAGGCCCGTTGGCGGCACGGGCCCTCCCGTAAGATCAGCCAGGGCATCGAGCAGAAGGGCCGCTGACAGGGAATTATACCGTTGCCCGTTCACTTCGGCCTGGATGGCTTGCCAAAGCCCGGGAGGGATCCTGGCCGCCCGGCCGGGGAAATACCGTTCCACCATCTGCAAGGTCTGTGCCTTCTCGATGAGCGGGTCCAGATAATCGGCATAAGTCCAGTCGGAATCCATCGCCCGGGCCGACACCAATTTCCGGTAAGGGGCTTCGATCAGACGTTGGGCCGTATCCTCGTCTTTGAGCAGATGATGGCTGGCGGCCAGATAAACGGCTACCAGATCAGCTCGCCAGGCGGTGGCGGGGAGCGAGCCCAGGCGGCTTTGCACGGCTGCCAGGTAGTTGGTGGTCACCTGTCCCGTGCGGGTCAGCAGGTAGATGGCAAAGGCCCGGTTGCGCAGTCCGGAAAGGGTATCCAGGGACTCATCACCAGCAAGCTTCTCCAGATACCCAAGACCCCGCTCCCAGAGGTCATTGGGGACGGCCAGACCCGACTGTCGGGCCTCCAGGAGATAGTTCATGGCGTAGACGGAGACGAAGGGATCGGCGCCTGGTGTTGCCGTCCAGAGCCCAAAGCCCCCCTCCTCATTCTGCCGGTTACGCAGCGCCGCAATGGCACGGCGGACCCCTTCCTGGGCCTTGGCCCGTGCCTCGGTACTGCGTGCAAATTCGGGGCGAACGGCCACAATCAACGCTGGCGTCGCGGCGGAAACCACCTGTTCGGTACAGAGATGGGTATAGTGGTCCAGATAGCTTTGCAATCCGCCCATCATGGCCAGGGGGAGGTACGAAACCGTCAGCTCGCGGGAGATGCATGCTGGGGATGGAGTTCGCGCAAGCCCGTCAGCCGCTGGGTGCGGCCAGGGGCAAACTGACCCAGCTGCAAGGTACTGAGCAGGGGTTCCGGAGGGCGCACCGACAGGCTGACGGTACGAGCCACTCCCTTGGTCGGCCCCACGACCTCGAAGCGAAGTCGCTGGCTGCCCAGGCGGGGGCCTGCGCGCACGGGGAATCGCAGCACACCCGACTCTCCGGGTGCCAGGCGCAATTCCTGGAGGACCGGGCCTTGGGCCTCCAAACCCGGATCCAGCCCCAGCCGCACCGCCACGGGCCGTCGCTCCTGCGGGGAGTTTTCCAGATTGTTGACCACCTGGACACTGACCTCAAAGCGATCTCCCGGTGCCACATTCCAGGGGACATTGGGTGTCAGCACATAATCCCCACGGACATAGGTCTGGGTCTGGGCAATGCCGATTTTCTCCCCGGCAACGGCCACCGCCATGATCCGCAACTGGCCATTGAAGTAGTCCGGTACCTGGTAGTGGAAATCCCGATCCCCATCCACCTGGACGATCCCGGACCAGTAGGCCACCGGAGCTTCGTGGGGGCGGGGGAAGGGATTCAACTGCTGCCTGCGAGCGCTGTCCGCATCGCCACCAACCCGACTTTCCCCTAGAAACTGGGCAAAGGAGGGCAGGATGAGATCCAGAATCTGTTCTGTTTTCACGTCCAGCCGGCGTTTGCGGAAGAAATAGTCAAGGGGATCACCCAAACGGTAGTGGGCCACCTGCAGGATTCCCGCATCCACGGCAAAAAGGGCAACCTGGGTGGGTTCCTGGCTGTGCAGATGGACGGTGAGGGTCTGCCCGGGCCGGATCCGCTCCGGGGCACGCAGGGTCAATGCCTGCTGGTGGGCACTGCGATCCACGGTGAAAGGGACAACTCCGTAACTCAAGGGACTGACATAGATATCCTGGGCGGCAGGGTCGCGCACATACTCCACGTGGACATAGGCATTGCCTTCGAGTCCATGGGGGATGCGGATATGCTGGACCGAACTTGCCTCCCGGGCATGGAACCAGGACCAGGCATAGACCTTGTCCCGTTCGATGGTGAGGAGGCCGTGACCTGGGTATGGGGCGCGGAGAGCCAGCTGGATTTCGTCCCCAGCAGCATAGTTGCTCTTGTCCAGATGGATCTGCAACTCGGCATTGCGTTCCAGGGAGCGACTCAGATTGGCGTTGCCCGCGACGCTATACTCCTCACGATTCAGAACCTTCCCCTGGGCATCCTGGATGAGCAGGACATAATCCCCGGGCTCCTGGGTCGGCAGGGTCAGTTCCATCCCCCCCGTTGGAATGCTCAAAGGGATTGTTTTCTTGGGGGTTTCTACTAGCTTGGACTGGTATTGGTAGATGCCCGATGGGGTCCGGGCCAGCACCGAGACATAGTGGCGGTCCAGGATCTGGGCCTGGAGTTGCGCTGCTGCAGTACTTTGCAGATCGGGATTGACGGCCACCAAGCGGAGCTTGCGGGTTGCCCCACGGGAAATGAATTGCAACGGACCGTCGGTCTTGATACCAACCAGATAATCTGCCGAAGAAACCAGGGTCGAGAGCTCGGCACCCACACTGCGGCCGCTGTCAGCCTCATAGACCTGGGCAAAAAAGCGCAGTTGATAGCTGCCCGCAGCGTAGCTGGACAAATCCAATGGGAAAAGCGCCTGGCCCTGGGCATCGGTCCGCTGTTCGGGGAGCGCTTCGCTGTTACCATCTGTCTCGGAATGGGGTGCGTAAAAACGATACCCCAGCCACGAGGCAAAGGCTGGCAAACTCGGGGCCAGGTGCAGGGTAGCCGTGACCCGCCGCCCATTGGCAGGGGTCCCGTAGAGGGTGTTGACAGTAATGCGCACCCGAAGGTCCTTGGGGTGCAGCCAACCCTTGGGCCTGGCCGGCTGCCATTGCGCCTGGACTTTGGTTTGATCCGGCGCAAACTCCTGGACCTGGAGGGTTGTGCTGCCCAGCAATTGTTTCTTTTGGCCTTGCTGCAGGTACAGGTTTACCGACCAGGGACCCGTTGGTGCGGACTCGGCCGTCTGCTGACTCCATTCCAGAAAACCGTTGGCGTCACTGACCAGATGCTCCCGGGCGACAGTCAGACCCCGTGGGTCCTGCAACTCCAGTTCCAGGGGCAGCCCCTGGTAGCGGCTCTGCCAGTTGGCGCTGTGCAGGATCATCCCCACATGGAACTGCTCACCGGGACGGTACAGGCCTCGATCACTAAAGAGATAGGCACTGAGCTCACCGGGGCTCCTGGCATTTTCCTCCCCATCCACATCAAAGCGGGACAGCCGCAGGGTACGATCCCACTTCGCCAGGGGCAAAAAGGAAAAATCTCCCGTGCTGGCGGCGGTCAAGAGGGCGGGTTTTTGTTCGCGGTCAAAGCCCTTGAGGCTGGCAAAGTGGACATGGCCACTGGCATCGGACTGGGCCGCCATCAGGCTCTGCCCATTGATGGCCAGGACCTGGACCAGGACATTGGCAACCGGCGCTCCGGTAGAGATGGACTGCACAAAGACATCCAGGCTGTCATCCAGGGAGCGCTTGGCAATGAGGCCCAGATCCGTCACCACGACCAGTCGACTATCGGCAGCTTCCTCGTCATTGTCGCTATCATTATTGTCGCCATCCCGAAAACTGTTGCTAAAGGAATCGCTGTGTCGATCGTGCCTGGGGTTCCAGGAACTGAGGCGGAGCAAAAAAATCCCTTTGCGTTTTTCCCCGCCAAAATAGGGATCCAGGGACAAACCCGTATACTCGGCCTTGCCCGGATCGCTATGATTGAGCTCCTGGGTCAGACGGTAGCGCTCCACCAGGTGATTGGGACCAATTTCCAGCCTGGGATGGCGGAAATCTCCCCGATTGAGAGACACCAGATGCTGCAGCTGGTCTGGCAACACCCGGCCAATTTCCAGCTGCAGACCCGGCACGTTGCGGGCTACGACGGAAAGCCGGTGATCACCCGACAGGGGAAGCAAGGACCCCTCCCCCAGAATCCGCAGCAACCTGGGATAATCGGGCACACGCAAAACCTGCCCATAGGATTTTGCCGCCAAAAATCCTCCATAACCCTTCAGTCCTGCCTGGGTACGCACGTAGAGGTATCGCCCTGGCGGGGCCGAAAAACGAAAGCCCTGGACCACATCGTACTCCCGCTCCCCCGGCTGCCATTGCAAAGGTACGGGCTGTGCTTCCCGGGGGATGGAACGGGAGAGATCCTGGAAGCTCCACTGGTAATTTTTTTCCCCATGGGGGCCCTCCGGGGGCAATAACCAGGCCTGGATATGGGCCGCCAATTCCTTGCCCTGTACCGGCTGGGAGGTGGGGATGAGCAGGGTCTGGATGGGCTCCTCGCGCTCGTTGTTGACCAGGCGCAGTTCCATGTGCTGGATCTCCAGGCTGTACAGACCCGGCACACGCACCTTCTCCTGCAACTCCTGGTCGCTTACCGGCCCGCCCAGGCGCGACCGCACCCCCTTGGTGATCCGGAGTTCCAGTACTTGCTGCTCGCTCGTCAGCTGGACCGGGGCCGAGTGGACGTAGGCATGGAGATGGGTGGGATCATAGTGGACCGTGAAGCCCTCCTTCGCTCCCAATCGATAGCCCCGGGCAGCTTGCAAATCCGGTTGGAGGTAGTGTAACTGCAGACTAGCCTCCAGGCTCCTGGGATCCACAGGGTAATTGAAGTCCAGGGTGAAAATGACTTTTTTCTGGGTGGGATGCTGGGGGTCCAGATAAAACTCCCCGCGCTGGATCTTGGGCTTGAAGGGAGCAGTGCGAAAATCGAGCTGGGTCTTGGCCAGCATGGCACCCTTGAGCACCAACTTCCTGGGCTGGAGCTTCACTTGGAAGCGTTGGCCCACCGGCCAATCCTGGGCGGGAGTGAAAACCAGTTCGCGATCTGACTGCCAACGCCACTGTCCGGGAATCCCGGGGGCAAGGGCAACCCCTGAATCTACCTTGCGATCCAGCTGCTCCAAAGGTGCCACCGCCTTGGCAAAGCGCAAACGCAACGGATGGACCCGCGAAGGGCGCTGACCATAGTCGGTGGGTTCCGGGGCTTCGACCTGGATCTGGATCCCTGCAGCAGCTTTCCTGTCCAGCAGCTTTTGATATTGGTATAGACCCGCACCGGCAGCGCTTACCAGCAGCAGGGACAGGGCCACAAACCACCCGGTACGGCGGGAAATTCCCGCGGTCCGGACCCGCAGACTTTGCCACCACCCCGGAGCCTGCCAGGCGACGCGCCCAAAGCAAAAAACCAGGAAACGGACCAACCATTGGCCAAGGCGTGCCAGGAGCCGCCGCCCTACCCGCGCAGAGCCAGGGGAAAGGGAAGGAGATTCGGCACCCTTTTTCGGTTGCTGGGAATCTTCCATGGCCTACGCTCCTTTGCTGTTGATCTCTCAATCTGGTGGCGGGAATCCAGATCCCCCATGGAGTTTGTACCGCCGGATTTCGACAAAAAGCACGCCCGGATCATTGCATCTTAGCCCGCGTGCAAGCCCCGTCCAGGGAGTGGCATTGGCTCTCAATGAGGCCAAGAAAAGAGC
Organism: Candidatus Igneacidithiobacillus taupoensis; assembly: GCA_021375695.1. Taxonomy (GTDB): domain Bacteria; phylum Pseudomonadota; class Gammaproteobacteria; order Acidithiobacillales; family Acidithiobacillaceae; genus Igneacidithiobacillus; species Igneacidithiobacillus taupoensis. The sequence continues at coordinate 4,370 of JAEPKX010000045.1, read as the reverse complement.
CCATGAGCCTGACGGCCTAAGCGCATGCGCCTACATAGGCCATGGCACCGTCCTGGGAACGTTTACATTGGCGGCCTGGGCAAAATTCCGCGGTTTTAGATCCAGTTCAGCCCCCTGACTGTCTGGGGCCAAAATTTTCAGCTCGTATAGTGACCAGAAATTATTTCCGGAAAATTGCAGGGAGAGGTGCTGGGATACCATGGTATTCATGCCAGCGCACCAAGGCAGCGGTCTTCTGGGCGTGTTGCCACAGCCGCCGTGGTTTTTTGGAACTCTCCCTACGCCCACTGCAAGCTTTTAACCCAGCACAAGAGCGCCCAAGGTAGCGGGGATGGGAAAGGTTTGCCGCCAACGACTTGAGATACCGTGTATGAATCCGTGCACATCACCTGCTCGATCACTGGCAAAAAGAAACCAGGGCCATGGCTTACAGGATTCCCAGGGTCAGGAACGCTGCAAGCGTTATCGCCAATGCAGACGTCTCGGTGGAGAGGGTTGCCTGGAAACTTGCTCGCTAGCCGGGAATTGTTTCAGCAGGATGACACCAGCGGGCGCGGCAATCATCAATGCTTCAGAACTACGGTATGGTATGGTAATTTTTTTAAGAAAGTTAAGTGCCAGGTAGTTCCAATAACGACCAAGCGGAGGGAGCCAATGAAATATCTGTCCATGAAAAGCTTATGGGTGGCGGCGGCAGCCGCGCTGTGTTTGGCCCCCGGTGCGGCCCAGGCGTCTGATCCATGTAAAACGCCAAACTTCATGGAGAAACTCAATAAATGCGATGGCAACACCTTAGAGAAAGGGGAATGCGTCGATGAGGTGTATGTGGCTGCAGATGAGGCCTTGAACAAGGCCTACCAGGAGCTGCTGAAGCATCTGCGGGCCCAATCGGCGGTGATCAAGGAGGCTCATGCCGAGAGAAAAGCCAAAGGCAGCAAAGACTCGTCAGGGGAGGAATTCTATCTTGATGACACCATAAAGAGTCTGGTTGCTGCGCAACGTGCATGGATTGCATATCGTGACAAAGAATGCGATGCCTACAACATCCTCTACAGTACGGGAACGTTCAGGAGTTATGCGGATGTTTATTGCAGCATCAAACTCACCCAGCAGCGCATCCAGGATCTCTGCCACTGGGGGGAGTGAATGAGTGGTGGGCCCCAAACTGAAGGGAATGCGGTCTCCAAGGGGCTGTCTCTTACGTCGAAGCCGATCTGCGGCGCCTACCGAGTGCTTGCGGCAACCCTCTCCGTACCAACATCTCGCGTAAGGAAGCTGTCCACCATGAGCAAGGGCGTAATCTTTTGCGGTGTTCTGGCCCTGGCGCTATGTCTGACCCGGCCTGTCTATGCCGGTTCGGAGCAGGGTGCGGCAGCCGCCGCGCGGGGCGACCAGGCCACGGCACTCAAGCAACTGCAGCTACTGGCCGAGCGGGGCGATGCCCAGGCCCAACGCAAGCTGGGGTGGATGTATGCCAACGGCCAGGGCGTAGCCAAGGACGTGAAGGAGGCGAGCAAGTGGTATCGCCTTGCTGCCCGGCAAGGCGATGCGCGAGCCCAGTTTGAACTAGGCTGGCAGTATTTCCGTGGCGATTTTGGCGGCTCAAATTTCAATGAGGCGGCAAAATGGTGGCGCCTTGCGGCCGCGCGCGGTAATGGCCCATCGCAGGCCATGCTGGGGTGGTTATATTGGACGGACTATGGTGATTCCACTGGGCAAGGAGGGGAACCGCCCGACGCTCAGAAGGCGGTCAAGTGGTATCGCCTTGCTGCCGAGCAAGGGTACAGCGTGGCGCAGGTCGCCTTGGGGGAGATGTATTACAACGGCAATGGTGTCCCGCAGAGCTACAAAGAGGCAGTGCGATGGTGGCGCCTTGCTGCGGAGCGCGGGTATGGCAAAGCCTACGGTCTGCTGGGGGTGATGTACGAGCTCGGGCTGGGGGTGCCCGAGAACCGGGTGCTTGCCTACGCGCTCTACACGGCCGCGGCCCAAAGTGGCGATGCCAGCGAAGCTGCAAAGGATGTGCGCGAAGAGGCCATGCGCAGCCGCAGGCAAATCGCCAAAACCTTGGGCCGAACTGACCTGGTCGAGGGGCAAGACCTGGCGCGTCAATTGATGCAGCCAGGCAACTTTGGCAAGGCGCTGGATGCCTGGCTGGCAAAACGCACCAGGGCATCTGCCGAAAACCCCACACCCCTTCCTGCTCTTGCCCAAAACGCCAAGAGCGACCTCAACCCGTACGACCAGGAAGTCAACGCGCGGCTCATCGCCGAGTTAGCCCGGTTCGACGATGGCACGCAGCACTTCCAGGAGCGGGTCTTTTTCGAGAAGTTCAAGCGGGCCGTCGCCCAAGGCGACTTCCCGGCCGTTGCCGACATGATGCGCTACCCCATTCCCGTGGATTTGCATGGCAAGAAGTTGCGTTTTTGCAGCAAGCGCGACTTTCTTGCCCACAAAAACGAGATTTTTACACCTAAAACGATCGCTGCCATCAAATCAATGCACTACTCGGATATGAACAGATTCCCACCGTCACAACCCCCTGGGATTGATGCTGGCGACATGCACATCAACTTTGTGGATTTTTGTCGCGACGACTCATGCAAAGAAGTATATTACCAGGTGTATCAACTGAGATTGGGCTCCTCCAAGACGGTCGACGACGCTGTCGTCTACCGATGTGAGACACCCAAGCACACGATCTTGATCGAAGATGATGCCAATAAGGGTGGGTATACCTATCGATCCTGGAACAAACCCAAATCGACTACAGACACCCCAGACCTGGTGTTGACGGGCGGTAGCGTTGAATCAACAGGTACACAAAGATGCGATGACCCGACATATCAGTTTAAGAAAGGCAATCTCCAAATCAATTTTACTCTATGGTCTTGTGGAGGGGGGGGCGAAGACGCACCCCCGAATGCTGATAGTGAACTCACGGTCATCATAGGCGGCAAAGTGCGCGATCATTATTACTGTGCATATTGCACCAAGTAAACGCTTGGAAAGAACTTAACCCGTTTCCAGCATTCAACCGACGCCATTGCAGCCGGGCGTCAACGGCCTGTGCACCGGGGTACGGAAATCCAGCTCCTTTGTTTTGCATGCGCCCAATCAATGCCGCGGCAGCTTCTCCACCTGAACCCCCTGAGCAGTCGCAAGACTTGCAGATAGCCTGGGCGGCACTGCTGGAGACAAAGGGGGTGAGGCTTGCGGAGCATCAGGTGTCTAGAGGCAATCTATCCCGATTCCCCCAGCGCCTACCAGGCGCTGGGGGAAAGTATGCCCTCATTATTGAGGCGCCTGGATATTTTGCTTTGGCTCGACCCGCTCGTAGAGGATCCAGCCATCCACATAATACTGCACCAGCATCCCACCCCGGGTGGGCTCGAGAATGAGCACCTTGTTGCGCTCATCCTTCTCACCAGTACAGTGCCATTGAAATCCAAGCAACAGCCATTTGTTCTCCCCATCAGGAAACAAGGGTGCAGCAGCAAGCATTTGTGAACGGCTAAGGGGCTTGCCATTCCAGGTTTGCAAGGATTTATATTCCATACCAGGCTCGATCCCACCCCAGGATACCTGGCTATATCCGGTAGGAGCCATTTCGTACTTCCCCCATTGCTCGAGTTCAGCAATGGGCTTTGCCGGTCCACACTCTTTTCTATCCCAGCCAAATTCCCCCACCGTTGGTGTTCGGCCCGAGAGCACAATTTTGCCGGTTTTACCCAGCACTGCTTTGGGGCCATCTTTGGCGAGGACTTGGAACCCTACGGTTGCAATGACCTTCCACTGCCCTTTGGTGAACTCCTCGATGGCCTTACTGTCTTTAGGATGACGAATGATGCGCTGCAGCAAGGGATCAATGGGGTAGGCACGTACAGCACGCTCCCATGCATCTGGATCGTAAGCATCTGCAGCTGCGGCAAGACCCGGCTGCAATGCCAGGAAGCCAAGGATCAAGACAAGCAGGGAAAAATATCTAGATTTTGGTTGCCTATCCAGAGAAATATTTCTACCGATGATATTATACCCCATAACATGCACCCCCTTTTGAGCAACTCTTCCTGCATTGTGCTTTGTATTTAGATCCTTTATTTACCGCATCGATAGCAGTAACCGTGTATTCACAACAGGGAATATGAGCTGCCTTGCGGTTTGGATAACTACAATTTAGAAATATCTCTCTTTCTCTTTGACGTCTCGCAGTAAGACCCGGTAAAACCTTTCCTTTCGCTTTGTTGTATTTAAGAAACTCATCAGCAGCACCTTTAAAGTTGCATTCATTAATCAAGTTGTAAACTGACTGGGGAGCACCTGGCCCGACATTGAAGGCTAATGATATTAAAGCATCCATTTGACACGGA
>JAEPKX010000044.1 GCA_021375695.1 Candidatus Igneacidithiobacillus taupoensis | reverse complement strand
CAATAGAGTAGCAAAGGAAGAGGCTTGGGCCTAGCTCAGGACCAGGAAATAGGTGGCATAACAGATGCCTTGAAAGAGAAAGTGGATGGGCTGGAGACGTACACCCCGAATAACCAGGAGAAAGGTATAGCCTGCCGCAAGCAGGGTGATGCCAACCCCTAGGAGAACGGGAAAGCTCGCTGTCCAGGGAGTCAGGGTCACGCCAATGGCGGGTAGCAGGGAGCCTTGAAAGACCATCGCACCCGTGATGTTGCCAAAGGCCAGGGTGTCCTTGCCCCGTCGAATCCACAGTATGCTATTGATTTTTTCCGGTAACTCGGTTGCGACAGGAACTATCAGGAGGGACAGTATCAACGGCGAAATCCCCAGCCATTGGGAAATACCTTCCACTCCCTCCACAAAGAGTCGGGCGCCATAAATGATACCTCCCAAGCCCACGAATAATTGCAGGAAGATGCTGGCCAGGTGCAAGGGGATGCCCAAGCGGCTAAGGTAGAGGGATGCATCGGCCTCGGTGCCGTGTCCATCGGCAACCAGTCCGGCCGATGCCCGTATGGTGAGCAGGAGATACAAGAAATAACCAAGGACCAGCAGGATGGCGATGCCGACCCGGACCAGGGCTTGCTCGTGGGGGAGGAAAAGGGCGGCGCTGGCCAGCCCAAAAGCCAGTAAAAACCAGCCAAGATCACGGCGCAGTCCGGTTCTTTCGGGTTCCAGGACACCTTGCCAGCCCCGTCCACGGGCAGCAAAAAATGCCAGCAAAAAGAGGGTCAAAGTAGAAAGCATCAAGGGTGCACCAAGGATGGCACCGACGCCGACCTCTTCCCCGACTTTGGCTTCCGCCATACCACTCGCAGTGAAAATGGCAACGAGGGGGACCATGGTTTCGGGCAGCGCCGTCCCGATCGCCGCAAAGATAGAGCCGGTAACTCCTTCGGAGAGTCCCAGGCGATCTCCCAGATGTTCCAGACCATTGGTAAAGAGTTCGGCGGCCACCAGAATGAGGACAAGGGCAAGAAGAAGCTCGACAATTTGCATGGTAGGGATGACTCCGGGGACGCTCTTGCCTATGGTAATGGGTGGGCAATGGCTAGGCCAGCCCTTGCCGGGAGGCCCATTTTGGGCCATGGTTTGAAAAGAATTCTGGAGGGCCCATGCAAGAGCTTTGTACCTTTCATGATCGCAGCGTGTATTTTGTGGAGGGAGGATCCGGAAGCCCTGCTGTATTCTTCATTGCCGACAGAGATGCTGGCGGTATTCTCATCAACGCTCCGCGCTTCACTGCTGCGCGTCTTGGGGAACTGCAGACCTTAGCCCCGGTGCAGATCCTCTTTCTACCCAGCCGCTTTGGCGCACAGGATATCGCTAGATGGCGGGCAGCAGGGGTGAAAACCGTGGCCCAACCCGTAGAAGCTGCGGCGTTATCTTTGGCGGTGGATATCCCCCTGGATAGTAAATTGCGGCTGACCCGTACCATCGATTTTCTGCCCATGGCCGGAAGGACCGCCGGCTCTTGCGGTCTGCGGCTCCGGAATAAACCGGGAGCCGTGTTTTTCGGACCAATTCTAGAACAGGCACACCCCCATTCTTGGCCCACACTGGTACCGCATCCCGATGATCATTCCTGGGAAAACCGCCTCTTTGGTTGCCTGGGGTTGCAAGACATCCATTATGAATATGCGTTCACGGATAGTTTCGTGCCGGGACAGAGCCCTTATGGTCCTGGGGCCGATCAGGCAATCGCGCGTGCCCTGGAGGAGCTTTTCGCAGCGGACTGAGGTCCTGTGTTTTGCGACAAAAAAAGCGTATATTGGCTGGTTTCGATGGGTAGAGGTGAGATGATGGAGAAGCAGAGTGAACTCCGGTTTGGCGATTTTGCACTAGCGGAGCCTTTGCAGCGGGCGGTGGCAGAGCTTGGCTATGAGCAGCCCTCACCCATCCAGGCCCAAAGTATCCCTCCTCTTCTGGCCGGACACGATGTCATCGGTCTTGCCCAGACGGGCACTGGCAAGACGGCAGCCTTCGCCCTCCCCCTACTCAGCAGGGTCGATTGTGCCATGCGTTCCCCGCAGATTTTGGTGCTGGCGCCAACGCGGGAGTTGGCTATTCAGGTTGCCGAAGCCATGCAGGGATACGCTCGATACCTGCCGGGTTTTCATGTCTTGCCCATCTATGGTGGTCAATCCATGGGGCTGCAACTCAAGCAGTTACAACGGGGTGTGCAGGTAGTGGTGGGTACCCCGGGTCGCATCCAGGACCACCTGCGGCGAGGTACCTTGCGACTGGAAAAACTCCAGGCTGTGGTGCTGGATGAGGCCGATGAAATGTTGCGAATGGGTTTCATCGATGCCGTGGAAGACATCCTGCAGCACACCCCAGACTCCCGGCAGATCGCACTCTTTTCCGCCACCATGCCGGCGGCCATTCATCGCATTGCCCGTACGTATCTGCGCAATCCCGTAGAGATCCGGATTCAGAGTGCGACCAAAACCGTCTCTGCCATTCGCCAGCGCTATTGGCAGGTCAGTGGTACCCACAAGTTGGATGCCTTGACCCGCATACTGGAAGTGGAAGACAGCAATGCCTGGATCATTTTTGTCCGTACCAAAACCGCTACTGTTGAATTGGCCGAGCGTCTGGAGGCGCGTGGATATGCTTGTGGCACTTTGAATGGAGACATGAGCCAAGCCCTGCGGGAGCAAACCATCGAACGGCTCAAGTCCGGACAGCTGGATATTGTGATCGCCACGGACGTTGCTGCTCGCGGACTCGACGTGGAGCGCATCACCCATGTGATCAATTATGATATTCCCAACGATACCGAGGCATATATCCACCGTATTGGCCGCACAGGTCGGGCCGGACGAAAGGGGGAAGCCATTTTGTTTGTTGCCCCCCGGGAACGTCATCTCCTCAAGGCCATTGAACGGGCCACGGGCCAGACCATCGAACCCATGCACTTGCCGAGTCTGGCCGATGTTGCCGATCGACGGATGGCCCAATTCAAGGATCAGCTCGCGGAGATTCTGGAAGGGGAAGATTTGTCTCCCTTTGAGACGCTCATTGCCGAATTCCAGAAGGAGAGTAACGTTGGTTTGGGGGAGATTGCTGCGGCATTGGCTTTTTGGGTGCAAAAGGACAAACCGCTTTTGCCTGCCGCAGAAAAAACGCCGCCGCCCATTCTGGAAGCTGCGTCTAGCGGAGGAAGGCGACGGGAAAGACCGCGGGCGGGGGAGTCTCGGCCAGTGCGCGAAGGCCCTATCCGGGCGCCATCGGGCGGGGGTGAAGAGGGTCCCATGGGTCTTTATCGTTTGGAGGTGGGCGAGCAGCATGGTGCGCAAATCAAGAACATCGTGGGCGCCATCGCCAATGAGTCTGGTTTGCCCAGTCGCATGATTCGCAAAGTCCGAATCCAGGCGGAACATAGTACGGTGGAGCTGCCAGCCGATCTCCATGCATCGGTGCTCGAGCACCTCAGGAAGACCCGGGTTTGTGGTAGGCCCCTGCAGATCCGTCCTTTGTCGGGTGGCGAAGAATCTGGCAGCAAGAAAGAAGAAGCCCGTACCTTGCGCCGGGCACCCGCTCGTTCGGCACAGCAATCGCCAAAAAAAGAATTAAGTCGGGATAGTACCCGCAAGCGCGAACGGATGAAATAAGGAAATAAAAAAGCCGGCAATGCCGGCGGTCAACTTTTCCCCGAAGGGGGAGGGCAGCGTACTGCTGCCCTGCACGGGTTCTTACGCCCGACGAACCTTCTCAGCCTGCAGGCCCTTGGGTCCGCGGGTGACTTCAAAACTAACACGCTCGCCTTCGGCCAAGCTCTTGAAGCCGCTACCTTCGATAGCGGAGTGATGTACGAATACATCTTCCTTGCCATCTTCCGGTGTGATGAACCCAAACCCCTTGCTATCGTTGAACCACTTCACTGTACCAACCGCCATGATGCACCCCAATAAAGAAAAAACAGCCGAACTGGCTAAATCAGTATAGCTCTTTGGGCATGAAACGCAAGTATTATATCTTGGGGATTGGTAATTTCCCTGGTAGACTCTTGATCCAGCAATGAATGGAGGAAGAAAATGAAACGCCATAACCCATTGGTCGTCGCCACCTTGCTGGCAATGGTTGGAACAAGCAGTGCATATGCTGCCGATGATGGTCAGGCGAGCTTGAAGGCCCCGCCAGAATCCGCCAGTAAAAAGGCTATCCTCCAGCAAAACACAGATTTTTTTTATAATAAAATTACCCTTCAATCCAGTATGTCCTATGCCTATTCGGATCAAAATACCATCAACCTCAATGGCTTTCTTGCCCTGGGCGCGATCTTTTTGGGGAACATCAACGTCAGTAAGGTGAAATCCAGCATCTATACCTTCACCCAGTCGGCCTATTTGCCCTTGGGGAATCGTTGGCAACTGGTTCTCAATGTGCCAGTGGTGTACCGGCAGAGTACCTACGAGATTGGTGGTGCCGGCTATGCAAGCAGTCAGTATTCTGCAGCCACGGTAACTTCAGGGGGGCCGCGACTGGGAGACGTTAGCTTTGGTGCCTACTATCAGCTCTTGCAAGAAAATAAAAACTGGCCAAGTCTGACCGCAAGCCTGCTGGTGACGGCGCCGACGGGCATCAACCCCTATGGGATCAAGTTGTACCAACCCGATCCCAACAATACCAATTTGCAAGTGCCAACCACTTTGCCAACGGGCAATGGGGTGTGGACAATTACCCCTGGCATATCCTTTGTTTCTACCTCGGATCCTGCAATTTTCTTTGGCAGTGCCAGTTACTACTATAATCTGCAGAGAAGCTTTCCAGATATCAGCACCACCCCGGGTCAGGTGCAACCAGGCCAGATTCGTTTAGGCAACGCCTTTCAGTTCAGTTTGGGAGTGGCCTATGCCCTCAACGACCGTTTGAGTCTCAGTAGCTCTTTTGCAGATCGACTGCAGCAAGATACCCAGGTAAGTTCCATGGGAAGTCCCTGGACTCCCATAGTTGGCAGTGGTGCCAACGTGGCGGTAGCCAACTTTGGTTTGACCTATGCCTTTAACCCAGACACTTCCTTGATCATGAATCTTGGGATTGGTATGACTTCCAGTGCACCCAATTTCCAGCTTACTGCCACGATCCCCTATAACCTTTGAAGGGCTCAATATGCAGAGAGTTCGGGAAGACAGTAATCGAATTTCTTAGGAGTCTCGTTGTCCAGGGGGGGTTATATCGTGCTTTTCCATGAGTCGATAGAGCGAGACTCGAGAGATTTGCAGCATTTCTGCTGCCTTGGTCACACTTCCCAAGCTTTGGGCAAGAGCAGCCTTCACCGCGTCCCGTTCGGCAGCATCTCGGGCTTCTACAAGACTGGGTTGTTGCGTCCGTTGTCTTCGCCGTCGTTCCAGACCCAAGTCTTCGGCAGTGATCAGAATCTTGTCACACATTACCATGGCACGGCGGACGCGATTGATCAGCTCGCGAATATTGCCCGGCCAGTGATAGCTATTCATGATTTGCAAGGCGTCGTCACTAAAACCCTTGACCCGATGCCCACGTTCATCGGCAAAGCGATGAAAGACATATTGCGCAAGAAGTGGGATGTCACCATCGCGCTCGCGAAGCGGTGGCATCCGGATTTGTAAGACATTTAGCCGGTAGAAGAGATCCTGACGGAACATTTTGCTTTTAATGGCGGCGTCCAGATCCACGTGGGTTGCTGCAAGTACGCGAACATCCAGCCGCAATTCTTCTCGACCACCGACCCGATGGATGGTTTGTTCCTGTAAAAAGCGCAGCAGGTTTACTTGTTGATCCAGCGGAAGATCACCTATTTCGTCCAGGAAGAGGGTGCCCCCGTTGGCGCTTTCGATGCGGCCGATCTTGCGTTCACTGGCGCCGGTAAATGCCCCCTTCTCGTGGCCAAACAGTTCGGACTGGATCAGCGTGCCCGGCAGGGATCCACAATTGACCGCCACAAAGGGTCCATTTTTGCGCGAAGAGCGCTCATGGATGGCCCGAGCAGCCAACTCTTTTCCGGTTCCGCTTTCTCCGGTAATAAGGACCGGGGCATCGGTGGCAGCGACCTTGCGAATATCCTGGTAGACCTTCTGCATTTTCTCGCTGGCACCCACCATTTGTTCTTCGGTTGCCACGCTGGTAATGGCGTCGATGGAAGCCGTGAACAATACGTCTAAACTGATTGCGGCCATTCCCGCAGCGTGACCTATCATTACCAAAAGCCGTTGGGGATCAATGGGGGTAGTGTGGTAGTCGTAGAAGGCACTACCGATGAGTTGGCGGATGCTGAGTAGTTCAAGGGAGCTTTTATTCAGTAATGCAAGCCAGCGCACTTGCTCATGATGGGCAATGAGTTGAAGGATTTGTTTTTGACGCTTATAGAGATCGTTGTGGTCGAGAACTAGAATTCCGACTACCGGTTTTTGTTTGCGCAAGGTGTTGGCGATTTCATCAAAATGGTTGAGTGAGTAGAGTTCCCAGCCATTTTCCTGGAGAAGGCTCGTCGCCGGGGCAATCAGTTCCGCTGGGCCCAAATACAGTATTGCCCTATGGACTCCACTGGGACGGACAACGCCGTTGTTCCTGGTTGCCATGCTTTCTCCCGATCCTTGATGTGATCACAAAATACACTAATAATGAACCAGAGAATACGCAAGTCCACAATGTACTGCATTCTTCACCCACTAGAAGTTCTGAGGGTCGACATCGACGAACCATCGCACACGGCGTCCTTGGGGGAGTTGCCCCAGTTTTGGCAGAAGACGGACCAATTGAGTGTGCAGACGGCTTCGGTCTGGGGCCTCGATCCATAAATAGGCTCGATGCCAACCGGCGCGCCGTTCCAGAAGCGCCGGTATGGGACCCACCGTATGCAGCACGGGTGCCAAAATCCCTTGTGCGGCATGAAGAAAGTCCTGGACACGCTCGGCTCGATGGGCCTCGGCCAGAACCAAGGCCAAGGCGCAATAGGGTGGCAAATTTGTCAATTCCCTTTCCCGCAGGAGGATTTCTGCTGCGGGCGCATATTCGCCTCCCTGCAGGGCCTGCAGCAGGGGATGTTCGGGGAGATGACTCTGGAGCAGGACTCTGCCGCCTCGTTCCCCGCGACCGGCACGACCAGCAACCTGAATGACCACCTGGGCCAGGCGTTCGCTGGCGCGAAAATCAGCGCTGTACAAGCCTTGGTCCACGTTGATGATCCCGACCAAGGTCACCTCCGGAAAGTGATGCCCTTTGCCCAACATCTGGGTGCCAATCAAGATGGCCGGCCGGATACAAAGAATCTGCTCCAGCTGGTCTGCTAATTGCCGGGGACTGCGGACTTGGTCACGATCGATGCGCAGAATGGGGATATGGGGAAATCGCTCACGAAGGAAACATTCCAGCTGTTCGGTACCAACGCCCACTCCCATCAAGGCAGAGCTACCACAGACCGGGCATTGACTCGGTAGTCGTTGCTCGTAGCCACAGTGGTGGCAGCGCAGGCGCTCCTTTTGCCGGTGCCAGGTCAAGGGGGCACTACAGCGGGTACAGGGAATGGCATGTCCGCAATCATGACAAAGCAAAGCTGGCGCAAATCCCCGGCGATTGAGGAAAAATAATACCTGATGATCCGCTGCCAGTTCCGAAGCCGTGGCTTCCAGCAGGACGGGATCCAAACCTCCTTGTAGTCGTTTTTTGCGCAGAGAGATCAGCTCGATGCGTGGGGTGGGGTGGCTCGTGGCCCGATGGGAGAGACGAAGGCCATGGAGGCGGCCCAATTTCCGGTTGTGGAGACTTTCCAACGAGGGGGTTGCGGAGCCTAAAATAATAGGAATTTTTTCTAACTGGGCGCGGCGCAGACCCAGATCGCGGGCCGAATAGAGCCAGCCGCTTTGTTGCTTGTAAGACGGATCATGTTCTTCATCGATGATGATCATCCCCAGGCGCGGCAAGGGCAGAAAAAGGGCAGAGCGGGTCCCAATGAAAATGGCCCTTAGTCCTGATCGGGCCCGGCTCCAGCTGCGCAGGCGTTCTCCTTCACTCTGACCAGAGTGATAAATCGCGATATGCTGGCTGCCAAAGCGTTCGGCACAGCGGCGGTAGAGTTGGGGGATGAGACCAATTTCCGGGACCAGCAGCAGTACCTGTTGGCCGGCTGCCAGCGGGGTCTCCATGGCCTGGAGATAGACCTCGGTCTTGCCGCTACCAGTAACGCCCTCCAGAAGGAAGGGATGGAATCCCTGTTTTCCACGAATCTGTGCAAGGGCTTCTTCCTGTTGGCGATGCAGGGGTAAGCCTGGACAACAGCGCGTAATGGCGCGGGGAGGAGTGGTTTTCTCGATCCAACCAGCGTCCGCAAGTTGCCTCAGGCAGCGCAGTTTGCTTGAGGACAAGCCTTCCTCGCTCAGGATCCCTTGTTCCTGGATCTGGGCTAGCAGCTCCTTCCGTCGATTGCCGCGCAGGGATTTGTCCGGCGGCTGGCTTGCCAGTTGCCAGAAGCATGGGGCTTGCCCTGGCAGATCACCGCGACCCAGACGGGTCGGCAGGGCCGTTGCCCAGACTCCACCCAGGGGATAGTGGTAGTAGCGGCTACCAAATTCCAGCAGTTCCATGAGGCTCGGGTTCAGTAAGGGTTCGGTGTCGATTTGCTGGTGAATGTCTTTGAGGGAAATCCCGCCGGGGCAGGGGGAGGGTCCCAGGGAAATGGCAATGCGTTGCCCATTGCCAAAGGGAACCCGGACCCGACAACCTTTTGCTGGTATGGGTCCATGGACCCCATAGTGAAAGCTTTGGGGGACGGGGTCCAGGATGACAACTTCGATACAGCCTGTTTCACTTTCCATGGGTTGCCCACATTTTCTGTGGATAACTCTGTGTATGAAGCAGAAGGAACAGGGCAAAGTCGCGACAGGTATTGATCTTTTTTTTCATGCTCAATAAGTAGGCATACATAACTTATTGAATTTATTTCTTATTTTCCGCAATCATCATAAGTCATTGATTTTTTCCCAGGCCATGGGCCAAAAAAGTGGACTGTGTATAAGTTCTTTAGGAAACATGCATGGGGAGGCTGGCAACCAGTCCCCAGAATATCCATAGGCCAATCCAGTTGTTATGGAGAAAGGCACGAAGGGCGCGTTCGCGATCCCCGTCCAGGAGGCTTTGCTGGTAGACAAAGAACGCAAGGGCCCCAAGGAGGCTGAACCAATAGGGCCAGGAGAGGCCTTGCTGCCAACCGATGCCTGCCAGGATGGCCAACATCACCATGTCCAGGAGGGCGATGGCTAGCCGATCGTAGCGTCCAAACAGGATGGCCGTGGAACGGATGCCCGCGCGCAGATCGTCGGGGCGGTCGGCCATGGCATAAGCGGTGTCATACGCAATGACCCAGGCGGCATTGGCCGCCATGAGCCACCAGGCCAGCGCCGGGATTTCCCCGCGCACCGCTGCGAAGGCCATGGGGATGCCAAAGGAGAACGCCAGACCCAGAAAGGCTTGTGGCAAATGGGTGAAGCGTTTGAAGAGTGGATAGGCCACACTGATGGCGACGGCGATCAGTGCGAGCCAAGCGACCAGGGGATGGAGGAAGGGCAGCAGGGCGGCGGCCAGCAGACAGAGGAGGACAAAAAGAACGAGGGCATCCCGACCCCGCAGTACCCCGCTCGCCAGAGGGCGGTCTTGGGTGCGGGCAACCTGACGATCAAAATCTCGATCAAAGTAATCATTGATGACGCAACCTGCCGAGCGCATCAGCCAAGTCCCCACGGTAAAAATGAGGAATAGGGAAAAAGGGGGGGTCCCTTGGGCCGCGAGCCAGAGGCCCCAGTAGGTGGGCCAGAGCAACAACAAGGTCCCAATGGGCCGGTCGATGCGCATGAGGGAAAGGTAGGCCCGGAATTTTTCTTTTGCCGTAGGCTGGATTTGCAGATAGGAACTCATGGGCGACCCTGACCCCGCCAGCGGGGAAGATCTGGAAGAAAATGTTCCTCCACCAAGACCCGTCGTGGTCCTCGCAACAAGAGAGAGCGTCGGCACCAGCGCCGTTGGGAGCCAAATGTCGGTTGTACTGCCATCTCGATGGGGCTTCTGCGCAGCCGACGATGGCGAAAAAGGGTGTTACCAATGGGACGGCTGCCATGACGGGTAAGGGGTTGCAGACCCTGAGCGATGGTACGCAGGGGAAAACTGGAGCGCGCCCAGAGGGCCGGTTGGTTGGGATTGGGGCCATATAATTGGACTTCTCGCCAATAGACCCAAGCACCGCGGCTGAGCCCCAAGAGTTTTTTTTCCGCCAAACTTGGGTGCCCGCGCCCGCAGGCCAAGACCCGCGCCGCAGGCCCATGGGACTGCCCATAGGCACGCCGCAGAGCGGCTGTAAGCGACGCCGGTACGCGCAACCACGGCCAGATGTGCCAGGGAGCATGGGAATTTTTCAGCCAACGAAAATGCATGTTGGCATGATCGGGTCTTTTGCCAGGAGGGTCAATTCCGGATAATTCTCCGGCCCATGCTTGCCAGGAATTCGAGAATGTCTTCCGTGTCCACCACCCAAAGCGATTCTCCCGGGAACCAGGATCATGCTTCCCATCATCACCAACACCACCATCACCCTTCTTCGGGTGCTTCTCTGTTGTGGAGCTTGATCCTGATTCTTGGCTACGGGATGGTGGAGGCAGGGGCGGGTTTCTTTGCCCATTCCATGGCTTTGCTGGGGGACGCTGGTCATATGCTGGTGGATGCAGTGGCCTTGGGC
>JAEPKX010000043.1 GCA_021375695.1 Candidatus Igneacidithiobacillus taupoensis | reverse complement strand
AGATGGGCATCAGCTGGGACAAGGCCAAGGCCGACTTCCAGGAATATCTCAGGCAGGTGGAGCAGGGGAACGTGGAATATCTCTACAATCCCGAACTCGCTACCAATCAGCAGATCAATATGAATACGGGTGCTTAAGGAGATCAATAAGTGAGTGTACAAGATACAGTACTGGTAGTTGGAGCAGGTCCGGCGGGTCTGTCGGCAGCGGCGACCGTAGCAGCCATGGGCAAGAAGGCGGTCATTGTCGAGAAAGAGGATGTTCTTGGTGGCGCACCCATCATTTCGGGTTATGCCAAGTTGGTGCCCTCTGGGGAGTGGGCCAAGGACGCCATCGGGCGCATGGTCAGCCGGGTCGAAGGGGATGGCAATGTCAGCATCCACAAGAGCGTCAAGGTCACAGAGCTGGACGGCGAAGCGGGTAACTTTACGGCCCATCTGAGTGACGGTAAGAAGGTGGAGGCCGGCAGCATCGTGCTGGCTACCGGCTTCACCCACTTTGATTCCATCAACAAGCCGGAGTGGGGATTTGGCACCTACGAAGACGTGCTCACCACCACCCAGATGGAACAGATGGTAGCCACGGGTCAGATTCGTTGTCCCTCGGACGGCCGGGTACCGGAGCGGGTCGCCATCCTGCTCTGTGTCGGTTCCCGGGATCGCCAGATTGGCCGGGAGTGGTGCTCCAAGATCTGCTGCACCGTTTCCACCAATCTTGCCATGGAGATCAAGGAGCTCTCGCCGAGCACCGACGTCTTCATTTACTACATGGACATCCGGACCTTTGGCCTGTACGAAGACAAGTTCTACTGGAAGAGTCAGGAAGAGTTCAAGACCAAGTTTGTCAAGGCGCGGATTGCCGAGGTGACCAAGTCCCCCGATGGTCGTCTGCTGGTCAAGGGTGAAGACACTCTGGTCAAGCGCCCCATTGTCATCCCCATGGACCTGGTGGTGCACGCCATTGGCATGGATCCCAATGTCCTGAATCCAGAGATTGCCAAGGTCTTTGGTGTTGGTCTCGAGAAGCATGGCTTTATCGATCGGGCCGAGCAGTACACCAACAGCCAGGGCACCACCCGCAAGGGCATTTATGTCTGCGGCGCTGCTACGGGTCCCGAGGATATCGATACCTCCATTGCCCAGGGCCAATCGGCAGGCGCCCGTGCGGTTGCGGATCTTTTTGTCCAGCAAAAAGCGGTAGGCTGACCCAATGATCTCCACAGGGGAAAGCATTTCCCCGGGCAAGCTGCCCATCGAGCTGGATACGGGTCTTCTCAAGAAATCATTCTATGAGCTTGAGGAGGCCCTCGAAGGGCAGCAGGGCTTATCCGATCTAATTGCGATGTTGGACGAAAAGGGACGGGTTTTCCAGGAGATCCTGTCACAATGCCCGGAACACTTTCGTGAGGAGGAAATGCGTTCATTGGTTGAGCGCATGTTCACTGTACGACGAAAGCTATGGCCAAATTTGCAAGAATTGGGAGCGGATAAAGTCGGAGAGAGAATTAAGGATCTATTGCATGGTCATGGAGATCTGACGCAACGACTGCAGCGATTCCAAGAGTCCATCCCCGCAACGGGTAAAGCAGCGCGAGCTTTGCGTGACATGGCTGCGGAGTTACTGCACTTTGCCAATCCGGAAAATTACCCCTTGATGACCAGATGGATCTGGGATCAAGGCACTACTTCGGGAGCTATCCGGGAGTATGTACGCGGTGGCGATTATCTGACCGATTTTCCTTTCGGCGAGTCGCCGGAGATGTTTGAAGGGGTTAGAGAGTGGATGCGCACTGGTCTTTCCGAGTTGGGTGTTTATCGGGACATACCCTATCTGATTGATGTGCTGTTGGCTTACCAATACTCCCAGTACTTGCGAGCCATGGCGGAGGGTTTTTTGCGCTCGGACTTTGGTGGTCAGTCGGACTTTATTGAGCAGATACACAAATTGTTGGGTGTAGAATCGCAACGTCGCTTGGGTGGTTCCCGTGTCAAGCGCTTGGATGCATAGTAACTCACTTATTTTAGGAGGTATCGGTAATGGCTATTCATGAGAAGACGCTGATCGATCCGGATCGTATTCTTCAACATGATCACCTGGTGGTCGACGGTGTAGATGTGTCGGGGTCTTGGAATACCATGATTTCTCCTCGGACTCTCGTAGACTATGAGCCCGATTTCGAGAAGATCATTCAAAGTTACAGTGGCGGTGAAAACGTTCATCGTTGTTGGCAATGTGGTTCCTGTACCAATTCTTGCACCATGTATGCCCAGAATGTTGATTTCAATCCCCGTTATTGGATTTATCTCATTCGTTTGGGTCTCAAAGCAGAATTATTGAAGGATAAGGATATCATTTGGCAGTGCGTATCCTGCAATAAATGTACCAATATTTGTCCCAAGGATGTTCGTCCTGAAGGTGTAATGAAGGCTACGGCCCATTGGTTGGAAGAGAACGGCTACACCCCCAAGAGTTTTTCTACGCACTTTGATGAGGAGTTTACCCATCAGTGTCTGGAGTATGGTCGGATTGAAGATACGGAAGTCATGATAGGTTTCTTCAAGCGTACTGGTCAGCCCTTGGTGCAGACCTGGATCGTCCAGTTTGGGAAGGGGCTCGCCAAGCATTTACCTTTGGGTCAGCTGGCCAAGATGGGCCTCAACACCATCTTCCGGCCCAAGACGAAATCCTGGGGCCGTACCGGTGAGGTATTGGCGGAATATGTGAAAGCTCAAAAGGAGGCTGTTCACCATGGCTAAAGTAGCCTATTATCCTGGTTGCGCGCTGGAGGGCTCTGGCGGTCCTTACGACAAGTCTACCCGGGTCCTGGTAAAGGAACTGGGCCTTGAAATGGAGAATCTGGAGGACTACAACTGCTGCGGTGCCATGGAGGTAAAAAATATTCACCCCATGTTGCAGACCTATATGTCTGCCCGTAATCTTGCCATTGCCAGTAAGTTGCAAGGGTGCGATACGGTAATGGCGCCCTGCAATGGTTGCTATCGCAATCTCAAACAAACGGAATATGAATGTGCTACCTCCGAAGAAACTATGAAGACTGTGCAAGAACTCGCCGAAAAGTCGGGTGATCCGGTCTACGATGGTGACGTACGAACCTTGCATGCCCTGGAATGGTTCATGGAAGAAGTCGGTCCAGATGGCATCAAGACCAGGATGAAGCGTAGCCTGAATGGCCTGAAGATTGCCAACTACTATGGCTGTATGTACACCCGTCCCCGGCAAATTTTCCCCGAGAAGGATCAAGGGCCAGGTTCTGAGTCTTCCTATGCTCCCCATTTCATGGATGACTTGCTGGGTGCCGCAGGTGCTGTTGCTGTAGATTTCCCGTTGAAAACGGCATGCTGTGGTGGTGCCCATACCTTGTCGGATTCCGATACTTCTACTCAGTTGGTCCTCAATATTCTGCAGGCGGCAGAGGATGCTGGTGCCGAAGTCATCGCTACGGAGTGCCCAACCTGCCATTCTGGTCTGGAGATGCATCAGGTTCGTGCCGAAGTGGAGTTTGGTATCAAAACCAATGTAAAAATTATCTACTTTACCCAATTGCTGGGACTTGCTATGGGCCTTTCCCCGCGGAAGGTTGGTATTCCTGACAATGTGAGTGATTCCATGGACTTGCTGGCTGCCAAGGGGATCGTTTAAGTCCGCCTCATAACGACGCCCCTTTGGGGGCGTTTTTTTTGGGCGGATGCAGCGGAGGAAGAAGTCATGGAGTGTAACGGCTGCGAGTTTCGGGCGGAGTTATATTATGACAAGGAAAGTCAGATCTGGGCCCGAAGAGAAGAAGACGGCACCTTGACCATTGGTATGACTGATATTTCGCAATCCATTGCCGGGAAAATTCTGCACGTGCGAGTCCGGCGGCCGGGAACCAGAAGGCCCATTGGTAAGCCGGTAGCTACTATTGAAAGTGGCAAATGGGCAGGACCAGTGCCCAATGTCTTCGATTGTATCATTGAAACTGCCAATGAGGATGTGCTCGAAGACCCGAATTTATTGAATATCGAGCCATACGAGGCCTGGATTGCCAGAGTGCGCCCGGTGGCTAGCTTGGACATTGCCCTCAAGGATATGGTTACGGGCGATGCGGCGTTTGAGCTCTATAAGGCGCGTTGTCTACGCGATGATATCCACTGTGAAAGAGGGATGCGATGAGCAGCCATTACCTGGAAGAGGATCAAGAAAAAAGGGTTGTCATCGTCATGACCAGTGGACCGAGTACTGCACACCGTTGTGCCACGCCTTTTTATCTTGGTGCTTTGTTGTCATCCATGGATGCAGAGGTTAAGATTTTTTGCACCATGGAAGCGGTCAAGCTCATGGAGAAGGGGGTCGCCGAGAATCTTGCGGCGATGAGTGGCGGAAAAAAGATCATTGACTTTATCCGTGATGCTAAAAATGCCGGAGTGGAACTATATGTCTGTCGTCCTGCCTTGCCTGGCTACGAAATCCAAGAGAGTGAGCTGATTGGTGAAGTGGATCATGTTGCCTCTGCCGGTGATCTGGCCGATTTGATCCTATCTGTGGATCGTTTGTTGTTTTTTTGAGGGATTCATTCCCGGCTTTTGTAAACTACCGTCCGTATATTGATTGGAGGGAAAAATGGGAACTGTTCGTGGTTGTGAGATTCCAGAGGATCTGCTGTATAACGTCGAAAACAATGTCTGGTTGCGCAAGGAGGATGATGGTACAGTGACCATTGGTATGACCGCCTATGCTTGTGCATTGGCTGGACAGATTGTTTCCTATACCCCAAAAGGTGTTGGTAAAGAAATCAAGAAAGACAAGTCTGCTGCCACCGTAGAATCAGGAAAGTGGGTGGGTCCATTGAAAAGCCCTGTCAGTGGAACGATTACTGCCATTAACGACGAAGTTGCCAAGGACCCCAGTCTGATCAACAAGGACCCCTATGGAAGTGGCTGGATCGCCAAGCTCTCGCCAGCTGACTTTGCTGGTGATTCCAGTGACCTGAAAACAGGTGCTGATGCGCTGGCGGCCTTCGAGGAGAAGATGAACGCTGACGGTTTCGGCGGTTGCTAATTTTCCGTTTCGGGTAGCGTGCGGCTGCTTTGGCAGCCGCTTTTGCCTTTTCACCGGAGGATGATGCACTCATGAACCCTTGGTTGGAAGCGGTTTCACAAGTCGAAGCTCTTGAAGATCTCAAGCTCGATGCTCACCTGGTAGCCTCCATGTACGATCGTTGGCAAGATTTGTCCGGTTCGCAAGTGGGGAGAATGAACTTCTACACACCTTCTTTTCGACACCACGAAACCTCAGAACTTTCCACCTGTGGGAAAAATGCCTTTCCTGCCATTTCCATTACGGGTGGTGACTGCAAATTGCAATGCGACCATTGCAAGGCCAAGATCCTCGAACCGATGATCCCCGTGCGCTCTCCAGACGAGTTGGATCGTTTGGTGGACCAGATCGTATTGGATGGCGGACGCGGATTATTGCTCTCTGGTGGCTCGGACCACCAAAATGTAGTCCATTATGAGCCTTATTTCCCCACCGTACGCAAGATCAAGGATCGCCATCCATCCTTGCAGATAGCGATGCATACGGGTATCGCAACCCCGGAATTTGCCCGTGGGATGGAAGATGCTGGTGTTGACGTAGCCATGATGGATGTCATTGGTGCGCAAGATACCATCTCTCAGGTTTATCATCTGCGTCGTAGTGTTGATGATTTTGAAGCCGCTTTGGAGGCTTTGGTGGCGACCAAAATGAAGGTGGTTCCCCACATCGTGATTGGTCTTCACTATGGCGAGATGCTTGGCGAATGGAATTCATTGGAAATTGTCCAGCGGCACCTACCCAGTGCGCTGGTGCTGGTAGTGATCATGCCCCAGTACGCAAGTTCCAGCCGTCCCTTTGTTACCCCGTCCACGTCCGATGTCGGCAAGTTCTTTATGGATGCTCGCGCCAGCCTGCCAGATACCCCGGTGCTGCTTGGCTGTGCTCGACCGGCTGGGGTGCATCGTTCCATTACCGACACCTACGCCGTC
This sequence comes from Candidatus Igneacidithiobacillus taupoensis, assembly GCA_021375695.1. Classification (GTDB taxonomy): domain Bacteria; phylum Pseudomonadota; class Gammaproteobacteria; order Acidithiobacillales; family Acidithiobacillaceae; genus Igneacidithiobacillus; species Igneacidithiobacillus taupoensis. The sequence goes on along the minus strand of JAEPKX010000043.1, from coordinate 4,758 downwards.
ATGGCAGGGCTCAATGGCATCGCTTTCCCATCCGACGGGATGTTGGCATTGGCCAAGCATCTGGATCGGGATGTCTTCGTTACCCCTTCCTGCTGCTCGATGATTGTTGGGGAAGAGGTCCTCGCTCTGGGAGATGATAGCGCCAGTATGCCCCTGGATCATATCCCGGCTGCTCCCAAGCGTCGTCCGGCACTGCGGGATATCCCCATTGTCGTTACGGCCTGAGTGATAACATTTGGTGGTCATGAAACTGCCCTTGCAGTCACCCCGCAGCAGATCTGAGTCCATTTCCTGGAGCATTGTGGATACCGGTCTATTGGATGCCGATGCCAATATGGCATATGACCACGCGCTGATGAGTGCTCTTGCCAACGGTCAATTGGGTCCCACCTTTCGTTTTTTGCACTTTCGTGACTGTGCGCTCTTGGGCCATCATCAATCTCCACGGCAAGAATTGGATCTGGATTTTTGCGCTCGGGAGGGGATTCAGGTGCAGCGCCGCTTGACCGGCGGTGGAGCCATTATTTTTGATCCGTCACAGCTGGGATGGGAATTGCTTTGTCGGCGCAGTGATCTCCCCCCGGGGGACATGAGTACACTTGCCCGGGAAATCTGCACAGCAGCAGCGCTGGGATTGCAACGGCTAGGAGTGGATGCGCAATTCCGTCCCCGCAACGATATCGAGGTCAACGGCCGGAAGGTCTCGGGCACCGGTGGCATCATCGATGGAGAGGTGGTGCTCTTCCAGGGTACAGTGTTGATTGACCTGGATATCCCCCGAATGCTGCAAATTCTTCGCGTGCCTGTGGAAAAACTCGATGCCCATGCCATTGCCTCGGTTGCAGAACGGGTCACCAGTCTGCGGCAGCTCCTGGGTGAGGCCCCCAGCAAGGAAACGGTCAAAGAAGCGTTGGTTTCGGGATTTCGGGATCATTTTGGCTGGCAAATGGCAGCGGGGGAATTGCCAGCCTCCCTTGAAAAGTATTATCTGGAGGGCCTGGAGTTGGTTCGCTCGCCTGCATGGTTGACTTTGCAGGATCGACCCAAGGAGGAGCAATCTCTGCGTCGTGCCATCTATCGGGCTCCGGCTGGGACTTTGCTAAGTGAGTTGCTTTGGGATGAGCGCGGCAAGCGGATCCGACAGATCCAGTTTACTGGTGATTTTTTTGTCCAGCCGCGCCGTGCCGTGCTGGATCTGGAGGCTGCTTTGCGCAACAGTCATATCGATGATCTTCCCCAGATTGTGGAGCAATGGTTTGTGCAGGGCGAGGTAGATGGCTTTGGGCTGGTACCGCAGGATTTCGTCACAGCGGTACAGGAAGCATTACGATGAGAGTCCAGGATTGTGATCTATTGATCATTGGGATTGGACCTGCAGGGGCTGCTGCTGCCGAGGTGGCCGCTAAGGCAGGTCTGCGGGTCATTGCCGTCGACAAACGTCGAGAAATCGGCGTGCCGGTGCAATGCGCTGAATTTGTACCAATGCCATTGCTCCGACAGGTTCAGGAAACCGCTTCGCGAATCCAGGAAGTCACCGGCATGCGTACGTTTTTACCATCGGGTGTGGCCGAACGATCGGATTTTCCGGGGATCATGATAGATCGCGCGCGTTTCGACCAAGGTTTGGCCCATCTTGCCGAGGCGGCTGGAGCAAGCCTTTGGCGGCAGGCACAGTTTCGTTCCTGGGATGGAGAGCTGGCGCAGGTTCAGACCCAGGAAGGGATGAAAATCGTGCGCCCTGGATTTCTTGTTGGTGCGGATGGCCCCCATAGCGATGTGGCAAGAATGTTGGGTTTGCCTCCGCAACGGATTGTTTTTACCAGGCAGTATACGGTACCCCTCCGCCAGGCGTACTTTGATACGGATATTTTTCTTTCTGATGCCTTTCCTGGTGGTTACGGGTGGCTCTTTCCCCGGGGGGCGGTGGCAAACCTGGGTTTGGGAGCAGACCGACGTTTTGAGGATAATCTCAAGAAACCACTGGATACCCTGCATCGTCAGATGCAGGAGCGGGGCATGGTTGGCGCGGAGATTCTGGGGAGGACGGGCGGGGCTATTCCTGTAGGTGGAATCCGTCCCATGGTCCATCCCAGGGCATTGTTGACTGGCGATGCGGCGGGCTTGACCCATCCCATTACGGGTGCGGGAATCCCTGCGGCGGTAATCAGTGGTATGGCGGCAGGTCAGGCGGTAGTAGCCTATTTGGCCGGGCAGGAAGATGCCCTGGCAGAATACGAAGAAGACATGCGGGATCAGTTTGCTCCGGCCATTGATCGGGCGATACAGCGACGATTGGCCCTGGAGAAAGTGTGGCGGCGACCGGCAGCCCAGAAGGATCGGGTCATGCGTGGCGGTTGGATAGCGTTTGCAGAGTACTTTGCTGCCTAAGGGTGGCTTGTGGAGGAGGATTTGTCATGAGTGCAGTAGTCTCGGAAAAGCAACCACTGAACTTTTACCGGCCCGATTATTTTGTCAAGACGCCGGCCATGCGTTCACCCGAATACGTGCAGCTCAGCACGGCGGCTGCCATTACCCTGGGACTGATTCCTGGAGTGATGCATCGCACCAGTTGTACCCATTGCCTGAATTTGCTCATGACGTACCCAGAGGGCTGTCGTGCGAACTGCACCTATTGTGGCCTGGCACGCCATCGGGAAGAAAGTCGGGACTACGCTGACCGTAATTTCATCCGGGTAGATTGGCCCACGGTGCGGGTGGAAGAAATGCTGGAGCGCATTGCGGCCAACGGCGATAAGGGGCAGTTTGAGCGCATGTGCATCAGTATGATTACCCACCCGGACTCGGACAACGACACCCAGGTACTGCTCAAGCGCTGGATGGAGGTAGCACCCCATATCCCGGTTTCCATCCTGTCCAATCCCACTACCATGGAGAAGCAGGATCTGATCACCCTCAAGGAATTGGGTGCAGATATCTTTACCGTTGCCCTCGATGCCGTGACTCCGGAGATTTTTGAGCGGACCCGGGGAAAGACTGTACAAAGCCCCCACTCCTGGGAAAAATATTGGCAAACCATTGAATGGGCAGCGGAAATTTACGGACCAGAAAAATTTGGTGCCCATCTGATTTGTGGCATGGGCGAGACCGAAGAGGAAATCCTGGAAGTCTGTCAGCGCATGAAGGATATGGGCGGCCATAATCATATGTTTGCTTTCTTCCCGGAAAAGGGTTCCATGATGGAAGACTGGGATCCGGTCCCCCAGGATCAATGGCGGCGGGTGCAGCTGGGTCGCTTCCTGATCGATTATGCGGGGGGTCGCTTCGAGGACATGAGCTTTGATGCCTATGGACGGGTGGAGGATTTTGGTTATCCCCAAGCGGAGCTGGAAGACATCATCAATTCGGGCAAGCCCTTCCAGACCTCTGGCTGCCCAGGCAAGGACGACGAAGAGGTTAGTGCCTGTAACCGTCCCTATGGTGATTCCTCTCCCTCCGATATTCGCTCGTTTCCCTTTGCCCTCAACAAGGAAGACGTGGAAATTGTCCGTCGCCAGATGCGTCTGCAGGATTTGCAATACCCTGGCTGATTCTGGCACCCAGCAAAAAAAAGGGGCTTTGGCCCCTTTTTGTTTTCGAAGTTTATCAGGATATTCTTATTTAATGGATAGCTCTATTTTTTTCGTTGATCGAAACGAAAAAAAATTGATTATGACAGTTCTTGCAACACTTTGGTTCATCAGCCACAATCACGATGTCATTTGGCAACAACAAGAGGGCGGAGAAGTGAAGAAGACAAAAATTTTAAGTTATGCAGTAATTGCAGCCATGGCTGCCGCCGGGTTTTCCAGTAGTGCTTTTGCTACCGATGGGTATCAGCTAATTGGCATTGGTCAGTATGCTGTAGGTATGGGTGGTGCCGTGGTGGCGGCGCCCGACGATCCCCTGTCGGCGTCCATCAGTAATCCCGCGGGCCTTGCCCTGATACATCCACAGGCAGCTTTCTCTGCCGAGGTTTTCAACCCTACCCGCAAAACCAATCTGGGTTTTGGAGAAATTGGAAGCCATAGCAACGTGTATGGCATTCCAGCCATTGGTTGGGTAGCGCCGGCCTTTGGTGATGGTATTGTCTTTGGTGGTGGCGTCTATGGTACTTCGGGCTTGGGTGTGAATTATTTGCAGAATGTCCCTGGTGGATATGCGCAAGCTTATAGTAGTATTACATTCATTCAAATGGCGCCGTCGATCGCGATGAAAGTCAATGATCATTTGGCCATTGGTGCTTCCTTGAATATTGCTGCGGAACAAGGATCTTTCCAACAGACCTTTACACAATTTGTCAACATCAGTCCAAACCCTCAACAGCCCTATGTTGTACCTATTAGTGGTGGCCTTAATCTTTCCACTCCTTCCTGGGCTTATGGTGTTGGTCTTACCTTGGGTGCCCTATACAAGGTAAATGACAAGGTTACCCTGGGTGCTACCTACAAGAGTCCAATATTCTTTACGCCACTGACCTTTCAAGGTGGTGCACAGGTTGTTCCTATGCCAAATGGAACACAAATCAAAGGAAATCCAGGTCAGTATAGTGGGCACCTGAATTATCCCCAGCAGGTTGCCCTGGGCCTTGCCATTCGTCCTATCCCCCAATGGTTGGTGAGTGTGGAAGGGCAATGGATCAACTGGCATAACACCCTCAATACCTTTAATATCTATGGTCCTTGGCAAGACGGAACCAGCGTCGTGCCGTTGGCTTTGAATTGGCGAAACCAATGGGTGGCCAATATCGGTACCCAATAC
>JAEPKX010000042.1 GCA_021375695.1 Candidatus Igneacidithiobacillus taupoensis | reverse complement strand
CGGTGTTGGCGTTGGATAATGCCCAATTGCACGATAGCTCGCCCTTTTTGCTTGGCTTGGCAGTCGGGATTTATGGGTTGGCGCAGGCCCTGTTGCAGTTTCCCTTTGGCAGTGCGTCGGACCGGCTTGGGCGAAAACCCGTTTTGGTTTTTGGTCTGGTACTTTTTATTCTTGGTTCCATTCTGGGCGCTGTTAGCAATAGTATCTGGGGGGTAATTTGGGCCCGGGTCCTGCAGGGTGCGGGTGCGGTATCATCCGTACTGCTGGCAACTGCAGGTGATCTCACCGATGACGCCCATCGAACCAAGGCCATGGCCGCCATTGGCGGAAGTATCTCCATTGCCTATGTGCTGGGTATGGCCACAGGACCTGTCCTCTATGGATTTTCTGGTCTGCCCGGGGTTTTTTGGGGGGCAGCCATCTTGGGTCTGTTGGCCTTTATTCCCCTGGTTGTCCTGATTCCTCCGATTCCAGCCAATCATCAACGGCGGATGGGAAAGTTCCGGGAGGCGCTGCGTATTTTTCTGCATCCAGCCGTGCAAGCCGCCAGTGTGGGCATCTTTATTTTGCAGATGGTGTTAGGAGCGAGCTTTGTGGTCCTTTCTCCGGAGCTGCTTCGGGCGAGTCATTTGTCCCAACATTCCATCTGGCAGGTTTATCTGGTAGTCATGTTGGGTGGAATCCTTTTGATGCTTTTTCCCGTCATTTATGCGGAAAAACATCGCAAACATCGGCAGATGTTGATCGTCAGTGGCTTGACCATGGGTCTTGGTGCCCTATTCATGGCGATTTTTGCCGGTCAGTTCTGGCCCGTTGGCATTGCCTCCATCGTGTTTTTCGCTGGCTACAATGTGGCTTCTGCCATCTTGCCTTCGATGATGAGTCGTTCTACCACTCCCGAGCAACGCGGCGCGGCTAGTGGAGTCTATTCCCTCATGCAGTTTCTGGGTATTTTTGCTGGCGGCGTGGTGGGTGGCTGGGGTTTGGGATGGATTGGTGTCCAGGGGGTCTTCTACATCTTGACGGCCGTGGGAATGGCATTGGCTTTGCAAAGTTATCTGGCGAGTGGTTCTGTAGGTCGGTTACTGGCGGCTGAAAGCTGATGGTCCAAAAGCACCCTACATTCCTCCGTGGCCAATGAAGAGGGCTACGGCCCCAAATACAATGCAATAGATGCCAAAGGGTCGCAATGCCTTGATCTCATGTTGATGAAAGTAGCGCATCAAAAACCAGATGGAGAGCCAGGCAAAGAGTCCTGAAAGAATTCCTGAAAGTAGGATTACAGGGAGCAGTCCTGGTGGCAGGGAATGATGAAAGAGCTTGGGAACTTCCAGTAGACCTGCTGCGCCAATGATGGGTGTGGCCAGTAAGAAGGAAAAACGCGCTGCATTGGCATAGTCCAGGCCGGCCCCAATTCCCGCCACCAATGTCGCCCCCGAACGAGAAAATCCGGGGATCAGGGCTAGGCACTGCGCAAAGCCAATGACGAGTGCCCGTTGCCAACCCAACCCCTCCAGGGTGTGACTGGGTTCCTTTGCACGAAGACGATCGCCCCAGATGAGCAGCACACCATTTACCATCAGGGCGATGGCAGCAAAGCTGAAGCCCCCAAAAAGGTCTTTGATTTTGTGGGCAAGGGCAAGTCCCAGCAGTCCTGCCGGGATGGTGGCGAGGATCAAGAGCCAGAGAAGCCGACTGTCAGGACGTAAGGGTCGGCCACCGTCGCGCACGAAGCTGCCTATCAGCTCTACCCAGTCGCGCCAAAAAAAACTAAGCAAGGCAGCCAGGGTCCCGAGGTGAAGCACGACAATGAAGGGTAGAAACCAGTCAGCACCGCGATTGATGGGCCAGCGAAAGATGGCTGGTACCAGAATGCTGTGGCCAAGGCTCGAAATGGGAAATAGCTCCGTGACTCCTTGCAAAGCTGCCAGCAAAAAAAGATAGAGGTGATGCATGGAAAAGCTCCCAGGGCAGGTCAGGTAAATGGGTTACAAAAGGAAGACGATCCTTTTAGAGATAGCGAACCCGCAAGATGCTATATTCCCGTATCCCTCCAGGGGTATTGACTTCAATGCTGTCTCCCTCATGTTTGCCAATGAGTGCGCGTGCCACGGGAGAACTGATGGAAATTTTGTTTTCCTTGATGTCGGCCTCAGCATCGCCGACGATCTGGTAGCAGAGAATGGCGCCGCTGTCGTCCTCCAGCTCAACGGTAGCGCCAAAGACGATACGATCCCCAGCCTGTAGGCTCTTGGGATCGATAATCTGCGCCCGTGCCAGAAAATCCTCTATTTCGCGGATCCGACCCTCAATGAAGCCTTGTTGTTCCTTGGCTGCATCGTATTCGGCGTTCTCCGAAAGATCTCCCTTGGCCCGCGCCTCGGCAATGGCCTCAATGACCATGGGCCGATCCTGGGTTTTGAGGCGATGGAGTTCTTCCCGCAATTTCTGGGCACCAATGACGGTCATTGGGATTTTTTCGCTCATGACTGATTAGCTCCAAGAAGAAGTGGATGGATGGAGATCCTGCAGGCGAACAACGGAATATTCCTGCGTAAGCAGAACTTCCAGGGCGCTTGTACCAGCCGTAGCTCCGGCCAAGGTGGTGTAGTAGGTCAAGCCCATCTGGAGTGCTACCCGACGAATACTGAAGGAATCTTGTACCGATTGCCGTTCATCCACGGTATTGATGATGATTTGCACCTTGCCATTTTTGATGGCATCCACAATGTGGGGGCGTCCTTCGGTAACTTTGTTGACGCGTTCCACAGGTAGCCCTGAGGCCATCAGTTGCTGCGCTGTACCCGCAGTGGCCAGGAGCTGGAATCCCAGTTGATGGAGTTTACGGGCCACAGGTACAATCCCGATTTTGTCTGCATCACGGACACTCAAAAATACGGTGCCCGAGCGGGGAAAATGTTCACCAGCAGCGATCTGCGCCTTGAGAAAGGACTCCCCAAAACTTCTGCCAATGCCCATTACCTCTCCAGTAGATTTCATTTCCGGACCCAACAGGACGTCAACCCCAGGAAATTTGATAAAGGGAAAAACGGCTTCCTTGACGCTATAGTGGGGACCGCTGGGAATTTCATTGACCCCTTGCTGCTCGAGGCTTTGCCCGGTCATGCAGCGGGATGCGATGCTGGCCAGGGGGATACCGGTTGCCTTGGAAACAAAAGGGACGGTTCGCGAAGCGCGGGGATTGACTTCCAGGACATAGATATCTTCTCCCTGAACAGCAAATTGACAGTTCATGAGACCAATGACACCCAGGGCTTTACCCAGAACCTGGGTTTGCCGGCGGAGCTCTTCCTGGACGGCAATGGGCAGGGAGTAGGGGGGAAGACAGCAGGCCGAATCGCCACTGTGAACCCCGGCCTGTTCGATGTGTTCCATGAGCCCGGCCACCAGGATGGATGTACCATCGGCCACGGCGTCCACATCGACTTCCTGGGCATTATTGAGAAAGCGATCCAGGAGAATGGGGTGATCGTTGGAAATCCGGACTGCCTCTTGCATGTAACGGACGAGGTCGCTTTCCCCATAGACAATACGCATGGCCCGTCCACCGAGCACATAGGAGGGGCGTACCACCAAGGGATAACCCAGCAGACTGGCTTTGCTCAAGGCCTCACTGGTGCTGTGGGCGATGGCATTGTCCGGCTGTTGCAAACCCAGGCGTTTGAGAAGTTGCTGAAAGCGTTCGCGATCCTCGGCGAGATCGATGGAGTCGGGACTGGTTCCAATGATGGGCACACCCAAGGCAGCCAGATCGTTGGCGAGCTTCAGGGGAGTTTGGCCGCCAAATTGTACGATGACCCCTTCGGGTTTTTCCACGGCGACAATCTCGAGAACGTCCTCCAGGGTCAGGGGCTCGAAATAGAGACGGTCAGAGGTGTCGTAGTCCGTTGACACCGTTTCGGGATTACAGTTGACCATGATGGTTTCGTAGCCATCCTGGCGCAGCGCCAGGGAGGCATGGACACAACAGTAATCGAATTCGATACCTTGACCAATGCGATTGGGGCCGCCGCCCAGAATGAGGATTTTGGGACGATTGCTGGGTTCTGCTTCGCACTCGTCCTCGTAGGTAGAGTATAGATAGGGCGTGGGCGAGGGGAACTCGGCGGCGCAGGTATCCACTCGCTTGTATACTGGGCGAATGCCCAACTTGTGACGTTGTTCGCGCAGGATGGACTCCCGGCAACCCAGTAGCTGGGCGAGCCGCCGGTCGGAAAAACCCAGACGTTTGAGTCGGCGTAGAAAGGGGGCATCCACATGATGGAGGGGGAGCCCTTGCAATTCTTTTTCTATCAGGACCAACTCTTTTAGCTGATCCAGAAACCAGGGATCTATCCGGCAAAGATCTTGCACATGAGCGAGACTCCATCCCCTGCGAAAGGCATCGGCCAGGTGCCAGAGGCGCTGGGGGCCGGCGTTGCACAATTCCTGGGCAAGCTGGCCGTCATCGAGATCGCCAGAGATTTCCGTAAGACCGTCCATGCCTGTCTCCAGTCCCCGAATGGCCTTTTGCAAGGATTCCTGGAAGCTGCGGCCCATGGCCATGACCTCCCCAACGGACTTCATCTGGGTGGTCAGATGTCGATCGGCCTCGGGGAATTTTTCAAAGGCAAAACGGGGGATCTTGGTTACCACATAATCAATGGTGGGCTCAAAGCTTGCCGGGGTAGCCTTGGTAATATCATTGCGTAGTTCATCCAGGGTGTAGCCCAAGGCAAGCTTGGCCGCAATCTTGGCAATGGGGAAGCCGGTAGCCTTGGACGCCAAGGCGGAGGAGCGCGATACCCGCGGGTTCATTTCGATGACCAGCATCCGGCCATCCCGGGGATTTACGGCAAACTGCACGTTGGAGCCCCCCGTATCGACACCGATGCGACGCAGCACGGCAAGGGAGGCATCCCGCATGGCCTGGTATTCCCGATCGGTGAGGGTCTGGGCGGGGGCAACGGTAATGGAGTCGCCAGTATGGATGCCCATGGGGTCGAGATTTTCGATGGAACAGACGATGATGCAGTTGTCGGCACGATCGCGGACCACTTCCATCTCGAACTCTTTCCAGCCCAGGACGGATTCCTCGATGAGGATTTCGTGGCTGGGACTGGCTTCGAGACCGCGGGCAGCAATTTCCTCGAATTCTTCGCGATTGTAAGCCACCCCACCTCCGGTTCCACCCAGAGTGAAGGAGGGCCGGATGATGACCGGATAGCCAATGCTTTCGGCAATTTCCCGAGCCTCGTCCAAGTGATGGGCAAAGGCGGAGCGAGCAACCTCCAGGCCAATTTCTTCCATGGCCTTTTTGAATAGACCGCGGTCTTCGGCCGCACGGATGGCCTCAATGCTGGCACCGATGAGCTGCACCCCAAAGCGATCGAGAATCCCTTCTCGGTGTAAATCCAGGGCACAATTGAGGGCGGTCTGGCCGCCCATGGTGGGCAAGAGGGCGTCAGGTCGCTCGCGTTGGATGATCTTGGCGACGCTCTGCCATTCCACTGGTTCGATGTAGGTGGCATCAGCCGTTTGCGGGTCGGTCATGATGGTGGCGGGATTGGAATTGACCAAAATGACCCGGCATCCTTCCTCACGCAAGGCCTTGCAAGCCTGCACCCCGGAATAATCGAACTCGCAGGCTTGGCCAATGACGATGGGTCCGGCCCCAATGATCATTACGCTATGAATATCGTCACGCCTGCTCATGGCGGCTCCGAGTGGAAAAACTGGCAAGGAATTCGTCAAAGATCACGGCGGCATCGTGGGGACCCGGGCCGGCCTCCGGATGCCCCTGGAAGGAAAAGACCGGGAGACTGCGGTGTCGCATGCCCTGCAAGCTGCCATCAAAGAGCGAGACGTGCGTGACTTCCATGCAGTCGGGCAGACTCTTGGGATTGACTGCAAAGCCATGATTCTGACTGGTAATCAGGACTCTACCGGTGCGTAGATCGCGCACCGGGTGATTGGCGCCATGATGTCCAAACTTCATTTTGTAGGTGGCAGCCCCCAGGGATAAGCCCAGCAACTGATGACCCAGGCAAAGTCCAAAGACGGGTGTCCCGGAATGGACCACCTGGCGTACGACCTGTTGGGCCGGCAGGAGGGCAGCCGGATCGCCAGGACCATTGCTGAAAAGCACACCATCTGCCTGCAGGGCAAGGATTTCCTCGGCGGTGCTATGGGCAGGGAGCAGGGTAACCCGACACCCGCGATCGGCAAGTAGCCTCAAGATATTGTTTTTGGCGCCAAAGTCAACCACTACGACATGGTGCCGGGATTGGGTCAGGGGAAGGCTGCGAAAGTGGTTTTGGGGACTGGGGCTTTGCCCACGCCACTCCCGCACTTGTCCCTGGACGACTTCGCCAATGAGATCGGCCCCCTCCAGCCCCGGAAAGGTACGGGCGATTTGGAGAACGCGGGATGGGTCTGGATTTTTGCCAACGGCCAGGGCTGCTCCCTGGGCACCATGGTCCCGCAAGTGGCGCGCCAGGGCTCGGGTGTCCAATTCCGCCATTCCAGGGACCCCATGTCGACGTAAAAAATCGTCCAGTTCCTCCTCACTGCGCCAGTTGCTGGCGCGGCGAGGGAGATTGCGCAGCAGGAGACCGGCGCAGAAGATCCCACTGCTTTCGGCATCTTCGGAGTTGATCCCGACATTGCCGATGTGGGGATAGGTCAAGGTCACCAGTTGCCCGCGATAGGAGGGGTCGGTCAGGATTTCCTGATAGCCGGTCATGGCGGTGTTGAAGCACAGCTCCCCAGTGGCGATACCGGCTGCGCCAAAGCCCACGCCGTGAAAGGTGCTACCATCGGCCAATGCAAGGACTGCGTCCAAGAACCACCTCGAATACGTAAGAAGGGTGCAAAAAAGGGAGGGCCATGGCCTCCCCTGATTGCCCACATTCTACTAATCTGCCGCCGATGGGGTCAAACAACTGGACCGCAGGTCCAAACGAAAGGGGAGCTGGGTCATGATACTGAAAGTGCCCTGCTGCTGTTGTCGGAAGTGCTGGGGTATACTCTGGATAGAGTAGATTGGGAACAAGGGAAATCAATGAGAAATCGTGCGCGATCATTGCTGTGGGTGGCCATGGGAGTAGCCATGGCAGGTTGCGGTGCCGCAACCAATAATGGACTGCCTATGGCTGGACCAAGCATGCCAGCGTTGCCCCAACCACCCCAGGTCAGCCCGCCGCGCTACGCAGTCACACCGTATCAAGCGACTGCACCGGCTCGGCCAGTTCCAGTCCCGCAGCCAACGGTGCCTGCTCCTGGCCCGAGCATTCATGAGGAAACGTTGCCAGTGACACCTCTGGTATCCCTGCCCAGCAGCACCCCCAGCACTTCCATACCCTCCACTCCCAGCACTTTTGTGACGGAGAGTGCCGCTTCCCTCAACGCCAGTAATTTTCGGACCACCTGGCAAAAAGATCTGGAAGATGCCCGAGAACGGAGTTCCGCCTGTGTAGGTCAGACGGGCAGCCAGCGAGAGCAATGCTGGCAAGCCCTTTCCAGTTGGGCCAATGGGCGGTCATCTGCCTATGGCCAGGCGAGCAAGGTACTTGACGGGGCGCAAGCCCAGCAAGCCAAAGCTGCCCAAAAGTTCTTCGAGACCACCGCCCAATGGGCTAGTGCTTGTAGCACGCTCTCGACATCTGCCTGTGCCCAATCCCCACTCATCGCCAAGATCAAGCAGTGGAAGAATTCCGTTGGCATTGGTAGTGGTGAGTGAAGCCCGGTTACAGCTTGGCGTAGGAATGCAAGCCACCGAGGAACAGATCAACGCCAATAAAACAGAAAGTCACCGTCAACAAGCTGATCAGTGACCACCATGCCAAGGTATGGCCACTAGGCCGCTTGGGACCTCCTTTGCGACTGCGGAAATGGAGATAGGCGGCATAATTCAGCCAGACGATCAAAGCCCAGGTTTCTTTGGGGTCCCAGGACCAGAATCCACCCCACGCCTTAGCCGCCCAGACGGCGCCCAGTATGGTCCCGGCAGTAAAAAAGAGAAAACCAAAAGTTACCATGGAGGCCATGATCCGCTCCAGTTTGGGCAGGCTGGGCAGCCGCTGCGCTAAGGCTGATCCTCGAGCTTCTGCTCGCTGGCGCAGTAAATAAGCCAAGCCCACCATGGCGGCAAGATAAAAATTGGCATAGGCAATGAACTCGCAAGGTACGTGAATTTTGATCCAAAAGCTCTGCAGGGCGGGAACGATGGGTTGGATCTGATTTTGGTGATAGGCCACGCCTACCCAAATCAAGAAAAAATCGGCTACCAGGATCATGGGCATGGCAAAAGCCCCGAGTCCTCGTTGCTGGTCCTGGCCCTCATAATAGAGATAAAATAGCGTGGTAATGGCGCAGAGCAATACCATGGCGTCATACATGTCGGTGACCGGGATATGCCCCCAGCTGGGATGCCCCACATAGGTTTGCTTCCAGCGGACCGCAAGACCAGCAAAACCCAGAACCGTTGCGAACCAAGCAAAGCGGTGTCCGCGATCTCCCGCACGCTGGGAGCCATTATAGAGGTATAGATAATAGCTGATGGCACTGATGACGATGGCTCCGCTCATCCAGTAAAACATGGCAGAACTTTGCCAAAAATAGCGCAGCAGAAAACTGTTCTGTGCCGTAAATCCTGCCATATACAGCCAGACCCCAGGGGCAGCCAGCAACAATACGGCGAGGAAAAGCCGACGAAAAGCTGGCCAATGCCAGCCAAACCACAACAGCCCAGCATACCAGATGCCGAGAATGATATACTGCCAAAGCCAAAAATCGGCACGAAAAACAAACCAAACCGCCACCGCTCCAGCACTGAGAAACAAGGCCCACAGCCTTGCCCACAGCCGCTCTTGGCGAGCATCCTGGGGAAAGGCGAACCATTGGCGGATTTCACTCACATCTACAGACATTTGTGCAACCTCCCTCAGGGACGATAGCCGGGGACCTCAATTTTGACCCCGTTATTGATGTAGGTCATAAAGTAATCCAGGTCCCGATAGTCTTGGCTTTGCAATTTCTCAGGTGCGGCGCCCACCTTTTTGTCGCAACCAACAAAGCGTTTTTGCAAGGTGTTGACCGCACCCCAAGCCGCTCGATACGTAGGATAATGGGCAGTTTGCCCAAGGAGTGGTGAGATGATTTGCGCGCGGAGATATTTACCAGCGTAGGCCACGTGACAACTGGCGCAACTAAAATTCAACTGTCCTCGGTGCATAAAATAATAGGCCTTTCCTGCTTCAAATGCGCGCACGGCTCCAGGCCCGCTAACGCTCACATCCGTTGGCATTCCATTGGAAAGAGATACGAAATAGGTTTCCAGGGCAATCAGTTGGGAACCACCATAACGCAATGGCTTTTCTCCATTTGCTACGCGGCAAGCATTGAGAGCCATGGCGGCGGTGATCACTTGATGGGTCTTGGGGTCATAATAGGGATAGTGGGCTGCGACTCCCTTGCCGCCCTGAGCAAAACAACTTGCATAGGTTTTGCCATTGGGAAATTTGCTTTCCCAGAGTTTCTTGCCCTGACTCAAGGTCAGATCCCCCGGATTGAATTCCATGGCCTGCTGGTATTGCTGATATAAGGGTTTGCTGAAAGCGTAGCTGCCCAGGGCATATTGCTGCAGGGTCATTTTAGGGAATTTCTCCTGGAAATACTGATGAAACTCCTGCAGCGTTTGTTTTGGGCCTACTTTGGTGTTTCCTAGTTGCCACCAGTCAATGGCTTGTGCCTCTTGGATCGTGGCAAAAATTCCCAGGGCACAGACAAGTACGATCAAATTGTTTCGATGATTCATGATGGACTCTCCTTGGCACGGTTTTATTTTTGCAAGGACCACAAATAGTCAGACACCAGGTGAATTTGTTGTGGGCTCAAGACCCTGTTTTTGCCAAATTGGGGCATATTGATGTGGGGTATGGTTTTTTCTGGATCGTAGAGAAAATCGGCAAGTTTCTGACGTGTATGAAAAACCACCTGGAAGGGGAAATGGGTCAGATTAGGACCGACATTTCCGGCCTGCGTACCGCCCGGTAACACATGGCAGGCGAGACAGTTTCCTTGCCCACGGTTGAAAGCGATGGCTTTGCCCGCGGCAATGTCGGCGGGGCTGGGGTTTGCCATGGCAATGGCCGGAAGCAACAGGGCAAGAATGCTTGGGAGGAGGAAATGGGTACGGGACATGGGAACTCTCCTTGTGTTGCGACTAGGTTTTTTGTTCCGCGACTATGTCGAGGAATTCTTGGTGGAAATCTTCCGGATTGCGGGAGCTGTCGCCGCTGAGACGCCAATGGTCCTGGTTCTCTGGCCATAGCCATAACCGTTTGCGGGGAACATAAAAGAGAATGAAAATGCCAATGACCAGCAGCATGCTGGAGCCATAGACAATGGGCATCCCAGGGTCCTTGGTCATTTCCAGGCCTGCCGACCAGTGCAGATCCAGATGGGTAAAACTAATTAGAAACGGTAAGGGATACTGGTGTAGATCGCGCAAGGTGACCAGGCTTGCTGCCAGGAAACGGGAGGCATTGGGACCTTGTTCCTGATCGTTATGCTTTGCCATGACCTGCTGCAAGACGCGATGGAAGGTGGCGGGGGAAGCATTGGCACCGCGCTGCGCAGCCCTCTCCAGGGCCCCAAGATAATCGAGGAACAAATGCACACCGCCATGGGGACCGAGGGGAATCGCCAGGTACTGTCGCAGGGAACTTCCCTCCTTGCCATAGGCCAACAGCCGAAAGCCCTGGCCATGCTCCGAGACCGGATCCAAGTAACTGCGGTAGCTCCAAGCTCCATGGCCATCGGGGCCTAGGACTCGATAGTGGACGATAGGTCCCACGTTGATCATGCTCTTTCCCGGCTTTTCCGGAAGCCCTAGATCTGTACGGGGAATGGTATTGTTGATCTTGAGTTTTT
>JAEPKX010000041.1 GCA_021375695.1 Candidatus Igneacidithiobacillus taupoensis | reverse complement strand
GTGAATCCTCATCCCGAAGAGCGAAGCAACCTCTATATTGGGGCCTTTGCCGGAGACCAGGCCTGGTCGCAGATCCCAGGTGGTCGTGGGGCCCTGCAGGAAATCCGTCTCCCCGTGGGCTATCAAAAGGGGCCTTGGGAGCGTAGCCAGTGTTCTACATGAAAGCACTACGGCCCATTTGGCCCAGGCACAACTCCAATGGCAAGGGTCCCTGCAGAACCTGGCGTTCTTGCGTATTTGGCGCAGTGACGGGCTGACGCACCTCCTCTTGACCACGGGATCCTCCCAGGGGATGGTAGCGGCTGCCAATGCGCTGATCGACTACGGTCTTTGGGGGCAACTCCAGGGCACGTTGGCCTACTGGAAACTGGGTGACAAGCACCTGGAAAGCATCGGGCTTACCCAGGAGATGTTCCGAAACTTTGGGGTGCGGGGAGGAATGGCCATTTGGGTATCTTTGCACCCCTGGATCAGTTTGCTGGTAATTCTTTTGCTTGGAGTTCTCTTCGTTCTTGCTACCCGTTATGCCCTTCGGGTCTATGCCCGGCGCAAAAAGGAAAACTGAGCCATGAAAATCCGTCGTATCGTTGCTGTCACCCTGGGTGGCCTGGCCTGTTCTACCCTGACGAGTACTGGGGCCTTGGGTCAGAACCTCTTTTTGGGTGGGACCCAGATTGGGGCCTACAGTAATTTTTCCTACTTGGGTTATTTGCATCCCCTGCAGGGACGGCTTGGAGAAGGATGGTACCTCATTGGTCTCGTCAATTATCTCCAGTATCGTTATAACTCAGGAAGTCCGACGACGACAGTTCGAACCCGCGCCCCGGGTCTCCATCTGGGACTGGGCTATGCCGGTGGTGGTCATACCTTGCAATGGAGTCTCTCCGCAGCAGTCGGCTATGCGGACTTTCTGGCAAGCCCCAAGGTAATCCCCAATGCCGCAGCTCCTGCTCCCCAGGGGGCTGTCTGGACATTTCAGCCGCAGTTGCAATGGCACCTACAGCTCAACCCGCAATTTGCCCTGGCTGGGATCGACAATTATACCTTTGGTCAGAAGTCCTACTGGACGGAATGGAAAGGCGAATGGAAGGCAGCACCAGCCCTGCGGATTGGCCCCGAAGGGGTTCTCCAGGGAGGGCAGAATTACCAGATCCATCAGGTAGGACTGAGTGCCAGTCTGGGTCCCTTTTCCGGTTGGCAGCTGGGACTGGCAGCCGGTGTGAGTTACCAATCAGGATTGCCAGATAGTGGTTATGGGGGGCTCTCTTTTTCCAAAAGCTTTTAGTTTTTTTCTGCTCCTTTTTCTGGGCGTCTCCCAGGCCTTGGCTGGCCCTGCCACCTGGACCAATGTATGGGATGGCTTCCAAAGCCATTTTCTCGATCCCCAGGGTCGGGTCATTGATTATCAGGAAGGCGGTATCAGCACTTCCGAGGGCGAGGCCTATGCCCTGTTTTTCTCTCTGGTAGCCAATGACCGCGGTCGTTTTGCCAGAATCCTCACCTGGACCCAGAACAATCTGGCCCAGGGTTCCCTTGCGAACCATTTACCGGTCTGGAAATGGGGGAAAAACGCCCATGGGCACTGGGGACCATTAAGTTCTGAAAGCGCGAGTGACGCCGATCTCTGGATTGCCTATACCCTGATCCAGGCAGCCCGCCTCTGGCAGGAGCCCGGTTATGCCCACCTGGCCCGGCAACTGCTGAGAACCATAGAAAAGAATGAAGTCGTGTCTCTTCCCCAATGGGGGATGACGCTACTGCCAGGAGATGGTCCCTATTGGCGGGAGATGAACCGTTACATCATTAATTTGAGTTATGAGCCCCCCTTTCTTTTGCAAGGTTTGGCCTCCTTTGACCCTCATGGCCCATGGCAGAAGCTTTTGGATCAATTGCCCAGATTATACGCAGTAGCCTGTCCCAAAGGTTTTGCTCCAGACTGGTTCACCCTGCTACCCAACGGATCGGGCCAAACTGCCCCCTTGGGTCCTGATGGGAGCTATAACGCAATAAGGACCTACCTTTGGCTTGGGCTCAGTCCCCAAAATGCCTGGACCCTACAAATTCAAAGCCATCTGTGGGGTATGGAGAAACTCTTGGCAGCAGGATCTCCGATTCCGTTGATCGTGCAAACGCAAAACGGAATAACTTCTGGCCAGGGACCCATTGGCTTTGTGGCAGCCCTGCTGCCCTATCTTCGTCGGTGGCCTGCGTCAGCCGCGTACCACCGACTCTCAGCTATGCTCTATGCATCCTGGAAGCCACAACAAGAGCAGTTTTCTTCCCACTATTACGACACTGTTTTGGCACTTTTTGCCTTGGGCTACGTTGACCATCTCTATGCTTTTGCTCCCAATGGGGACCTGCAGGTCTTTTGGCAATGATTTCGGAAAAAACTGGTGGATTGATATGAATCCACAGTTTTTGTGGAGTGAGAAGCTCATCAGTTCCACGCACCACACTACCCTGGCAGCAAGGTATATTCCAGGCGCTCCTGCCAGCGTCCAAAAACTCGTTGCGCCGCTTGTGCATCCACAGCGCCAATCCACTGCAACAACTCCTCATCCGCCAGTGGACGGCCAAACCATGCCAATTGCCGCACCCTTCGCGCCATCCGCGTTTCAAGGTCCTCCTGACCCAGCATCCACTGCTTGCGCAGACCTTGCCGGCTCCAGGCCAATTCCTGCTCGGTGGGGCCATGGGCAGCCAGATCCGCAAGGACTCTGGCCATGGCGGCTTCCGCGGCCCCGCGCTGCGCTAAGGATACCGCTGCATAAATGGACCACTCACCCACATCACTCAAGGCTTCGAGTTCCGAGTAAATCTGATAGGCCAGGCCATGCCGTTCCCGCAACTCCTGCCACAGACGGGAAGCCATTCCACCTCCCAGAATGGAATTGGCGACAAGTTCCGCCCAATGATCTGGATGGGCAATGGGACTTGCCTGGGTCATCCAGGTGAGGTGCGCTTGGCGTGCCTGGGAATGACGTCGCAGACGCCGACCAGAGTGGGCTTGGGGCGGGTGGGTGGCAAAAGGATGAGAAACTGGTGGCAAGTGACCCAGCTTATCTTCAACCAGGGCCGCCAAACCCACCGGGTCATGGGCGCCAACGGCAACCACCAAGATTGGCGCACTGGCAAGGCTTTTTTGATGGAAGGCACGCAGCGCCTTGGCGCTAGCCCTACGGATGATTGACGAGCGACCCAAGATGGGCCACGCCAGGGAGTCATTACCCCAGAAACTCTCTACAACTCGTTCCTGAAACCAATCCTCCAGATCTTCAGCAGCCATGGCGAGCTCCTGGGCCACCACCTGCTTTTCTCGACGAAGCTCAACCAGCTCCAAACGCGGAGCCAGCAAAAGATCCATCAACAAGTCCAAGGCCTCTTGCCAGTCCTCTTCCAGGACCGTCAGGTGCAGGGTAGTCGATTCCCGATCTGTAAAGGCATTCAGGGTACCTCCCAGCCGTTCTCCCAAGCGATTGATATCTCCCGCCGAATAGCGCTTGCTTCCCTTAAAGAGCATATGCTCCAGGAGATGGGCGTATCCGTTCTCTGTGGCACTTTGCTGCCTGCTACCACGGAGCAATGTGACAGAGAGTGCTACCAGGGCACGACCAGGAACGGTCTCCGAGAGGTAGCTCACATCGTTGCCAAGGCGCTGCCAGACAATCTCTCCCATTGCGGATATGGGGCGAGAGACAGGGCTCAGGATTGGGGTATATCCTTCATGCTGAGTTTGATCTTGCCCTGACGATCCACTTCCAGGACTTTGACCCGCACCATTTGCCCTTCCTTGACATAATCATGGACATCATTGACCCGCTCTGCACTGATCTGCGAAATATGCAAGAGACCGTCCCGACCCGGCAGAATCGTGACGAAGGCACCAAAGTCCATGATCTTGGTCACCTTGCCATCATAGATGACCCCCACCTCCACATCGGCGGTAAGTAGTTCAATGCGCCGCTTGGCGATTTCCCCCGAATTACCATCCAAAGAAGCGATGGTTACGGTGCCGTCATCCTGAATATCAATGCTGGCACCCGTTTCTTCGGTCAAGGCACGAATAACCTTACCCCCAGGTCCGATCACGTCACGAATTCGATCAGGATTGATATGAATGGTAATGATTCGTGGTGCATGAGCAGAGAGATTCGCCCGGCCAGCAGCCAGAACCTCTTTCATGAGACCCAGAATGTGCAGACGAGCCGCCTTGGCTTGCTCCAGGGCGGTGGCCATGATCTCCCGGGTAATCCCCTGAATCTTGATATCCATCTGCAATGCGGTAACACCTGTTTCTGTACCAGCCACCTTGAAATCCATGTCACCCAGGTGATCTTCGTCACCCAGGATATCAGTCAATACCGCGTATCGATCTCCATCCTTGATCAGACCCATGGCCACGCCAGCCACCGGGGCCTGTAAGGGAACGCCGGCATCCATGAGGGCCAAGGAAGCACCACAGACCGTTGCCATACTGGAGGACCCATTGGACTCGAGAATTTCTGAAACCACACGCAAACTGTAGGGAAATTCCGACTCACCTGGTAACATGGCGGCAATGGCACGTTTGGCCAAGCGGCCATGCCCAATCTCCCGTCGCTTGGGAGAGCCCACCATTCCTGTTTCCCCGGTAGAAAAAGGCGGAAAATTATAATGTAGCAAGAATCGATCACGACTCTCTCCCTGGAGGGCATCAATAATTTGCTCGTCTGCTTTGGTTCCCAGGGTAACTGTTACCAAAGCCTGGGTTTCGCCACGCGTAAAGAGTGCCGAGCCGTGGGTTCGGGGCAAGACTCCTACTTCGATCTGAATGGGGCGAACCGTAAACCGGTCACGACCATCGATCCGGGGTGCCCCATCCAGGACCCGACCGCGGACAATTTCTGTTTCCAGGGATTTTAGCGCACTACGCACCTCATCACCGCGCAGGGGGTCGTCACCTGCCAGAGAGGCAATGACCTGGGTGCGAATCTCTTCCAGACGCTTGCTACGTACCTGCTTTTCCTGCAGTTGATAGGCTTCCTGCAAGGACAATCGAGCCAGCTCCTGCACCTTGCCAGGCAAATCCTGATCTTTTTCAGGAGCCTGCCAATCCCAACGGGGCTTACCCGCCTCACGGGCCAAGTCCAAAATCGCGGCAATAACCGGCTGGAAGCTTTGCTGACCAAACATGACAGCTTCCAGCATAGTGTCCTCGGAAAGCCCATTGGCTGCCGACTCGACCATGAGTACAGCGTTCTGGGTTCCCGCAACCACCAATTCCAGTTCCGACTCGGCTAGTTGTGAAAAGCTTGGATTCAGAAGAAACTGTCCATGGCTGTAACCCACCCGTGCCGCGCCAATGGGGCCATCAAAGGGAATTCCGGAAATAGTCAACGCTGCAGAAGCGCCAATCATGGCCAGGATATCGGGATCCTGCTCCTGATCGACCGAAAGCACCGTCGCTATGACCTGTACTTCGTTCATGAAACCCTTGGGAAAAAGGGGACGAATGGGTCGATCGATCAAGCGGGAGGTCAGAGTTTCCTTTTCTGTGGGGCGCCCTTCCCGTTTAAAAAATCCGCCAGGAATTTTCCCGGCCGCATAGGATTTCTCCTGATAATTCACCGTCAACGGAAAAAAATCCTGACCGGGTTTCAGTTGACGCTGCCCCACCGCAGTCACCAAAACCACTGAATCACCACTGGAGACCAAGACTGCACCGTCAGCCTGCCGAGCCATCCGCCCCGTTTCCAGGATCAGATTCCGCCCCCCAAATTCCAGTTCTTTCCGCACGATGCCCAAGAGTTTCTCCTACCTTGTGGGTTATTTCCGCAGTCCCAATCGTTCGATCAAACTCCGATAACGTTCCGCATCCTGCTTTTTCAGATATTCTAGAAGCTTACGACGCTTGCCTACCATCTTTAGCAAACCTTGCCGGGAATGATGATCATGCTTGTGATTCTTGAAATGATCGGAAAGGCCCTCGATGCGCGCCGTCAAAAGGGCAACCTGTACCTCGGGCGAACCCGTATCGCTGGGATGGGTGGCATAGTTTTTCACCACCTCGGACTTTTGTTCTGGATGCAAAGACATTTCAAATACTCCTGCCGCAACTGGAAAAGTTATTAGTTTACCCCCATCAGACGCCGTGGCGCTACCTTGCCATCCTCCATCACCTCCCCCAACCCCAAAAACTGGGACTGAGGTCCATAGAGGCGAATTTGTCCGGGAGGAGGGGCATGGGCAATCACCACTCCCTGACCTTGTTTGATATAATAAGCAGTATTCTCCGAAAGGGTCACCGCCGGAAGATCCCCCAAAGCGAGATCCATGGCCTGCAATGGACAAACCCCCTGTTCCAGAGCCGCTACCAAGCCTTCCAGGGTATAGGCTTCGGCAATCTGGAAAGGCCCTGAGGAGAGCCGTCGCAGCTCCTCGATATGGGCTCCACATCCCAGTACACGCCCCAGATCCTGGGCGAGACTACGGATATAGGTTCCTTTGGAGCAGTGAATATCCACGGTCAGATACTCCCCGGTCCACTCTACACATTCAAGCGAATAGATATGCACAATCCGCGCCGCCCGCTCTACCTCCACCCCTTTACGGGCCAAACGGTATAAAGGCTGACCACCTTGCTTGATGGCCGAGAACATGGGCGGGACTTGCTGGATCTCCCCGCGGAATCGAGACAGGGCTTGCTCCAGCATATCATGGTCAAACTCGATAGGACCCGTTGCCAGGATTTCCCCCTCCCGATCTCCCGTGCTGGTTTCCTGCCCCAGATGCAAAACGGCGCGATAGCGTTTATCGGCATTGAGCAAATACGAAGAAACTTTGGTGGCTTGCCCAAACAACAACACCAGTAAACCCGTAGCAAAAGGATCCAGGGTTCCGGAGTGGCCCGCCTTGCGAATCCCCATGATCCGTTTGGCACGTTGCAAGGCCGCATTGGAACTGAGGCCAACGGTTTTATCCAAAAGCAGAATTCCGTCGCTACACCGACTCACAGGTCCTCCGGACTCGGGGGGAGATGTGTTAGCAGCTCCGCAATTGCTGCATCCTGATCAAAACGTGGATCGTAGCAAAAATGCAATGGCGGAATTCGCCGCAAGCGCAATCGCTTCCCCAGAATTTGGCGGATTTCCGGGGCGAGCTCATTGAGTTCTCTGGCTACCCTGGCTGCCCTTTGGGGCCCGTCCATGAGAGAAAAGAGCACCGTCGCCTGGCGCAAATCCTTGGCTAGTCGCAACTCAGTAATACTGGGCAATAACCCAGAACCACTCAAAAGGTGCAAATGCGGCAAGAGATTGGCAATCTCCACCTGAAGCAGGTGAGCCACCCGATCTCTGCGGGGGAAGCTGCGCGTGGAAGGTACCATGGTATCTCAGAGCGTGCGGGCCACTTCAACGGTTTCAAAAGCTTCAATGATATCACCGACTTTTAGATCGTTGAAACCACGAATACCGATACCACATTCGAATCCTTCCCGAACCTCCCGGGCATCGTCCTTGAAGCGCCGCAAGGATTCCACCTCGCCCGTATGAATCACCACCTCCTGGCGAATCACCCGAACCTTGGCATTACGACGCACGACTCCATCCAGAATCATACAACCGGCGATGGTTCCCACCTTGGGAACCCGAAAGGTATCCCGAACCTCGCCATGGCCAAGAATCTGCTCGCGAATTTCCGGGGCGAGCATGCCACTCATGGCGGCTTTCACTTCGTCCACGGCATCGTAAATAACACTATGGTAGCGTACATCTACGCCGCTTTGCTCAATGAGTCGCCGCGCTTGGCTCTCGGCCCGCACATTGAAGCCAATAATGACGGCGTGGGAGGCATTGGCAAGGTTCACATCAGATTCTGTTATCCCACCCACACCCGCATGGATCACCTTGACGCGGACGGAATCTGTTCCCAAACGCTCCAGGGTAGTACTCAGCGCCTCAGCAGACCCTTGTACATCCGCCTTGATCAGCAAGTTAAGCTGCCGAACCTCGCCCTCGTTGGCAGCTTCAAAGAGGCTTTCCAGGCTATTCTTTTGACTCTTGGCCAGGCGTACATCGCGGAACTTGCCCTGGCGAAATAAGGCCACCTCGCGTGCTTTTCGCTCGTCGGCCATGACCAACACCTCGTCACCAGCCTGCGGGACATCGCTCAGACCCAAGACTTCTGCCGGCAATCCAGGGCCAACTTCGCTTACCTGGGCTCCCTTGTCGTCAATGAGGGCGCGTACCCGACCATACTGAGCACCCGCCAGTACAATATCGCCACTGTGCAATGTTCCTTGCCGCACCAAGACTGTGGCCACGGCCCCCCGACCTCGATCCAGGCGGGATTCAATGACGATCCCCTTGGCCGGACCGTTCATCTGGACCTCCAGATCCAGCATTTCTGCCTGAAGCAACACGGCATCCAGAAGATCATCGATATGCAAACCTGTTTTGGCTGATACCGGAACAAATTGGGTATCGCCTCCCCATTCTTCCGGCAACACATCGTGCTGAGACAGTTCCTGACGAATCCGGTCCAGATCAACGCCAGGTTTATCTATTTTGTTCACAGCAACCACTATGGGTACACCGGCGGCCTTGGCGTGGTGGATTGCCTCTACAGTCTGGGGCATGACACCATCATCGGCAGCCACCACCAGGATCACAATGTCTGTCGCCTGGGCACCGCGGGCACGCATGGCGGTAAAGGCCTCATGACCTGGGGTATCAAGAAAGGTAATAACCCCTTTGGCAGTTTGCACATGATACGCCCCAATATGCTGGGTGATACCTCCCGCTTCGCCACTAGCCACCTGCGTAGACCGGATCCGGTCCAGTAAGGATGTCTTGCCATGATCCACATGGCCCATGACGGTCACTACGGGCGGACGACGACCCATGATCGCCTCTTCTTGCGGGCCATCCTCAACCAGCAAGGCCTCCGGGCTAGTGATAGTCACCAACTTGGCCTTGTGACCCAATTCTTCCACCACAATGGCTGCCGTTTCCTGGTCGATCACCTGATTAATGGTAGCCACTACCCCCATTTTGAACATGGCCTTGATCAATTCACTGGCCTTTACCGCCATCCGATTTGCCAATTCGCCGACCGTGATGGTTTCGGGAATCGCCACCTCTCGAATCACCGGTGCCGCACTGAAATCTCCGGGGCCTTGGCTTTTATTTCGTTTTTCGGCCGCGCGCCGATGGCGAAGAAGGGCATCACTATCCCCCTCGGAGCGACCCGAGCGTTTGCCAGACCGCCAACCATCCTCGTCTCTCCGGTTGCCAGGGGTTCCTTTCTTACCCTTGGCGGGGCTTGTGGGAGCAGCCGGCATTGTCGGTACCACTCTTGGTGCCATCGCACGCAAGGCAGGAGACTCACTTCGCCGACTGGAACCCCCTCTGGCCGAACTGTGCGCCAGCCTTTTCTCTGATTTCACTTCGGTAGCAACTGTATCCCCCTGGGGCTTGGCAACGTTCTCAGTTATATCTGCTCCCTGTTCTTCCCCATTGGCCTCTGGTTCTTTTGCTTCTGCTGGTGAAGGTGTTGCCACCGCAGCAATGGAAACCGCGTCTGTCTGCTTTGGTGCATCGTTTCGATCCGTCGATGCTTCTTGTGGAGTCTCTGGTACTACTTGTGCCGCCGGCTCGGAAATTTTCTCTGGCAACACCGTTTCTTCAACAGGCTCAGGCTGCAGCAGCACTTCCCGTTTTACATAGGTACGCTTCCGACGCACCTCCACCTGCACCGTACGTGACTTTCCTGCACCCACACTTTGCTTGATTTCGGTAGTACTGGTCCGATTGAGAGTAATACGTTCGGGTACCACCTTGTTGGCCGAGCCACGAAGAAAGCCTAGCAATCGTTGTTTATCCTCTTCGGAAACCGTATCCTGAGGGGAACCCTTCTCGATACCGGCCGCAGAAAACTGCTCCAATAGACGTTCGCTCGTCAAATGAAGCTCTGCCGCAAAAGCTGCAACTGTAACCGTCATACTACTCTACGCCTCCCCTACGCTGCCATGGCAGCCTTGGTGGATGTGTCAATCCTCACGAAAACCAGGGCGCACGAGCCGCCATGATCAACGCCTTGGCCCGTTCTCCGTCGATGTCAACCAACTCCTGTAATTCATCGGCCCCAAGTTCCGCCAGATCCTCAGAAGTAAGAACCCCTCTGGCTGCCAACTGCTGCGCCAGGGCCTCATCCATACCAGGCAAGGCAAGCAGATCGTCGTCAGGCTTACTGGAGTGGATCTGTTCCTCAGCTGCAATGGCCTTGCTCAAGAGGCGGTCACGAGCACGCCTACGCAACTCGGTCACCAGGTCTTCGTCAAGGCCATCGATCTCCAACATCTCCGCAATGGGGACGTAGGCCACCTCTTCTAGAGAGGTGAAACCTTCTTCGACCAGGAGCATGGCTAAGTCAGCATCAATCCCCAAATCCTCCATAAAAGCCTGTTGGAACCGGGTATCCTCTGCCTCGCGCTTTTGGCGGGCTTCCATCTCGGTTAAAATATTGATGGTCCAACCTGTGAGCTGGCTTGCCAGGCGGACATTCTGGCCTCCGCGACCAATGGCGAGAGAGAGCTGCCCTTCGTCGACGACCACATCCATGCTGTGGGTATTTTCATCCACAACGATACTGGACACTTCTGCTGGCGAAAGGGCGTTGATCACATAACTGGCGGGGTCAGCTGACCAAACCACAATATCGACCCGCTCGCCCCGCAGCTCATTTACCACGGTCTGTACCCGATTGCCGCGCATCCCCACACAAGCGCCAACGGGATCTACGCGCGCCTCATTGGAGCGGACAGCAAGCTTCGCACGCAAACCGGGATCTCGGGCAGCACCCATGATATCAATGATACCATTGGCGATTTCTGGCACTTCCTGGGAAAAAAGCTTGATCAACAGTTCAGGGCAAGTACGGGACAAAAACAGTTGCGGCCCTTTGGGTACCCTCCGAACATCCTGCAGATACGCACGAATCCGATCGCCTGGTCGGATCGCTTCCCGGGGAATCATCTCCTCTCGAGGCAAAATAGCCTCAGCCCTGCCCATCTCGACAATGGCATTGCCTTTTTCCATGCGCTTGACAAGTCCACTGATGACCTCTCCCTTACGAAAGGCATAATCAGCAACAACCCGATCTCGCTCTGCATCACGAACCCGCTGAAAGATGACCTGTTTGGCACTTTGGGCAGCGATTCGTCCAAACTCGACGGCTGGTAATTCTTCGGTGATCTTGCCCCCCACCACAGCGGTAGGGTCCCTTTGCAAGGCTTCGTGCAAATGCATCTGCTGCTCGGGGAACGCAAGCTCCTGGCCGTCCTCCACCACCGTCCAGGAGCGATACGTAACATAATTGCCTGTCTTGCGGTCCAAGTCGACACGGATATCCCAATCCTGGCCATACTTTTTCTTGGAGGCCGAGACCAGGGACGCTTCCAATGCCTGGAAAATGACTTCTCGATCGACATCCTTTTCGTGGGCGACCGCATCAGCCAAGTATAGAAGTTCACGACTCATGCTTTGATCCCCTCACCGAAACCTTCCTTCATGACCATTGCGGTACCAACCTCGCACGATAAATGCTGGACCAAAGAAAATTGGCATCGCCCAATTCTGTTTGCAAAGTAATGACATCTTCTTGGACGTTCTTGATAACGCCTTTCCAGCGACGTCGCCCATCTTGCAGCACATGCAGCTCAATTTCGCACTCTTGTCCCGAGAAACGCTGAAAATCGGTCAGCTTGGTTAGCGGTCGATCCAGGCCTGGACTAGACACCTCCAGCCGATACGGTCCAGCAATGGGATTTTCCACATCCAGCCAGACGCCCAGTTGACGACTCGCGGCAACACAATCATCAATATTGACGCCGCCCTCCTTGTCAATAAATACCTGAAGCGTCACTGCCCGCCCGGAGCGAACCAACTGGGCCGCTACCAATTCATAGTGCAAGATTGCAAGTTGTTCGGAGATTCCTGCAAGTAAGCTACTATCCACGATCAAAACCTTCCAGAAACAAAAAGTGGGCTCCTGGCCCACTTTTTGCGCGAGTCTATCTCGCATTGCAACAAAAAGCAACCCAGCCGACTGGCTGGGTTACACAGAAGAGTCTGGCGGTGACCGACTTTCGCGGGGGGAGGCCCCCCACTATCATAGGCGCTGCAGCGTTTCACGGTCCTGTTCGGGATGGGAAGGGGTGGTTCCACTGCGCTATGGCCG
>JAEPKX010000040.1 GCA_021375695.1 Candidatus Igneacidithiobacillus taupoensis | reverse complement strand
TGGAGGCTAGGCCCGGAATCGAACCGAGGTACACGGCTTTGCAGGCCGCTGCATAACCACTCTGCCACCCAGCCAAAGAAAAAAGGGAAACAATGTTTCCCTGGCAATATGGAGCGGGAAACGAGGCTCGAACTCGCGACCCCAACCTTGGCAAGGTTGTGCTCTACCACTGAGCTATTCCCGCAATATCTATTACTATAGCTAGGAGACAGCGAAATTGTCAATTGGTCAGCTTCTGAAAACGTAGCTCCAGGTCTCGCAGCACCTCCCATCTGGCCAGACTTTGGCCTGGGTCCAGAATCCAGTCGGCGGACTCGCTGGCAAACCAGGTCTCTTGCCGCTTGGCCAGCTGGCGGGTGGCATAGAGAATCCTCTCCCGGGCTTGGGCAAGGCTCTGCTTACCTCGCAGCCAGGCGAAAAGCTGCCGGTAGCCCACCGCCCGACAGGCAGGCAGGTCCTGCTCGCCGTAAGAAGGAAAGAGCGCTTGCGCTTCCTCCACCAGGCCCGCGGCAAACATGGCCTGCAGGCGCTCTTCAATACGCCGGTGCAATGCCGGGCGCTCTGGACGCAACCAAAGCTTCCAGATGGGTCCAAGCAGTCCTTCCCCCCAGTGCTCCGCGGCACCCTGACCCAATAAGCATAACTCCAGAGCCCGCTGGATCCGCTGTCCATCCTGGGGAGCAATGGCATGGGCCCGCAGGGGGTCCATGGCAGCCAGGCGGCCATGAAGGGCCGGCCAGCCGAGTACCTGGGCCTCGGCCACAATCCGCGCTCGCAGTTCCGGATCTGCCGCGGGCAGTGGTGCAATGCCCCGTTCCAGGGACCGAAAATAGAGACCGGTACCCCCAACCAACAGAGGAATTTGCCCCGCCCCTCGCGCTTGCTCGATGAGTTCCAGGGCATCCTTGCAAAAGGCTCCTGCCGAATAGACCTGCTCTGGCTCGCGAATATCGATGAGGGTATGGGGATAACGCTCCTGGACGGCAGCGTCAGGCTTGGCGCTCCCTATATTGAAATGACGATAGACAGCCAGAGAATCAACACTGATGAGCCGCACAGGTAAACGCTCGGCAATGGCCACGGCCAGATCGGTTTTGCCGCTAGCCGTTGCCCCATACAAAAATAGAACCGGGATCATCGTCCGCGCAAAAAGAGGCGATCCAGGTCGCTCAAAGTCCACTGCAAGATGGTGGGTCGACCGTGGTTGCATTGGGCGTAGCGAGGAGTAGCCTCCAACTGGCGCAACAAGGCATTCATTTCCTCGAGGCTCAGCACGTGTCCATCCTTAATGGCCGCCCGGCAAGCAATGTTGGCCAGACGTTCATCACCCTCCTCCGGTCGCCAGCCTGGGGCATCCAGCAGACAATCGGCCACCAGATCAGCCAAGGCCTCACTAGGAAAACCCTGGGGACAGGCATGAATGCGAATACTATTGGGCCCGGCACGGACCCAATCCAGGCCCGCGGCCTGTAACAAATCCCCTCGTTCTGCCAGCAGCTCGGCCTGTGCCGGACTGAGACTCACGGTCTGCGGCAGGAGCAAGCGCTGTTGCGGAATCCCTTGCTGCCGCTGGGATTTGAAACGCTCATATAGAATGCGCTCATGGGCAGCATGTTGGTCCACCAGCACCAGCCCCTGTTGGTTCTGGGCCACGATGAAACGCCCATGAAGCTGACCCAAGGCATAGCCCAGAGGGGCATCCAGACAGCCAGAGAGCCCTTGGGTTTTGGCTTGGAAAGCCGCGTTTTCCCGTTCGGCAAAGACGGGAGCCACCAGCTTCTGCCAATACTCCCCTGCATTCTCCTGGACCGTGGCAGGAGGGAAGACAAGTCCCAGCTCTTGGGTATTTTCTTCCCTTGATGCAGAAGAAAATGCCTGTCTGGCTCCCAAAGAAGGAGCTTTGGGTTGGGACTCGGCAGCAATGAGATCGGCCAAATTATGACGGACGAAGTCCAGTACCCGTCGTCCATCCTGGAAACGCACCTCGGTCTTGGCCGGATGGACATTCACATCCACCCAATCCGGCGGCAATTCCAAATAGCAGATGGCAACGGGCTGCCGGTCCTGATAGAGGACATCGGCATAGGCAAAACGCAGTGCATGCTGTAAACCGGAATCGCGCACGATCCGACCATTTACAAAAAAATATTGTTCATCGGCGCGGCTACGATGAAAGGTGGGGAGCCCGAGCCACCCCCACATGCGCCAACCCTCTTGCTCTTGCTCAAAATACAGGGAGTTGCGCAGAAAATCCGGGCCCAAAATGCTGGCTACCCGGCGATCGCGATCGGCGGCGGAAGTGGCCTTTGGATAGCGCTGGACTACCCGACTTCCCTGCCGCAGACTCAGGTCCACCCCAAAGGCACAGAGGGCAAGCTGACGCCAGAGCTTATTGATCCTGCCCATCTCCGTAGCCGGGGATTTGAGGAATTTCCGTCGGGCAGGGACGTTATAGAAAAGATCGGCGACCCGCACCGTAGTCCCTGGTGCCCTGGCGGCCAGCTCGTCATGTGCCAAAACACCTCCCGAAAACTGCAGACAACGAGCTGCCGAAGCATCTGCCGTGCGGCTACAAATGCTAAAGCGAGATACCGAGGCAATGGCTGGCAAGGCCTCTCCACGAAAGCCATAGCTGCAAAGGTGCAGCAGATCCGTATCGGCATAGAGCTTGCTTGTCGCATGTCGGCACAAGGCCAGGGGAAGATCCTCGGACAGAATGCCGGCACCGTCGTCACTGACCTCCAGCAGCTCAATACCCGCACCTTCCACAGCAACCTCAATCCGGCTTGCACCGGCATCCAGACTGTTTTCCACCAATTCCTTGAGCACCGAAGCCGGGCGCTCCACCACCTCCCCGGCAGCGATGCGATCGGCAAGTTGTGCACTCATGACCTGGATCCGTCGGCGCTCGCTCATGAAAGATCCCTCCCCCTATCCAGCTGGTGCAAGCGTTCCTGCCAGGGGGGGGTTCTCGCCAGCACTTGCAAGACATGTTCGCCACTGGCCAGGATCGACATGTGCAGCTCCAGGTCGGGCTTGGGGAGCAAGGCTTCGGCGCGCTGTGGCCACTCGATCAACCAAAGAGCGGGGCGTTCGAGATAATCCCGTACCCCCAGGAATTCCAGCTCTTCGGCAGCCTGCAAGCGATACAGATCCAGATGCAACACCATCCCCGCTGGAGTCGGATAAGCTTCCACCAAGGTATAGGTAGGACTGCGCACTCGTCCAACATAACCCAAGGAATGGATCAAAGCCCGCGCCAGGGACGTTTTTCCAGCCCCCAGATCTCCGCGCAGATAAATGACCCCAGGGATTGGCCCCAAAGCGGCCAGGTGAGCTGCCCAGGCCTCGGTCTCGACCAGGCTGCCAAAAATCCAGCGCTTCATTGCCGCGCGAGCAGTCCTCGAAGGATATCCGAACGACTGAGGATTCCCAGCAAGTGTCCTTCTTCATCCACTACCGGGAGGGCATGAACGTGGTGCTCGAACATGCGATCGGCGGCATCCTCTAGGGTATCCTCTGGACGCGCCAGGATCAAATGCCGGCGGGAGGCCAGACCTTTGGCATCCACGGCGGTTACCTTGCGTAGTTCTTCGCGGTACTCCTGGAGTCCCGCCACCGGGATCACGCTATCTAAAATGGAAATTACCGTGGGCAAATGCACCTGGCGGTGGGCATCAATGAGATCGTGTTCAGTGATGACACCCGTAACCTTTCCTTCGGCATCCAAAACGGGCAATAGATGATGCCCCGATTCCAGGAATACTTTTGCCACAGTTTCCACCGGATCGTTTTCAGACACACTCACCACGGTCTTGCTCATCCGATCGGCTACGGTGTTCATGCTTGCCCCTCCTCGATCATAGATTCTTCCAGGACCCGCAGAATAGTGTCTATCTCATCCGCTGTCACCGACAGGGGGGGAACCAGGACAATGGCATCTCCCAAGGGACGCAGATAGACACCCCGTTCTCGGGCCCGACGACAAACCCTATACTCTCGCCTGTCTCCATAGGGATAACTTCGTCCTGAATGGGGATCGCGCAGGGGGATAGCAGCCATGAGCCCAAATTGCCTTGGCAGTCCCGCAACCGGCAGCGCCCCAAAGCGTTCCAGTCCCTTGTGTAGCTGCAAAATCCGCTGGGACACCCGGGGTAATACCTTTTCTTCTGCAAATACTTCAAGATTGGCCAAGGCCACGGCACAAGCCAGGGGATTGGCCGTGTAGGTATGACCATAGTAAAACTGTTTTGCCTCGCCAAAGGGAGCCAGGAAGGCGGCAAAGATGGCATCAGTGCTCAGCGTTGCCGCCAACGGCAGATACCCGCCGCTAATCCCTTTGCCCAAAGCCAGAAGATCGGGGCAGACGCCCTCTTGCTCGCAATAAAAAAGACTACCCGTGCGACCAAAGCCGGTGGCTACTTCGTCCACCACCAGGAGCACGGCAAAGTCCCGGCATAGCTCTGCTGCGCCCCGCAGGATCCCCGGCGGATAGGGCAAGATTCCGGCAGCCCCTTGCACCCCCCCCTCGAGAACCAGGGCAGCAATCTGCTCCCCTTCCTGTTCGAGGAGCTCGGCCAGCTTCTCCAACCACACTACCCGGGCGCGCTGTGCATCCCCCTCGAACTGCTGTTGCAGGGCCCAAGGACTGGGCAGACGCCGGACAGGGAAATGCAGATGCCCATAAACGCCCTGGAAAAGAGGGAACCCGCCCAAGGAACTGGCCCCCACCGTATCACCATGGTAGGCATCGTCCACACTCACAAAGAGGCGCTTTTGCGCTCGCCCCAGATTCTGCCAGTACTGTGCCGCCATCTTGATGGCGATCTCTACGGCTTCGGCGCCATCCTCAGAAAAAAAGACATGCTCCAGTCCGCGGGGAGTCTGTTCCACCAGGGCCCTGGCCAGGCGGATAGCCTCTGGATGACTCGCCCCCAAGGCGGTACTATGGGCTACCTTGGCCAGTTGCCCGACAAGGGCGGCGTCCAGACGGGGATGGCGGTGACCATGGACATTGCACCACAGGCTGGCAATGGCGTCCAGGGCCTTGCGGCCATGGATATCGTAGAGATAGTTCCCCTCGGCCCGCTCGATGATCCAGGGGTCATCATCCCCCCAACAGGCCATTTGCGTAAAGGGATGCCAAAAATGGCGCCGGTCCCACTCCTGGAGGATCGTGATTTCCTCGGGACTCAAGATTGATCCAACTCCTGCAGTACCATGGGTAATTCCTCAATCAGATCACCAGCCAGGACGCTGGCCTCCCCAAGGCGCGCTGCCGCCCGATCCCCAGCCCGGGCATGGACGGCCACTCCCAGCTGGGCGGCCTCCCACGCCGCCAAGCCCTGAGCCCAGAGACCAACAATGACACCGGTAAGCACATCGCCACTGCCGCCAGTAGCCATCCCCGGGTTCCCCCAAGGACAACGGCGCAGCTCCCTACCCTCCCAGAGCAAGGTGCTTTCTCCCTTGAGGATCCAAATCCCCCCATAGCGCTCCGCGAGGGCCTGAATAGCCGCCGGACGATTTTCCTGAACCGCAGCACTGGAGCAATCCAGCAGTCGTGCTGCCTCCCCAGGATGGGGAGTAAAGATCCGGGTCGCACCACTTTTCAAAAGCCCAGGACCCAGACGTGCCAGAATATTGAGGGCGTCGGCATCCCACAGCTGTGGCCCCGGCAGGCTACCAGCCTCGCGGGCATAATCATGGCCAGCCAGACCCTGACCCAAACCCGGTCCAAAGGCCAGAAAATGGCTCGAGGACAGACGACGGACAAGGCGGGCCGGCCAGTCGGACCAGGTAGCCTCGGGGACCAAGGCTGCCACATGGGAGCGACTACTACTGTGACCCATGGCAGTGACCACCCCTGCCCCAACTCGATAGGCGGCCTTGGCCGCCAGGGCCAGGGCACCACCGTATTCTGGCGCCCCACCCAGGACGGTCACCCGACCAAAGGAATCCTTGTGGGCAAAGCGAGAGCGGACTCCAAGCCTCGGCAGGGTGCGAAGATCCAGGTCCTCTGGCACTAGGATCGAGGTCACGATTTTTGAATATCCTCCTCCGGATAGGCGCTGACATGATGAATGGCAAGATCTGCACCCATATACTCCTCTTCCTCGCCCAGACGAATGCCAACCATCTGCCTGAGCAAGCCATAGACCAGGAAACTGCCGAGCATGGCAATGGCGATTCCCAGCAGGGTCCCTAGAATCTGGGAAATCAAGTTTACTCCACCCGCTCCACCCAGCGCACGCAGACCAAAAATCCCCACCGCAATCCCGCCCCAAGCGCCGCAGACCCCATGCAGGGGCCAAACGCCCAGAACATCGTCCAAACGCAGCCGATGCTGCACAAAGGTAAAGAGATAGACAAAAATCGCTCCGGCAATGGCGCCAATGGCCAAGGCCCCGATGGGCTGGACCAGGTCGGAGCCGGCACAAATGGCCACCAGTCCCGCCAACGCACCATTGTGGACAAAGCCCGGATCCCCTTTCCCCAGGGCCAGGGCAGCCAGCATTCCCCCCACCAGGGCCATGAGGGAGTTGAGGGCGACTAAACCTTGCACCTGGGCAAGCTGCTGGGCACTCATCACATTGAAACCAAACCAGCCAATGATCAAAATCCACGAGCCCAAGGCGAGAAAGGGGATGTTGGATGGGGGCATGGGATGGATACTCCCATCGCGCCCATAACGTCCCCGCCTAGGACCCAGTAGCCAGACTGCCACCAGGGCCATCCAGCCCCCCATGGCATGGACCACCACAGAACCGGCAAAATCGTGAAAGGGCGCCCCAAAATTCTGGGTCAACCAGCTCTGGATTCCAAAGTTACCATTCCAGACGATTCCTTCGTAAAAAGGATAGACCAGTCCCACCAGGAGCGCGGTTGCCGCCAATTGCGGTACGAAGCGGGCGCGTTCGGCAATGCCACCCGAGATGATCGCTGGCACCGCCGCTGCAAAGGTAAGCAAAAAGAAAAATCGAACCAACGCAAAACCCTGGTCGGTGCCCGTCAGCTGCTGGACATTGCCAAAAAAACTGATGCCATAGGCAATGTGATAGCCGATAAAGAAATACACGATGGTAGAGATACCAAAATCACTCAGGATCTTGACCAGGGCATTGACCTGGCTTTTGCGGCGCACGGTGCCCAGCTCCAAAAAGGCAAAGCCACCGTGCATGGCGAAGACCAGGATAGCCCCCATCAAGAGAAAAAAAACATTGTCTCCGGGCAAGGGCCCGTTCGTAGTAATCATCTTGCAGCCAACCCCATATGAATCCTTGCTGTTTTCTTACCAATCCAGAGCGCTGCGTCCCTGCAAGGCTCGTCCCAGGGTCTGCCGATCCAGGTACTCCAGCTCTCCACCCATGGGTATACCCCGAGCAATGCGACTGACCCGTAAACCCGGAGGGATCAAAGAGGCAATGAACTGCGCCGTAGCCTCGCCTTCCAGGGTCGAATTGGTGGCAAAAATCACTTCTTGCAGACCTGCCTCTGCCAGCCGCCGCGCCAGCAAATCCAGATGCAAGGCCTCAGGGCCGATGCCATCCAGGGGCGAAAGATGGCCAAGGAGCACAAAGTATTCCCCCCGATACACGCCCGCGGCTTCCATGGCCAACAAATCGGCGGGCGATTCTACCACGCAGAGTTGACTCTGGTCCCGATGGCCGCCAGCACAAAGGCTACACAGTTCCGCCTCACAGAGATTGTTGCAGCGCTGGCAATGGCGAATGGCTTGGTGCGCCTGCAACAAGGCCTCGGCCAGGGCGGGCATGAGCTCTCGTTTGCGCAAGAGCAGATCCAAGGCGAGGCGCTGGGCCGAGCGCGGCCCAATGCCTGGCAAGCGACGCAGAAGAGCCGTTAGCTTCTCCAGACTTGGCGTGGACGCCATGGGCTCAGAACGGCAGGTTCAGACCAGGAATTTGCAAGCCACCGGTAATGGCAGAGAGGCGCTCAGCACTGGTCTTCTCGGCATTGCGCAGGGCATCGTTCATAGCCGCCGCCACCAGATCCTCCAGCATCTCCTGATCCCCATCGGCAAGCAGGGAAGGATCAATCCGCACCCGCCGGACATCGTTACGGCAGGTCATCGTCACTTCCACGAGCCCACCACCGGCTCGCCCTTGCACTTCCACCTGGGCCAACTCTTCCTGGGTCTTCTGCAAACGCTCTTGCATTTGTTGCGCCTGCTTCATGATATTTCCCAAACCACCTTTCATCATCGGTTTTTCCTCCAACATTCAGTCGTTGACCGCAAGATCCTGCATTTCCCACTGGAGCAAACGGGCCTGCAAAACTTCCTGAAACTCCTGCAGCCGCGGATCCGCCAACGCCTCGGCCTCCAAGGCCGCCCGTCTGGCGGAAGCAGCCTCCTGATCCGCCTGGGAGAGCGTACTGCCATGTTCTTTTTCCAGGCGCACCAGGTGCAGTCGTACCTCTTTCCCCAGGGCCATCTGCAGTTTCTGCTCCTGTCGACGGACCAGATCCAGATAGACGGGATCGATGGCCAATACCAGCTCCGTTTGCTCACAACGCAAGGCCCGGCTATGGACCAAAAACTCCCGCAAAGACGGCTCAATGGACAAACGCGCCAACATTCCCCGCCAGCTGGCCTGGGCATCCTCGTGGGGGTAATCGGCAACCGGCTGCGCAGCGGGTGTTCCCTTGTCCTGCTCCGCTAGCACCTTGGGCTTGGCACCCATTGGGGGCGTCGAGTCTTCTGGACTTGGGCTTTGCCTGTTTTTCGGATCGGTCTTGGGACCCTCTGGCAAGGCAAAGGATAACAATCGCAGCAGAGCCATCTCCAGGGCCATACGCGGGTTGGGGTACAGGGAAAAATCCCGTCGCGCCGAAAGCAGCAAATGATACCAAGCCTGCAGCTCCATGGGGGCAAGTTGCCGCGCACGGTCCAGCAAATGCTCTGGCAGAGCCTTGCCCAATTCCGGTAGCCAAAGACCCAGATTCAAACGATGCAGTCCTTCGATGATCCCATCCAGAAGACTTGCAGGATCCCGGCCCAAAGCAGACTGTTCGGCGACCAAGGCAAAGAGTCGCTGGCTATCGCGATCCAACATAGCCGCCAACAAGGCATCGATCAAATCGTTGGGACACAGGCCCAACATCGCCGTAACCGTCTGCGCATCCACTGTTCCCGCACCCAGGGCAATGGCCTGATCGGTAAGGCTCAACGCATCGCGCAGACTTCCGTCCGCAGCCTCGGCGAGAAGGCGTAGGGCATCTTCCCCAAAAGAGATCTTTTCGGCCGCCAAAATCGTGCCAAGACGCCGGGCAATCAACTCTGGCTCCAATCGCCGCAGCTGAAACTGTAGACAACGGCTCAAAATGGTGGCCGGCACCTTTTGCGGATCGGTGGTGGCCAGTAAAAATTTCACATGCTCCGGTGGCTCTTCCAAGGTTTTCAACAGGGCATTGAAGCTATGGGTGGAGAGCATGTGGACTTCATCGATCAGATAGACCTTATAGCGCCCCTGGCTGGGGGCGTAGGGAACATTATCGAGAAGCTCCCGCGTCTCATCGACCCGGGTACGGCTGGCGGCATCCACTTCCAGGAGGTCAACAAAACTCCCATGGGCAATGCCGAGGCAGGCGCTGCATTGACCACAAGGAGTACTACTGACCCCCCGCTCACAGTTGAGGCATTTGGCCAGCAGCCGAGCCAGGGTAGTCTTGCCCACCCCGCGTGTACCCGTAAACAGGAAGGCATGATGGAGGCGGCCGCTGTCCAAGGCATGACGTAAGGCCTTGACTACGGTGTCCTGGCCCACAAAATCGGCAAAACTCTGGGGGCGCCAGCGCCGGGCCAAGGCTTGCCGGACTCTATCCATTACGATGGGGAGGCGACGCCAACCAGCCACACCCCGGCACCTGGATCAATACCTACCGCTGCTCCCTTCCGGGCCTGACGGGGTTCGATATCTACCACTGCGAGGGGACCGATCTTTGTCGCCATAGGAAAAAATATACGACAACATCTGGCGGGGCCGGCGGGATGAACCCAACTACTCCAAAAACGATCATCCATTTAGTTGTTTACAATCTTTCCCAAGGGCCAGACAGGGGCCAAGGCCGCGCACATACAGACCATCACTCTAGTGATGAGACAATAACAGATCCCCACTACCCAGCCAAGTGGGTTGGCAAAGATCAGCAATACTGCCAACCCCACCAAAGCTATACC
The DNA here is from genome assembly GCA_021375695.1 of Candidatus Igneacidithiobacillus taupoensis. Taxonomy (GTDB): domain Bacteria; phylum Pseudomonadota; class Gammaproteobacteria; order Acidithiobacillales; family Acidithiobacillaceae; genus Igneacidithiobacillus; species Igneacidithiobacillus taupoensis. The sequence continues at coordinate 2,032 of JAEPKX010000040.1, read as the reverse complement.
AAGCGGCGCAGTAAAAAGTTAAAAAGCAGTTCTAGCCGGCGATCTAGAGAGTAATCCCCTCCTCTGCCATGGCGCTGAAATAATCGGCGATACTCCCATCGGAAACGGTGACCTTCAGGGCCCAGACCATGGAAAAGAGGGCCAGAATGGCCACCCAGAGCATGGACCAATAAAAGCCAATATCCCCGGTGCCGCCCAGTACTTTGGGGCCAAAATAGGATAGCACCCATAGCCCCAGAAAATAGGGAAAAATCCAGGTGATATGATAAAAACCAGACATTCCAGACTGGGAACCGCGCAGCAGACGAATGAGGCCGTAAAGAATCAGCACAGCAAAAAGTACGCCAAAAATGTAGCTCAATGCCTGAAAACCACCCCAGTAGGCAACCAGGGAGGAAAGAATGAAGGCGACAGGCGCAATGATTTTTGCTCCCCAAAGGCGGAATGGCCGCTGCAGATCAGGTACCGAACGACGCAATTGCAACAAGACGATGGGGCCAATTCCGTAGGTAATGACGGAAATGGTAGTAATGAAACTGACGAGTTTTTGCCAGGAGGGAAAAGGCAGGAAATAAAGACAACCAATGAGATATGCAACGAGCACGCCCACCCACGGCACGCCATCTTTACTGATCCTGGTAAAAAAGTGTGGTCCTGCCTTGACTTCGCCATTGGCAACCACCGCCCTGGCTGCCGAGGTGGCATATACCAAAGCCGTACCGCCAGGCGAAATTAGCGCATCGGCATAGATGAGCACGGCCAGCCAACCAATCCCCAGCAGCGACGCAATCGCCGCAAAGGGACCAAAAAGGCCGGGGAAATTGAGCTGTTGCCAACCGTGGACGATTTGATCTGGCGGCATGGCAACGAGGAATGCCCATTGCAAGCCTGCATAGATGATGGCACCGACCACAATGGCGCCAATGACCGCACCGGGAATATGGCGCCCCGGATTCTTCGCCTCCCCACCCAATTCAATGGCTTGCCGGAAACCCAGGTAGCTAAACACGATCCCCGAAGAGGCGACGGCCACAAACATCCCATGGAGGCTGCTATGCCAATGCAGGACATGCAGGTTTTCTGGATGATAACTAAAGGAAACCAGCACGATGATGGTAAGAACGGGAACCCCAAGCTTCCACCAACCAAGACCCGTAAAGATCATTGCCACCCGGCGGATTCCCAGAAAATTTAAGAGAAACATGGCGCCCAGGAGCAGCACGGCCGCAAGCAAACCCAGCCCGCTTAGCAAACCCGTATTCCCCTGTAACAAACCGGGCAGATAATTGTTGGCATAGGTCAATACCGCGACCACTTCCACAGGGGCGATGGCAATATAGAACATGAAGAGTAACCAGGCCCAGATTTTGCCCAGCAAATCCCCATGGACAACATTGGCAATATGGGCCGCTGCCCCCGCCCGAGGAAATAGGGGACCTACCTCGGCATAGGTTAGGCCCAGTAAAAGGATGGTGACTGCTCCAATGAGCCAGGAAAAGATACTTAGGGGCCCAGCCACCCGAGCTGCATCCAGCGGCCCAAAAAGCCAGCCCGAACCAATGATTCCGCCCAGACTGGCAAAGATCAACCCCGAAAACCCGACCTCTCTCTTTAACTTTCCAACCATGGGATATACCCCTTCTGTAATTTTTCAGGAATCTGGATTACAGGAAAAATCCCGTATTGATCATGGCAACGAATTGGTTGGGCTGATTGCCGTTTTCGCCAAAAGCCTCCCCTGGGGTGAAATGGTAGACATGGACATAGCTCATTTCCCCCTCAATAAACCAATGTTTGTACTGATAAATGGGAGTCAGGGTCAAGCCAACCGCACGGCTGCCCGGTCCATATCCTAACTGGTTCTCGAACTGATTAGTGGACTGGCCGCCATAATAGAAGCTTGGGGTATCGCTATACGCCATGTAATCCAGTCGGGTACTGAGGGAATAATGCTTGGTAAAACCATAGTTTACGTCGATGCTGGCACCATATTGATTGCCGTCGGAAAGATTTCCAAAATCCTTGCCATTGA
>JAEPKX010000039.1 GCA_021375695.1 Candidatus Igneacidithiobacillus taupoensis | reverse complement strand
ATCCTGACAAAACGGTGTAGCCGGGGAATAAGCAAGACGTTCCGCAGAGATAGGTTCTCCACAGCCATAGCAGATGCCGTAGTTACCTTTTTTTGTATCTCTCTGGCAGCCTCGATTTTACCAACCAAGGTCTTCTTGCTTTCAATTCTGAATCCGTGACCTCGATCCCCAGAAAATCACCTAACACAATGTTCTCAAGGTGTTTTTTGAGGTGCCCGGCGGTGAGACTGTAGAAATCATTAGCTTCTGCTATCATAGAACCATTATGCTGCTTCCAAGCCCAATGGTTGCGAACGTCTTGCATGCCCCTGCCGCAGCGTCATCGTTGACTGGTGCCGAAACACGGCAAATTCTGGTCCGACTCGGCTACTTGCCCTTGCTTTCTACCCGTTATCTGGGTCCCCGGGGAAATCTGCACCACCAATATGTCTGGGATTTTCCTGCTCCTGCGATTCTGGCCAAATTGGTGGCCGAAGATCCCTGGACGGACCCCTTCAACCCTTGGGTTCTGGGGGCCCTCTACCAATTCGAAGCGGTGCATAATCTGCCTATCCGCCCTGGTAGTGATGGCATTCGTGGCTTACCAAAAACAATCCGGCAAGCTTTGTTGATGGCAAAAAAAGTCGACCCTTATCCCTGGACCTGGGTGTTGGTGAGCAAGTTTCCCCGCCCGGAAATGGTTCGGGTCTTTGTGGCTGGTCAGGGTTGGGTATTCAGAAGCCCATGCAATACGGGGGTTTTGCACGCAACCCCAAATGGAACCTGGCCGGTGTATGCACGTGCCAGGCACACCCAAATGATTGGCAAGTTTCCCGTTCCCGTTTCCGCTCACGCAGTGCATCTCTACCAGGCAGCCGTTGCCGCGGGCTATTCCCTACCCAAGATAGATTATGGTCGCTACCATCATCAATGGGTGCAATATCAGCACTATGATGATCCTGATATCCGCTGGGTCAATTATTTTTTTCGGGGGCGGGCCATTCATTTTTATCCCCGAGCAAGCTATGGCTTCCCCCAGAGTGCCGGCTGTGTTGAGCTTCCCAAGACTGCAGCACGAGCTGTTTTCTCCCTGCTCCACTATGGTGTTCCGGTGAGCGTCGTGCATCGTGTTATTCACCCTGAACTACGATTCTCCCGACCATTGCCAGCAATCCGCTATCAATACCAGGAAGTTCAGAAGCTTTCCTCTTCCCAAAGCGTCCATTGGCAGCTGGAACCGGTCAATTCGGGGAGCGGTACCAGCCCAAAAAATACTTCCGCCAAAATCTCTCCAGGATGACCGCCAGCCTGGAAAGGCCTCAATTACCGGCTACGGTCATTTCTTCAATCAGTACCGAGGGGCTGCCCGTATTACCATGGATCAGTAAATCATTACCCACCGCGATCATTCCCCGGAACATCTGGGGAAGGGTGCTGGCAATGGTAATTTCTTCAATGGGATATTGAATTTCTCCGCCCTCCACCCAAAAACCGGCGGCTCCACGCGAATAATCCCCGGTTACTCCATTGACGCCAAAGCCAATGAGTTCGGTAACCAAGAGCCCCCGTTGCATCTGCCGAAGCAGAGACGGGAGATCCTGGGTTCCTGGCGCCAGGGTTAGATTGTGGGCTCCGCCGGCATTGCCGGTGCTTTGCATACCCAGTTTGCGCGCACTATAGCTGTCCAGCAAATAGCCCTGCAGGACCCCATCGCGCACCAGATCCCGATTGTGGGTGGCCACTCCGTCGCCATCGAAAGCGGTGCTGGCCAGACCACGCCGGCGCAGCGGTTCCTCGAAAATGCGAATAGAGGAGGGGAAGAGTGTTTTGCCTAAGGAATCCTGCAAAAAACTCATCTTGCGATAGAGCGTCCCGCCACTGATGGCCTGGGCAAAGTGGCCGAGGAGACTGGCAGCGACCTGGTTTTCGAACAGGACCGGCACACTGCAAGTAGGAATTTTGCGCGCTCCTAGGCGACGTAGGGCACGCTGGGCACAAATCTCACCAATCTGCTCCGGGGTCATCAGGTCGTCGGCCGCGCGGGCAACATCGTACCAGTAATCTCGCTGCATGCCCTGACCATCGTCGGCGATCACCGAACAGGAGAGACTATGTCGGGAACCCTGCGTGATTCCCAAAAAGCCAAGACTGTTGGCATAGACGCTGAGTCCTTCGCCGGTACCGATGCTGGCCCCTTCGGAGTTTCTGATTCGTGGATCAAGGTTGCGGGCACTTGTTTCACAGCGTCGTGCGATCTCGGCGGCGCTATCGGCATCCACCAACCAGGGATGGTAGAGATCCAGATCGGGGAACTCTGTGGCCAACAGAGCTGGGTCAGCCAGTCCGGCAAAGGGGTCGGGAGCGGTATGACGGGCAATATGCAAGGCTGCCTCTACGGTATCGCGCAGGGCTTGCTCGGAAAAATCCGACGTAGAAGCAGAAGCCTTGCGCTCGCCAACATAGACAGTGATCCCAAGGCCTTTGTCGCGATGGTATTCCACCGACTCCACCTCACCCAGCCGCACGGTCAATGAAAGCCCCTTGCCGCTGCTTGCTGCTGCCTCCGCGGCGGTGGCTCCCCCGGCTTTGGCAAGTTCCAGACAGCGCTGGGCGATCTGGGTGAGTTCCTGACTTTCATTGGATAACTTTGGGTTCATGGATGCTATCCTTGACGATGACAAGGACACATACTACCTGCTCAAAGCCTGGTGGGGGAAGTCGTTGGCCTTTTCCTCCCTGTTGGGAAGGGAGTAGGATAAAAAAAATTCCTCTAGATATGGTGCAATGATGGCAAAGACCCTCTACGACAAGCTTTGGGAACAGCATGAAGTGCTTCGGGAAGAGGATGGGCGGACCCTGCTCTATATCGACCGGCACCTGCTTCATGAGGTCACTAGCCCCCAGGCCTTTGCGGGTTTGCGCGCGGCAGGAAGGAGCTTATGGCGCCGGGATGCCAACATTGCCACCGCTGACCATAATGTCCCAACGACAGACCGGGCAGCGGGTATCAGTGATCCCACTTCCCGTTTGCAGGTGGAGACCCTGGATCGCAACTGCCAGGAATTTGGAGTGGAAGAGTTTGGCATGCTGGATCGCCGACAGGGTATCGTCCATGTCATTGCCCCGGAACAGGGTTTGACCCTGCCAGGGATGACGGTTGTCTGTGGAGACTCCCATACGGCGACCCATGGTGCCTTGGGGGCCTTGGCCTTTGGTATTGGTACCACCGAGGTGGAGCATGTGCTGGCCACCCAATGCCTGTGGGCGCGTAAATCCAGGAATATGCGGATTTGGGTAGAGGGTCGATTGTCCACCGGGGTAACGGCCAAGGATCTGGTCTTGGCCATCATTGGTCAGATTGGTACCGCTGGCGGCACCGGTTATGCCATGGAGTTTGCAGGTCCTGGGGTGGCGGCCTTGAGCATGGAAGGGCGGATGACTCTCTGCAATATGGCCATTGAAGCAGGCGCTCGCTCCGGCTTGGTGGCCGTAGACCAATGCACCATCGACTATCTGCGTAACCGTCCCTATGCCCCTCAGGGGGAACAATGGGAACAGGCGGTACGAGCCTGGCGGGAATTGCACAGTGACAGCGATGCCAGCTTTGACCGGGAGGTACGGATCGATGCCTCCCATCTTGTCCCCCAGGTGACTTGGGGAACGAGTCCGGAAATGGTTTTGCCTGTCGATGGGGTAGTGCCCAATCCTGCCCAGGCCCCTGATCCTGTGCGTCGAGCAGCCTGGGAGCGGGCCCTGGCGTACATGGCTTTGCAGCCAGGTACGCCTATCCGGGACATTACTGTTGACAAGGTTTTCATAGGTTCCTGTACCAATGCCCGCATCGAGGACTTGCGCGCAGCGGCAGCTGTTGCTCGCGGTCGGCGGAAAGCCGGCTCGGTCAAGGAGGTCCTGGTGGTCCCGGGTTCCGGATTGGTCAAGGCCCAGGCCGAAGCCGAGGGGCTGGACCAGATCTTTCTGGAAGCCGGCTTTCAATGGCGGGAACCGGGCTGCTCCATGTGCCTGGCCATGAATGCCGACCGTTTGGAGCCAGGAGAGCGCTGCGCCGCTACTTCCAACCGTAATTTTGAAGGTCGGCAGGGCACGGGGGGGCGCACCCATCTGGTCAGCCCGGCCATGGCGGCGGCAGCAGCCATTGCTGGTCATTTTGTCGATGTCCGAGAGCTATCGTGATGTTGTTGCGAATCCTGCTGTTGCGCTTGGTGTTGTTGCTTGGCTCGGCGGGCCTGGTGGAGGTCGGTGTCTGGGCCATCAGTCGTGGTCTGGGTCCAGAAAGCACCGCACTAGAATATCTCCTCTATCGTCGTATGGAGCATCGTTGAATGGAACCTGTAACCGTTGTTGAATCTCGGGTGATCCCCTTGGATCGCGCCAATGTGGATACGGACGCGATCATTCCCAAACAATTTTTAAAAACCATCGAACGCAAAGGTCTAGGAAAACATCTGTTTCACGATTGGCGATACCTGGCCGATGGTACCCCCGATCCCACTTTCATTCTCAATGAACCGGCGCTGGCCAACGCCAAGATTCTTTTGGCGCGGGAGAATTTTGGCTGTGGTTCCAGTCGCGAGCATGCCCCCTGGGCCCTTGCTGATTATGGGATTCGGGTCATCATTGCCCCAAGTTTTGCCGATATCTTTGCCAATAATTGTGCACAAAACGGGATTCTTTTGATTCCGTTGGCCCCACAAGAGGTCGAGGAACTTTTTGTGGCTTGCCGATCGGGACCGCTGCAGATGCGGGTGGATCTCCCGGCGCAAAGAGTGCACGCCCCTTTGCAAGCCTACTCCTTTGCCATTGCCCCTGGCACCAAGGAGAAGCTCCTGCTGGGTCTGGACGATATCCAGAGTACACTCTCCCATCGGGATACCATTCTTGCCTATGAAGCGACCCGGAAACGGGAGGCCCCTTGGCTATTTCAGGAGTTACGTCATGGCTGAAGAACCAGAAGGTTTACCTCCCGTTCATCCCCACGCCCAAATTCTGGAAGGAAAAACCAAGCGAGGTAAGCCCTGTCGACTCATTGACAATACCGCCAGCGTGGATCGGGTCCATCTTCAGCAACTCCTGGAGGACCTCATCGACCAGGATCATTTTCAGCCCTTGGGCTTGAGTACGGCAGGTGGAAATGCCATCCAGATTGGCGCTCCCCAGAGTGCCCATGTGCAGCTGGGTGAGGATTTGTATCGCTTGATCATCATTGGCTATGAAGCCCGGCTGGAAGTTTTCTAGGGCATCAGGCGTGTAATGCGCCAACTACCTTCGCTGCTACGTAGATAACGAAAGCGATCGTGGAGCCGATTGCGGCGTCCCTGCCAAAACTCGAAACTCATCGGCACTAATCGGTATCCCCTCCAGGCGGGATTGCGGGGCACCTTTCCGTCCGGAAATTCCTGCGCCAACTCCTGTACTCGGGCCTCTAGCAGGGCCCGATTGGCAATGGGTTGGCTCTGGATCGAGGCGGCTGCTGCCAGTCGGCTGCCCAGTGGCCGTTGCTGAAAATAGTTTTCTGCATCCTGTTCGGGTAGGAGTTCCACTGCACCCGCCAAGCGCAGTTGACGGTCGAGTTCCGGCCAGTAGAAGACCACTGCGCCCTTGGGATTGACTGCCAGATCTTGCCCTTTTTGACTGCGGCTATCGGTATACCAGCAAATGCCGCGCTCATCGAAATGCTTGAGCAGCACAAAACGAACGCTCGGCTGGCCATGTTCATCGGCAGTGGCCAGGGCCATGGCGGTTGGATCGAAGTTCCCGGCAGCTTCGGCATCCTGGAGCCAGCGGGCCATCTGTTCCCAGGGATTGGCAGACAAATCAGTGAACGACAAGGTGCCGGAGCAAAAATCCCGGCGCGTGGCCCGATGATCGATTTCGCCGTCCATTACTGGGAGGCGTTGCTGCGCCGAAGGACCCCATCGGGGCTGCCGAGTAGTACGATATCCGCCCGCCGGAGAGCAAAGATACCGTTGTCAAGGACACCAGGGATGCTGTTGATCTTGCTTTCCATGGCCAGGGGGTCGGTCAGATCTAGCCCGATGACGTCCAGGATGACATTGCCGTTGTCCGTTGTGAAGTGCTGCCGCAGAGTAGGGTTTCCCCCCAGTTTTACCAATTGCCGGGCTACAAAGCTCTGGGCAAAAGGAATGACCTCCACGGCCAATGGGAACTTTCCTAGCTGTTGCCGATCCTTGGACTGGTCGGCAATGACCAGGAAACGATGGGCGGCCGACGCGACGATCTTTTCCCGGGTAAGCGCACCGCCACCGCCCTTGATCAGTCGAAAATGGGGATCGATTTCGTCAGCCCCATCCACATAGATGGGGATATCTCCCGTATCATTGAGCTCCAGGACCCGAAGGCCCAGAGCTTGCAGGCGCGCAGCAGTACCCAGGCTGGAGGGGACATAGCCATCCACGGCGATTTTGGCCTTGCCCAGGGCATCAATAAAATGATTGCTGGTGGAGCCCGTACCGACTCCCACCACCATGCCGGGTTTGATGTAATCAAGGGCCGCTTCTGCCGCCAGCCGCTTCAGTGTATCAGTATCCATGGGTACTTCTCCTCCGTTGTCGAAATTGTTCCATGGCCTTTGCAAATGCCGCCACCAGTGCTGGCGCCGAAGCTGGATTCTGGCCACTCAGCAAATTGCCATCTGCCACCCAGAAGGATTGCCAGGGACGACCTCCCACCACGGTAAAGCGGGCTTCCCGTAGCCGATCCTGCAGATGATAGGGCCAACGCCCAGCGAGGCTGGAGTCTTCTTCTTCGGCCTTTTGGAAACAGCTTACCCGAAAGCCGGCAAAAGGGCGATCTTGCGTGGGGCCGGGGCGGGCCAGGAGGGCGGCACTTCCATGGCAAAGGGTTGCCACTGGTAGGGTACGCTGACGGGCTAGCGCCAATAACTGGCCAACCGCAGCGGAGTTTGGAAGATCCTCCAGGGGACCGTTACCCCCCGGGATGAAAATACCGCGCAGACCGTCCAACAAAGGGACCAAGCGGGGCAGGGAAAGAGCTTGGCTGAGGGGCAATTGTTGTGATTCCTGAGCCAATCGGTGGCATTTGGCAGTATCGCCCTGGAGGTTTTCCGGCAACAGGCTTTGGGGATCGATCTGCGCAGGCAGCCCATTGGGGGTGGCCAGCAGGATAGGCCAACCGTGGGCGCGCAGCGCATGCCAGGGAATCAACAGCTCTTCTGCCCAGATCCCGGTATCGATCTGGCTGCCATCTCGCAAGGTTAGTCGCGTGGCACTGCTGAGTAAAAACAACACAAAGGGCTGGGTGGGTATCATGCTTGCATCGTAGCACAATTCCTTGGCAGCAATAAAAATATAATAATAAATTATTTTCTATTATATTCAATAAAGTTTGTTGTAATGATAGTTTTTACGATGATGGCATTCCATTTTTTGGCTAAACAAAAATGCCAATAAAGAAGAATATCAATAAATAATTATATTGTATTTTTCTGCAATATAGGGGACTAATCGTTTTTGGTTATGACCCAAAAATATTTGAAGGGTTCATCTATTGCTTATGCACTTTTGCTGGACTACCTTAATCGACGCTAAAGTAGACCGCTGTAAAAATACAATGTTGTATGTTGATGTTGTTGGTTGCGGTAATTGCACCAACCGGAAAGTGGCAACAATTTGCGCCCTGTGTAGGCCCATTCCTGCCCACGGCTGCAAGGCTATATGAACACGGAATGATGATTCCGTCAGGGAGAAAAGTAGTGATGATGAGACAACGAAAAACTATGGCATTGTGGGGAATTACCCTGCTCACGAGTCTGTGGGCGGTGGCTGCCAATGCCAATATCTTCTGGATTTTTGATCCCAAGGGAGTAATGGCCGAGACCAATCTGCACTACCTGATCATCGATGTGCTGATCATGGGTGGGATCGTTGGCATAACAACGCTACTGACCATCTGGTTCATGTGGAAGTACCACAAAGGGAAGAATCGGGGCGCCTATGATCCTCATTGGTCCCATTCCAATGTGCTCGAGGTGGTGGTTTGGGGTATTCCCATCATCGCGGTGGGTTTTCTTTCCTATTTTGCTTACAAGGGTACATTTGAGGTCAATCCCTACAATCCCACGGTGATCACGAAGCACATGGATCCCAAGGGTGATCCAGTGGAAGTCGATGTGATTGCAACCGATTGGCAGTGGCTTTTTGTCTACCCGCAGTATCATATGGCGGTTGCCAATGAGTTGGTGCTTCCCGTAAATACACCTGCCTTTTTTCGGCTGACTTCCAGTGATGTGACCACGACTTTCTTTGTTCCGCAGTTGGTGGGGATGATCGATGTCATGCCTGGCATGCGTACCAAAAATGCCTTGTTGAGCCACAACATCGGTACCTATCAGGGATATGCTTCCGACTATTGCGGTGCGGGTACTTCCTGGATGCGCTTCGAAACCAGGATCGTCAGCAAAGAGGACTTCAAAAATTGGGTCGCCAGGGTGAAGTCCTCCCCCAATACCATGACCTACGCCAGCTTTGATCGTTTTGCTAAACCCTATATCAACGTTCATCAGCGGGTGGTGTATTACTCCCATGTGCAGGATGGTCTTTTTGACCACTTGATGATGGAAGTAATGAATGGCAAGACCTGGCCCGTTCCGCCTGCCATGACCGAAAACATGGTGGCCTATTTGCAAAAGCAAGCCGCAGAACATCGCGACTAAGAGAAAAGGAGAGGTGACGCAAATGCTTGTTCCATTAGCCGGGGGCTGGAACCCCCTGTTGGGGAGGCTGGCACTGGACCAGATTCCCTACAATAATCCCATCCTCGCCCCACTCTTTGTGGTAGTTGCGTTGGGTGCTTTGGCGCTGATCGCCTTGATTACCTACTACCATAAGTGGGGCTACCTCTGGAAGGAGTGGTTGACCACCGTTGACCACAAGAAACTGGGGGTAATGTATATCATCATTGGCCTGGTCATGCTCTTTCGGGGCTTCGTGGACGGTTTGATGATCCGTACCCAACAGGTCTGGGCAAACGGTCCTGATTCCTCCGGTGTCTTTGGAGCTGTTCACGGCTATCTGACCCCTTTCCACTTTGGCCAGGTCTACAGCGCCCATGGACTGATCATGATTCTGCTGGCAGCTACACCGCTGCTGGTAGGTTTCATGAACATCATCGTCCCTATTCAGGTGGGAGCCCGCGATATGGCCTATCCGTACCTGAACGCTTTGGGCCTGTGGATTACTGCGGCGGGCGCCGCCTTGATCATGGCTTCCTTGTTCATTGGCGATTTTTCTCACAATGGCTGGTTTGGCTATGCCCCTCTTTTCGAGATCCAGTATAGCCCTGGTGTCGGGGTGGATTACTGGATCTGGACCCTGGAGCTATTAGCCCTGGGAACGAGCCTGGGTGGAATCAATATCATCGCAACCATTGTCAAAATGCGGGCTCCGGGGATGAGTTGGTTCAAATTGCCTATCTTTACCTGGGCGAGCCTGTCGGCCAACATTATTGCGCTGACCTCCTTTCCGGCCCTGCAGCTGGCCCTGGCTTTGGTTGCCTCGGACCGCTATCTGGGAAGTCATTTCTTTACGGCAGGTCTGGGCGGAAACCTGATGTTGTATACCAACCTGTTCTGGATTTGGGGCCATCCGGAAGTCTATTTCGTCATCCTGCCCGCCTTTGGCATGATGTCAGAAATCTTTCCGGTCTTCTCGGAAAAACCCCTCTTTGGTTATATCACCATGGTGGCTGCGAGCTTTGCCATTGCCGGTGTTTCCTGGCTGGTTTGGCTGCATCACTTTTTCACCATGGGTGCCGGTCCAGAAGTAAATTCCTTCTTTAGTATCGCCACCATGTTGGTGGGTATTCCCACGGGGGTAAAGGTCTTCAACTGGGCCTTTACCATGTATCGGGGACGGTTGACCTTTTCGGCTGCCATGTTGTGGGCCATTGGCGCGCTCTTCTTGCTGTTGGTGGGGGGGCTCACCGGCATGATGCTGGCGATTCCGGCCATTAATTACATGGTGCACAACAGCGTATTTGTGGTCGCCCATTTCCACTCCATGTTGCTGGTCATTGTCTATGCCGTGTTTGGCTCAGTGATTTTCTGGTTCCCCAAGGTCTTTGGGTTCAAGCTTGATGAATACTGGGCAAAGGTCATGTTCTGGCTTTTCAGTGCTGGCACGGTTGGGGTATTTGTGCCCATGTACATGCTTGGATTCATGGGGGAAACCCGGCGACTGGACTATGTCTTCAATACCGCTTGGCATCCCTATCTGGTAGCCGAAGAAATTGGTATTTTCTTATACTGTCTATCGGTCGTTGCCTTCTTTGTCCTGCTCTACGTAAGTATCCGCGACCGGGTCAAGAACCAGGTTGGACAGGATGCCTGGGGAACTTCCCGTTCCTTGGAGTGGTTGACCCATTCTCCGGTGCCCTTCTACAACTTTGCCGTGATCCCGCACATCAACGAGCGGGATGAAGTTGCCTGGCGTCGTCAACACGGTCTCGTCCAGAAGCAACCCGAGAAATATCTGGATATCCACATGCCCAACAATACGGGGATGGCGCTCTACATCGGTGCATTGACCTTTGTCTTGGCCTTTGCCCTGACCTGGCGGATCTGGTGGCTTTGTCTCGGCAGCCTGGTCGCCATCATTGCCCTGATGATTGTTCGCTCTTTCCAAGGTGATGCCGGATACATCATTCCGGCTGCGGAAGTGGAGCGGATGGAAAAAGAGGCTCTGGCCCGCGAAGCGCGAATCCAGACGGGTGCTCATCCCTTGCCAGCGGGTGGGCGACCTGTCCCGGGTGAAGCCATTGCCTACGAGCGGCAGGATAAGCTCTAAGGCCACTGTTGGGGTGCTGGCAATCTTTGTCCTTTGCACCCCTTCACATCTTTAAAGGATTGAATAGATATGAGTGCACATTCATCAACGGATCCAAAAACGGCGGTGCTGTGGGATACCCATGATCATGGTCATGATGTCATCTCCACTCGCACTTTTGGTTTCTTTTTATATTTGTTGAGCGACGGCATGATCTTTGCCACGCTCTTTGCTGCCTATGGGGTGTTGAGCTATTCCCATAGCTATGCTGCTGGTCCGACGCCGGCGAGTTTTGTCCACCCCTGGTACACCTTCCTGCAGACCGTTGCCCTCTTTTTGAGTGTCCTTGCATATGGTATGGGCATGGGGGGCTTGAAGCGCGGAAGCAAGTCCGGACTCCTCAGTGGCTTATTGGCTGCCTTTGTGCTGGGCGTTGTGTTCCTGGGTCTGGACATTCACGACATGATGGACTTGGCTGATCACGGGATCACCATCATGACCAGTGGCGGGACTTCGGCTTTCATTTTTCTTACCCAGACCCATGCGGCGCACATTTTCTTTGGGCTGGTCTGGATTGCGGTGATGATCCTGCAAGTGATGATCCAGGGCTTCACCACCGATACCGTGGGGCGTTTATTAAGCCTGCGCATGTTCTGGCACATGCAGGCCATTATCTGGGTCTTCGTTTATATCTTTGTTTATCTCTGGGGGTATATGTCATGAGTCAGGGTCACGACAATCCCATTCATCATCCCGAAGTGCAGATGTCCAGTAGCCGAGGTTATTTCACGGGTTTCCTCATTTCGCTGGGTTTGATGTTTTTGGCTACTTTTCTGGTGGCTTCGGGTTCTATGCCGCCTTTCGGCTTGTTGATGGTCATTACCATTTGTGCCGCCATTACGGTCATCGCACAGATTTATTTTTTGTTACATCTGGATATTTCCGAGCACAACATTTGGAACACCGTATCGTTGGTGCTCTTCATTCCGCTATTCATCATTACCATTGGGTTGACCTGGTGGATGTTCTCGCAGCTCTATCTGCGGACCATGCCCATGATGCCCGGTATGGGGATGCACTAGCATCCGGGAGAAGAATGTGTCTACTGCACTAGAGAATATGCTTGCAAGTGCTGGTCAGCAGGGGCTTCCCCATGCCGTCGAACCAGAAATGACCCCATTCGTGCGCATGATTGGGAAATTCATCGGGCTGGCCTTGCTGGCGGCAATCATTGTCGGGGGCTTGCAAGGCCTCCAGCACGCGGACAACTGGCGGGATGCATGGATTCATGGGTTGGCCACGGTCGAGGTAGGCTTTGCCATGGTCCTGATTCTACTGGGGAGTCTGGTAGAGGGTTTTGGCTATGGCCTTTCCCTCGGTACCAAGTGGCCGTACACGCGCAACATCGTGATCTTGATGCTCCGCGGTGATCCCGAAGCTGCACATCGGGTGGTGGCCACGCTGGTGGGTTTGGTGGCCCTTGCACTGGCTATTCTCTCCCCAACGATCAA
>JAEPKX010000008.1:14997-58208 GCA_021375695.1 Candidatus Igneacidithiobacillus taupoensis | reverse complement strand
GAGCGCAAAACCTGCCTTTTTTCCAGATATCTTACCATTAGCGCTGGAGAAAACCTCGCCGACGCAAAAAACCAGCCATATGGGGCCTAGCTTCCCGACCCACATGGGCGGCTACTTCCTGGGTCCAACGGCTGTCCTTTTGATGATCACTTCGATGCTGATAGTACTGCTGCATCTGCTGGTCATATTGGGCAAGAAGTTCGGCATCTTCTGCTTCCGAATAGCGGTTTTCCTGCAAGACGGCGCGCAGCGGCAGCCTTGGCTTGCGCTCCACGTCCTGGTCTGGGTATCCCAAACACAAACCAAAGATCGGGTAGACCTGTTCGGGGAGAGCCAAAGCCTCACTGATCTCCTCTGGATGATTGCGCACAGCGCCAATGTAACAAACCCCCAATCCCTCACTTTCGGCAGCAACGACGCAATTTTGCGCGCATAAGGCGGCATCGATGGTGGCAATCAGAAAATGCTCGGTCATCCCCGCTACAAAAGGGGTCTCTTGCCTTTGACAGATCCTTTGCGCCCGCCGCAGGTCGGCGCAAAAAACCAGGAATTCCGGTGCCAAGCGGACGTACTCTTGGGCTCCGGCCCAATCTGCTAGTTGGCTGCGCAGCCCAGGCTCGGTGATCCGCAGAATGCGATAAGCCTGCAGGTTGCTGGACGTAGGGGCTTGTTGCCCAGCACGGACGATTTCTTCCAACAGGCCGTCAGGAAGGGGATCCGGGCGAAAACGGCGAATGGAGCGATGGGATTGCAATACATCGATCACCTGGTTCATAACCAATCTCCCAAAAGAAAATATCGATATTCTAAAGAATTTTTTACCATCTTTCCTGGGCAAACCCTGCTTCTTGACTATATACCGATCAGTCGGTATGTTGTTACTGCTTTTTTCCCACTCACCAGGAGATTCCCATGACCATCCTTGCACTGACCCCCCCTGAAAATGCCCACGGGGAACTTGCCGAACTCTATCAGCAAATCCAACAGGCCTTTGGGGGAGTTCCGGAAGGCCTGCAACTCTTTGGCATCAGCCCTGCCCTGCTGCGTAGTCAATGGCAGAATTTGGCTTATTTTAGCCAGCATCCCCGTTTGACGGGCAAGTTCCTGGCATTGTTACGTTACATTTTGTCCGAAGAAGGGAATTGCCAATTTTGCATCGGCTTCAATGAAGCCCTGCTCTTGAACGAGGGACTGAACAAGGAGGATCTGCAACAGGCGCGCCAGGACCCACTCCGCGGCCCCCTGGCGGAAGCAGAAAATCGGCTGTTGGATTATGTTCTCAAAGCCGTACGCAACCCCCATAGCGTCGGGGATGCGGAGGTTGCCCAACTTCGCTCCCTGGGATGGACGGATCAGGATATTTTTGATGCCGTCGCCCATGGTGCCCAGCACCAGGCCATTGACATCCTTTTTGAAACCTTTCGGGTCGCCCCCTACCAGGCTGGTTGAGGGGTCAGGATATTTGGGGGCAAGTTTCTTGTCCCCTTACATTTTCTTATTTTTTCTTGGGCTGATACTGTTTACGACGAAAAAGATCGGTCTTGCGGGACACCAGGCGATCCAAAAATAATAGACCGTCGAGGTGGTCCATCTCGTGCTGAACGGCCCGGGCCTCGAAGCCCTGGCACTCGTAAAAGCGATCCCGCCCTTCCCCGTCCTGGGCCCGGACCTGGATTCGCTCGGCACGAATGACATTGCCCGTAAAATCGGGTACCGACATACAACCCTCCCGTCCCACCGCCATTCCCTCCCAAGCCACTAATTCGGGATTGATGAGAATCATCAAACCATGACAGTCATCACCAAGCTTGGGACGGACATCCACCAGCACAATCCGTTGCAAGCGGTCCACTTGCGGGGCGGCAATACCTACCCCGCCGGGGCCTGCATACATGGTCTCGGTCAAATCGGTCACAAACTGGCGCAATTCTCCATCGAACTCCTGCACCGGTTCGGCCTTGCGGTGCAAACGGGGATCGGGGTAGGTAAGGATGGGTAGCACAGCCATCAGAGCAGCACCGTATCCACTGGATGCACCGTGATTTCGATGCCCTGGCTGATCTTGAGGGGTTCCAGAACATCGGCGACAGCTTTCGTACCTCCAGGCGCCGAGCCTTGGATGACCATGACATAAATAGGTCGCTCTGGGTTACCGGAGCGCTCGCTTTCCAGATCAATGATGTTGAAACCAATCCGGGCCAGGGCATCGGTTACACTGGCCACGATCCCTGGATGATCCGCGCCATAGACGGTGACGCGTACATTGGCAACATCCTCCTGGCGGGGAAGGCTCGGAATGGGATCCAGATGGACACGCAGGTTCAGCCGCTTTACCGCCGGATCCAGGGCTGTTTCTACGGCACCAAAATCACGTTGGTACTCAATGACCTGCATAATGGTGAAGTACCCCCCCAAACGCATCATCGAAGCATCGCCAATAGCGCAATCGGCGGCATACAGGGCCTGGGTTACGGCCGCCACGATTCCGGGGCGATCTTCCCCAATGACCGTCAGCAACGCTTGACTCATGACTCTCCTCCAAGACCCAACAATCGGGCCATCGATAGATACCGAAAACAAAACTCAAAGAGCTCCAGATGGTGTCGGGCCTCGGTCAGCCCAGGCCCCCAGGCCGTCATCCCATGGAGGTGAATGAGTGCCCCAGGCACACGCGGTGGATTTTGACGGAAACTTGCATTCATGTCTTCGGCAATCTGCTCCACCTGCAGATGATTGCGAAAGACTGGGAGATCGATCTGGGGATCGACTTCCGCAATACCCAATCCCTTGAGCATTTCCAACGGGGGCAGGCGCAGACGTCCATCCCTGGCAAAATGTCCGCAAAGATTGGCCTCCACCGAATGGACATGGAAAATCACCTGGGCACTGGGGAAATGTCGGTAGATGACCCTATGGATACTGGTTTCGGCCGAGGGACGTCGCTCCTGTCCCGACTCCAAAAGCTGTCCGTCCAGATCTACGGCTACAAAATCTTCGGGAGTAAGGGCGTCTTTGGGGCGACCACTGGCGGTTATCCAAAAACTTACGGCATCGCGCCGGGCCGAGAGGTTGCCTGCCGTTCCCAACATCCATCCCCGTGCATAGAAATCCCGAGCCGCTGCTGCCAAGGCCGAGCGCAGATCTTTCATGATGGTGCCTCCAAAGCACGCAATAGGTCCCAAAAATCCACAAAGGGGGTAAAGGGAAGTCGCTCCCGCTCCAGATATCCGATCAGGCCATTGCGAGCAAAGACCTTGGGGCATTGGCGGGCCAGCCGCAAATCCGTGACGGAATCACCAATGCAAAGGGCTTCCCTGGGTGCATAGTGGTCGTAAACTCGTTTTTTGGCCACCAGCTCCTCCTGATCCTCCCAGGAAGAATGGACGCGCAAAAAGGGTTGGCCAAGATCCACCTCGAGGCCATGGATAGCGAGGATTTGGCTACGCAAGGGCCGCAGCACCAGCTCCGCCATGGAAGTAAACCCCCCGGTCACCACCAGCAGCTCCCAGCCAAGCCTGGGGAGGGCCTCCAGGAATTCCGGAAAACCCGCCCGCAAGTGGCTGTTTTCCAGAACAAAGGCCTCCATCTCTGGCCAGCGGTGCGAAGGGATGGTGCCAAGGATCGCCGTCAGGCCCTCCCGCAAACTCACCCGCAAGGCCAGGATCTCCGGCAGGATTCGGGCAGCCGGCTCGGGGGCAAAGTGCGTGAGCAAGTCCCGGAAGATTTCCTCCACCAGGATGGTGCCATCAAAATCGCAAAAAATGAGTCGATCAGCCATGGGGTCCCCATTTTTCCATTGCTGCGCGCAGTGGGCCTGCAGGCAGGGACGAAAGCGCAAAACTCTCCTGCGCCCCATAGCGCTCCCAGGCCTCAAAAAAAGCCCGCACCCCGCTGGCTGGACCCTGGGGGTGATCCATGATCCCGGTACCAGCGTTTAGGATGACCTCGCTTCCATAATCCTCCATGATGGCGGGCAGGATCCCGGGATGCACCCCAGCCGAGGGCACACAGGCCAAGCCTCGTTGGCGGAGAATATCTCGAATGGCAAACTCCTCCGCAGCAGGAAAGGGTAAACTTCCATAATGGGCTGGATAAAGAACCGCATCGGCACCGGCATGGGCCAGCAATCGGCCGAGGGTTACCCGGTAGCTCAAGCCATGGGCAGGTGCCGCCGAAAAAGCCCCGGCCAGGGCTGGATGGGCAAATATCGGGACATTGATTTCCGGATCCTGGGCCAGGGCCTCCAGCACCGCAGGACCGTAGGCAAAAACATTGAGCAGTAAGGCATTGGCCCCCTCGGCTACGAGCCGGCGCGCCAGGTCTTGTACTTGCGCGGCATTGCCCGAAAGGTTGACCGCGTACAGGAGATCCCGACCCAGCCGGTCTCGCCGGGCTTCGAGGATCGGGGCACAGGCCCGCCAACGTTCCAGGGTGGGAGCCTTGGGCAAATTGGGGAGAATTTCGTCGTCCTTGATGATGTCCAGTCCAGCCCAGGCGACTTCCGCCAGGATTTCGGCATGATCTGTGGCAGAAAGACCCAAAGCAGGCTTGAAAATCGCCATGACCAATGGCCGCCGGAATACGCCAAGCTGCTGGCGGATACCTTCCATCCCAAAGCGCGGCTGCAGACCATAATCAGCGGGCAGGCGAAGATCCAGAATCTTGGCCGTACCACCCAGGGAATACTTGCCAAAGATCATGGTGAGGAGGCTACCCATGCCACCGTCTACATTGGCCAGGGGAAAGGCGATGCGGGCTACACTCTGCCCATCGGGGAGGATTTCCAGGGCACGAATCTCGCCCAGGTGCTCCCGCAAGGCAGCTTCCCGGTGGATAAATCGGGCATCCCAGGTTCCCGCCGTCTGCCCAATGGCCAGGGCCTCGGCTTGTTGTTCTGGGGAACTTCCGGCCGGAAAAAGATAATCGACCTCAATGACCGCCTTCATTGGATCGGGAAACGCTGGCGGGATCGCTGACTGTAGATGGGCGTCCAGCCTCCTTGGGCGCTGAAATAGCGCACCGCCTTGATGCGCTTGCACGCCGTCAGGCGAAACCAGTGTTCTACCTGGGCGGGGATATGGAGATAATCCCCAGCGTTGACCGTAACCTCCAGCTGTCGGCCATCGGGGAGCACAAAACCAAAGATCCCCTCGCCATCCACCACATAGCGCACCTCTTCGTCCTCGTGGATGTGGATGGGGGCGAAACGCTCGTCCAAGGCAGCGAGTTGCGGATGCTCGGGATAGAGCACCACCAGATCACGATCCGCATAGCCTCGCTCTGCCTTGAGGTGCTGAAAAACCTCGTCCAATGCGACCAGTAGCGCCGCTTGCCCTGCTGCATCCAGCACCGCCGGTGTCAACCATGGGCGGGCGGCAGCTGCTACCGGGTATGCACGCAGGGTCACCCCCAAGGGAGCCAGCCACTGTTGTAGCTCCCTGGCCGACGTGCCCTGGGCCCCCTCATCTCCAAAGCGCCATTCCTTCATGATGTTGCCTCCCGCCAGATCAAGCTGGCCATCCGTCCACACACCCCGTCGCGGCGGTGGGAGAAAAACAGGGATTCATCTCGTACCGTACAATAGTTACCACCATAAATCCGGGTCACCCCCAGACGGGCCAGACGCATCCGGGCCAAGGCATAGAGGTCCGCATAATAGCGATCACCGTAACCCGGACGAAAAGCCCATGAGGCATCGGGATCGGCGGCCAGAAAGCATGCCCGCACCTCGCCCCCAACAACAAAGGCATCAGGGCCAATGGCAGGCCCCAAGTATACCAGAATCTGTTCGGCTGCAACGCCCAGGGCCGCGATCCCCTGTTCGAGAATTCCTGCCGCAAGCCCCCGCCAACCGGCATGAAAGGCACCCAGACGCTGACCGTCGGCGGAAACGGCGAGGACAGGCAAACAATCGGCGCTGAGCACCGCCAGCACCACGGCCGGCGCAAAGCTGACGGCACCGTCGGCCGGCTGCCAATCCCGATCCTCCGTACCAATCGTCACAATGTTGGTGCCGTGGACTTGCCGCAGCCAGCGCGGGGCTGCTGGCAGATCCAGAATGCGGGATAACAGTGCCCGATTTTGCTGCACGGCGAAGACATCGTCCCCCACATGAGCTCCCAAATTGAAAGAAGCATAGGGTCCCTGACTCCAGCCTCCCCGTCGGGTTGTGATGGCGGCCCGGACCCCAGGGGGTCCAGGCCAATCTGGTAACAGCAACAGGGGATCAGTCCTGTGCATTGCGCAGTAGCGTCAATAAGGTCTGCAGGTCCGCGGGCAGCGGGCTTTCAAAGGTACAGACTTCGCCATCCCGGGGATGTTCCAGCTCCAGGCGCCAGGCGTGCAGGGCTTGCCGCCGGAAGGAACGCCAAATCTGCAAACCGGCTTCATCCAGACCAGGGGGAACGATCGGGCGTCCACCATAAACCGGATCTCCCACCAAGGGATGACCAATATGCCGCATGTGGACGCGAATCTGATGGGTACGACCCGTAGCCAGGCGCAGTCGCAAGAGGGTATGCCTGGGGAATCGCTCCAGCAGGCGGTAATCGGTACGGGCGGGCCGGCCATCGCTGCGCACGGTCATGCGCAGACGATCCTGGGAATGGCGGCCGATGGGGGCTTCCACCCGCCCTCCTCCGGTCATGGCCCCCAAAGCCAGGGCCACATATTCTCGATGCATGGCCCGTTCTGCCAGTTGCTCCATTAGATCCTGCCGGGCATGCTCGGTTTTGGCAATTACCAGGAGTCCGCTGGTATCTTTATCCAGACGATGGACAATGCCAGCACGCGGCAATTGGGCATTGTCGGGGCAATGGGCCAAAATCCCATTGGCGAGGGTTCCTGCCGTATGCCCCGCACCAGGATGGGTAAGCATCCCCGCCGGCTTGTCGACGACCAGAATCTCTTCATCTTCATGGACGATTTGCAAAGGGATCCGCTCCGCTTGCCAGTGGCCAGGCTCCCGCGGCGGCAGTCGGACCTGTACGGCCTCCCCCCCACGCACCCGCTGACTCGGACGGGCCAACCCTCCATCAATGGTAATGGCCCCACTTTGCAGCAATTCCTGGATGCGACTGCGGCTCAACTCCGCCAGTAGCTCGCAAAGCAGGCTATCGAGCCGTTCTCCCGCCCGCTCCACTGGTAAAAACAATGCAATTTCCGTAGTATCCAGGTCCATGGCTCGCCACTATAGATCATTGCCCGGTATGCGCAAACGCCCTTTTATCATTTTCTGCTCCATTTCTCTGCTCAGCCTAGCTGGCTGTGCCACGGACAAACCGCAGGGGAATCTCCTCGATTCCCATGAGGCCGCTGCCACCATGTACCAGAAAGCCAAGCAAGCCCAAGATCGCGAGGACTATGGTCAGGCCATCCGGGACTATGAAGAGCTGGAGGCCATGTATCCCTATGGTCCCTATGCCGAACAGGCGCAGCTCAACATCGCCTACAGTTATTACCAGCAAGGGGAGTCCAAAGCTGCGGCCGCGGCGGCGGAACGCTTCATCAAGCTGCACCCCGTCAACCCCTTTGTGGATTATGCCTGGTATCTCAAGGGAATTTCCCAGTATCAGGAAATTGAAGGGGCCAATTGGAACCCGGTCCCCATGCGGCAAGCCTTCGATACTTTCGAAACCTTGGTCAAGCGTTGGCCCAAGAGCCCCTATGCCGCCGATGCCCGCTTGCGCATGGCCAAAATTATCGACCTGCTGGGCAAACGCAATCTGGATATCTGCAAGTTTTATTATGTGCGCCATGCCTACGTAGCATCGGCCAACCGCTGTGCCACTGTCGTCAGCAAGTACCAACTTAGTCCCGCCCGGGAAGAGGCTCTCTATTATCTATATCTTTCCTATAAACACCTGGATCTGGCACAGTTAGCCCAGGATACTGCGGCCATCTTGCGCTACAACTATCCCAAGAGCAGTTATCTCAGCAAGATCGGCTAATCAAACGGCATCATCCCCTTCTTCGCCAGTCCGGATCCGGATCACCCGATCCACATTGCTGACAAAGACCTTGCCGTCACCAATCTTGCCCGTGCGCGCCGCCGCGACAATGGCATCTACGGCCCGATCCAGGAGCTCATCGGGGAGGATCACCTCAATCTTGAGCTTGGGTAGAAAATCCACCACATACTCGGCCCCCCGATAGAGTTCCGTGTGCCCCTTTTGCCGACCAAAACCCTTGACCTCGGTCACCGTCATCCCAGCAATACCCATTTCCTGCAAAGCATCACGAACATCATCCAGCTTGAAGGGCTTGATAATGGCCTCAATTTTTTTCATTACTTCTCCTCTCCACAAAGCGGGGCTTCGGCCCGGAAACCATTGCTGATAGGGTAACGGCGGTCCCTGCCAAAAGCCAGAGAACTGATCCGGATTCCTGGTGCAGCCTGGCGGCGCTTGTATTCCGAGCGCTCGATGAGGCGGATGGTCCGATCCAGGTCGGCAGCAGGCACACCCTGGGCGAGAATCTCTCTTCGACTCTGTCCCGATTCAACGAAGGCCATGATAATCTCATCAAGAAGCCCATAGGGCGGCAAGCTATCCTGATCCGTCTGCCCGGGCGCCAACTCTGCCGATGGGGCACGCTCCAGCACCCGTTTGGGGATGACGCTACCTTGCTGGTTGCGCCAACGGGCCAACTCGTATACCAAGGTCTTGGGGCAGTCCTTGATGGGGGCAAAGCCACCCGCCATATCCCCGTACAAGGTGGCGTACCCAACGGCCATTTCACTTTTATTGCCAGTCGTCAACAGCAAATGACCAAACTTGTTGGAGTAAGCCATCAGCAAGGCGGCACGGATGCGCGCCTGCAGGTTTTCTTCGGTCACATCGGGCTTGCGATCCCCAAAAACCGGGGCCAGGGTCTCCTGGTAAGCGCGAAAGAGTCCATCGATAGCGAGAATATCAAACCCAACCCCCAAGGCGTTGGCCTCGGCAACGGCATCTTCCACGCTCATAGCAGCGGTATAAGGGCTTGGTAGAATCAGGGCATGGACCCGATCCGAACCCAAAGCATCGGCAGCTATGGCAAGGGTCAGGGCACTATCGATCCCCCCCGACAGTCCCAGCACCACACCAGGAAAAGCGTTTTTTTGGGTGTAATCGGCTAGCCCCAGGGTAAGGGCCTGATAGACCTCCTCGACCCCTTGGGGAGAGGAAGCGATGCTGGATTGCCAGTTTCCGGGCTGCCCCGCTACCCAGAGAAGATCCTCGGCAAAGGCCGCGGCGCGGCCGATCAGTTTGCCCTGTTGATCCACTGCTGCAGAACGGCCATCGAAGACCAGTTCATCTTGCCCACCCACCAGGTTCAGATAGAGAAGGGTCGCCCCTTCGGCTTGGGCGCGCTCCTGCAACAGTGCTTCCCGCTCGCGTTGCTTGTCGCGATGGAACGGGGAGGCATTCAGGATAATGACGGCATCAGCGCTACCTGGCTGCTCGAGCAAGGGCTGATCACGGCACCAGAGATCCTCACAAATCCGGACTGCCAGGCGCAGTCCCTGCAAGGAAAAAAGGAGTTCACCACTACCCTCGGAAAAATATCTTTTTTCGTCAAATACCTGATAATTGGGGAGACAATGTTTGGCATAGCTGGCTTCGATCCGCCCGCCGCGCAACAAACTCGCGGCGTTGTAAAGAGCGCCTGCGCGACGCTGGGGATGACCGAGCAAAAGGGGGACTGGGCTTTGCCGAGCCAAGGCCATCAACGCCTCGTCGCAACAATCCAGAAAGTCCTGGCGCAGGAGCAAATCTTCAGGTGGGTAACCACAGATCGCCAACTCCGGTAGTACGAACAAATCGGCGCCATGCCTGGCAACATATTGGGCACGGTCCAGGATTTTGTGGAAATTGCCGGCTACATCCCCAACCTGCAGGTCACATTGACCCAACACGATCCGCATGCTAGCGACCCAAGACCCGACTGGCCTCGGCCCCCAGTTCCGCTGGGGAGAAAACGCAATGCACTCCCGCCGCGCGCAAGGCCTCATATTTGGATTCGGCCGTGCCCGCAACGCCATCGATGATGGCCCCTGCATGACCCATGCGTTTTCCCTTGGGGGCCGTTGATCCGGCAATGAACGCGACCACGGGTTTGTGCATTTCCCTGCGGATGAAGTCGGCCGCTTCTTCCTCGAGCCTGCCGCCAATTTCTCCCACCAGAATCACCAGCTCCGTTTGTGGATCCGCCTCAAAAAGTCGCAAGACTTCCACAAAATCCATGCCGATGATGGGGTCCCCACCAATGCCCACACAAGTACTCTGCCCCAGTCCCAGCCGGGTCGTCTGCTCCACTGCCTCGTAGGTGAGGGTGCCCGACCGGGACACGATCCCCACCGATCCCGGGCGGTGAATACTCCCCGGCATAATGCCCATCTTGGATTCCCCGGGGGTGATGATTCCCGGGCAGTTCGGTCCGATCAGGCGGACATGGGGGCGGTGGGCCAAAAACTGCTTGACCTGCAGCATGTCATAGACAGGAATCCCTTCGGTAATGCAGACAATGAGTTCGATGCCGGCGTCAGCTGCCTCGATGATGGCATCAGCAGCAAAGGGGGAGGGAACATAGATGACGCTGGCCTCTGCCCCCGTTGCCATCACCGCATCGGCCACGGTATCAAAGACCGGCAGATCCAGATGGCGGGTATTGCCTTTGCCTGGAGTTACTCCCCCTACCATGCGGGTACCATAGGCAAGGGCCTGTTCCGAATGAAAGGTGCCCTGTTTACCCGTAAAGCCCTGACAGATCACCCGCGTATTGCGCGTAAGAAGAATGCTCATGAATGAATTCCAAAATACAAAAGGAGGGCAATGATGATCCATTGCCCAAGCAAGAGATACCACAGGATCAGAGGTCGCCGCGGGAGCCCCTGGCTTTGGAGCAGGCTGCGCAATTGGCTCAATTCTTGTCGTAGCTTGTCCAGATCTTCGATGGTCGGGACCTCCTTCAGACGCTCCTCCAGGACCTGATCGAGGATCACCGCAGTACTGGCAATGTTTTCGGCCGTTTTGCGATCGGCACCACGCTTGACATAGCTCTCTGCCAACCGGGCGATGAGCGGCCCCGAATTCCGTAACAAGGGCCATAACTTCTGTAACCAGAGGACGTTCACATCCAAGCTATGCTTGTGCTGCCAGGACGGCCTTACGGGCAGCATCCGTTAGGCCGTCAGCGGTGACGAAATGGAGGCCACTGGCAGCCAGGATCGCCATGCCCTCCTCCTTTTTGGTCCCTTCCAGGCGGACCACCACGGGTACGGGCACCCCCGCTTCGCTCGCGGCCTGGACAATACCCTGGGCCAGCAAATCGCAGCGGGTGATGCCCCCAAAAATGTTCACCAAAATGGCCTTGACCCGGGGATCCGAGAGGATCAGCTTGAAGGCCTGGGTAACTTTGTCGGCCGCTGCACCACCACCCACATCAAGAAAATTGGCCGGCTCTCCTCCTTCGAGCTTGATTAGATCCATGGTGGCCATGGCAAGGCCTGCGCCATTGACCATGCAGCCAATGGTACCACCCAGGGAAATATAATTGAGTCCAAACTGCCGGGCGACAATCTCGCGGGCGTCTTGTTGGGTGGAATCAAAGAGTTCGTCGGACTCGGGATGCCGATACAAGGCATTGTCGTCTATGACAATTTTGGCATCCAGTGCCACCAGGCGATCATCGGCTGTGAGCGCCAGGGGGTTGATCTCTAGCAACTGGCCATCCAGACGCTGGGCCAGACGCCACATGCCGTGCATGATGCGGACGAGTTGCTGCACCGCGCCCAGGGGCAATTCCCAGCGAAAGCCCAGACTTCGTGCCTGGTAGGGCAGAAAGCCCACTCCCGGCTCCAGCGGGATGCGTTCAATCGCCTCAGGGTGCTCCACGGCCAGGGTCTCGATTTCCATCCCCCCCGCTTGGGAGGCGATGAAGGTCTGACGCGCCGTACTGCGATCCACCAGCAAGGCCAGATAAAACTCTCGCTGGATACTGCTGGGCTCCTCGATTAGCAAGGCCGCCACGTGCTTCCCTTCGGGACCCGTCTGCTGGGTTACCAAGGGTTTACCAAGCAAGGATTGTGCCGCCTGTTCCAGCTCGCCAATGCTAGCTACACGCCGCACACCACCGGCTTTTCCCCGCCCACCCGCATGGACTTGGGCCTTGAGGACCCAGTTTTGTCCACCGAGAGCCCGGGCCTGATTGACCGCCTCTTTGACGGAAAAAGCCGGGATGCCTCTGGGGACCGGAACCCCTTCTTCCTGCAGCAGCCGTTTGGCTTGGTATTCATGGAGATTCATGGACTCACCCCCCCATCTGCTGGAGGATGGCAGCCGTAAATTCTGCGGTAGAGAGCCCCGAGCGCCCTTGTAAACTGGCCAGATCTTCCGTGACCTGTCCTGCGGCAATGGCCGCTGCCAGGGATTGGATCACCAGATCGGCCGCCTCCTGCCACCCCAGGTGCTCCAGAAGCATCGCCCCTGAGAGGATCAAAGAGCTTGGGTTCGCCTTGCCAAGGCCAGCGATATCTGGGGCCGTACCATGGGTCGCCTCGAAAATGGCGTGGGTGTCCGACAGATTGGCCCCGGGGGCCATACCAATTCCCCCCACCTCTGCCGCCAGGGCATCGGAGATATAGTCCCCATTCAAATTGAGGGTAGCCACCACCGAGTAGTCTTCAGGACGGAGCAAGATCTGCTGGAGAAAGTTATCGGCAATCACATCCTTCACCAGCAACTTCCCTGCAGCCAAAGCCTCTCGTTCTGCCGCGATCGCGGCCTCCCGCCCCTTTTCCTTGCGGAGGGCTGCACGCTGTCGCCAGGTAAAGATCCGTTCGCCAAACTCCGACTCGGCCAAGGCATAGCCCCAGTCCCGGAATCCCCCTTCGGTGTACTTCATAATATTGCCCTTGTGGACCAAGGTTACCGAGGGAAGGCGATGCTGCAATGCATACTGGATAGCCCTACGAATCAGGCGCGCGGAGCCTTCCTGGGAGACCGGCTTGATACCTATGGCAGAACTGGCGGGAAACCGGATCTGCTTCACTCCCATTTCCTGCTGCAAAAAAGCGATGACCTTGGCTGCCTCTGGAGTCCCCGCTGCCCATTCGATTCCGGCATAGATGTCTTCGGCATTTTCCCGAAAGATCACCATGTCCACCTTCTCCGGCTCCTTGAGCGGA
This sequence comes from Candidatus Igneacidithiobacillus taupoensis, assembly GCA_021375695.1. Classification (GTDB taxonomy): domain Bacteria; phylum Pseudomonadota; class Gammaproteobacteria; order Acidithiobacillales; family Acidithiobacillaceae; genus Igneacidithiobacillus; species Igneacidithiobacillus taupoensis. Next base: position 45,040 of record JAEPKX010000008.1, on the reverse strand, counting down.
CTTGGGGTACCGGGAAAGTAGCGCACCGGGCGCAGGCAAACGTAGAGATCCAGGTCCTGGCGCAAGGTGACATTGAGGCTACGAATCCCTCCCCCCACCGGGGTTTCCAGCGGTCCCTTGATGGCCACATGGTAGTGCCGAATAGCCTCCAGGGTCGAAGCAGGGAGATAGACCCCTTCACCAAACTCGACAACCGCCTTTTGCCCGGCATAGAGCTCCCGCCAATGGAGCTTCCGCAGACCTCCATAGGCCCTGGTCACTGCGCCATCGAGGACCTTTTGCATGGCCGGGGTAACATCCACGCCAATGCCGTCCCCCTCGATAAAGGGGATCACCGGATCATTGGGAACATGAATCTGTCCATTGTGGTACTGGATACTGGTACCAGTCATGCGCTTTTCTCCAGGTTTTCTCTGGCCCAGGACAGGGCTCCACCTTTGCGAATCAAGGCCAAATCCCGTTCACTTGCCAGCTGGGGCAGGACCTCGATCGCAAAATTTTGGGTCAGGTTGCGTAGCGTCAAGGGCTTATGCAAGTCCAGGGCACGGAGATCCAGGGAAAGCTCATCCTCCTGGGCAATGCGCTCATAGTCCTGCGGCTGGACAAAGGTCAGTGGCAAGATCCCAAAATTGATCAGATTGGCCAGATGGATCCGGGCAAAGGATTGCACCAGTACGGCCTGCACCCCCAGATAGCGGGGAGCTAGGGCAGCATGCTCGCGGCTGGAGCCCTGTCCATAGTTTTGTCCCGCAACAATGAATCCTTTTCCAGCTGCTTTGGCCCTGGCCGGAAAACTTTCATCAAGCACGTGGAAGACATACTCGGAGATGGCCGGAAGATTGGAGCGCAACGGCAATACCTTGGCCCCTGCCGGCATGATATGGTCCGTCGTGATATCGTCCCCCAGACGGATCAAGACCGGTCCACGTAATTCTTCTGTAGGGGCACCATAGGTGGGCAGCCTGGCAATATTGGGTCCGCGCAGGACCTCGATCTTTCCAGGTTCGGCGGCCGGGGGCAGGATCATGCGGTCATCGACGAGGAACTGGTGCGGCAGGGACACCGAAATGGGCGCCAGTCCCAGATCTCGGGGATCGGTAATGACACCGGTCAAAGCACAGGCAGCACAGGTCTCAGGACTGGCCAGATATACCGAGGCATTTTTCGTCCCGGAACGGCCATAGAAATTCCGGTTGAAGGAGCGCACCGAGACTCCCTCGCTGGGCGGGGCAAAACCCATCCCGATACACGGGCCACAAGCTGATTCCAGAATCCTTGCCCCCGCCCCGATAAAGCGCAGCAGGCCACCATCCCGGGTCACCATCTCCATGACCTGACGGGAACCTGGCGAAATCCCCAGGCTGACACCGTCTGCCACGACCTTGCCTGCCAACATGTGGGCGACGGTCATCAGGTCGGTATAGGAGGAATTGGTACAAGAACCAATGGCGACCTGGGCTACGGGGGTGCCGGCCACCTCTCGCACCTTCTTCACATTATCGGGACTATGGGGGCAGGCAATGAGGGGTTCCAGGGCATCGAGATCGATCTCCAGCACCTCATCGTAGCTGGCATCGGGATCGGCTACCCATGGAGACCAGTCCGCCTCCCTTCCCTGGGCACGCAAATATTCCCGGGTAACCTCATCGCTCGGAAACACGCTGGTGGTTGCCCCCAATTCTGCCCCCATATTGGTAATGGTGGAACGCGCCGGGACTGATAGATGAGCCACTCCCGGTCCAAAATACTCGAAGACCTTGCCCACCCCACCTTTGACCGTCTTGCGCCGCAGTACCTCCAGGATGATGTCCTTGGCGCTGACAAAGGGTTGCAAACGCCCGATGAGTTTGACCCCGATCACCTGGGGCATGGTCAGATGGAAGGGCAGCCCCCCCATGGCCAAGGCGATATCCAGCCCGCCAGCACCAATGGCCAGCATGCCTGCCCCACCAGAAGTAGGGGTATGGGAATCCGAGCCCAAGAGAGTCCTCCCTGGTCTGGAAAAACGCTCCAGGTGGACCTGATGGCAAATTCCATTACCGGGACGGGAAAAATGGATACCGTACTTGGCAGCAAAGCTTTGGAGAAAACGATGATCGTCGGCATTCTCATAACCAGACTGCAGCATGTTATGGTCCACATAGGAAACGGACAGTTCCGTGCGGACTTTGGGGATCCCCAAGGCCTCAAATTGCAAATAGGCCATGGTACCCGTCGCATCCTGGGTTAGCGTTTGGTCAATACGAATGGCAATGGCGCTACCTGGCTGCATTTCACCCGCAAGCAAATGGGCGGCAATGATCTTCTGGGTAACGTTCTGGGCCATGGAGACTCTCCTGAAGGACGGGGTTCTGGAAGGATAATGACAAAAGCACTCGCCTACGCCAAGGGTTTTTCGGTCCAGGAGCGGGCATACTCCAGCCGTTGCAGCGTTTCCTCCCGACCCAAGACCGCCAGGGTTTGATCCAGCGGGGGCGAAACGGCGCGACCAGCAACGGCAACCCGTAAGGGCTGGGCAATCTTGCCCAATTTGCCATCGGCATATTGGTCGGCCAGCCGTTGCAGGCTGGCATGGATCGCTTCCGCATGCCACTGGGGGAGAGAACGGAACTCCGTTGCTGCAGCCTGGAGCAGGGTTTCTTGCCCCTGCAGGTATTTTTCCCGGTCTTTTTCCAGCACCTCTTTGGGTGCCTGAAAGAAGATTTTGGCAGCCTGAGCCATTTCCACCAGGGTCTTGGCCCGCTCTCGCAAGAGCGGCACCACCGCCGCAAGGCTGGACCTGGCGTCCAGTTCCCTTGCACTGACGCCCTCTTGCAGCAAGAAAGGTCGCAATTGCAAGGCCAGATCAGGATCACTCATGCGTTGCAAGTGCTGGGCATTGAGCCAGAGGAGCTTGTCCGGATTAAAGGCCGAAGCCGCCTTGTGCACGTCTTCAATGCGAAAGAGCCGAATCATTTCCTCGCGACTGAAGATTTCCTGGTCACCATGGGACCAACCCAAACGTACCAGGAAATTCAACAACGCATCAGGCAGGAAACCCTGCTCCCGATATTCCAGCACACTCACGGCGCCATGGCGCTTGGAGAGTTTTTGCTTATCGGGCCCGAGGATCATGGGCACATGGGCATAACGCGGTGGGACGGCTCCCAGGGCCTGCAATATTTGCATCTGCCGAGGGGTATTGTTGAGGTGATCATCGCCGCGAATCACATGGGTGATGGCCATGTCCCAATCATCCACCACCACACAAAAGTTATAGGTAGGTGTACCGTCGGAACGGGCAATAATCAAATCATCCAGTTCCTGATTCTGGAAGCGGATGGTACCGTGGACCAGATCTTCCACTACCGTCTCCCCCTCCGTGGGGCTCCGAAAGCGAACCACCGGCTTCACTCCCGGGAGGGGCTCCTGGCGGTGCCGGCAACGGCCATCATAACGCGGCTTCAAGCCCTGCTGACGCTGTTGCTCCCGCATGCTTTCCAACTCTTCTTTACTGCAATAGCAGTGATAGGCCGTACCAGCCGCAAGCATCTTTGCCAGCACCTCCCGGTAGCGGTCCATGCGCTGCATCTGATAGTAGGGGCCCTCATCCCAATCCAGGCCCAACCAAGCCAGCCCCTCCAGGATGGCCGCCGTCGCCTCGGGAGTCGAACGTTCCAGGTCGGTATCCTCGATGCGTAAAATGAATGCACCGTCATGCTGGCGGGCGTGGAGCCAGGAGAACAGGGCCGTGCGAACGCCACCAATGTGGAGATAACCAGTGGGACTTGGCGCAAAGCGGGTACGAATAGCCATGGGGATCTTCTATGTCAGCAAATCATAAGCCCCGAACTATAACAGAAAAGGCGTAAAATCGGCGATGACCGATGATAGAAAACGCTAATGGTCCATAAGATTGACGAGGGAAGTTATTGGCCCTAATATCACCCCAAAGTACCAAGGATATTGCAAGTCATTGTTTACCATTTATTATCGACAAATTTGGCCAGGACACCCAGCAGGCGTCCTCACCAAAGAAGGAGCGATATGTCAAAGACCTTCCTAGCCCTTTCTGTTGCCTGGGCCCTGGCCCTTCCTGTGTCGACCATTGCTGGTGGTAATGGCGAAATCAACGCGCAGCAATCCCTGACGGAGCTCATCGATCAACTCCAGAACAACGGCACCCTCTCCACCACCGATTCTCCATCTACTGAAGTCCCCGGTAGTGGCGATGGTCTGCTGCAGACCTTGCAACAGGCCAAAGCCGATGGTGCATTACCGGATCAGAAAAATCTTTGGCCAAGTATTATTGAAGGTTTTCGAATCAGTGACGTGGATCGGCCCCGCGTCGATAAATGGCGGACATGGTTTCTGCAACATCAAGGAAAACTCGAAGAAATTCTCCAGAACTCCCGCCCTTTTCTATATTATGTAGCCACAGCAGTGAAGGAACGGGGCATGCCCATGGAGCTTGCGCTCTTGCCCGCCATTGAGAGCGGCTACAATCCTCGCGCCTACTCGCCCGCCGCGGCTGCCGGCCTTTGGCAGTTCGTACCCGGTACTGCGCGCGGCTTTGGTTTGCAAAATACCCGCTGGGGAGACCCCCGGCTCAGCCTTACTGCTTCCACCAACGCCGCCCTGGATTATCTCTCCTATCTCTATAATTACTTTGGCGGCAATTGGCTCCTGGCCATTGCCGCCTACAATGCTGGCCAAGGCACCGTTTCGGCGGCAATCCAGCAAAACGTTGCCGCTGGGCTGCCCACGGATTTCTGGGACCTACACCTCCCCAATGAGACCGAAAACTACGTTGCAGAGTTGCTGGCATTGGCGCAAGTCATCAAGAACGCTACTGCATATCATGTCGCGCTCCCAGAGATCGCCAATCGGGCGCAGCTTGCCCTGGTGCATCCCCAACAGAGTGTCAATCTGGAAGTCGCTGCCAGACTCATGAATGTCTCGGTAAGCGAGTTGCAACATCTCAATGCCGGTTTGCGCTATGGGGTGGCCCCTGCCGGATATGCCCTGGTCGTCCCCAAAGACAAGGCGGAGACCCTGCGTACTGCATTATCACAACAGTCTACGGAGCTCATGGGCACTCCTTCGACCTCCTCTTCTCAGCCCAGCAGTGAAGAGGCCGTTGCCAGAAAGGTTACCCCCGTTTCTGAGCCCAGGCCGGCCAAAGCCACCCCCAATGTGCACTATATTACCATCCGCTCCGGCGAGACCCTCTCCCAGGTGGCGCTGCGCACCGGGGTTTCCATCAGCGACCTGCAGCGCTGGAACCATCTCCGTTCCGCCAATGACCTGCAGGTTGGGCAAAAGCTCGTGGTCTATGGGGGTAAAACCATACCCGTAGTGACCGCTACCCAAGCTACGATCACAGTGCGGGCGGGCGAGAGCCTCTGGCAGATTGCGCAACGGGCTGGGGTCAATGTAGCAGCCCTCGCCGCTGCCAATCATCTCAGTACCCACAGCATGATTCATCCCGGGCAGGTCCTGCGTCTCCCCGCCCAGGGAAGCTTGATGGCCGCATTACGTCCCCGACAGGAACAATTGGCTGCAGCAATACCTCGGGCAACCACCTATGTGGTTCGTCCTGGCGATACGGTCTGGCAGATTGCCGCCCGCTATCACGTTTCTCCCAAGTCCGTAGTACAGTGGAATCGCCTGGCTTCGGCAGCGGATATTCACCCAGGTACTCGACTTACCATTTACACACGATAAAAAGGATATTCCAAAAATGGCATTTCTTGCGGGCAAAAAGGCGGTGGTTGTGGGCGTTGCCAATGATCGTTCCATTTGCTGGGGCATTGCCCAGGCCATGGTGCGGGAAGGAGCCGAAGTACTGCTTACCTATCAGAGTGAGCGTACCCAAAGCCGCGTCGAAGATCTGGCAAGGCAGATTGGCGCCCCTTCCCCGTTGCCCCTGGACCTTCTGGAGCCCACCCAACTGGATGCCGTAGTGTCTGCATTACAGGAGCGCTGGGGGGGGGTCGACATTGCCATCCATGGCGCGGCATTTGCCCCCAAGCAGGAACTCTCTGGAAATTATGCTGATGTCACCACCCGGGAGGGTTTCCGCGTTGCCCATGAAGTCTCCTCCTACAGCTTTACGGCCTTGGCACAGGCAGTTCGACCCCTCATGCAAGGTCGGGGAGGGGCCCTGCTGGCGCTGAGCTATCTTGGCGCCGTGCGGGCCATGGTCAATTACAACGTGATGGGACTCGCGAAGGCAAGCCTGGAAGCAGGGGTGCGCTACCTGGCGCAATCCCTGGGTCCGGAAAATATCCGCGTCAATGCCATTTCTGCCGGACCGATCCGTACCCTTGCCGCCAGCGGAATCAGTGAATTTCGCAGCATTTTGGAGCACTACGCAGAACATGCCCCACTGCGCCGCAATGTCAGCCAGGAGGAAGTTGGCAATGTGGCCGCCTTTCTCTGCTCGGATCTGGCCTCCGGGATCACCGGCGAGATCACCTATGTGGACGCCGGCTATAATATCATTGGTTTTTAAGCCCGAAACTTCTCCACTTCCGCCAACATGGCATGATAGGCATCGGCGAAGGCCTGTAGCCCTTGGGTTTGCAGGGTAGGGGCAATCTCGCCATCGAGATCAATGCCAAGCCCTTGGACTTGAGACAAGGTTTCGGTAGCCTCATTCATTCCTTGGGTTAGCTCCGCCGCCAACCGTCCATGATCCTTGAGCTTGGACAAGGTCTCCTCAGGGAGAGTATTGATCGTCTCCGGCCCAATGAGCGGTTCCACATAAAGCAAATCCGGGTAGGCAGGATTTTTGGTGCTGGTGCTTGCCCACAGCAGGTACTGCGGACGAGCTCCCTGGGCAGCCAAGTCAGCAAAGGCTTGGCCATAAAACATTTCCTGGTAGAGGGCGTAGGCCCGTTTTGCCATGGCCACGGCCGTTTTTCCCCGCAAGGCCAAGGCTTCGCTACTGCCCACCTGGCTGAGCTTTTGATCGACCAGGGTATCGACCCGAGATAAAAAGAGGCTCGCCACTGCTTTGACCTGCCTGGCATCGCCACCTTGTCGCACCCACTGTGCCAAACCATCCTGATAAGCTTGAAAGACCTGACGGAGCTGGGCCAAGCCAAAAATCAGAGTGACGTTGATGGAAATTCCCTTGGCAATCAGCGCCCGCAAGGCGCGAATCCCCGCCTCGGTAGCCGGCACCTTGATCAAGAGATTTTCTCTCGCCACCATACCCCGCAGGCGCTCGGCCTCGGCAATGGTCGCTTCGGTATCCTGAGCGAGCTCTGGGGATTCCTCCCAACTTACCCAACCATCATCCCCATCCGTTTGCGCATGGATGGGTGCCAGCAGATCACAGGCCATCTGTAAATCCACCTTGACCAGCTCTTCATATAAACGCTCCGCCGATTGGGCTGGTTGCCGAAGATCCTGCTGATAATAGGGGCTCTCGTGGATTGCTCTCTGGAAAATGCTAGGGTTGGAAGTCACCCCAGTGATGCCATCTTCGGTAATATGCCGCGCCAGGATACCCTCATGGATCAAGGTACGGGAAAGATTGTCGAGCCACAGACTCTGTCCAAACCTGGATCGAAAATTCTGCAAATCAACCATGTTACCAACTCCCTATGCTGGGCCTTGGATACCCCTTTAAAGAGTAGCATAGGAATAGCTTCGCGGCTGGATCAGGAAAATGGTTGCCAATCAATGGCAAGACGCCCCCCTTCCCGTACCGATGCCCCCAGATCCTGCCAGTCCTGCCGACGGGAAAGGGCCCGTAGTAGCATGGGGAGATTCAACCCATAAATTACCTCTACCCATTGGGGGTCCAGGGTCTTGGGTATGGCATTGGCTGGGCTGGCACCGGGCAAATCGCACAAGATCAGCAAGGGGCGTTTTTCGGCACGGGCACTCGCCATCCGCTGCGCGAGGCGAGTCCGCAGGCTATCAGAATCGTCCGGATCCGCTTCCAGGGCCGAAACATCCGGCGGCAACTCCCCAAAGATATGCCGCAATACTCCCAAAAAGGCGGTTCCCAAACCGGCATGGGTCAGCAACACAATTTCTGCCGAATGGGTCATCTTCGTTGCTCTTGGATAGCCAACTCCCGATGTTCCAAGAGCACTGGTCCAAAACTTCCCACCAAATCCTCTGCCAGGCACTCCACCAGATACACACTACGGTGTCGACCACCGGTGCATCCCAGGGAAATGGTGACATAGTTCCGGTGATCCTGGGCAAAAGAGGGTAGCCAGGCCTGCAGAAAGGCATTCAGGCTCGCCCGGGCCTCCTGCACGGCGGCCTGCTGGGCCAAAAATTGCTGGACCTGGGGATCACGGCCCGTCCAGGCTCGTAATTCCGGTTGGTAATGGGGGTTGGGCAGTGCCCGCAAATCAAAGACAAAATCCGAATCGGAGGGAACGCCATTGCGAAAGGAAAAGGACTGCAAGAGCAGGATCAGGCTGAGCGCCTCGGCCACCTTCGCCCAGGCTTGGACCCGCAGCCGTAAACTGTGACCATGAAACTGTGAAGTATCCAGTTGACGGTCCGCCAGGGCTACCAAGGGAGCCAGCAGCTTGCGCTCCTGGGCAAGGACCTGACGCAGCCCCTCGGAGGGAGCACCCGCAAGATGGTTCAACGGGTGTCGGCGTCGGGTTTCACTGTACCGACGGAGCAAGGTTTCTTCATCGGCCTCCAGAAACAAAACCCTGGGGCGCAGACCAAATTCCACTGGGATACGGGAAAGCGCTTGGGGCAAGGCATCCAAAAAAGCACGATTGCGCACATCGATACTGACCGCCACCCGTAGCAAACCAGTTTGATGGTGCAACAGCGCGCGCAGCAAATCCCCCAGCAGGGTTGCCGGAAGATTATCCACACAGAAATAGCCCAGATCTTCCAGGGCCTGGAGAACGGTACTTTTCCCCGAACCAGAAAGGCCAGTAACGATGATCAAATCGCTTTGGGGATTCATGGTGTTTGCAGGCGCCGGGTTTGGGCATCAAAATGGGCGAGCATATCCACTCCGGATTGGGACACATAGTAACCACGGGCAGCCGCCTCTACCAGGACCGCCAAGTTACGGGCAGCACTGACCGGTAGCCGGAGGCGGGGAAAATCTACCCCAAGAATGGACAGGTGATCGACCTGCCCCTGCAAACGATCGACATCGGCCAATTCCATTTCGGACATATCCCGAATTTCCACCACCAGGCGCAGCCGCTTGGAATCAATGACTGCCGCTGCACCAAAAAGTTGGCGGATGTTGACAATGCCAAGCCCGCGCACTTCCAGAAAATCCTGCAATGCAGGGGGACAATGACCGGTAACCACGTCCGGTGCCTCGCGGATACAAAGCACACTGTCATCGGCCACCAGGCGATGCTGTCGGCTGACCAACTCCAGGGCTAACTCGGATTTACCAATGCCTGCCTCTCCCTGAATGAGGATCCCAACCCCCAGGATATCCACCAAAACACCGTGCAACAGGCAACGGGGAGCCAATTCTGTCCGCAAATAGTGCTGCAGCCGCACCAGGACCCGACGAGTTGGAAGGCTGGTACGAAAGATGGCTACCCCCTCGGCAACCATCATCGTGGCGAATTCCCTGGGTAGTTGAACATCCTCGCAAAGGACCAGTATCTCCAGTCGCCCTTTGCGAAATTGCGGAATTTGTTCGGGATGGGCAAGGAGATACTCCAATTCCGAGCGGCCGACCACCTGGACCCAGTGAGAACGGATAAAACTCAAGAAGCCGACAAGAGAAGCCCCGTCGCCAAAGTTCCCATCGCTGAGGTCCACCCGCAGATGAGGGTTACGACCGGATTCCAGGATCTCCCAGTGCAACTCCTGGCGAAGATCTTGCCATAGCTTGGTACAGTCGACTTCGCGATCCAAGCAGCCCTCCGTCTACAAACGCCCTGGCCTCGCGATCAACTTGCTATCGCTGCATCCTGTACCAGGAGATCGAAAAATTGCTCGGGTGACGATGCTGTTAAGAGAGCCAATCGACTATTCTCGCTGCCAAGGCGCGAGGCAATCTGGGAGAGCAGTTCCAGATGTTCGCTCTGTGCTGATTGCGGCACCAGTAGCGCCACGAAAAGCCGGACTGGCAATCCATCGGGGGCTCCAAAAGCCACTGGGGTGTGGGCGCGCAGCGCGGCCATGGCAATGCCGGACAGTTGCTCCATCCGGGCATGAGGAACAGCTACTCCCAAACCCAAAGCTGTAGAACCTTGGGATTCCCGTTCCCGTAGCGCCCTCACAATATTATCGACAGTCTGCCCCGAAACTTCGCTCAAGAGTTCTGCAAGACGATACAGAACTTCCTCTGCGCTTGCGGCAGAAAAATCCAGATCAATGGAACTGCGGGCGAGCGGCAGCGCAGTCATGGATGATTATTCCGCTTCTGCGATCAACACCGCACCCATGGATTCGGCGCGATGCTTGTGCAGCTTGTCCTTGAACTGTCGCAGCTGCCCATCGATCTTTTCCACCACCATATCAATGGCCGCATACATATCTGGATCCCGCGCCTCGGCATGGAATTCATGACCAGGGACAATAATGGTCACCTCCGCCTGATTGGCAGGATTTTCATGGGACAGATGGCGCAATATCACTTTGGCATCAATGACCCGATCAAAATAATGGTCAATCCGGCTGAGTTTTTGCTGAACATGATCTTTCAGGGCCTCGGTAAGGTCCATGTGATGGCCGGTCAGGTGTAGTTGCATGGCAAGCTCCTATACGATTGTAACCTTTTGTGAATGAGGCACTGCCCTACCGCTCGGCATCCAGTGTAGCGCCATATGCGCCACAAAAAAACCTTGGGGAGGAGAGCAGCGACTTTTGGATCGGGGCTTGCATCCTCTATGATCAGAATTCCTGTATCCCGTTGGAGTACCTGCTGTGTCATCCACCCAAGACCCACCTTGCGTTGCCTCTCTCCCCGAGCGAATCTGTATTCGCAAGCCCGATGACTGGCATGTGCATCTGCGTGATGGTAATTTGCTCAGCAGCGTTGTCCCTGCCACCGCCCGCTGTTTTGCAAGGGCCATGGTCATGCCCAATCTCAGCCCGCCCATCAGAACCGTCGCCCAGGCTGCAGCCTATCGGGACCGTATCCTTGCCGCTCTCCCTGCGGGAATGGCCTTTACGCCGTTGATGACCTTGTACCTCACCGATAGCACCCCTGCCCATGAAATCGAGGCAGCGCACGCCAGCGGCCTGGTCTATGGTGTCAAATACTATCCTGCCGGGGCCACCACCAACTCCGAAAATGGGGTAACGCAAATCTCCCGGGTGTATGGGGTACTGGCGGCCATGGAGCGACTGGGACTGCCGCTCTTGCTGCACGGGGAGGTCACCGCCCAAGAAGTGGACATCTTCGACCGGGAAGCGGTTTTCATCGAGCAGATCCTGGAACCACTTTTGCGGGATTTCCCGGCCCTCAAGGTGGTTCTCGAACACATCACCACCCAAAACGCCGTGGACTTTGTTCTGGGACAATCAGCGAGGGTTGGCGCGACCATTACCGTCCATCATCTACTTTTCAATCGCAATGCCATGCTGGTAGGGGGCATCCGCCCCCATCACTACTGCCTGCCCGTGCTCAAGCGGGAAAGCCATCGACAAGCCTTGCTGGCCGCAGCCACCAGTGGCGATCCCCACTTTTTTCTGGGCACCGATAGCGCGCCTCACCCCCGCCATGCCAAAGAATCGGCCTGTGGCTGCGCCGGGATATATTCCGCGCCAGCAGCACTGGAACTGTATACCGAGGTTTTTGCCTCCCAACACGCGCTGGACCGCCTGGAGGCATTTGCCAGTTGCAATGGGCCTGCTTTTTATGGACTGCCCGAAAACCAGGACTATCTCACCCTGGAACGCCGGCAATGGACCCTCCCTGCAGCTTTTTCTGGAGCGGAAACGATCGTCCCGCTGCGGGCTGGGGAAAGCATCCAGTGGACCATTACGGAGGAAGAAAGCCTCCGCCTGGCAAATTAGAGAGTTTTCCCGTCGGTGGTAGTATTAGGTCAAGTCCTGCTATCACCAGGGTTCCAGACATGCTTTGGTCGTAATTCGCGAGGCTTTTTCGCTAGAGTGCCACTTTCCCCGGCAAGCGCCCCGGCAGGTTCGAAGCTGCCGTCAATTGGATCCTTCAACTACCAAGCTTCGTGCAAAGGGGCACTTTACAGCCTGCGTCGCTGGCTGGCGGATGGGATATTGGCAGCTTCCCGATACTTGGCCACAGTCCTTCGGGCAATCTGGATCCCTTGATCAGCAAGAATCTTGGCAATTTCGGCGTCGCTTAAGGGGTGCTTGCTATCCTCTGCTTGCACCAGCTTCATGATTACCGCCCGAATGGCCGTAGCCGAGGCTGCGCCACCCTGGTCGGTGCCGACATGGCTGGAAAAGAAATACTTGAACTCGAAAAGCCCGCGCGGAGTCGCCATGTACTTTTGATTGGTAACCCGGGAAATAGTGGATTCATGCATTTCCACTTCTTCGGCAATATCCCGTAATACCATCGGACGCATTGCTTCCGGTCCATTGCTAAAGAAATCTTTTTGTCGATCGACAATGGCCCTGGCCACCTTGAGGATGGTTTCCTGCCGACTTTGCAGACTCTTGATAAACCATCGGGCTTCGTTGAGCTGATCCTGAATGTAGCGATGGGTCGCGTCCCGGCCACTGGAGAGATCGGCATAGTGACGATTGATACGAAGCCTGGGCATGGCCTCGGGGTTCAGCTCCACCCGCAAGCGCTTGCCAACCCAACGAACGATCACATCGGGAATGACGTACCCGGAATCGCTAGCGCCTACCTCACCACCCGGTTTGGGATTGAGGGTACCAATCAGCGCTACCGCCTCGCGTAGCTCTTCCTCTTCGACATGGAGAACCTGGCGCAAACGGGTATAGTCATGACGCCCCAACACTTCGAGCTGTTGTTGAACAATACATCGGGCCAAGGCAACGTCTTTCCGATCGGTCGGGAGCTGTTGCAACTGTAGATCCAAACACTCCGCCAGGTTTCTTGCCCCTACACCAGGAGGATCGAAGTCCTGGATGGCGGATAAAACCGCAGCAATTTCCTCTTCCGAAACCCCTGCAATTTCCGCCAGCTCGCCAAGGGAGCTAGCCAAATAGCCATTATCGTCGATGGCATCGATGATCAGCTCCGCCAAGTTACGTTCTTCGGGGGTAAAAGGGGATAGATCGGCCTGCCAACGCAAGTAATCCTGCAGGCTCTGCTCCCGACTGTTACGCGCCTCAAAGTCCGGTAGATCCTCATCCGAACTGGGTGCCGGGCCACTGCTACCCAAATCAAAGACGTCTTCCCACTGACTATCGACGGGCAGTTCCTCGGGCAGGGTCGTGTCGGTGGCCAGATCCAGCTGACGGTCTTCGCTGAGGGAACTTGCCTCGGACGCTGTATCGAGAGGGCTGACCTCCCCTACCTCTTCCTCCTCCAGGAGCGGATTACTTTCCAGCATACCTTGCACTTCCTGCTGAAGATCCACCGTGGAGAGCTGCAGCAGGCGGATGGCCTGTTGCAGCTGGGGAGTCATGGCCAAGTGTTGCCCAAGTTTGATTTCCAGTCCCTGTTTCATGGTTTAGATTTTGAATTGATCTCCCAGATAGACTTCGCGGACATTGGGGTTTTCCACAATTTCCTGGGGTGTCCCTGCGGTCAGTACCCCACCATCATGGAGAATATAGGCCCGTTCGCAGATGCCCAAGGTTTCTCGAACATTATGGTCGGTGATCAATACACCAATGCCACGCTGGCTCAAACCCGTCACCAACTGTTGAATCTCGATCACCGAGATGGGATCAATCCCGGCAAAGGGCTCATCCAGGAGAATGAAGCGAGGGCTCATGGCCAGGGTCCTGGCGATCTCGACCCGACGCCGCTCTCCTCCCGACAGACTCTGACCCTTGGTATCCCGTAAGCCATGAAGATGGAGTTCCACCAGCAAGCTTTCCAGCCGCTCGCTGCGTTCCTCTGCGCGCAAAGGCAATTGTTCCAGCACCGCCAGGATATTGTCGGCAGCCGTCAGTTGACGAAAGACGGAGGGTTCCTGGGGAAGATAACCCAGTCCCATACGGGCCCTTTCATGCATGGGCTTCTGGGTAATCTCTTGCCCATCCAGGAAAATTCGCCCCTGATCGGGACGAACCAGCCCCACCATCATGTAGAAAGTCGTGGTCTTGCCGGCACCGTTGGGCCCGAGCAGCCCCACCACTTCTCCCGCCTGGACCTCGACCGAAACATCCCGAACAACCGTTTTGCGCCGGTACCGTTTCACCAGGGATTGGGCACGGAGCTCGGAACTCATGGCTTTTTTTGCTCTTTACTTGGATAAAAGACCGAGCGCACCCGCTGCCCCGGTTGCGCTGTCACTTGGGTCTGTTGGCTTTGCAGCAAATAAATGACCTCATTGCCACTGACTTCATCCTTACCCTGCCACAGATGGGCATCGCCCTGTAACACAATTCGCCCACTGGCGGGTTCGTAAGTCAGGGTATTGCCATAGCCATGGCGCATCGCACTGGACATGGTAAAGCGCACCGGCGATCCGGTGGCCACCGCCTCTTGCACCTTGCCGTTGTCCCCATAGATGGTGAGGTCGGCTGCATAAATCACCAGATCTCCCTGTTTCATGACCACATTGCCAGAGTAGATTGCCTGTTGTCTGGGCTTGTTTTGTGCTACCAGATGATCGGCAAGCACCTGGATGGGACCCTTGCCCAGCTGCTGGTCAGCATTGGCCGCCAAGGCCGAAGCCGTCCCCAGGAAAAAGAACAATAAAAAGTAAATCCGATGGCTAGGGAACATAGTTTCCTCGCACCTGCTCGAGAATCTTGATTTCCTCGGTCTTGACCGATGCCCAAAGCCCGATGCCCTCCAGGGTGCTGCGCCCGCGTGTCAACCGCACGGGGGATTGGGTCGAGATGATTTCCGTGTGGGGATCATAGCGCAAACGTGCGGTCGACAACGTGGTGTTGGGCTCCAAAAGGGCATGGACCTGATCCCAAACTTCCAGCTCTTGGTCACCGTTGCGAAGCAGCCCATGCTGGGCAGTCAAGTGCAGATTCCCCTGGGAGCGATAGCGCGTTACCTGCAAATCATCCAGAAAAGTCTGGCTTCCCTGCGGAAGATGATAGGCCGTTGCGGCGTGGGCCAGTAAAACCAACTTGCCCTTGGCGTCATATTCCCGCAAGAGCACATCACTGGCTGCCTGATCACCGCGTTGGACTTTTCCCTGCCAGTCAATGGTCACCATGGGTACCGGCTGCCGTGGCCAGGTCCACCACAGTGCGGCAAGGGCAAGGGCCAAGACCAACGCCGGCCAAAGCCTGGGCCATACTGCCCGACCCATGGGCTAGCCTCCAGCCCGCTGCAAAATACCCGACCAATGCCCCTGGGCCTGGAGAATGGCCTCGCTCAACGCCCGCACCGCTCCAGCCCCCCCCACCTGCGCTGCCTGCCAGTGGACACGTTGCAAGACCTCCGGGTGGGCGTCGGCGGGCGCCGCAGCAAGGCCAACCCGACGTAGAATGGGAAGATCTATGAGATCATCGCCCATGTAGGCCAAGGCCTCATCGGGTAAGCCACTGGCCACCTGGAGCTCGGTATAGGCCACCAACTTGTCGAGGCTACCCTGATAGACGCGGCGAATCCCTAAGTCCCGTGCGCGGTGGGCCAGGGCCGCCGAGTACCGGGCGGTTATCAAGGCTACTTCCACCCCATGGTCCTGGAGCAGACGAATGCCATATCCGTCGCGCACAGAAAAAACCTTGCTTTCCTGCCCTTCCGCATCAAAGATCAGCCGTCCATCCGTAAGAACACCATCCACATCCAGGATCAGCATGCGTACCCGGGCACAACGCTCCACAAAGTTCATGCAACCCCCGCGCGCAATAAATCATGCATACTTATGGCACCCAGCAATTCGCTGTCCGGACCACACACCAATAATACGCTCACCTGGTGCGCTTCCATCTGGGCAACGGCCTCGGCCGCCAGGGCATCTGCAGCAATACACAAAGGCTTGGGATGGTAAAAGTGGTCAATGGGAAGTTCCCAAAGGTCAGGACAAGCAGAGATGGCTCGCCGCAGGTCACCATCGGTAAAGATTCCAAGCAAGTGCCCCTCCTGGTCGAGCACAGTCGTCATCCCCATTCCCTTGCCACTCATCTCGAGAATGACATCGTGTAGTAGGGTCCCGATTCTCACCTTGGGCAACTGTTCACCCCGCCGCATGAGGTCATCAACACGCAAGAGGAGTCGTTTGCCCAAGGCGCCACCTGGATGGGAAAGGGCGAAATCCTCAGCAGAGAAGCCTCGTGCCTCGAGCAAGGCCATGGCCAGGGCATCACCCATGGCCAAAGAAGCGGTGGTAGAAGCCGTGGGAGCGAGATTGAGGGGGCAGGCTTCCCGCGCCACGGCACAGTCCAGATGGACATCTGCCCGTTGGGCCAGAGTGGAGTCGGGTCTGCCGGTCAACGCAATCAACGGAACTGCCAAGCGTTTGACCACTGGCAGGATGGCGAGCAGCTCCGCCGTTTCCCCCGAGTTGGAAAGCGCCAGCAGCAGATCCTCGCGAGTGAGCATCCCAAGGTCCCCATGGCTGCCTTCTGCAGGATGGAGGAAGAGAGCGGGACTGCCGGTACTCGCCAGGGTAGCGGCAATTTTTTTGCCGATGATGCCGGATTTGCCCATCCCGCTGACCACAATCCGACCACGGCAGGCCAGCAGGAGTTCACAAGCGCGAACAAAGCTCTCATCGAGCCGTTCTTCCAGCGCGCACAGGGCTTCCCGCTCCAGCCGCAGGGTTTCCCGACCGGTACGCAATAGCGCCGTAGGGTCTAGGGAAGGCTCAGCCATCGTTGTTGCTGGCCAGGTAGGCCTGATGACATTCCGGATGCTTGGCCATGACCTGGTCCACCTCGGCAAAAGGGGTCTCTTGCAGCAATTTCCAGCACTTGATGTTTTCTGCCGCCAAGGCATCGGGGTGGGAGCGATACCATTCCACCGTTCCTCGTTGGGGGGAGCCGGCCAATATGCTTGGGTGATCGGCCAGGTAGAAGAGCAGCAAAAAACCCGCTGCACCAATGAAGATCAATGCATATATGAGCTTCATCGATTTCTTGTGATCCGTGACATGTTAGACTTCTTCCTTGTATTGACGATCGAGCATCGCCACCAGTGCCTGCTCGCGCTGATGCAGATCTGTCTGCAATTCCTCTGCCAAAGTATCCCACAAGCTGCGCAGTGGCACGAGTGCCTCCCCGCCATCGAGCATGGCGATGCTTTCCTGGACCTTGTCCAGGGATTCCCGCAGTTGCAAGCCGCTACTCAGGCAGTTTTTGATTTGCTCTCTGGGATGGGGAATCCACCCCCGATCCGCGGTGTAGGAACGGATCTTTTCCCCAAGGTCGAGAACGCGTTTGCGAAATTTACCCATGGCACCGAGCTGACTACTTTTCAGGTCTTCCCAAAGGGCCATGTCCATCAGACTGTTCCAGTGCCTTCGCCAATGGCATAGCTGTTGTGGGGTGGGCTGGACCCAGCTTTTGACCTCCCTTTCATCAAATTGCATCTGCTGCACTCCAACTCTGTCTGGCCCATGCCAAGCGCTCGGGGGTTCCCATATCAAACCAGGCACCCTGATGCCGATAGGCCCGCAACCATTCCCTTTGGGCCCATTCTCGCAACCAGGGAGTCAAGGGTGCCACTCCCGGAGCCCGCTCCAATAGCCAGGCCCCCGACAATATTGCCATGCCTCCATAGGTAAAGGTCTGGTTACCATTTCGGGGGTTATGGACGCGACCATGGCAAATACTGAAATCCCCCTGGGGATGCCAATGGGGATTGTCCACCAACACGAGCCCCGGCTCTGCCTGCTGCCACAGCCCGATGAGGGAATAGTCGCACAGCACATCCCCATTGAGCAGCAGGAAGAAACCCGTACCCAACTGCTCTGCCAGCGCTACCAAAGCCCCTCCCGTTTCCAAGCGCCCGGATCGCTCGTCACTGTACTCCAAAGTCATTCCTGTCCACTGTCTGCCCAAAAATCGGGGGAGCAAATCCCCCAGATGAGAAATATTGATGAACACCCGTTCACACCCAGCGCTAGCCAGCGCGTCGAGATGGTGAACGATCACCGGACGCCCAGCCACACTCAAGAGCGGCTTGGGCAGATGATCCGTCCAGGGACGTAAGCGTTCGCCCCTGCCCGCAGCCAGAATTACGGCCTGGAATCGGGTGCCCATGGCGCAAACACCTGCTGCAGGGCATGGCCATCGGGCAGGCCAGCCAGAAGATCCCATAAGTAGGTCCAAAAACGCGGCAAAAACTGGAGATACTCCCTTTTGCCATCCCGATAGGCCAAACGACAAAAGATCCCGAGGATTTTCAGATTTCGTTGCAGGGCCAAAAGCTCTGTTTGCTTACGAAAAAGCTGGGCATCGGGCACCGGGAATCCTCGGCCTTGCAAGCGATTGCGGTACGTTTCGATCCATAGCTCGCGCCGTTCCCTACCCCAGTCCCAGTAGCGGTCCCAGAGCAAGGAGGCCAAATCATAGGTCCAAGGTCCAAGGACCGCATCTTGAAAATCAATCATCACCAACTCGTTGGCATACCAGAACAAATTGCGCGCGTGGAAGTCCCGGTGGACCCAAACCCTGGGTTGGGCGAGCGCCCCTTCCACCAGTTTGGCAAAAAGGCTCTGGAGGGCAGCGCTTGCCGCCGGATCGGGAGTAACTCCCCGATGGACGCGCAAATACCAGTCCGGGAAAAGGGCCAGTTCCTGCAGGAGGCGCCCCGCATCGTAGCTGGGGAAAGGGGGCTGGGATACTCCATATGTCGGGGCCGTGGCCAGGCCTAGCAACAGAGTAAATGCCAAGGCAAAGAGGGAATCGGGATTTTCGCCATGGTCCAGCGCCTTCTTCAGATCACAAGAACCCAGGTCTTCTTGCAAACACAAGCCCAAGGCGGCTGAAACTCCAAAAATCCGGGGCACCGCAAGTCCTGCCCGGGCAAATCGATGTTGTACCCGGAGAAATGGAAGGAGCTCTTCGCCATCGGGAACCCAGGCTACTATCCGTCCCGGTTCGGCGCGAAAGTATCGGCGCGTACCGGCATCTCCTGGCAAAGGGATGAGGGTATGGGGATCCACACCCTGGCCCTGCAACCAGCGATGATGGGCCCGGGAGGCCGGGAAGGCAAAGGGAGATTGCGACATTAGCACATTCTGTGCGATTTTACGGGTCTATGCCTAGCCCCAGGATGCACAGGATGGCCGCTGGCCCTTGCCCCATGCACGCACGGACCTTGACCGTAGTTATGGCACTGTTCTGTGCCCTGCCCACCCTGGCACACGCCAATGACGGTCCAGTCACCCTCTATGCCGACCAGATCCATGGCATCGGGAGTGGCCACTGGACAGCAACAGGGCATGTGGAGGTCCTCTATGGCGATCGCAAGCTCTATGCCGATTCGGCGCACTACGATCAAAACAGTGACGAGATCATTGCCCAGGGCCATGTCCATCTGGTCAGTCCTGGCCTAGTCACCAATGCCCCCAAGGCCAAGCTCAAAGTGCGCGCCAATCAGGGTATTGTCTTTGCCCCTCGCTATGTGCTGCCCAGCCAAGACGGTCACGGCCATGCCCTGCAAGGGCAAGAACTCGGCAAGGGAAGATATCGACTCAACGAGGCATGCTACACGACCTGCCATGGACGAATTCCCGCCTGGCAGCTGTGGAGCCAGCAGCTGGACCTGAATCAGAACGATCAATATATCACTACCCGCAATACGACCTTGGATGTGTTTGGGCTGCCGGTCTTGTGGTTGCCTTACCTTAATTTTCCCTTGGCGCGCCATTCGGGATTCTTACCACCAACCCTGGGGAGCTCGACCATCAATGGCCTAACTCTGGGCGTGCCGTACTATTTCGATATCGCCAGCAATCTCGATGACACCCTCACGGTGGAGGGCTTGAGCAAACGCGGGGTCCTCCTCCAGAACCAATTTCGCTATCTGGAGCCCCGTTATTCGGGGACCTTGTTACTCGATCTGCTCCCCAACGACAAACTCACCGACAGTACGGTTTGGGCCATTTCCTGGCAACACCAGCAAAATCTGGGAGACGGTTTGCAACTGAATGTCAATCTCAATCGCGTCAGTTATCGCAACTTTCTTGCCGACCTGGCGGGGGTGACCCAATTCAACGGGGGATATCTGGGTGGGGTGGGCAATGCGCCTTATCTGACTTCGACGGCCACCATTAGCTATGGCAGCAACAACCTGAACGCTGGGGTGGCACTACAGGATTATCAAGAACTGGCCCAGGGAGGGTCGGCACCCTACGCGCAGTTACCCTATGTCTATGCCAATGGGTATTGGCGCCTGGCTGACTCTGGATACTTTGCCTGGCGCAGCAATTTCAATTACTTCTATGCCAGTACCGGACCCATTGGTCAGCGTCTGGATCTCACCCCAACCCTTGGCTGGAAATGGAGTCGGGCGTGGGGTTTTCTGGAACCGCAGGCCCGACTGTACTACAGCCACTATCAGATCCAGCGCAATGGACCTTCCTATGCCCGCTCCATCAATCGCAGTCTCCCGGCTCTAAGCCTCAAAGGAGGTTTGAATTTTGTGCGCTTCGGTAGCGATGGCAGCAGCATCGTCCTGCAACCCCTTTTCAAATATCTGTACATCCCTTTGCAGGCCCAGAATCAAATTCCGCTCTTCGACACGAGCCAACCCTTTCAGAATTTTCCCAGCATCTTCACCGACAATAGCCGCTATGATGGCAGCGACCGCATCAATGCCGCCAACCAACTGGCTTACGGATTCCAAGGTACCGGATACACCGCCAGCAGCCGACAATTATGGAGTGCTGCCATTGGGCAAATCCAGTATTTCAACAGCAAACAGATCAACCTGGCTGGCGATATCGTTTCCCAGAACGCCCGCTCCGACTATTTTTGGCAAGCCCAATATGCCCCTCTGCCCACTTTGAACCTTCTGACGAGCGCAGAGACCAATGCGGACTGGAAGCATCTGGAGCGGATGGATTTCCGTGCCCAATGGTTGGCTCCCCACGGCACGGTATTGAATCTCGATTACCGCTACACCCATGCTTTCGTCCATCAGACCGGAGTATCCGCAGCAGTTCCCATTGGTCGCCAGTGGCGATTCCTAGGTAGCTACCAATATGATCTGCAAAATGACAAGCCTCTGGAGCAGCTCTTGGGGATCGGCTATGATGGCGGTTGCTGGACGGCCCAGTTCGTGGTTTTCCATCAAATTCTTTTGGGTGGTCAAACCAACAACGCCGTCTATCTGGAAATTGTGCTTCGGGGGCTGACCAGTATCGGGAATTCTCGTGGATTCCTGGATCAGTATGTGCCCGGTGCCAGCATGGAGTTCTGATGCCCCGCATTCGCCTGATCATTGCCTTGCTGTTGGCAACCTTTGCCGGTAACAGCCTTGCCGCTACCCCGTTCCTCAACCGGGACTCCCTCCTTGCCCCGTCCCCCAAGGCCAGAAGCCAGGTCTATTCCGAACGGTCTGCCGTTGCTCCTGCAAACACGCCACCCCCAGACAATCTTGACTACCTCGACAAGGTCGTGGCAGTGGTCAACGATCAAATCATTACCTCTTTGCAACTATCCCAGCGCGTCGATGCCATCAAGGCCCAGTTGGAAAAGCAGAATCCTGGCCAGCTGCCGTCCGATTCCGTGCTCCGCCGGCAGGTTCTGCAGCAGATGATCCTGCAAGATGTCGAGTTGCAAATGGCCAGACGCCTGGGACTGGAGGTAGATCAAGGAACGCTGGATCAGGCCATCGCCAACATTGCCCAAGCCAACAACCTCACTCCCGACCAACTTCGGCAAGCCTTGAGTCAACAAGGCGAGTCCTGGGAACAGTTCGTTGATACCCTGAAAGACCGGATTCTGGTGGATCGTCTCCAGCAACAGGAGGTGGAGGGCCGGATCCACCTGGACAAGGACGAGATCAAAACCTTTGCCCATCAGCTGAAAGAAATCGCTGGGGTTAGTTTTGAGCTGCAGCAGATCTTTCTGCCCCTCCCTGCTGATCCGAGTCCTGAGGCCGTAACCGAGGTCCGCCGCGCCGCCCAGCAAGTTCATGAAAAGCTGGAAGAAGGTGCAAGCTTCAGTCGCCTGGCTACGGAAGTCAGTGCTGCCCAGGATGCGCTCCAGGGAGGCCGGCTGGGCTGGGTGAAGGCAGCCGAGCTGCCGAGCGCTGTGAGTCAGATCTTGCTGAAGCTCAAGCCCGGCCAGATCAGCCCGGTCATTCCGGGTCCCACCGGCTTTTACATCTTCAAGCTTCTTGACACCAGACACGAAACTCCCACCGTGACCGAGGTCAAGGCTGCCATGATCGTGCTGCATGCAGGAAAGGGACTGCAAGAGCAGGTGGCCCAATCGCAAGCCGAAGATATTGAAAGGTCCTTGCAAGCAGGGGTCAGTTTCAGCGATTTGGCCAGGCGCTATAGCCAGGATCCAAGTACCGCCACGAAAGGTGGCGAATTGGGCTGGGTGGGCCCAGGGGTCCTGCCAGACTTGCTGGAACGTACCCTGTTGAGTCTGCAGCCAGGCAATGTCAGCAGCCCTGTTCAAGTGGGTGGGGATATCTACATCCTGCAATCCCAGGGCCAGCGGCAGGCCCCGCTGGACGACGCGCAAATGGAATCCGTGGCGCGCATGCAACTGTTCAATCGCATTGCCCGCGAACGCCTGGCGGAATGGCAGCGGCGGATCCGCGATGGGGCCTATGTCAAGATTCTCGACCCCAGTCTTCGTAGTCAGGATGTCTGACCAGTTCCCAACCGCTCTCCCAGGACACCGAAGCGGCGCTGCGAAGCCAGCGACGCAACCCTCCTTACCGTCTTTTGCTTGGGTACCCGTGTGGACACTCTTTCGCAAGGAAGTCCTGCGCTTTACCCGGGTCTGGTTGCAGACCGTTGCCGCCCCCTTGGTGACCACCCTCCTCTACCTGTTGGTCTTTGGTCATGCCATGGGTAACCATACCCAAATCTATCCTGGGGTGAGTTATATGGCCTTCATCGTCCCTGGTCTGATGATGATGTCCGTACTCCAGAATGCCTTTGCCAACAGCTCTTCCAGCCTGATTCAGGCCAAGGTCACCGGGAATATCATCTTTCTCTTGTTGAGCCCCCTTCGCCCACTGGAAATCTTTCTGGCCATGACTGCCGCATCCATAGTCCGTGGTGCCGTGGTCGGCCTTGCCATCCTCCTCCTGGCCATACTCTTTCTCCGGCTCCCCATTGCGCATCCCTGGTGGATTTTGCTCTTTACCCTTCTCGGTGCAGGTGGCATGGGGGCACTGGGAATCATTGCTGGGCTATGGGCAGAGAAGTTTGACCAGATTGCCGGTTTTCAAAATTTTCTGATCATGCCGCTCACTTTTTTGGCGGGGGTCTTCTACTCGGTGGCCAGCCTGCCTGGGATCTGGCGGCAACTCTCCCTGGTCAACCCCTTTTTCTACATTGTCGACGGCTTTCGCTATGGCTTCTTTGGCAAAGCAGATGAATCCATCCTCCTCAGCCTCGCGGTTGCTACGGCCTTTTTCCTGTTCAGCGCCTTCTGGGCATGGCGTCTCTTGCAACAGGGATACAAGTTGCGCCCTTGAGGTCACAAATGTACTTTTTTCCGGTAACATAGTCCTATGATGCAAGCACAAACCATTCGCCAACTCATCGAACAAGGAATCCCCAACGCCAAAGTACAGGTCCTGGGAGACGATGGTGCCCACTTTGAGGCCATCGTCATTGCCGAGCAATTTGCCGGCAAGTCTCTCGTCCAGCGCCATCAATTGGTCTATGCCTGTCTGGGAGACCGGATGCGCGACGAAATTCATGCCCTTCAGCTCCGCACCTTGACTCCATCCGAGTCGAAACTGCAGAACTGAGGTTTTCTCACCCCCAGTGTCACGAGGTGGATCATGACTGACATTCAAGACATTATTCGCGATCAAGTGCAAAAACACCCCATTGCTCTCTACATGAAAGGCACTCCCCGAGCACCCCAATGCGGCTTTTCTGCCCGGGCCATCCAGTTGTTGCAGCAGGCAGGCGTAAAGGAGCTTTTCACTGTTGACGTCCTGGCCGACCCGCAAATCCGTGATGGAATCAAAAAGTTTTCCAACTGGCCAACCATTCCCCAGCTCTACATCAATGGCCAATTTGTGGGCGGCGCCGATATCATGGCAGACCTGTTCCAACAAGGTGAGCTGCAGAAACTGGTTGCCAAGGCCCAAGGCTGACCGGCGGTGGACAAACTCCTGCTCCGGGGGAATGGTCCTCTACGCGGTGAGTTGCGCATATCTGGCGCCAAAAATGCCGCGCTGCCTTGTCTGGCGGCCACCATCCTGGCGCGGCAGCCCGTGACCCTCCGTAACGTACCCCATCTGCGGGACGTTACCACCACGCTGGAATTATTGAGCTGTCTGGGCGCCCGCGTCATGGTGGACGAGCAGCTGGGGGTCCAGGTAGACGCTACCAATCTCCACTCCTTGGTGGCGCCTTATGAATTGGTCAAGACCATGCGGGCCTCGATCCTGGTCCTGGGGCCCTTACTCGCCCGCCACGGTGCGGCCGAGGTGAGCCTGCCTGGAGGTTGCGCTATCGGCAGCAGGCCGGTCAACGTACATTTGTCGGGTCTTGCCGCCCTTGGGGCTGAGATCCGGCTCGAAGACGGTTTCATCAAGGCCCGGGCAAAGAGATTGCGGGGTGCAACCATCGTCATGGATATGGTTTCGGTCACCGGTACGGAAAATATCCTGATGGCCGCCACCCTGGCCGAAGGTCAGACCCGCATCGAAAATGCGGCACGAGAACCCGAGGTAGTGGATCTGGCCCGGATGCTCAATACCCTTGGGGCCCGCATCCGTGGGGCCGGTACCTCTATCATCGAAATTGAAGGGGTCGAGCAGCTCCACGGCGGTGAACACCAGATACTGCCTGACCGGATCGAGACTGGAACCTACCTGGTTGCCGCAACCATGACCCGCGGTGATGTCTATCTGCGCCGGACAGACCCTCGCCTTCTGGAGAGTGTGCTGGCCAAATTGCAAGAGGCGGGGGCCGAAATCCAGGAGGAACACGAGGCCATACGGCTGCGCATGACCCGCAGACCCAAGCCTGTGGATATTCGCACGGCTCCTCACCCGGCCTTTCCCACGGATATGCAAGCCCAATTCATGGCCTTGAACAGTATTGCCGAGGGCAGCGCCATGATCAGCGAAACCATCTTTGAAAACCGCTTCATGCATGTTTCCGAACTGCAACGGCTTGGGGCGCAGATTCAAATCCATGGCAATACCGCCCTGGTCCGCGGCGTCGAGAAACTGCAGGGAGCCCCGGTGATGGCAACGGACCTGCGGGCGTCGGCCTCCCTGGTTTTGGCAGGCCTCGTTGCCGAGGGAGAAACCCTCATTGACCGCATCTATCACCTGGATCGGGGCTATGAAGTCATCGAGGAAAAATTGGGGGCCATTGGGGCCGATATTCGCCGGGTACGAATGCAAAGTGGCAAGGCCGCATGAACGAATACCTCACCATTGCCCTATCCAAAGGCCGCATCCTCGACGAAAGCATACCCCTCTTTGCGGCAGCCGGCATCAAACTTGGCGAAGATCCTGATCGCTCACGCAAGCTCATCCTGCCGAGTACCGATCCCCACATCCGCTTCTTGGTGATCCGCGCCAGCGATGTGCCGACCTATGTGAGCTGGGGGGCCGCTGACCTGGGCATCGCTGGCAAGGATGTGCTGCTGGAGCAGGAAAATCTGGCCCTCTATGAACCTTTGGACCTGCGCATCGGCATCTGCCGCATGTCCGTGGCTGAACCGGCCGCCCTGGCTGCCGCCGATCGTCTCGAATCATGGGAGCGGGTCCGGATCGCTACCAAATATCCCCGCATCACCAAACAGTTTTTTCAATCCCGAGGAATCCAGACCGAAATCATCAAGCTCTATGGCAGCATGGAGTTGGCCCCCTTGGTGGGACTGGCCGATCGGATCGTGGACCTGGTGTCCACCGGGCGCACCCTGCGCGAAAACGGCCTGGTAGAAGTGGAAGAAATCATGCCCATTTCCAGCCGGTTGGTGGTCAACCCTGCCGCCATGAAGTGCAAGGGGCCTGTTATTGAAGACCTCATCCAGAAACTGGAGGCAACGATCCCATCATGAAGCGTCTGCATACCCGAGATCCGGATTTCCTGGAAAAATTTCGTTCCCTGCATGGCTGGGAGGCCAGCGGCGATGCCGAGGTCGAGAGCCGGGTACGGGATATTCTCCACCAGGTGCAAACCCGCGGCGATGCCGCACTGCTGGATTTTACCGCCCGCTTTGACGGGCTTGCCCTGACCCATCCTCATGACCTGGAAATTCCTCGTAGCCGATGGGACGAGGCCCTCCACGGACTTTCTACCGACCATCGGGAGGCGCTCGGCGAGGCAGCAGCGCGCATCCAAAAATATCATCAGCATCAAATTACCGAGTCCTGGGAAATCCAGGAGCCCGATGGAACGCGCCTTGGCCAACGGATTCTGCCTTTGGATCGGGTCGGGATCTATGTGCCCGGTGGCAAGGCAGCCTACCCGAGCTCGGTACTGATGAATGCCGTACCTGCCAAAGTGGCCGGAGTAAGGGAGATCATCATGACCGTGCCTACTCCCAAGGGCGAAATCAACCCATGGGTTCTGGCTGCCGCTGCCATTGCCGGTGTGGATCGAATTTTTCGCATTGGCGGTGCCCAGGCAGTTGCCGCCCTGGCCTATGGTACGGAGCTGGTCCCCGCCGTGGACAAGATTGTCGGTCCGGGCAATATTTATGTGGCTACGGCCAAACGGATGGTCTTTGGCAAGGTGGGCATCGATATGATCGCAGGACCCAGCGAAATCCTGGTCTTGAGCGATGGCTCTGCGCCTGCTCCATGGCTCGCCTGGGATCTCCTGTCCCAGGCCGAGCATGATGAAATTGCCCAAAGCATCTTGATTGGCTGGGATGAAGCCCATCTCGAGGCCGTCGCCCAGGCGGTGGAAGTGGCCCTCACGGAACTGGACCGGGCACCCATAGCCCGCGCCAGTTGGCAACATCGGGGCGCCCTGATTCTGGCCCGGGATGCCGAAGAGGCCTGTCAGCTTGCCAATGCCATTGCCCCAGAACACCTGGAACTGGCCGTTGCCAACCCCCGTGAGCTCCTGCCCAAGATCCACAATGCCGGGGCTATCTTCCTTGGCAAATACACTTGCGAAGCCCTGGGGGACTACGTCGCTGGTCCCAACCACGTGCTTCCTACCGGTGGTAGTGCGCGGTTTTCCTCGCCACTGGGAGTCTATGACTTCATTAAACGCAGCAGTCTCATCGAAGCCAGTCCTCCGGGGGCAAAGCGGCTTGGACGCTTGGCCAAAAGCCTAGCCGAAGCGGAAGGGCTGACTGCCCACGCCCGCTCGGCCGCAGCCCGTACCCAGTCATGAGCTCCCACGACTTAGCAGCAAGCCTCCTGCGTCCCAGCGTCCTGTCGGCAGCTGCCTACGCCGTGGCCGATAGCCGCGGGCTCATCAAGCTCGACGCCATGGAGAATCCCTATCCTCTTCCTGCCGAGCTCCGTCCCTTGTGGCTCCAGACCCTCGCCGACAGTCCGCTCCATCGCTACCCCGACCCCCGTCCCACCGCCCTGCACGAGGCTCTGGCTGCCCATGGCAAGATCCCTGAAGGGTTAGGAATGATGCTTGGCAATGGTTCCGATGAACTCATCCAGATCCTCATTACCGCCGTGGCCGGTTCGGGACGACCCATCCTGGGCGTCGATCCGAGCTTTGTCATGTACCGGATCCTTGCGGACCAGCTTGGCGTTCCCTATCAAAGCGTTGCCCTCGATGAGGATTTCCAGTTGGATCTGGAGGCTTTCCTGGCGGCCATGGAGCGCTGGCGACCGGCGCTGGTCTTTTTGGATTGTCCCAACAACCCCTCGGGCCAGCTGATTCCGACGGCCAGTCTGGAGGCCATCGTGGCGGCCGCACCGGGTCTGGTGGTCATCGATGAGGCCTATTTCCCCTTCAGTGGAGAAAGCTTTGCCTCGCATCTGGGCCGCTGGCCCCACTTGCTGCTGTTGCGCACCCTCTCCAAAGAAGGGCTGGCCGGACTGCGCCTGGGCTACCTCGCGGGGCCCCCAGAATGGATTGAACAATTGGACAAGTTACGTTTGCCCTACAACATCAATGTGCTGACCCAACGTAGTGCGGCCTTTGCCCTGCAACATGCCGAGGTCTTTGCCCAACAGGCCCAGGCCATCGTTGCCGAACGGCAGCGCTTGTGGGAGCGTTTGGACGCCCTGGGAGTGAAGGTCTGGTCCAGTCGAGCCAACTTTTTGCTCTTCACCCTCCCCGGTCGGGCCGCACAGATCCATACCGGTCTCAAGCAAGCGGGCATTCTCATCAAGTCCTTTACAGGACACCCCCGTCTCGGCGACCATCTACGGGTCAGCGTGGGTACGCCCACCGAAAATGACGCCTTTTTGAACGCCCTGGAAGCCCTATTATGAGTCGGATCGCCGAAGTCCGCCGCGACACCCTGGAAACCCAGATCTTCGTCCGCCTCTGCCTGGATGGCAGCGGCCACGCCGACCTGCACTCGGGACTCCCCTTTCTCGATCACATGCTGCACCAAATTGCGAGGCACGGTCTTTTCGATCTGCAGATCAAGGCCCACGGAGATCTCGAAATCGATGCCCATCATACGGTGGAGGACATCGGCATCACCCTGGGTCAAGCCTTTGCCAAGGCAGTGGGCGACAAGGCCGGACTGACCCGCTACGGTCATGCCTATGTACCCCTGGATGAGGCCCTGTCGCGGGTGGTAGTGGACCTCTCCGGCCGCCCTGGGCTCCTGTATGCCGTAGACTTTCCGCGGGCCCGGATTGGTGACTTCGATGTGGATCTCCTGCAGGAGTTCTTCCAGGGCTTTGTCAATCACGCCCAGGTCACCCTCCATCTGGACAATCTGCGGGGGCGCAACGCCCACCATATTGCCGAAACCCTCTGTAAGGCCTGCGGGCGTGCCCTGCGCATGGCCGTCGAATTCGACCCCCGCCTGGGGGATAGGGTCCCCAGCACCAAGGGCACCTTGTCCCAATGAATACCGTTGGGATCGTGGACTACGGGATGGGCAACCTCTATTCGGTGGCCAAGGCAGTGGAATATCTGGGGGCCAAGGCAGTGGTCAGCAGCAAAGCCAACGAACTCGCCAGCTGCGATCGCCTGATTTTTCCGGGAGTCGGAGCTTTTGGGGACTGTATGCAGGCTCTTGCGGAACGGGAATTGGACGAATTCTTGCGCATGGCAGCCCAGCATCGGCCTTTTCTCGGTATTTGTTTGGGCATGCAGGCCCTGATGGAAACCAGTGAGGAACATGGCCAGCATGGGGGACTTGCCATCCTTCCCGGCCGTGTTCTCCCTTTTCCCGAAGAGGTCTTGCAAGATAGCGGGGGCCGCCTCCGCAAAGTCCCCCACATGGGTTGGAATCAGCTGCACCAGCTGGCGGCCCACCCCCTTTTTGCCGGCATTCCCCAGGACGCCCATTTTTATTTTGTCCATTCCTATTATGTAGAACCTGCCCACCCCGACCTGTTGGTGGCCTGTACGGACTACGGTTTTCCTTTTTGTGCCGCGCTTGCCCACGAAAATCTCTTTGCCCTGCAGTGTCATCCCGAAAAAAGCGGCACTGCGGGCCTTCGCCTGCTCGGCAATTTTCTGCAATGGAATGGGGATTGTGGAGGTAGTAGCTGTGGCATCGACTAAAAAACAGGGAGGAAAGCAACGATGCTATTGATTCCGGCCATCGACCTGAAGGGTGGACAGTGTGTTCGTCTCCGCCAAGGGCGCATGGATGACCATACGGTTTTTTCCGAAGATCCCGTCGCCACCGCTCGCCGCTGGGTGGATGCTGGCGCCCGTCGCCTGCATATTGTCGATCTCGATGGCGCCGTCAGTGGTGAGCCGGTGCATGCCGC
>JAEPKX010000008.1:0-14897 GCA_021375695.1 Candidatus Igneacidithiobacillus taupoensis | reverse complement strand
GCCCGCTATAACGCCGAAGGGGCAGACGAACTCACCTTTCTGGACATTTCGGCCAGTCACGAAGGACGCAAGACCATGGCCGACGTGGTCGCCGCCGTCGCCGCCCAGGTCTTCATTCCCCTTACCGTGGGCGGCGGGGTCCGCAGCCTCGAAGATATTCGCACCCTCCTCCTGGCCGGTGCCGACAAGGTCAGCATCAACAGCGCTGCGGTCCAGCAGCCCGAGCTGGTCCACCAGGCTGCCCAACGCTTTGGCAACTCCTGCATCGTCGTGGCCATCGATGCCCGTCGCGTGGACGATCACTGGGAAGTCTTTACCCATGGGGGGCGACGGCCAACGGGTCTCGAGGCCGTGGCGTGGGCCCAGCAGATGGCCGCAGCGGGGGCTGGCGAGATTCTGCTCACCAGCATGGACCGCGATGGTACCGGCCAGGGTTTCGATCTTGCGCTCACCCGGGCCGTTGCCGATGCCGTCCCAATACCCGTCATTGCCTCGGGAGGGGTCGGGAGCCTGGAGCATTTTGCCCAAGGGATCGAAGAGGGACACGCCGATGCCGTCTTGGCCGCCAGCGTCTTTCATTTCGGACAATTTCGCATTGCCGAGGTCAAGGCAAGCCTTGCTGCCCGTGGCCTGCCCATGCGCATGGACGGATAGCGCATCCAACCCATTGCTTTTTTGCGTATAAGGTAAAGATGGATTTCTCCCTTCCTCCTGATGACTTTTTGAAAGCCGTTCAGTGGAATGCCGACGGCCTGGTTCCGGCCATTGCCCAGGATGTTCTTACGGGCAAGGTCCTGATGCTCGCGTGGATGAACGCCGAAGCACTGCGCCTCAGCATCCGGGAACGAAGGGGGATCTATTGGTCCCGCTCCCGACAGTCTCTCTGGCGCAAGGGCGAGAGCTCCGGTCATGTCCAGCACCTCCAGGGTATCTATCTGGACTGTGATGGAGATACCGTATTGCTGCGGGTACGGCAAGAAGGTCCAGCCTGTCATACGGGGGCCGAGACTTGCTTCTTTCGCGAAGCCCATGAAGGACATTGGCAAGATTGTCCTGCACCTGTTGGCAGCTTCCTGGAAGAACTGGAGCGTATTATCCAGCTACGGCGGCAGGCCGACCCGGCACAGTCCTATGTGGCCAAATTGCTCCAGGGGGGGCGGGACCGGGTGCTGAAAAAGGTGGGAGAGGAAGCCACGGAATTTCTGTTGGCCTGCAAGAATCCCGAACCGCAGCCAGTCTTGGCCGAAGGGGCGGATCTCCTCTTTCACTTTTTGGTGGCTCTGGCGGAACGGAATTTGCTTCTAGAGCAGGTATTGGCGGAATTGCAGCGACGGGAAGGGATTTCGGGCATTGCCGAAAAGGCTGCACGTCAATTGCCTTGACGGCAGGTATGGGCTTGACTATGGTCTAAGTGTAGTCGCGTGCGACAGTCCCGAAAGGGAAGGAGAGGTACAATGGGCGCATTTAGTATTTGGCATTTGATCATTATTTTGTTGATCGTCGTTGCCCTGTTCGGTACGGCGAAACTTCGCAACATTGGTTCGGATCTGGGTTCGGCCATCAAAAGTTTTCGCTCTGCAGTCCGCGAAGAGGAGGATAAGAAAGAAAAAGAAGCTGCCATCGGTCATACCATCGACGCGGATGTGGCCAGGAAGGAGCAGGAAAAGGTCCATCAAGGCTGATTCCCAATGTTTGACTTCAGTTTTGGGGAACTGGCCCTGCTCGCAGTCATTGCCCTGCTGGTAGTGGGTCCCGAAAAGTTGCCGGAGTTGGCTCGCAGTGTGGGCCGGTGGTATGGCTATTTGCGCCGCACCGCACAAAACGTCCGTTCCGAAGTGGAGCAGCAGCTGCTGCTGGAGGAGATGCGCAAAGAGGCAAGCCAACTCAAGGACCTTGCCACGGAGCCCTTGCAGGAGACGAAAAAACTGCATGAAGGCCTGCATGAGTTTTTGCTTGCGGAATCTCCCAAAGCCATCGATGACACGGATGCCGAGCCCATGCCCAAGGCTGCTGATCCTACGAACAAAACTCCCTTGGCCTCGCTGGAGGCAGTTGGCGAAACCAGCCTCACATCGGGCACCAAAACACCAACCCTCCATTGATCGGAAGTCAACAGATCCGACTACTGCCCTCTTTCCTCTGCAAGAACCCTCATGGCGTCCGCGGATAAACTGAACGAGTCTTCCGAAAACACCTTCCTTGGGCACCTCCTGGAGTTACGGCAGCGGGTTCTGTATGCCGTACTTGCCGTGTTCGTTGGTTTTTTGCTTTCTTATCCTTTTGCCCAGAAAATTTACCAAATCCTTGCCCAACCTTTGATCTCCGTACTGCCCAAGGGTAGTCATCTCATCTATACCAGTTTGCCTGAGGTCTTTCTGACCTACGTGCAACTTTCCCTGATTTCTGGTTTCGTCCTGGCTCTACCGGTCATTCTCTACCAATTCTGGGCTTTTGTGGCACCAGGACTGTATGCCCACGAGCGACAGCTGTTTTTCCCCTTGATTTTTGTGTCTCTTCTACTATTTTTGGCCGGCATCCTCTTTGCCTACTTTGTGGTTTTCCCCAATGCCTTTCATTTTTTTGTGAGCTTTTCGGGCACGGACATCACTGCCATGCCCAAGGTGAGCAATTATCTTACCCTCATCGTCAAGTTTTCCCTGGCATTTGGTCTGGCCTTCCAGATTCCCATCTTGGTGCTGGTACTGGTTCGTATTGGTATTGTGCAGTTAGAAACCCTGCGCAAAGGCCGCCGTTATGCCTTTTTACTTTGCGCCGTGGCTTCGGCTATCTTGAGCCCCCCCGATGTCATGTCCATGGTCTTATTGATGATTCCCATGTATCTACTCTACGAGTTGGGACTTCTCTTCGCGACCTTCACCAGACCAAAACCCAAAGCAGAAAGTGCGGATGTTGACCCAGCAAGTCTGATGGAAGAGGCAGAAAAAAGCTTTCGGGAGAACGATCAAAACTAACCGTTTACCCAAACCTGCACCGTGCATTTTCCTTCCTCGCTGGCAAGGCTGTGCTATGCTGAATACTGATTGGAGAGGGGAGCTACATGGGTGATCCACAATTGCATCAGGGGCCGGATCAGGCAGCGATCCTGGAGGCAAGGCATCACGACCCCTTTTCCTGGCTTGGTCAGCAACCCATGGAATCCGGATGGGTGCAGCGGGTTTTTTTACCCGGGGCACACCAGGTCAGCATTGTCACCGATACTCATATCCTTCCATTAGCAGCCATCGCCCCAGGTATCTTTGT
The DNA here is from genome assembly GCA_021375695.1 of Candidatus Igneacidithiobacillus taupoensis. Lineage (GTDB taxonomy): Bacteria > Pseudomonadota > Gammaproteobacteria > Acidithiobacillales > Acidithiobacillaceae > Igneacidithiobacillus > Igneacidithiobacillus taupoensis. The sequence continues at coordinate 11,636 of JAEPKX010000008.1, read as the reverse complement.
TGGTCAGACGGTGTCGCCATTACCCAAGCCCTATCGGGTACGCTGGCGGGATCTGACCCAAGTCGAGCACGAGTACTACGATCCCTATACTTTCCCTCCTTTTCTGGGGGAGCTGGATATCCATCTTTTTGGCGAGGGGCGTTGGTTGGACGCTTACCAAGGCTTGGGCGCGCAGCAACGGGTTCTGGAGGGAATAGCTGGCATTGGCTTTGCTGTCTGGGCACCCAATGCCGAGCGGGTGAGTGTGGTGGGTGATTTCAACGGCTGGGATGGGCGGCGGCATCCCATGCGTGTTCGCGGTGGCAGTGGTTTGTGGGAACTCTTTCTGCCGGAATTGGCTCCCGGTAGCCTGTATAAATTTGAGATCCGCCACCGGGAATCCGGGGCGGTATTTGTCAAAACGGACCCTTATGCCCGGGCTTTTGAACTTCGGCCAAATACTGCCGCCCGCGTCTTTGTTAGTCGCCACCAGTGGCAGGATGCAGCCTGGCTGCAGGAGCGAAAGTCCCGTGATTCGCTCCATGCTCCCCTGAGCATCTATGAGGTGCATTTGGGTTCCTGGCGGCGTCATCCCGATGGAGCATTTCTGTCTTATCTGGAGCTTGCCAAAGGACTATGCAGCTACTGCAAGGACATGGGTTTTACCCATCTGGAGCTCCTGCCAGTCATGGAGCACCCCTTGGATGAGTCCTGGGGATACCAGGTCAGTGGCTATTTTGCCCCCACCAGTCGCTTTGGTGACCCCGACCAGTTCCGCGCCTTTGTGGATCAATGTCATCAGGAGGGAATCGGCGTCATCCTGGACTGGGTTCCGGGCCACTTCCCCAAAGATAGCTGGGGCTTGGCCCGCTTTGATGGTACCGCCCTCTATGAACATGCCGATCCAAGAGAGGGCGAACACCGGGAGTGGGGAACGTACGTTTTCAATTATGGTCGCAACGAAGTCCGTAATTTTCTACTGAGCAACGCTTGTTATTGGGCGGAAGAGTTTCATATCGATGGTTTTCGGGTCGATGCTGTTGCCTCCCTCCTCTATCGCGACTATTCGCGCCACGAGGGCGAATGGATACCCAATCGCTATGGCGGCCGCGAGAATCTGGAGGCCATTGATTTTCTTCGGGAACTGAATGTACTACTGCACGAACGCTGGCCTGGAATTCTGAGCATTGCCGAAGAATCCACCGCTTGGCCCATGGTCTCCCGACCGGTGTACTTGGGGGGGCTGGGCTTTTCCATGAAATGGAACATGGGCTGGATGCACGATACTCTGGCCTATTTTCAACACGAGCCAATCCATCGCAAGTATCACCTGGACTCGTTGACCTTTGGTCAGCTCTATGCCTATACAGAAAATTTCGTCCTCCCCTTTTCCCACGATGAAGTAGTTCATGGAAAAGGCTCGTTGCTGGACAAAATGCCTGGTGATACCTGGCAGCGCTTTGCCAATTTGCGTCTGCTCTTTGCCTATCAATTTGCCCATCCAGGCAAGAAGCTCAATTTCATGGGCAACGACTTCGGTCAGGGCCGAGAGTGGAACTCCCAAGCCAGTCTCGACTGGGATCTAACGGAAATCCATTGGCACCGGGGGATCCAGCAGTTGTACCGCGATCTCAATCGGCTCCATCGAGAAATTCCTGCCCTGCACCAATTGGATTTTGAGAGCGCCGGGTTTCAGTGGATCGATTGCCACGATGCCGAGCAATCGGTGTTGAGCTTTTTGCGCTGGGACCGACAGGGGAACTTTGTTGTTGTCCTCTGCAACTTTACCCCCGTGCCGCGCGAAAATTACCGAATCGGCATCCCCGAGGCTGGTGTCTATCAGGAAATCTTTAATAGTGATGCCGAAGCCTATGGCGGGGGCAATCTGGGCAATCCTCCCCTGCCAAGCCAAGGCATCTCTTGGATGGGCTTTCCCCAGAGCCTGGAGCTCCTCCTCCCGCCCCTATCCGTCCTGTACGTCCAGCTGCAAAAAACGCCACCATGCAGCTGATCTATCTGCTAATCGCGGTCATTGCCGGTATCGCCGAACTCTTTACCGGCACCTTTTATCTGGCCGCCGTAGCACTTGCAGCCCTGCTTGCCCTCCTCGCAGGCTTTCTCTTACCGGAGCTGACCCTGCACTGGGTCTTTTTGGGAGCCAGCCTGCTCTTCATTGTTGGCGCCTCTTTCCTCCGTCATCGCCTTGCCAACCGTGCAACGGGGATCGATGACCTGGACCTCGGCCAACGCGCCCTGGTCCTCCAGGGTCCCGACCCCCAGGGACAATATCGTCTTCAGTATCGCGGCAGCGAATGGCCCGCCATCCTCGCTCCCGAGTGCCAGGAAGGCCCGATCTGCCCCGGCAGCTCGGTCGTTATTGTCGGTCGGGATGGCAATCTTCTGCATATCGCCCCACTCCCGCCTTCCGTATCGGAGGAAACATGTCCACCCTTGTCCTCATCATAATTGTTCTCATCATTGCTTTTTTCCTGCTCCGCGCATCCATTCTTGTCGTTCCGCAGCAACGGGCCTGGGTGGTCGAGCGCCTGGGCCGCTATTCCAAGGTGTTGGGTCCAGGTCTCAATATCATTGTGCCCTTCATCGATCGGGTTTCCTATCGTTTTGATATGCGGGAACTCCCCCTGGAAGTTCCAGCCCAGGTCTGCATTTCCCTGGACAATACCACCATGACAGTGGATGGTGTCTTGTACATGCAGATTACCGATGCAGTGAAGGCCGCCTATGGTTCCAGCAACCCGTTCCTGGCCGTAACCCAGTTGGCCCAGACCACCATGCGTTCGGAAATTGGCAAGCTCCATCTGGACCAGGCCCTATCCTCTCGACAGCTCCTCAATGCCGCCGTTGCGAGCGCCGTGGACGAGGCAGCCTTGAATTGGGGAGTCAAAGTGCTTCGCTATGAGATCAAGGATATTACCCCACCTGGTGAGATCATCCGTGCCATGGAGCTGCAGATTACCGCCGAGCGAGAAAAGCGGGCCATCATTGCCAAATCCGAAGGGCTACGCCAACAACAAATCAATACTTCCGAGGGACAACGCCAGCAGGAAATCAATCTTGCCGATGGTCGCAAACAGGCAGAAATCCTCCGCGCCGAAGGCGAGGCCCAGGCCATTCGTCTGGTTGCCGAAGCTACGGCCCAGGCCATTGGCATCATTGGCAAAGCGGCCAGAGAACCCGGTGGAATGGAGGCTTTGCAAATGCAACTGGCGAAAGATTACATCGATAAATGGGGCAATCTCGCCAAGGCTGGCACCAGCCTGGTGATTCCTGCGGATCTTGGCAATGTGGGGGCTTTGGTCTCCACCGCCCTGGCCATCGTCCAGAAGCAGGGACAACAGGTATCGCCCAGTACTGGATCCCAGTCCTAGCTGCCCGTACCCCAGGCCTCGGCATCGATCCAGACCTGGGCACCACTGCTCCCCACCCGGGCAGCAGGCAAATCCTCGCCCTGGCGCCAGCGGGCAATGGCAGGGGCTTTGTTGGCTCCGGTAACCAGGAAAAGGAGGGCATGGGTCTGGCGCAGACGGGCTGCGCTCAGAGTCACCCGATCGACTGGAGGCTTTGGGCTTTGATGCACCGGCAAAACCGTCGGAGCATTGGCAGCAAAAGCTTCCTCCTGGCCCGGAAAGAGACTGGCACAGTGGCCGTCTTCGCCCATTCCCAGTAGCACCAGATCGAAAGGATGGGGGGGCAGAATCGAAGCGTAGCGAAGTGCGGCCTGCTCGGCCCCCAATTCCACAGGGATGCCATGCCGATGGCGCAAAGGAATGGGGACCTGGCCCAGCCCCGGCTGTGCGGTCAAATAGTGCGAGTTGCGCTCGGGGTCTGCTGGCGCCAGACAACGCTCATCGCCCAGATAAAGATGCCAGGATTGCCATTGATCCCCATATTGGGGAAGCAGTGCATACGCGGCAGCTGGTGTTCGACCACCCGCGAGGACCAAATGAAAGGCCCCCCGGGCGGCAATGGCTTCCACTGCCATCCGGGCGATGGCCTGCGCCAAGGCATCGGCCAGGGAATCAGCGCCAGGGTAGAGATGCCAAATGGGAGCGTTCACCCCCCGTTGGCCCCCAAAAAGTGTCCGATCAGCGTGGTTGCCAGCAGAGAGAGGGCGCCCCAGATCAAGACCCGAGCGGCACCACGCCATACCCCGGCACCACCTGCCCAGGCCGCCAAGCCACCCAGCCCCGTCAGGAGAAACAAGGTCAGGATGTATAGTCCCGCCAGCAACTCCTCCCGCGGCAGCAAAAGGACCGCCAAGATGGGAAAGATGGCACCCAGAGAAAAGGAAAGACCCGACGCTGCCGCCGCCTGAATGGGCCGTGCTTCCGCCATTTCGGTTAGGCCTAGTTCGTCCCGGGCATGGGCCCCCAGGGCATCGTGATTCATCAGTTGGGCAGCTACCTGCCGGGCCAGGCTTTCCTCCAAACCCCGATGCATGTAAATCCGGGTCAACTCCAGCAGTTCCAGCTCGGGGTTTTTGCGAATTTCGCGGGCTTCGATGGCGAGATCGGCCTTTTGGGTGTCGGCCTGGGAACTCACCGATACATATTCCCCCGCGGCCATGGAAAAGGCCCCAGCAATCCACGCCGCTACCCCAGCCAGCAACAGGGCCTGACTGCTGGCTGAACTGGCAGCAATGCCCGTAAGCAGCGCAGCGGTGGACAAGAGACCATCGTTGGCGCCAAGGACACTCGCACGCAACCAACCGACCCGGGTATGGTGATGATGTTCATGATGGTGGATGGGTTGGACATCGACACTCATAGGGATTCTCCAGAGAATAACAGGCATTGTAACTGTCCCGCTGCTTGGGTCCAAGCCAGCAAAATGCTAGCCTCAAGGCATGGTGTTGGGAGAAAACAATGGCTGGATTGGAAGATTGGATTGGCAATACCCCTCTTTGCGAACTGCGCCGGCTTTGCCAAAGGCCCCGGGTGCGTCTCTTTGGCAAACTGGAAGGCAACAACCCCGCCGGTTCGGTCAAGGATCGTCCGGCATTGCATATGATCCGCCGCGCCCTGGAGCGGGGGGAGATCCGACCGGGAGATCGGCTCATCGAGGCCACCAGCGGCAATACCGGCATTGCCCTGGCCATGGCGGCGACCGTGCTGGGGCTGCGCATGACCTTGATCATGCCCGAAAACATGAGCATGGAACGCCGGCAGGTAATGCGGGCCTTTGGTGCCGAGCTACTGCTCACTCCTGCTGAGGGGAGCATGGAAGCTGCCATCGATCTGGCCCGGGCCATGGCCCATGCCGGTGAAGGCAAGATCCTGGACCAGTTCGCTAATCCCGACAATCCCGATGCCCATACCCGTAGCACCGGCCCCGAAATCTGGCGGGATACCCGCGGCCAGATCACCCACTTCGTTTCGTCCATGGGAACCACCGGTACCATCATGGGCACCGGGCGCTATCTGCGCCAAGTCCAGCCCAAGATCCAAATCATCGGGGTCCAACCCAGTGAAGGGGCCAAAATTCCCGGCATTCGCCGTTGGCCCAAGGAATACCTCCCCAAGATTTACGAGCCGAGCATGGTGGATCGAATCCTGGATGTCAGCCAGGAAGAAGCCGAAGAGATGACCCGCAGGCTGGCCCGGGAAGAGGGGATTTTGGCCGGGATTTCCTCGGGAGGAGCGGTTGCGGCAGCCTTGCGATTGATTGAGGAACTGGAGGAAGGCTTGGTGGTAGCCATTATCTGCGACCGCGGAGATCGCTATCTCTCTACCGGGGTCTTCCCAGCCTGAAAGATGATACCGACACCCCCTCCCCTGCTCCAAATCGAGGCCCAAGAGGTGCAGGGACCTGGGGTGGCCATGCGGCAGATCAGCGTCCAGGTGTCCGCAAGCCGGCCACAGACCCTGCACTGGTCTGGCCGCGGTCAACTACAGCCAGCACCCAACTCCCCCTGGCAGCAGCTACAGGCCCAGGGGCACATTGTCCAAGAGCAGGGTGGGGCCTATGGGCTAGCAGGGCAGTTACAGATCCAGCAGACCCCCCTGGGGAATCTGTGGGGAAAATGGCAGGGTAAAATCAGCCAATACCAGGGAAACGCCAAACTTCACGCCCAGATCCAGGGATCGCTGATCGGGCATTGGCAGATCCACTGGTACAGTAGAAAGAATGGAAACTGGCAGGCCCAGGCACTAGGTGCGCTCCCACTCTCCCTGCTTGGCAAAGCCGGGTGGCTGCCCGCCAGCTGGCATCCCGACGGCACCCTCCAGAGCGTCCTCTGGACCGCAGGCCAGCGCTGGCAAGAGCTGGATCGGCTTCGTTTTCAGGGCCGTCTGCTGGGCCTTTCCTTCAATAGCCCCGATGGCCTGCAAGCTGCCCAGCAGGGAAACCTGGCCATCCGCGGGGGAGCCCGACCGGGGGCGGGGGGCTGGCAGGGGCAAGTCGAGCTTCACTGGCAAGGGGGGCAAGTCCTCTGGAGTCCCTGGTATCTGCAAAGCCCAAGCTCCGGAGTCTCTCTTGAGGCCCATTGGCAATGGCAGCAAGGCAGGTGGGCAGTGCGGCAGGGCACGATTCATTGGCCACAAATGGGAAGCGCCCATTTTACCGCCATTCTTCCGCGGCATGGTACTCCAAACTTCACCCTGACGGATGCCCATCTGCAATTGGGCCCTCTATACCATACTTGGCTCCGTCCCCTCTTTCCCGGTAATAGCCTTCTCCATCGCCTTAATACCAATGGTCAGCTGCTCTTGTCTGCCAGCTATGCCCAGGGTCTGCAGCATCTCCACTGGCAATTACGCCACGCCAATTTGCGCGATCCCCAGGGTCAATTGATCCTGACTGACATCCAAAGCCAAGGATATTGGTCCCTCCACGGTGCTAACCCCCCTACCCAATTGGACTGGCTCTGGGGTAAGTTCTACGGGATCCCTTTTGGTCCGCTCAGCGCCAGTTTTCAGAATCTTCCCGGCCAAAGCCAGTTGCGCCAACCAGTTACCTTGTCCACCCTGGGGGGTAAGATCCAATTGGAGCGCTTGCGAGCCAGTTGGAGTCACGGCGAGCCACAGTTTCTGCTGGGGGCCCAACTGAAAGATCTCCAACTGGGGGCGCTGACGCGGAATTTTGGCTGGCCACCCTTTGCGGGTAGTCTTTCGGCCAGCATTCCTGCCATCCAATACCATCAGGGCGATTTACGAACCGATGGCCAACTGCTTGCCCGTGCCTTTGGTGGGCAAATCCTGATTACCGGGCTCGCCATCCGGGGCCTCTTTGGCACTTCGCCCCTTTTGACTGCCAATGTGACTCTCCATGACCTTCAGCTCAAGCCCCTCACCCAGGTTTTCCCCGTCGGCTATATCAGTGGCGTGCTCGATGGCCAGATCCAGGATCTCACCTTGCTCAACTGGCAACCCATCGCCTTTCGCGCCCAGCTGGCTACCCATCCCCAACCGGGGATTCCCCAGGAGATCAGTGCCGCTGCCATCCAGAAGTTGACCCGCCTGGGAGGTGGTGTCAGCGGCTTCTTCCAAAATATTTTTCTTGGCTACTTCCGGAATTTTGCCTTTGCAAAACTCGGAATAGGAATCCGGTTGCGAGATGGCGTTGCCGAGCTGTCCGGGGTAGGATCCACTGCACACGGTGGATTTGTTCTGCTGCAGGGAAAAGGACTGCCCAGGGTGAACATCGTCGGTTACAATCGTCGCGTCGATTGGCAGGAATTGTTGGCCCGTTTGCATGCTGCAATCCAGGGTCAAACGCAGGTCTCTACGGGAGGGGGAAAGTGATCAGGCAACCCAACATGACATTCCTCAGGGGAGTACAAGGCTTGCTCCTTGCCTTCCTCAGTCTTGCCTTGACGGCTTGTGTGACCGTGAACATTTACTTCCCAGCGGCAGCGGCACAGAAGCTGGCAGACCAGGTGGTGGACCAGGTCTACAAAGCCGCGCAGAAGGGCCAGGTGACCGTGCAAGTCCCACCCAGTGCCCCCACGGCTTCTCCATCTCCAAAGCCTTCCCCCCTTGCCCCCAGCGCCTGGCATCCCAACGCCGGGCAAGCCTTGGGTTTTCTGAGCAATACCGTGTTTTCCCTGATCAGCTCTCCCGCCCAGGCCGCAGCCAACCTCAATGCCTCCAGCCCCGGAGTCATTGCTGCCAAGCAGCAAGTGGAGTCCCTCGCCCAGCAACTCGGGCCCTACTTTGCCCAGGGTGCCATTGGCTACACGGCCAACGGGCTGGTAGCCATTCATGACGCCAACAGTGTGGGCTTGGCGGAACGCGCCCAATTGCCCGGGCTGGTAGATTCGTACAACCAGGCATTGCAAAATCTCTACACCCAGATTGCCGATGCCAATGGTCATCCGGAATGGGCGCCACAAATCCAGCAGAGCTTTGCCAGGGCCTGGACCAACAAGGCCCCTGCCGGATATTGGTATCAAGATAACAGTGGTCAGTGGGTGCGCAAGTAACCCCGTCCTGATGCCATCATGACGCGTCCCAAGCCCATTCGCGGTGTGCCCCCTTTTACCCTGGAGATCCAATCCCTGGATGGAGAGGGAGTGGGGGTGGGAAGAAATGCAGGGAAGGTGATCTTCGTTGCCGGAGCGCTGCCTGGTGAACAAGTGCTGGTAGAGCCCTACGAAGGCACCCCCCGCTATGATCGGGCCCGCGTCCTCGCTATCCAAAAAAGCGCCGCCCAACGGGTGACCCCGGCTTGCGCCCATGCCGGAATCTGCGGAGGCTGTAGCCTGCAGCATCTGGAGAGTGGCGCCCAGTTAGCCCACAAACAACGACATCTGGAAGAACAGCTCTGGCAGCTTGGCAAGGTGCGTCCCGCGCAGATTCTCCCCCCCATTGCTGGGCCCAGCTGGGGGTACCGCCGCAAGGCCCGACTCTCGGTACGAGTCCCTGCCAGTCGCGGGGCCTTGGTGGGATTTCGCGAATATCACGCAAGCTTTGTTGCCGAAATGGAATCCTGCCCGGTTCTGGACCCCCGGGTGGGAGAACGGATCCTCGATCTGCGGGCCCTGATCGCCCAGCTCAGTCAACCGCGAAGCATTCCCCAAATCGAAGTAGCCTGCAGCGAGCAAGTGGCGGCGCTGGTCTTTCGTCACTTGGAGGACCTGCGTCCAGAAGACGAACGGCTCTTACGAGAGTTTGGTCGACTCCATGGGCTACAAATCTGGCTCCAGGCAGGCGGACCCGAGCAATTGCGCTATCTCGGCCCGGGCGAGCCCGAAGGACTGTATTATGATCTACCCGAGTTTCAGCTTCGGCTGCGCTTTCATCCTTTGGTCTTTACCCAGGTCAATGCCGCCATCAATCCGGTACTGATTCGCCGGGCACTGGCGCTCCTGGACCCACAACCTGGAGAAGGCATTGCCGATCTCTTTTGCGGACTGGGCAACTTTACCCTTCCCATTGCCCGCTGCGGTGCCAAGGTCCTGGGCATCGAAGGAGATTCCCGGTTGACCCGATTGGCCACAGAAAACGCTGCGGCCAATGGTCTTAGCAAGCAAACGGAATTTCGCTGTGCCGACCTTACTCAGGAGCGTCTTGGGGATGTCCTGGCTGGTCATCGCATCGAGAAACTCCTCATTGATCCGCCGCGCAGCGGGGCCATGGAAATCCTCAAGGATCTTGGTCCCCAGATTCACCGTCTGGTCTATGTCTCCTGCAATCCGGCCACCCTGGCCCGAGATGCAGGCTATTTGGTGCATCAGTTGGGTTTTCACCTGAGCAGCGCTGGTATTGTCAATATGTTTCCCCATACCGCCCATGTGGAATCCGTTGCTCTCTTCGAACGTTGATTGGCCCGGGCATTGGTTATGGGTATTGCCGGCCCAACAACGCATGCGGGAATGCACGGGGAATGTAGCGGGGCAGGAATTTTTGATCTCGACGGCCCAAGCCGGACTGGGCGAAGAACAACACAGTGGCCGCACGCCCCGGGGTTGGCATTATGTCCGGGCCCGAATCGGGGCGGGCCTCCCTGCCGATGCCATTCTTCGCGGACGACGCTGGCAGCCGGATGCAATCCCTGGCAACGACCCCATCCTCGCCCGGATCCTCTGGCTCTGTGGGCTGGAAAGCGGTCGTAACCGGGGGGGTCGGGTGGATTCCTTTCGCCGTTTCATCTATCTCCATGGCACTGCCGATCGGCAGCATCTGGGCAAGCCCGTTTCCCAGGGCTGTATCCGGATGGACCCTGAAGAAATCATTGAGCTTTTCCCACGTTGTCCCGTAGGCACCCCTGTTTTCATTGGCGATAGCCCAACTCCGTTTCCTTGGCCACAGAGGAATTCCTGAATGGCACTGTTTCGTTTTCTCCGCTTGAGGCGCGGTATCAACGTCTTCGATCCCAAATTACATGAAAATCTATCACTGGCGGCCTTCCTGGCTTTGGTGGGTTTGGGTGCCGATGCCCTGGGTTCTTCGGCCTATGGCCCCCCCGAAATTTTTATCGCCCTACAAGGCCATGAATACCTTATGGTTTTTCTGGCCATTGGGATTCCTTTGACCGTCTTTATCATTGCTGCCGGCTACAAGCAGGTCATCGCCCTCTTTCCAGAAGGTGGCGGTGGCTATCATACGGCCACCACCTTGCTAGGACCTCCTGCCGGCCTGATCAGTGGCTCTGCTCTCATCGTGGACTATGTGCTCACCGCTGCAGTTTCCACTGCTTCCGGGGTGGAGGCGATTCTGAGTTTGCTACCGGCTCAATGGTACCAGGAGCGAATACTGCTGGAAGTCCTCCTGCTGCTCATCCTCATCCTGCTGAATCTGCGCGGGATCAAGGATTCCATTCAGGTGCTGTTACCAATCTTCGTGGCCTTCCTGCTATCCCATCTGGTCGTCTTGGGTTGGGGACTGCTCAGTCATGTGGGCCATATCCCGGCCATTGCCGTCCATACGGTGCAGAGTGCTCAGCATGATTCCGAGGCATATGGATGGTTTTTCATAGCCGCCCTGGTATTACGGGCTTTTAGTATGGGAGCGGGTACCTATACGGGTCTGGAAGCGGTTGCCAATGGTGTCCATATCATGCGCGAGCCAAAAGTCCAGACCGGGCAACGGACCATGACCCTGCTGGCCCTGTCGTTATCCTTGCTGGCTGGGAGCTTGATTTTTCTGTATTTGCTCTACCATGTGCAATTTCATGCCGGCGAGACCCTCAATGCCTCCCTCTATCGGGCCATTACCGAAAACTGGCAAGGTGGAGGAGTGAACTGGGGACAGTGGGTTACCCTCTTTACCCTGGCCAGCGAAGGCTTGCTACTGTTCATCTCTGCTAATGAGGGGATCATCACCGCCCCCATCGTCATGGCCAATATGGCCGTGGATCGCTGGCTACCAGAGCGATTTTCCTATCTTTCCGATCGCTTTGTATCGCGCAATGGGGTGCTGCTCATTGGCATTGCTTCCATCCTAATCCTCCTTGCTACCCAGGGTCATGTCAGTGTGTTAGTGGTACTTTACAGTATCAACGTTTTCATTACTTTCACCCTGACCATGGCCGGCCTGAGCCGCCACTGGTTTGCCCAACGCAAGACCAGTCAAAACTGGATCAAGCCCCTGGCCATCAGTGTCCTGGGCTTTATTGTTACCGGCTCCATTCTGATCATCACCATTATCGAAAAATTTGATGCTGGCGGCTGGTTTACGCTTCTTATTACTAGCCTA
>JAEPKX010000038.1 GCA_021375695.1 Candidatus Igneacidithiobacillus taupoensis | reverse complement strand
GGCTGCGCCAAGCATTCCCCATGGTGGCTTTTCAATCCCAAAGGGGTGGGGGCCCGGGCCAGCTATGACTACATGATGATTGATGTCGCCGTCATGCTGGCCATTGTGGGCATCACCGCCCTGCTCATCATCTGGTTTCTGTGGAAGTACCGCAAAGGCGCCAATCGTGGGAAATACGACGGGAAGTGGGCCCACTCCAACCTTCTCGAGTTTGTCTTTTGGGGGGTACCCATCGCGGCGGTCGGATTTCTCTCCTGGGCCGTGGCCATCCAGGGCAGCTTTGCTGTTAATCCCTACAATCCCACCGTCATCACCAGGCACATGAAACCCCATGGCGATCCTGTGGACATTGATGTCATTGCCACGGACTGGCAATGGTTGTTTATCTACCCCCAATTTCACCATATGGCGGTTGCCAATGAATTGGTCCTGCCGGTCCATACCCCGGTATTCTTCAAGCTTACCTCAACGGCGGTCACTACCGATTTTTTCATTCCCCAATTGGTGGGGATGATCGACGTGATGCCCGGGATGCGCACCAAAGACGCTTTACTGAGCAATCAGATTGGAACCTACCAAGGGATTGCTGCCGATTACTGTGGTGCAGGGACCTCCTGGATGCTTTTCTCGACCCATGTGGTCAGTAAGGCGGATTTTCATCATTGGGTCCAGCAGGCAGAAGCCAGCCCCAATACCATGAATTACCATCAATTCAACCGCTTCGCTGCACCTTACATAAACGTCAATGACAAAACCCCCGTCTATGGACATGTGGAGCCTGGCTTATTCAACCACGTCCTTCTTGAGGTCATGAATGGCAAGAAATGGCCCATCCCCATGTTCATGACCGAAAACATGTTTCATTACCTCAAGTTACAGGCTGCAGAACACCGCGCCTAAGACCTGGAGACAGATTGGAGATGTCCTATGCTGGTTAATGTTCCTGGACCTTGGAGCCCCCTGCTGGGGCGCCTGGCACTGTCCGAAATTCCCTACAAGAACCTGATTCTTGCTCCCCTCTTTGTGGTCATTGTGCTGGTTGCCATTGCCCTGATTGCCGGGATCACCTATTACGGCAAGTGGCGTTATCTCTGGAAAGAATGGTTTACCACCGTAGATCATAAAAAACTCGGGATCATGTATATCATTCTCGGACTGGTCATGCTCTTTCGTGGTTTTATCGATGGCTTGATGATCCGGACGCAGCAGGCCTTGGCGGTGGGTCCTGGCAATAATGGTATGAAGGCCATGGGTGCCATTCACGGCTATCTGACCCCTTTCCATTTTGGCCAGATCTACAGCGCCCACGGTCTCATCATGATCCTGCTGGCAGCAACTCCTCTGCTGGTGGGTATCATGAACATCATCGTCCCCTTGCAGATCGGTGCCCGGGATATGGCCTATCCATACCTGAATGCACTGGGCTTTTGGATTACTGCTGCTGCAGTATTCCTGATCATGATTTCCCTTTTTGTGGGAGATTTTTCCCACAATGGCTGGTTTGGTTATGCCCCGATTTTTGAAATGGCTTACAGCCCTGGTGTGGGTGTTGATTATTGGATCTGGACCCTGGAGTTGATCGCGCTGGGCACAACCCTTGGCAGTATCAATTTCCTGGCCACCGTGGTGAAGATGCGGGCACCCGGGATGACCTGGGGTCGTCTGCCCGTGTTTACCTGGTCGGCAGTTACGGCCAACATCATTGCGCTGACCTCCTTTCCCTGTCTGCAGGTGGCCCTTGCATTGGTAGCTGCCGATCGTTACCTGGGTACCCATTTCTTTACCGCCGGCTTTGGCGGCAATCTGATGCTCTATACCAATCTCTTTTGGCTCTGGGGACATCCGGAGGTCTATTTCGTTATCATCCCAGCCTTTGGGATGTTGTCGGAAATCATTCCAGCCTTTTCCGAGAAGCCCATTTTTGGATATACGGCAATGGTGCTGGCCACTTTTGCCATCGGTGGCGTGTCGTGGATTGTCTGGCTCCATCATTTCTTTACCATGGGTATGGGCCCATACGTCAGCACCGAGTTCAGTATTGCCACCATGCTGGTGGGCATCCCCACGGGGGTGAAGGTATTCAACTGGGCAGCAACCATGTATCGCGGTCGCCTTAGCTTCTCGGCCGCCATGACCTGGGCCATTGGTGCGCTCTTTCTGTTGCTGATTGGTGGCTTGTCGGGAATGATGTTATCCATCCCTGCCATTAACTACATGGTGCACAACAGTGTCTTTGTGGTAGCCCATTTTCACATGATGTTGTTGTGCATTGTCTATGCCGTCTTTGGCGCGGTGATCTTCTGGTTCCCCAAAATCTATGGCTTCAAACTGAATGAGGCCTGGGCAAAGATCATGTTCTGGCTCTTTTCCGGCGGAACGTTTCTGGTCTTTTTTCCCATGTTCATGTTGGGCTTCATGGGGGAGACCCGGCGACTGGACTGGCCCTTCAACCCGCAATGGGCACCATGGTTTGACGTCCAGGAAGTGGGCATTTTTGTCTATGTGCTGTCGGTACTGGCCTTTGTCTGGATGCTCTATGTGAGTATTCGCGATCGCAGCCAAAATCGGGTCCACAGTGCCGATGCCTGGGGCACTTCCCGGAGTTTGGAGTGGCTTACCGATACGCCGGTCCCCTTTTACAACTTCGCCATGGTGCCCCATATCAACGCCCGTGATGAAGTGGCCTGGCGCCGGGAACATGGCTTTCTGGAAAGTAATCCTGATCATTTCAAGGCGATCCATATGCCCAACAATACGCCCATGGCCTTGTACATTGGGGCAACGACCTTTGTGTTGGGCTTTGCGCTGACCTGGCGGATCTGGTGGCTGAGCATTGCGGCCTTGGTGTTATCGGTGCTGCTAATGATCTTCCGCTCCAACAGGGGAGATCCGGGTTATGTCATCTCCGCCAGGGAAATGGAGGAACTGGATCGCGAATCCAAAGCCCACATGCAGGAGAAGCCAGCCCTTCCTCTTCCCCAGGGAGGTTTTGCCGGCGGGACCGCAACGGCGTATTCCCCTCTTCCTCACAACAACTCGCCGTCCGGGGGTACCCCTCCCAGCAGTGGACAAGCTCTCTAGTGGCATGGGAATCAGCTGGCATATTCCGGCTGGTTCCTAATCCAACCCTGATTGTAGGAGAACCCGATGCATAGTGAAGAAACCGTAGATCCCAGCCAGGTGATCTTGTGGTCCGATGACTACGAGGGCCACGATCCCATTTCCACCCGCACCTTTGGTTTCTGGATGTATGTGCTGAGTGATGGGATGCTTTTTGCAACCCTTTTTGCCGCCTATGGAGTATTGAGCTATAGCCATAGCTATTACACAGGACCCACACCAGCACAATTCGTAGCTCCTTGGTATACCTTTATCCAAACCATGGCCTTGTTCCTGAGTGTTCTCGCCTATGGTTTTGCCATGACCGCCCTCAAAAATGGCAACAAGGCTGGTGTCATCAATGCCATCATCGCGGCCATGGTGCTGGGGGGAGTCTTCATTGGACTCGATATCCATGACGTGCTGCGGATGATCCGTATCGGGGCAACTCCTGAGACCAGTGGGGGGTTATCCGCCTTTTATGCCCTGACCCAGGTGCATGCTGCCCATATTTTTGTGGGTCTTTTGTGGATGTTGGTCATGCTTTATCAGATCCTTCGCCAGGGTTTCAGCGAAGATGTGGTCGGGCGCTTGTTGAGTTTGCGCATGTTCTGGCAATTCCAGGCCGTCATGTGGGTGTTTATTTACGTCTTTGTGTACCTATGGGGGTATATGTCATGAGTCATGGACACAGCAATCCCATCCATCATCCCGAAGTGCAGATGGCGA
Organism: Candidatus Igneacidithiobacillus taupoensis; assembly: GCA_021375695.1. GTDB lineage: Bacteria > Pseudomonadota > Gammaproteobacteria > Acidithiobacillales > Acidithiobacillaceae > Igneacidithiobacillus > Igneacidithiobacillus taupoensis. Next base: position 9,463 of record JAEPKX010000038.1, on the reverse strand, counting down.
GCAGAAGAAATTATCTGACCGGTTTTGTGATCGCTTCGCTCTTGATGTTTGCCGCAACCTGGCTGGTGAGCGCACAGGCATTGGCACCCTTTGGGCTGCTGCTCGCCATCATGGGCTGTGCCGGCTTTGCCGTCATTGCCCAGGTGTATTTTTTGCTGCACATCGATATCTCTGAGCACAATATCTGGAATACCGTGGCCCTGGTGATGTTCATTCCCCTTTTTGTCATCACCATTGGTCTGACCTGGTGGATGTTCTCGCAGCTCTATCTGCGGACCATGCCCATGATCCCAGGGATGCCGGGGATGCACTAGAGAACGCCTAGGGGGACGTTGTTTTTGCTTATGCGCCAGTCCCCAGACACCCCTTGTTGCTGCACGAGAACCCCTTCAAAGGCCAGGATTCTGGCTTTGGAAGCACTTCCCCCAGCGGAATACCGCCCAAGCCGACCATCGGCAAGGATGACCCGGTGGCAAGGAAGAAGAAAGGGAAAAGGATTCCAGGCCAATACATTGCCTACGGCCCGAACAGCAGCGCTGCGTCCAACTGCCGCGGCCAGCCAACGATAACTGCGGACTTCCCCACGGGGAATCTCGCCGAGTTTCTGCAAGACGCGTCGTTGAAAATCCGTCAGCCTGGGCAAGTAGAGAATACTTCGATCACGGCTTTTTCCTTCTACCGCCGCGAGGATCGTACGACCGACATGCTCGCCCTCGACAGCACTGACCATTGGCACAGTGCCATACATCCTTCGACAAGAAGACAGCAGGTCTTTTTTGTTTTCTGCCAGGAGAAACAAGAAACCCTCACCATGGGCAAAAAATATGCTACCAAACGGTGCTTGCACCGATGCGTAGGAAAAATTTTTGGGAATTCTTCTGAACTGCGCCATGATCATCTCTTGGGGATGCCACTAGAAAAGCATAAGCCATGACGGCCAACTACCCCAGGCTGATTTTTCTGGCGTGATCCGGTATGGTAAGAAGCTCCTGTCCAATGGGTCAGAACCGGAGGTCTCTATGGCTCGCATGTTCCGTCCTTTCCTTTGGCTTGGTCGTTTCCTGCACTGGGTTCGACTTACCGTCCTCAATTTGCTGACCCTGGTTGTACTCATCGCCATCATCGTTGCTTTGGCAGCTCATTTTTTTCGCCCCATCCGACCGATTCCGGAGCATGCGGTACTGTGGTTACAACCCCAGGGTTCATTGGTCTACAGCAAAAGTAATTCTTGGCAGGATAAAGTTCTGGAGCAGATCCAACCAGGTGTCTCCCGACAGATTCTGCTTCGCCATCTGGTCGAAGTGATCAATCATGCGGCGTCTGACCCCCACATCCAAATCCTGGCCTTGGATCTTCAGGATTTTGGCGGCGGCAGTATTACCCAGTTGTTACCCGTTGCCCATGCCCTGCAACATTTTCGCGCCACTGGAAAACAAATCTACGCCTACGCACCCAATTACTCCAACGCTAATTATCTCCTGGCCGCACAGGCCAATCATATTTTTCTCCCAGAATTAGGGATGGCCTTGCTCCAACCCTTTTCCCAGCGGGGGCTGTATTTCCATGGTCTTTTGCAAAAATTGGGCATTACTGTCTATGCCTTTCGTCAGGGAAAATACAAATCCGCCGTTGAACCCTTCACACGCGACGATATGTCTGCAGCTGCTGCCGAAGAAACCCATGCCTGGCTTGCCACCTGGTGGCAAAGTTACCTGGAAGCCATCCATGAAGGTCGCGGAATAGCAAAAAGCTCCATTGAACAATATGTTTCCACCTTACCCGGTCTGCTGCAACAATCCCAGGGCAATGCAGCAAAACTTGCCCTGGACCAAAAGCTCATTACCCAGATTGGCGATCTTTCGGATTTTCGCAAGGCCGTTGCCCAGGCTATGAAGGAAAAACCAGAGCATCTCGCCAAAGTCACCTACCACAGCTACCTTCGCAGCATAATACCCTCCCATCATACCCGTGCCGCAGCAATTGCTGTGGTCCCCATCGATGGCATGTTGGTACCAGGAAATCTGGAAAAACAGGGGGTCGTAGCTGCCGGTCCGACCGTGCACCAACTGGATCAGCTGCGCAAGGACCCCCATGTCAAAGCGGTCATTCTGCAAGTTGACAGCCCCGGCGGCGACGTCAACGCCGCCAATGACATTCGCAAAGCCATTTTGCGTCTGCGCCAGGCGGGCAAACCGGTGGTGGTCAGCATGGGAACGCTGGGAGCATCGGGTGCCTATTGGCTTTCGACGGCTGCTGACCAAATCTACGCAGAACCCACCACCATTGCCGCAGATATTGGTGTCTTTGTCCTCTTTCCCGATGCCTCCGGACTGCTTCACAAGTTGGATATCGGCTACTCGGGGGTGAGCAGCGTCCCCGGCAGCCCCGCCCTTTCCCCCTATGCGCCCCTCGGCACTGCGGAAAAACAGGCCTTTCAAGCAGTGGTCAACCATATCTACCAGCATTTTGTGCGACTCGTAGCCCAATCCCGCGGACTTTCCATGAAGCAGGCGGAGCAGGTTTCCCAAGGGCGGGCCTGGAGTGGGGCCGATGCCTACAAGCTCGGCTTGGTCAATGGGCTGGGGGGAATGAACTTGGCTATAGAGAAAGCAGCCCAACTGGCCAAGCTGAAACCTGGCAACTTTGCGGTCCGCTACTTACCAAAACCAACAGAAAAAGCTCCTTGGACGGAATTGCGGAGCTTTGCCCTCACTACGCTATTGGCGGGATCATTGGGACAGGACGCTGGCACTCGTCTTGGACTATCCAATTCAATGGAGCAGGCCCTACTACTGCTACACTACTCGCATCCATACGGGATTTTTGCGTATACCCCAATCGATCCAAAGATTCATTAGGCGTGGGTAAGGCGTGGGTAACGGAAAGGTTTGTTTATGTTGGTCGGGGCGAGAGGATTTGAACCTCCGACCACCTGAACCCCGTTCTAATCAAGAATAAGGTTCTATGCTATTGTTTTGTATTCATTTTATATGATACATGCTTCTACAAAACGGCATGTCAGCCAAATAATTATCCTTTTGGAATCAATGCCCTTTTTTTCATTGTAGAAACGTTTTTCTTTCCTTATCGGCCGATTCCCTGGAACCAATCTCCTCCTGGAGGGTTCCATGGACACCAAGACTGCACCCCGCCACGACAGCGCCGAGCTGACCCGCTTTACCCGGGATATCCCCTTCCCTGCTTTCCTCCTTTCTCATGGCTTTGCACCACAGGAGGGCAGCAAACCGCCCTCCCATTACGAAATGCTGCATCCCTCAGGCCGCCTGCTGCATCTCAACCAACGCGGGGGTACCTGGTTGTATCGGAATCCGGCCAATCCTGAGGACAAGGGTACCATCATCAACTTCCTGCAAAAGGAAGGGCTGACGCTCGGGGAGGTCAGGATCGCTCTGCGTCCGGAACTCCAATCGGCTGACCTTCCGCAGCGACAACAGCAAATGGACCTGCAGATCGGGCAGGCAAACCGGCGGGCTGCGCGAGAGGAGCTGCAACGATTCGTTCGCGACATCCCTCTTCCCCAGGTGATGGAAGATCAGGGTTGGGTACTGGATCGATCAGAAAGTAGCCGCAATGCCATGAAATATCGCTGCGGATCGGAGGTGCTCATCGTCGGACAAAAGGAGGGTCGTTGGGTGTATTTCAATCCCCTGGACCGACAGGATAACGGCACTGTGGTCAACTTCATGATCCACCATGTGGAACCAAATTTGGGCAAAGCCCGGGCTTTGCTGCGCTCTTACTCCGACGGTAAAGGGCTCTGGTCTCCTGCCATATCAGTGGCATCACCGGGTATTGCGGGTGAGCAGGAAAAGGAAAAAACCCGGCAGGCGCGGGAGCAATGGCGAGAGCTACCCCCAGTTTCCGGCAAAGCCAGGGATTATCTCCTGTCCCGGGGATTGGAGCCCCATACCCTGGAAGTATACGGCCGGGCCATGCGCACCGAGACCATCCATGGCCATGAGAATATTGCCTTTGCCCATGTGCGCTTTGATGACGTCACCGAGGCCTTCGCCCTGTCAGGCTGGGAGCGCAAGGGACCGGGGCGCAATGGAAAGTCATTCTCCGGATTCGCTGGTGGCAAAGGTATCGCCGTGTTCGCTCACCAGGAGCGTGACAAGCAACTACCTATCCAGGCCCTGCATATCTGCGAGGCCAGCATCGATGCCCTTTCCAAGGCGCAAATGGATGGCCTGCCACGGCAACATTTATATCTCTCGACCGGGGGTGGATGGGGAAAAGAGACGGAAAAGGCGCTACTTGCCCTCCTGGATCGCCAGCGGCCGCAGGAGGTCATTCTGGCCCTGGACAATGACCTTGCCGGCCAACAGAAAACCAAAGAGATCACGGAACTGCTGACGGGCTGGCAGGAAAAGAATGCCGGGCAAATAACCATCACCGAGGCAGTGCCCAAAGGGAAGGACTGGAACGAAGATCTGCAGGCAGGCAGGGCACCCCAGGAATCCTTGGAACAGGCCTGCGAACCTACCCATGGGACCAGCCTGGATCGGTGACAAGCACCTTCCGCTAACGTCGATATTCACCAGGAGGACCATAGCTGTGTATAGCCATCACTACAGTCTTGTTCATGACATCGGACACATGATCCTGTCCGCCATTATCCACGGCCTGATCTACGGCCTCATCTTCAAGGTGTTTCATCACCTGGGAATAGCCATGGTGATTCTGATCGTTGTAGTGGTGATCGGGGCAGTCCTAGTTTGGGCCAGGATCAGGGAGAGATTCCGATGAGCCAGCGAGAGGTGACAGCGTCCCCGCGGGTCACTCTGCGGATTGAAGATGTTCCCAGGGAATGGACGCTACCGGTCCGGCAGGCAGCCCGGCAACTGGCCATGCACCTGGGTCGGGACGTGGAGCTGTGGATAGATGGCAAATGCTTCTACATCCCAGCCCGACTGGCAAAACACTAGAGGAAACCACCATGCGCTTGTTCATTGCGGAAAAGCCTTCGGTAGCACGGGCCATTGCCCAGACCTTGGGAAATGCAGAAAAAAGGGATGGATTCCTCGCCGTTGGGAAGGCTCAGGTAACCTGGTGCCGTGGTCACCTTCTGTCCTTATGGACACCAGAGGAAGTCATCGCCGGCAAGGCTGGAGAACGTGCCAGAGTGGATGCAAGCCACCTTCCCATTCTCCCGCAAAGCTGGAAGCTGCGGCCCCGGGACGCTGATGCCGCCAGGCAGATCCGGGTCATTGCCGGACTGCTCAAAACCGCCGACGAGGTAGTGCATGCCGGAGACCCCGACCGGGAAGGTCAGCTCCTGGTGGATGAGGTTCTGCACTACCTGGGATGGAAAGGTCCCACCAAGCGTCTGTGGCTCTCGGCCATGGACCCCGAATCGGTGAAGAAGGCGCTGGCGGCCTTAAAGGATAACGCTTCGATGCAGGCCATCTCGGCATCGGCAGAATGCCGCTCCCAAGCAGACTGGATGGTGGGTATGAACGCGAGCATCGCCCTGGCCAGGAATATCCAGGCCAAAGGCGGATCCGGGCAATGGTCCATCGGCCGGGTGCAAACCCCGACCTTGGCACTGCTGGTGAAGCGGGAAGAAGAGATGAAGAACTTCCAGCCCCGGGATTACTATCTGGTGGCAGCCCATATCCGGGAAGGTATCAAGGCCTGGTGGCGGATGGGCAAGGACCAGGAAGGCATCGACGAGGAAAACCGGCTGCTGCATTCGGAGATCGCAGAGGACCTGGTTCAGCGCATCTCAGGACAGCCCGCCAAGGTCACCGCCTTCACCAGGAAAGAGGGCAAGCGGGAAGCGCCCCTGCCCTATTCCCTTTCTACCCTGCAGAAGACCGCAAGCAGCCGCTTTGGCATGTCGGCGGCGAAGACCCTGGCAGCAGCCCAGGAACTCTATGAGGCCGGCGTCACCACCTATCCGCGGACGGACTGTTCCTATCTCCCCATGGAGCAGCACGGGGATGCGGCACGGATCCTCCAAGCCCTGGGCATCGAGGGTGCCGATCCTGCCATCCGGCACGGGGCATGGAATACCGCCAGGGTGGAAGCCCATCACGGCATCATTCCCACCGGCCAGCCGCTGCCGGGGAGCGCAAGCCGGGAGGCCTGCCAGATCTTCGGACTGGTGCGGGAGTCCTATGCCCGCCTCTTTTTCCCGCCAGAGCGTTTCGAGGAGCGGGAGGCCACTTTCGGGATTGTCGGGGAAACCTTCGTTGCCAAGTCCAGGGTCATCACCGACCCGGGCTGGACCCGCCTGGGGGACGAGGGAAAAGGGGAAGAAGAGAAAAACGGCAAGGGTACGGATGAGCAGGATACCAGCGGTGCCTTGCCGATCCTTGACAAGGGGGAGGAGCGGGTCTGCGAACGGGGCGAGGTCGTGGCACGGCGCACCCAGCCGCCCAAACCCTTTACCGACGGCACGCTGATCACAGCGATGACCAGAATCCACACCCTTGTGGAAGATCCGAAACGCAAGGCCAGACTGCGGGAAACTTCGGGCCTTGGTACGGAGGCAACCCGGGCGGGTATCATCGAGACGCTGATCGCACGCGAGTACGTGGAGCGCCGGCAGAAGACTCTCCGTCCCACGAAGAAAGGCATGCAGCTTATCCAGACCATGAGGGTGGCGGCACCATCCATCGTAGATCCGGGACTCACGGCAATCTGGGAAGATGGGCTGGCGGATATTGCCTCTGGACGATTGGTGCCCTCCCAATTCATGGCCAGACAGGTGGAGGCGGTCCAGGTGATCACCCGGAAAATCCTGGAAGCGGATCTGGGTGGCCTGGCACCGAAGCCATCGGGTATCCTCTGCCCCCTTTGCCAAAGCGCGCTGGTACCCAGAACCAGCAAGAAAGGAAACCCCTTCCTTACTTGCAGTAATACTGCCTGTGGTGCCGCTTTTGTCCAAAAAACGGATGGTACGGCGGGCGCGCGCATCGGGGAGGATCGTCCCGCGCCACAGGCAGAGGCCGAGGGTCCGGCATGCCCCAGGTGCAAAGCCACCACGGGGAGGTTCACCACCGCCAGGGGACATGGGTACTTCCAGTGTCCCAAGGGCCACGGGCTCTGGTGGGATGACAATGGAAAATTGGGAAAGGAATGGGAAGCCCGCGCCCAACAGAAAACGGGCAAATCATCCACTTCACGGAAAATCTGAGGAGAAAAACCATGCAACTGGACCACAAGGCCCGCGAGGCTATCAACGACATCATCAACCGCCGCGAGGGCATCGCCTCGATGCAAACGCAGATCAAGGAGGATATCAAGGCCGTCGCCGAGCATCTGGGGATCAAGGCCGGCCAGGTCAACAAGATCATTGCCCTGGTCGAGAAGGAGCGGGCCAAGGGGGATGCCATCGAGGCCGAACGGGGCGTCATCGAGGCTGCCGAAAGCCTGACGGGAGAGTAGCCGTGAGCCTCTGGCCCAGGGTGGATCAACCGGCCATCATTACCCCGAATCATCAGGGCTATCTGGATGGCCCAGCCTTGGCCTTTCTCACCCCGAAGCCCATGCTCTTCGGGGTGGATCCGGAATTTTCCACCAGGGAACCCTGGCGAAAGATCCTGCTGGCCATCGGTCGCCTCACTGATTGCCGGATGGTGCCCATGGCGCCGGGATCAAGGCGAGGCCTTCGGGAGATGTTACGTTACTTGCAGGACGGTGGGTGGGTGTGCCTCTTCCCCGAAGGCGGTATCGCAACAGGCAAGGAATATCCAGGGGCGAGCTGGATCGCCGAGCGCTCTGGAGCGCCGATCCATCCGCTGGAAATCCGAGCTATAGGCGTAGGGAAGGTGAAATTGCCGTATAAGATTTCCGGGGATCTATCCCGGAATTTCTGCAACGGATCGCATGCCTGGAATGGCTGCCTGAGGAAGCGGTGCGTGAGTCGCTGATGATTGATCAGTCCGTCAATTCCAGTCTTTTCTCAATCCGGTCCAATCGGGCACGGATGTGATCAAGAGCATGCCGATCTTGAATGATCTCCTCGTAATTGGCAGCTTCATTTTTGGCGATCCGCGCAACTCCTGACTCTATGCTACCAAGACGGGCCAGGATTTCGTGATCCCGCTCACGGGCCGCGTCCAGCTCCGCACGAATCTTTCTGAGTTGCTCTAGTACCAGATTATCTTCTGCCATATCGATTTCCTCTCTGCAGGCAGCAATTATGCTTTGCTTGAAAGCGCACAGCAACAAGGCAGGATCGCTAAACAGGCTTAATCCCCGACCGGATAACTTTCGTTGTCCATCATAACGAGAGCGGCGAAGTCGTTGTGCAGTCGTATGGTAGCTGCGCGGGAACGTAGGGAGGTGTATTAGCTGGGCTATTTGCACGGAACGCAAGAAAGAAACTAGGCCAAGCCGCTCACGACTGGCTTCGGAACCGCGCTCATGGGAAAGACCAACCCGGCCTCCGGCGGGCAGTTCGGATTTGGGGGATTAGCGTGGAACCGGAACTAAATGTACAATTGGCATGTTTTGTACATTTCGTGAGGTAGATCATGTTACATACCAGTCTTTCGGATTTCCGCAACCGGATCGGCGACTATCTGGCGAACCTCCGCAATGCTCCGGTTTTGTTGGAGCGTCGGGGAAAACCGGCGGCAGTCGTACTTTCCTATGAGGAATATCAACGTCTCCAGGAAGCGGAAGATGCCTGGTGGGGGGAACGGGCACGGGCCGCCCTGGAGGGTGGGATGGTCGGGCAGGAGGAAGTGATGGCGCGTTTGCAGGAAAAGCTTGATGCGTCATCTTGAGATGTCGAGAGACGCATTCCGCTTTCTCGACACCTTACCGCCCAAACCATACAAGCAGGTGGCCAGTACGATGCTGGATCTCCTTCGCCAGCCGGAGCCACTGGATTCCAGGCAACTGAAAGGCTATCCCTATCGCCGTGTCGATATCGGTGAATACCGCATTGTCTACGATTTTTCGGAGGAACTGCTTCGTATCCTGCTCATTGGCAAGCGCAATGACGATGCGGTTTACAAGTCCCTGGGCCGCAAATGAACTACTGGGCACCTCGAAAAACCTAAACTCCGCCAACAAACGACTGTTATAGAACAAATAGTTGGCAACGGCCTCCAGTGAAGCTGTTGCCGGTCCCGCTTTCGCCGGTTCCTCCCCTTTTCTTGCCTATTTCCTGGACCATGGACGAAGCTTTCCCATGGTGGTATCCCGTTGGGTACGCCTGAGCATGATGGGGACTTGGATACCGTTTTCGTCGGGCAGGAAGGATAGGGCTTGGATCTCCGGGTGCCACCGGGGGGTTTTCCGCAGACTGGTGGGTTACTCACCGTGCTCCATGGTTTCGCCCAAGGGTGTCTCACCGGACTGGTAGGGAGTGCCATAGTTCGCGCCGGCGATGCTTCGGACGCGGGGCTTGGGTGTCAACAGGCTTAGCAGGCTATTGGTTTTTCTGTCGAGATCGTTTTCTATGCCGTTCATAAAGTCTCCT
>JAEPKX010000007.1 GCA_021375695.1 Candidatus Igneacidithiobacillus taupoensis | reverse complement strand
TTAGGATTTTTGATATAATCCATGGTGTTGCCTGAACCATATTTGTACCATTCATCCCCTGAAGTAAACTTCGATATTGGCAACCTCGACCGCCAAATGCTCCGGTGCCAAATGCGCATAGCCCCGCACCATCTCAATCGATTTCCAACCTCCCATTTCCTGTAATTTCGACAGTGATGTACCCGCCTACACATGCCAGGATGCCCAGGTGTGACGCAAATCGTGCCATCGAAAGTCCTCGGGGAAAGGAAAGGGCATTCGCGGCGCTACTGCTGGCTGGCCAGCCTATCGAGGCGGTGGCGTCCCTCTATGGGATGACGCCAAGAGCCGTACGGTATCGGATCTCGGAGATGACTGGGGATTGAAAACGACCAGATGGTGAATGCCTGCTCTGGGCGCGCCACTTTTATTCTCCTAGAATATTGGGCTGTACCACGCAACAGGAGGAAACAACATGCGTTTGCTGGGCAACATTATCTGGTTTCTCTTTGGGGGGCTACTAATGGGACTTGGTTGGTGGATTGCAGGGATTCTATCTGCCATCACCATCATCGGTATCCCGTGGGCCATCGCTGCCTTCCGCATTGGCACCTTTTCCTTCTGGCCCTTTGGTCGGGAAATTGTCGACAAGCCATCCGGCGCGGCCGGCAAGACCCTCAGCCTCCTGGGCAATATCATCTGGATCCTGTTGTGCGGATGGTGGCTTGCTCTGGGTCACCTGATCAGTGCGTTGCTGTGCGCAATCACCATCATCGGCATTCCCTTTGCGGTCCAGAACATAAAACTGGCAGCCCTTGCCCTGGCACCTTTTGGGAAGGAGATTGTACCGATTCGCTCGCGCCCTGCCCTTGCCTGATTCCATCGGGAGATGAGAATCAAGGTTAACGCATCACGGAGACGCTTGGCATGCTTTCCAGTTCCTCCACACCCTCCTCTGAACCCCATGCAGAGTCCACCATCCACCAAGGGGCAGTCATTGCTGCTGTAAGTTTTGCCCTGGATCTAACCGAAGGACAGCCCCCTGGCCATTCCTTGCGTTGTGCCTGGATGGGTATGCAAATTGGGCTGTCCCTGGGCCTCGAGGAGGAGCAGCAAACGGAGCTGCTGTACTCGCTGTTACTGAAGGATGCTGGATGCAGTAGCAATGCCGCGCGCTTGTGGGAGTTGTATGGCAATGACGAAAGACTGGTAAAACACGATTACAAGCTGGTAGATAATCAGAATTTCCTACAACTGGCTCGCTTCGTTTTTCGGGAAAGCGCCCCCCAGGACACGCTGCGCAACCGACTGGCACGTATTTTATACCTGGGTAGAAATGGGGATAAGCTGGCTACGGAATTGGTACAAACCCGATGCCAGCGTGGGGCCCAGATTGCCAAGCAGCTAGGGATGAGTGACAACGTTGCCATGGCCATCCATTGTCTGGATGAGCAGTGGAACGGAAAAGGTCGCCCTGAGGGCTTGCAGGGAGAAAGTATTCCTTTGTACTCACGCATTGCGCTCCTTGCCCAAGTGATGGATGTTTTTCACCAAACGGGTGGTCGCCACGCGGCATTGCAGGAGGTAAAAAAACGGCGGGGCACCTGGTTTGATCCTGCTTTGGTTAGGGTTGTGGAAAAGCTGGCGGTGCAGGATAAATTTTGGGAAGGACTGCAAGAGGAGGGGTTGGAAGCCAGAGTCCTGTCCTTGGAGCCGATTGCGCAACGAAAAGTGCTGACCGAGGATCTCCTGGATCAAATGGCCGAGGTTTTTGCCAGCATTGTCGATATCAAGAGCCCTTATACCCATAACCATAGCCAGCGGGTACGCTTCTATGCCGATGAAGTGGCTCAGGAGTTGGGATTTTCGGAGGGTCGTCGTCGTTCCTTGCGGCGTGCGGCGTTGCTCCATGACCTTGGAAAATTGGGGGTCAGTAATCATATTCTGGATAAACCAGGAAAACTGGATGAAGAGGAGTGGGCAGCCATTCGCCTACACCCTGTCTACACCGAGGAGGTCTTGTCCCGGATTCCAGGGTTACATACCATTGCTAAAATGGCGGGTGCCCATCACGAGCGTCTGGATGGAAGTGGCTATCCTAACTCCCTCCATGCCGAGCAGATTTCTCTTGATACCCGAATTGTGACTCTTGCTGATTTCTTCGATGCCATTACTGCTGCAAGACCCTATCGCGAGGCCATGCCATTGGCAAAGGCTCTGACTATTATCCAAAATGAAGTGGGTACGGTGATTGATCCCGAATGCTATGCTGCCCTTCATGCCAGGGTGCATGGCTGGGGCTTGGCATGAGCAAAGTTTTTTCAGGGGCAAACCTGTTCGGTCACTAGCTTACTCTTGCTACACCGAAGAAAAACCCATTGGGAACGATCGGCGAGGTGATCATAACATGGCGCACCCAGAGGGAATCGAACCCCCAACCTACGGCTTAGAAGGCCGTTGCTCTATCCGGTTGAGCTATGGGCGCGTTACCAAATCATTGTAAGGCATCGCCAGCCATGTCTCCAGATGTACGGATGGATTTTCTTTTGACGAACTCCATGGCTCGGGGTACACTCCCGCGCATGGAGAGATGGCCGAGAGGCTGAAGGCGCTCCCCTGCTAAGGGAGTATGGGGCTAAACACTCCATCGAGGGTTCGAATCCCTCTCTCTCCGCCACTTCGGAAAGTCATTTGTTGATTGCTAACATAACCAGGGTATAAGCTCTTCTCAGGTACATTCTAGATTCCTTCAAAATTCATTTCTTGTACATTCTCTCATGTTACTTTCCTCCAGAGGAGATTTCTCCCAATGAGCGACACTATCCACCATGTAACCGATGAAAGTTTTGAAGCCGATGTGCTGCAGGCCGATAAGCCTGTCTTGGTAGATTTCTGGGCTGAATGGTGCGGTCCATGCAAAATGATTGCTCCCATCCTGGAAGAGGTTGCCAAGGATTATGCCGATCGTCTGATCGTGGCGAAATTCAACATCGACGAAAATCCCAACACCCCCCCTCAATATGGTATTCGGGGTATTCCTACCTTGCTCCTCTTCAAGGGTGGCAAGTTGGAAGCCAGCAAGGTAGGAGCCCTGAGTAAAGCCCAACTCACTGCATTTTTGGACAGTCAACTTTGAATACCCCAAGACCTCGCCGTAAACCCCAGCGCTCGCCCAAGTCCTTTCCCAATGAAGACCTTTTGCTTGAAGAAGAAGAGGCATTCTGTCCTCCTCCCGGAGCCCCGTCGGTCAATCTGAGTGAGCTGAAGCGAAAATCTGCTACGGAATTGGCCCAGATCTGTCAGGAATTGGGTATTGAGGGCGCATCCCGACAGAAAAAACAGGAGCTCATCTTCAATATTCTCAAGGCCCATGCCCGTAACGGCAATGCCATTTATGGGGATGGTGTGCTGGAGGTCTTGCAGGATGGTTTTGGTTTTTTGCGCGCGGCCTCAGGGTCGTACATGGCAGGACCAGATGACATTTATGTATCGCCTTCCCAGGTTCGTCGATTCAATCTGCAAACAGGTGATACCGTTGCCGGTCAGATTCGTCAGCCCAAGGACGGGGAGCGCTACTTTGCGCTACTTAAAGTGGAGAGTATCAACTTTGAGGATCCCGAGGCTACCAGAAACAAAGTCAATTTCGATGATCTAACTCCGCTTTTCCCAGACGAGGTACTCCATCTGGAGTCTGACAACGTCCTGTATGGTGAACTGGCACCGCGAATCATCGATATGATTTCGCCGGTGGGTAAGGGCCAGCGGGGACTCATCGTGGCCCCGCCCAAAACCGGCAAGACCGTCCTGTTGCAGCAAATTGCCCATGCCATTACCAGCAATCATCCAGAGTGCTATCTGATCGTCCTGCTCATCGATGAGCGGCCGGAAGAGGTGACCGAGATGCAGCGTTCGGTCAAAGGGGAAGTAATTTCCTCTACCTTTGACGAGCCGGCAACTCGTCATGTGCAGGTGGCGGAAATCGTGCTGGAGAAGGCCAAACGCCTGGTGGAGCACAAGCACGATGTGGTGATTCTCCTGGATTCCATTACCCGCCTGGCGCGGGCTTACAATACCGTCGTGCCATCTTCCGGCAAGGTGCTGACCGGTGGTGTGGATGCCAATGCCCTGCAAAAGCCGAAGCGGTTCTTTGGTGCTGCCCGGAACATTGAGGAGGGGGGAAGTTTGACCATCATTGCTACGGCCCTGGTAGAGACCGGGTCTAAGATGGACGAGGTGATTTTTGAAGAATTCAAAGGCACCGGCAACATGGAAGTCCATCTGGATCGGCGCCTGGCAGAAAAACGGACCTATCCTGCCATCAACCTCAACAAGTCGGGCACTCGTCGGGAAGAGCTGTTGATTGCCCAGGATCTCCTCAACAAACTGTGGGTGTTGCGGAAATTGCTGGCACCCATGGATCCAGTGGAGTCCATGGAATTTTTGCTGGACAAGGTGCGCTCTACCAAAAACAACGCGGAATTCTTTGATTCCATGAATCGTTGAAGGCTGGACCTAGCTGTTGCGGATGCTTATAATCCGCCACTTTCCCAAATTGTCGAGAACGCGTCATGAAACCTGACATCCATCCCAAATACGAGCTCGTAACCGTAACGTGCAGTTGTGGAAATACCTTCCAGACCCGCTCCACGGCCAATCGTGAATTGCATCTGGATCTGTGTTCTGAGTGTCATCCCTTCTACACGGGAAAGCAACGCACGGTTTCAGCGACCGGTCAGGTCGAGAAATTCCGCAAGCGCTACAGCAAGTAAGCCTCCGTGACCCAAGAAAGCTTGCGGGATCGGGCACTGGCGTATCATGCTGCACCCCCTGTCGGCAAGATTGCCGTTTACCCAAGCAAAGCTTGCGCCACCCAGGCAGATCTTTCCTTGGCATATACCCCTGGGGTGGCCGAGCCGGTCCGCGAAATTGCCGCGGATCCGGATAAGGCATACGAATATACCGCCAAAGGCAATCTGGTTGCAGTAATTACCAATGGTACAGCGGTGCTGGGTTTGGGTAAGGTGGGCCCCCTGGCAGGTAAGCCGGTCATGGAGGGTAAGGCGGTTCTTTTCAAGCGCTTTGCGGATATCGATGCCTTCGATATCGAGGTAGAAGCACGGGATGCCGATCACTTCATCGATATAATTGCCGCCATCGCTCCAGGCTTTGGTGGGATCAACCTGGAGGATATCGCTGCCCCCGATTGTTTTGCAATCGAATCTGCGCTGCAGGAGCGATTGGATATTCCGGTTTTCCATGACGATCAGCACGGCACGGCCGTCATTGTGGCGGCGGCCCTGGAAAATGCCTTGGCCTTGCAGCAGAAACAGTTATCACAGTGCAAAGTTGCCATTGTAGGCGCTGGTGCCGCTGGTCTGGCCATTGCGCACATGCTCACCCATTTGGGGGTTGGGAGCTGCTACCTGAGCGATGTCCACGGAGTGCTCCGGGAAGATCGGCAGGATTTGAGCCCCTGGCATCGCCCGTTTGCCAAAGCGCCCAGCCACTGGACCCTACGCGAGATGATTGCCGATGCAGATGTCCTCATTGGAGTATCGGTACGGGGCGCCATCCCGGCCGAATTGCTTGCAAGTCTTGCTCCAATGCCGGTGATCTTTTCCCTGGCCAACCCGGATCCGGAAATTGACCCGGAAATCGTTCGTGCCAGTCGTCCCGATGCGATTCTGGCGACAGGGCGCTCGGATTTTCCCAATCAGGTCAACAATGTGCTGGGTTTTCCCTTTTTGTTCCGTGGCGCTTTGGATGTCCTGGCCCGGACCATCAATCGCGAAATGATGGCGGCGGCGGTGCAGGCCCTTGCGGCTTTGGCGAGGGAGCCTGTCCCTGTCGAAGTTTGTGCTGCCTATGGCTTGCCCCCAGGGAGTATAACTTTTGGTCGCGAATACATTATCCCCAAGCCATTGGATCCGCGATTACGGGAGTGGGTAGCGGCGGCGGTGGCTGCCGCAGCCCGCACGAGTGGAGTTGCCCGGCGCTAGTAAAGTCCCGGCCACGATGGTTTTTGCTTGGCCCAGGCTATCCCTGCGCCCTATACTTCTTGGGTCTTTTGTCCAGTCATTCCCCCTGGTGGGGCTCCATTCATCGAGGTGTGAGATGCGTTCCGACATGATCAAAAAGGGCTTTGAACGGGCTCCCCATCGCTCCCTGCTCAAGGCCTGCGGCCTAACCGATGCCGACATGAACAAGCCCTTCATTGGTGTTGCCAATTCGTATATTGACATCATCCCCGGCCATGTTCATTTGCAGGAGTTTGGACGCATCGTCAAGGAAGCCATTCGGGCGGCTGGCGGGATCCCTTTTGAGTTCAACACCATTGGCGTAGATGATGGGATTATCATGGGTCACGATGGCATGCGCTATTCTCTCCCCAGTCGGGAGATTATTGCTGATTCCATCGAAACGGTGGTGCAGGCCCACCATCTTGATGGGCTGGTATGTATTCCCAATTGTGACAAGATCGTCCCGGGCATGATCATGGGGGCTTTGCGTTGCGATATCCCGACGGTATTTGTCTCGGGTGGGCCCATGGAAGCAGGCAAACTTGCCGACGGTACGGTGGTGGATCTGGTAACCGCCTTTGAGGCTGTCGGGCAGTTCAAACGCGGGCAGATCACCGAAGCCAGACTCAAAGAAATCGAAGACAAGGCCTGTCCCACCTGCGGTTCCTGTTCGGGGATGTTTACCGCCAATAGCATGAACTGTCTCATGGAAGTATTAGGCATTGCCCTGCCTGGTAATGGCACCGTGCTGGCCACCGCCAAGGCCCGACGGGACCTGGTCCGCCAGGCGGCAGAACGAATCATGGTGCTCGTGCAGGCCGGTGGACCTACCATGCGTCAGTTGGTGGACTACGAGGCCATCGATAATGCCTTTATCCTTGATATGGCCATGGGCGGTTCCACCAACACCGTATTGCATACCCTGGCCATTGCCCGGGAGTCGGGTGTCGATTATCCCCTCTCCAGACTCAATGAACTGGCCATGCAAGTGGCCTATCTGGCCAAAATTTCTCCGGCACTGTCGACCGTGCATATCGAGGACATTGGTCGGGCCGGCGGAATTCCGGCCATCCTGCATGAGGTCCATAAACGCAACCCCAACGTGCTCCACCTCGACAAACCCACGGTCAGTGGCCAAAGTCTGCGCGAGATCGTGGAAAAGGCAGCGGTTCGAGACAGTAACATCATCCGACTGGCCAACAATCCCATTTCCCCCACCGGTGGCTTGCGGGTGGTATTCGGAAATCTGGCACCCTTGGGGGGGATCGTCAAGATCGGTGCGGTCAAGGAAGAAATGCGCGTCTTCTCGGGTCCGGCCAAGATCTTTGAGAGTATGGAAAGTGCGGCTGAAGGCATCCTTGCCGGGGAAGTGGAAGCGGGACAAGTAGTGGTGATCCGGTATGAAGGCCCCAAGGGTGGTCCGGGAATGCCGGAAATGCTTACTCCCACCGCCAATATCATGGGGATGGGCCTGGGTGACAAAGTGGCACTGATCACCGATGGGCGCTTTAGTGGAGCGACCCACGGTGCCTGCATAGGGCATATTTCGCCTGAGGCAGCCGAAGGAGGTCCCATTGCCTTGGTCCAGGAAGGGGATATTATTGAACTGGACCTGGAGGCGGGCAAGATCCATTTGCAGGTCAGCGACGAGGAACTGGAGCGTCGACGGGCCAACTGGGTACCCTTGGAAAAGCCCCTGAAATCACCCTGGCTGCGCCGCTATCGCAGGCTGGTGACCAATGCCGCCATGGGTGCAGTTTTGGAGTCTTGATTCGGGGATCTAGCGCAGTTTGCGCAGAAAGACAGCGCTGGCTCGCTGGAAATTGTACAGTTCCTGCTTGGGGATAGGGAGATCCTGGAGTGTTCCTTGCTGAAATCCCCGTTCCAGGAACCAGTGACTGCTCTGGGTACTGAGGACGAATACTTGCTCAAGACCCAACCGCCGGGCCTGCTCCAGTGCATAGTCCAGGAGTTGTTCCCCCCGACCCTGGCCCCGGTAGGCCTGGTCTACGGCAAGACAGGCAATCTCTGCCATACGGTATTCGGCATAGGGATAGAGGGCTACGCTGCCAATAACCTTACCGTCCCGTTCCATGACCGTAAATTGTTCGACTTCCCGCTCCAGCCGTTCCCGACTGCGCCGTACCAAAATGCCTGCCTCCTCCAGGGGGCGGATGAGGGCCATGATGCCAGGGATATCGGCGCGATGGGCCGGACGCAGATGTTCGAAGGGATCCCTGGAAATCATGGTTCCCAGTCCATCGCGGGTGAACAACTCCAGAAGCAGCGCGCCATCTTGATGCCGAGGGATGATGTGTACCCGTTCCACGCCAGCCTGGAGGACCTTTCTGGCACTATGCAAGTGTTCCCGAAGGTCTTCGGGAAGGGTGTGTTCCTGGAGGGACACCAGCTCGGAGAGTACCAATTGTCGCAGTAATACCCCAGCAGAATTGAGGATGCCCCCATGGTCTGCATAAAAGATCAACTTGGCAGCTTGGAGGGCGATGGCGGTGGCAACGGCAATATCCTCGGCCCGGATATTGAAGAGGGTTCCGGTGGGAGAAACGCCAATGGGGGAGAGCAATACCACTTCATCGGCTGCCAGATGACGCTGTATGGCCTCGGCAGCAACGCGCCGCACCTCTCCGGTGTATTGGTAATCCACCCCATCGAGAATCCCTAGGGGCTGGGCAATGATGTAGTTACCACTACTGACCTGCAAACCCGCATGGGCCATGGGTGAATCCATGCGGCCTTCGGAAAGCATGGCCTCCACCTGCAAACGAGCACCACCCACGGCCTCGCGCAAATGCTCCATAATGGCTTCGGTGGTGACGCGTCGGCCCCTGATTCGTTCCGATTGCAGGCCAGCCCGGGCCAGTGCTGCGTCAATCTGCGGACCCGCACCATGGACCAAGACCAGGTTGATCCCCAGGCTGTTGAGTAAGGCAATATCCTGGGCGATTCCCCAAAAATGGCCATCGGCCAGGACATCCCCACCAAAATTGATCACAAAGGTTTGTCCCCGAAAACGATGAATGTAGGGGGAGGATTCGCGAAAATGCTCAACGAAGCTGGCAGGCTGCATGATGTGGCGCTAGCTGGAATGGATTACTCTCTTGGGGGGCTGACTGGCTGCCTCGGCAGGGGTGAGTGTCCGCAAGGAGAGGGCGTGGATGTTTGGCACTTCCTTGACCAGCTCGTAAACCATTCGGTGCCGCGCCAGGGGAGGCAATCCTTCAAAGGCTGCAGAAACGATGTAGCACTCATAATGGCCGCCCTCATCGGCACCTTCATGAGTTGCATGGGCCCGACTGCGATCCCGGATTTCCAGCGAAAGTGGTGCAAGACCCTGGATAATGGCAGACTCTATGGCGCTCTTGCTCATCAAAATACCACTTTGTAAGGACGAACACTGACATCGGCATAGACCCCGTGGCTCAGATAGGGTTCTGCTGCCGCCCATTCCTGGGCCTGGGCCAGGGAGTCGAATTGGGCAATGATTAGGCTACCCGTAAAGCCATGTTCTCCTGGGTCTTCCTGGTCAATGGCCGGGAAGGGGCCGGCACTGAGCAGTCGTCCCTCTGCCCGTAACTGATGGAGTCGGGCAAGATGCTCGGTGCGTACTTCCTTCCGCTTGGCCAGGGAATCTGGATTATCGATACCAATGATACAGTAGTACATGCTTGCCTCGTTGATGCATAGGGCTAGTGTAGCATAGCTTAGGCGGAATCTCCGGAGTCATTGGCTTCGGCGGGAAGGGCACGGCCAATAAGAATTGCCTGATAGATAACAAAGAGCACGGTCAGGATCAACATGCCAAAAAGTTTGAAGTCGACCCAAATTGCGGTGGGAAAACTATAGGCTACGAGAATGTTCAAGGCTGCAAGGAACAAGAAAAAGCCGATCCAATAGCGGTTGAGTCGGCGCCAAAAGCTGTTGGGTAAGGCGACGGGTAGTTGCCCCCCCATGACGCGTTGCAACAAGGGTGTCTCGCGCCAGTGGGTCCAGAGCAGGGCACCTGCAAAGAGCAAGTACAGAATACTGGGTTTCCATTTGATGAAGGTATCGTTATGGAAGTAAATGGTGAGCCCCCCAAAGAGCAAGACCAGCAGGGTGGAAATCCAGGTCATGCTTTCTACCCGTCCTTGCCGCCACCACTGCCAAAGCATGAGCAGTATCGAGGCAACAATGAGCACTTCGGTCGCGAAGTAGATACCGTGGATTTTATAGGCAATAAAAAACAGGATAATGGGTAAGAAATCGATGAGCAGTTTCATGAGCAGTCTAAAGACGGTAGGGTAGATACCCCTAGTGTATGCATCGAAAGGAGATTTTGCCTAGTGGAACGAGAGGAATTGTTTTTGGCCCTGGCCAGGCTCCTGGGTGAGGAAGTACCCGTGCCCGTGGATTTTGCCAAGGTAAAAGCGGCGCGCTGGCGCCATCTCCCCTTGGGCGGACGTTTGGAGGGGATTGAACATCCCGATTTGCCAGATCCTGATTTTCTTTTGGGCATTGACGATGTCAAGGGGGTGCTCGATCAGAATACCCGGCAATTCGTGCTGGGCTTGCCTGCCAATGACGTGCTGCTCTGGGGTGGGCGTGGTACAGGCAAATCTTCTTTGGTCAAGGCGATGCTTCATCGTTATGCTGCCCAGGGTTTACGTTTGGTGGAAGTGGAAAACCAGGGAATCCTGGATTTGCCCGAAATTCTCACGGCCTTGCGCAAGGTGGATGACCGAGGGCGCTACCGCTATGTCCTCTTTTGCGATGATCTTTCGTTCTCTGCTGACGATCCCGCCTATCGAGCCCTGAAATCCCTGCTGGATGGAGGGATCGAAGCCCGTCCCGCCAACGTCTTGCTGTATGCTACCAGTAATCGCCGACACCTCTTGCCCCGCCATTTTGCCGACAATGAGGAGACGGAACGGCGCGGGGGAGAAATCATTCCGGGCGAAAGCAACGAAGAAAAGATCAGCCTCTCGGAGCGCTTCGGCTTGTGGTTGGGTCTCTATCCCTTTGATCAGGAACAGTATCTATCCATTGTTGCCCAACACATTCGCTTGCTGGGTGGCAAGGGGAAGGGCTCTGCATGGCAGGAAGAAGCCTTGCGTTGGGCCTTACAACGGGGCTCTCGCAGTGGTCGCGTGGCCCAACACTTTGCCAGGCACTGGGTTGGGAGCCAAAAAATCGCTGCCGGCTGACACCAAGGGTAAGTATCTCCGAGGCGCACCGGCAGGGAAGGGAGGGGTTCAGCCCGCAGGCGCGGCCTTGGCAGTTTCCTTTTGAATCTGCTGCAGGAGCTGGGCATGAACGCGCAAATTTCCGGCAACGATGTTTCCGGATTCGAAAAACCCCTGTTCCCCATGAAAATCAGTGGCCAGGCCCCCGGCCTCCTGAATGAGCAGAACACCGGCGGCAATGTCCCAGGCTTTGAGATGGTATTCAAAGAACCCGTCGTAGCGTCCGGCAGCCACGTAAGCAAGATCCAGGGCCGCCGAACCGGCGCGGCGCAAACCGGCAGTTTTCTGCATCAACTCCTGGAGGATGCGCAAGTATTCCCCAAGGTAGTGAAAGTCGCGAAAAGGAAAGCCCGTGGCAATGAGGCTGTCGTCCAGGTCCCGCCGACTGCTGACGCGAATCCGTCGATCATTGCAGTGTGCGCCAGCGCCCCGGCTGGCCGTGAACAATTCATTGCGCAAGGGGTCGTAGATAACCGCATGCTCCAGTCGTTGCTGGCGGCGAACGCCAATGGAAACGGCAAGGCTTGGCACCCCGTGAATGAAATTGGTGGTGCCATCCAGGGGATCGATGATCCACTCATATTCCCGGTCGGCAATTCGGGTTCCCTCTTCGGCAAGGATACCGTGCTCGGGATAGGCACGTTGAATGATCTCAACGATGGCCGCTTCCGCTTTTTGGTCCACTTCCGTGACAAAATCATGGGGACCCTTGGCGCCCACCCGTATTTCGTTGACGCGATCGATGTTGCGGTTAATGATGTCGCCTGCCTTGCGGGCGGCACGAATGGCAGTGACCAGTATGGGATGTTGCATGACGACCTTGGCTGTAAGGGGTAGAGAACGTGACGGAGTATAAAGAAAACCCAAGGAAGCCGCACGGGGAGGATGTCCTGGGGCGGATCCGGATCATTTTGGTAGAACCCAGCCATCCAGGCAACATCGGTAGCGTTGCCAGGGCCATGAAGGTCATGGGTCTGATGCGTTTGACCCTGGTCCGCCCGGCGCACTTTCCCCATCCCGATGCCAGCGCCCTGGCCTCTGGGGCAGAGGACCTGCTGGCCCGGGCCCAGGTCGTGGATTCCCTGTCCCTTGCCATTGCTGACTGTCATTGGGTTTATGGAACCAGCGCCCGAGATCGGCACATAGCCTGGCCGATGCTGGAGGCCCGGGAGGCAGCGCAAGAAATGTTCCAACGGGGCAAGGAGCAGGAGATCGCCTTGCTTTTTGGGCGGGAGCGCACGGGTCTTCGCAATGAGGAACTGGACCATTGCCAGACCCTGGTACAAATTCCTACTGGCTCCCTCTATCACTCCCTCAATTTGGCCCAAGCGGTGCAAATTTTGTGCTATGAGCTTCTTATGGCCAGTCGTGGACCTACCCAGTTGCCTGATCCAGAAGAGACCAGCGCACCGGCAAGCGCGGCCGAGCGCGAGGGATTCTATGGGCAGTTGGAGGAGGTACTGCGGGCCAGTGGCTTTCTTCAGGAAGAGCGCAGTGAACAGATGATGCGCCGTTTGCGCCGCATTTATGATCGCTGCCAGGCCAGCAGCAACGAAATCCATATCCTGCGGGGGACGCTGACGGAAATCCAGCGCTGGGCGACCAGGCAACAGGGGGAAGCCCGTGGCTAACACGTGGCGCAGTTACCTGGATTCCATTGCTGCCCGAGACCCCGCAGCCCGCAATCGTCTGGAGATTCTGCTGACTTATCCAGGGGTCCATGCAGTGCTGGCATACCGACTGGCGCATTGGCTCTGGCAGCATCATTTCCGCTTGCTGGCACGGTTGCTATCGAGCATTGCACGCTGGGCAACGGGTATTGAGATCCATCCGGGAGCAAGCATTGGCAAGAATTTCTTCATTGATCATGGCATGGGAGTGGTCATTGGCGAAACGGCCGAAATCGGTCATGACTGCACCCTCTATCATGGCGTGACCTTGGGCGGTACTTCCTGGAAGCCGGGAAAACGGCACCCCACCCTGGAGGACAACGTCATTGTCGGTGCCGGTGCCAAGGTGCTTGGACCTATTCGGGTCGGGGCGGGGGCCCGCATCGGTTCCAACGCGGTGGTGGTCAAGGACGTTCCTGCTGGCGCTACGGTGGTGGGGATTCCCGGGCGGGTGGTGAACAAGGGTGCCCAGGGAGGACATTTCGATGCCTATGGGTTGACTGGGCAGATGCCAGACCCCGTGGCGAGGGCCATGGAGTGTATGCTTGCACACATGCAGCACCAGGACCAGGAGCTGGCCCAACTCCGTGAGCAGTTGGCTCGTATCCTGCCCGGTACCCAAGAGATCAGGATCCAGGACACTCCGGCGTGCGGTCCCGAAGAGGGCGGAACTGCGGCAGATAATAGTTGACTAATTCAGTAGGAATAGTAGGATAATCCCTAAATCCAAGGAGTCGGATGATGAAATTGACGACCAAAGGCAGATATGCAGTTACCGCCATGCTTGATCTCGCCCTCCATGAGGACGAAGAGGTGGTTACCTTGGCTGATATTTCACGGCGGCAACAGATTTCCGTTGCCTACCTTGAACAGCTCTTTGGTCGTTTGCGGCGTCAGGGTTTGGTGGCAAGTGTTCGTGGTCCCGGTGGCGGATATCGTCTGGGGGAAGCAGGGATGGCAATTCCCATTACCAGCATCATTCAGGCGGTCAATGAACCCATCAGCACCACCCAGTGTGGCGGTGATCCCGTTCATTGTTGCAAGGGAGAAGGGCAACAATGTCTGACCCACGATCTTTGGGAGGCCTTGGGTCAGGAAATCACCCGTTTCCTTGATGGAATTACCTTGGCCCAGCTAGTGCTGGAGCATCGACGCAAGGAACAGCAGCAAGCGGCAGGGATTGTCCCTTTACGGTCAAACGAGGCTCGGCTCCCCCAGCGCCCAGCCCATGGATGAAGCGAGGTTTTGGTATGAATCGGATAGTGCTTCCTGAGCAACGACCCATCTATCTGGACTACCAGTCGACAACACCGGTAGATCCTTTGGTGGTAGAAGCCATGTTGCCGTATCTTACGGAAAATTTCGGCAATCCCGCCAGTCGGTCCCACAGCTATGGCTGGAGTGCAGAAAAGGCAGTAGAACGTGCGCGGGAGCAAGTAGCCGCAGCCATTCATGCTGATCCCAGGGAAATCGTGTGGACCTCGGGTGCCACAGAAGCCAGTAACCTTGCCATCAAGGGGGCTGCACATTTTTACTCTGGTAAGGGTCGACACCTCATTACCCTCCGTACCGAACACAAGGCAACCTTGGATACCTGCCGGCAGCTGGAGCGGGAAGGATTTGAAGTTACCTATCTGGAGGTCCAGGAAAATGGTCTCGTCGATCTGGACGTTTTCCGGGCTGCGTTGCGGCCGGATACCATTCTGGCCTCGGTGCTTTACGTTAATAACGAGATCGGGGTGATCCAACCCATGGAAGAGATCGGCAAGATGCTTCGCGAGCACAAGGTTCTCTTCCATGTGGATGCGGTCCAGGCACTGGGGAAGATCCCGGTGGATGTGGAAGCAATCCAGGCGGACCTCATGAGCCTTTCTGCCCACAAAATTTACGGTCCCAAAGGAATTGGAGCCCTCTATGTGCGGCGGAAACCCCGGGTACGCATTGAAGCCCAGATCCATGGGGGTGGCCATGAACGCGGGATGCGCTCTGGTACCCTCCCCACCCATCAGATCGTTGGTATGGGCGCTGCAGCAGAGTTGGCGGTCCAGCTCATGGACAGCGACTCCAAACGGATCCGTCAGCTTCGCGATCGGTTGCTGGTCGGGATCACGAGCCAGGTGGAAGAGGTATATATCAATGGCGACATGGAGCACCGCGTTCCCCACAATCTCAACCTGAGCTTTGCCTATGTGGAGGGCGAATCCCTGATCATGGCATTGAAAGGTATCGCCGTATCCAGTGGTTCTGCCTGTACCTCGGCGAGCCTGGAGCCTTCGTATGTACTGCGGGCACTCGGTAAATCCGATGAATTGGCCCATAGTTCCATCCGCTTTGGCATTGGTCGTTACACTACCGAAGAGGAAATCGACGCTACCATCGCCCTGGTAGCTGCGAAAGTTGGCAAACTCCGGGAGCTCTCCCCCCTTTGGGAGATGCATCTGGAGGGAATTGATCTCAATAGTGTGCAGTGGGCGGCACACTGAGTTAACAGGAGTACAGACATGGCATACAGCGAAAAGGTCATTGATCATTATGAAAACCCCAGAAATGTAGGTGGTTTTGACAAGAATGATACTAGCGTGGGTACCGGTATGGTGGGCGCGCCTGCCTGCGGTGACGTCATGCGATTGCAGATCAAGGTCAACGAGCAAGGCATCATTGAAGATGCCAAATTCAAGACCTACGGTTGTGGTTCTGCCATCGCATCCTCCTCGCTGGTTACGGAGTGGGTAAAGGGCAAAACCCTGGACGAGGCCATGACGATCAAGAATAGTCAGATTGCCGAGGAGCTGGAGTTGCCTCCGGTCAAGATTCATTGCTCGGTTCTGGCGGAAGATGCCATCAAAGCCGCCATTGCAGATTACCGAAGCAAGAACGGCGGTGTTGCATCGGAGACCCACTAATTCCATGGCCCTGACAATGACGGAAGCAGCAGCCCGGCAAATACGGCGTAGCCTGGAAAAGCGTGGTAAAGGCCAGGGCATCCGTATTGGGGTGAAGACCAGTGGTTGTTCCGGGCTCTCTTATGTCCTGGAGTTTGTGGATGAACCAAGGCCCGAAGATCAGGTTTTTGGCGATGGTACGGTGAAGATTTTTGTCGATCCCAAAAGTCTGATCTATCTGGATGGTACGGAGCTGGACTTTACGCGGGAAGGATTGAACGAAGGTTTTCGCTTCAATAATCCCAATGTAAAGGCTAGCTGCGGCTGTGGTGAGAGCTTTACCGTCTGATGGGACATTGTCGCCATTGTCAGGCGGAATTGGGTGAACAACCTGCCTGGTGTGCCGCCTGTGGTGCTGTGCAGCCCCTCGATCCAGGACTTTCCCATTTTGCCATTTTAGGGGTGCCTGCGACCTATCCTCAGGACGCGGCAATGGTTCGTGAGCGGGCCTTGGTGCTGCAACGGGTTTTGCATCCCGATCGGTTCAGTCAGGCTGGTCCTGCGGAACAACGCCTATCCTTGGAGTGGAGTACCCGGATCAATGAAGCCTTGGCGATCCTGACAGATCCCTTGCGCTGTGCCGACTACCTCTTTCAGCAGCGTTTTGGCCATTCGGCCCTGGCAGAAGAGCAGGGCAGCCTGCATAACCCGGAGATCCTCCTGCGAGAGATGGAGCGGCGGGAAGCACTGGAAGATGCAGCTCTGCTGCAGGACCATCATGCCCTAGAAAGCATGCGAACAGCAGCGGAACAGGAAGAGGAGCAGTTGCAAAACCGCCTGTCTGCAATGTTCCATCAGGGTGCCAAAGCCTCGGAAATTGCCCCATTACTGCAAGAATGGCAGTATCTGCGCAAGTTTCTGGCAGAAATGGAGCGACGCGAAGAAGAGTGGGATCTCCGCTGATCTCTCTCGACTCTGCAAGGAGCTAATTTTACATGGCCTTATTACAAATTGCCGAACCTGGACAATCCACGGCACCTCACGAGCATCGTCTGGCGGTGGGAATCGATCTGGGAACGACCCATTCGCTGGTTGCTACCGTTCGTTCTGGTATGCCGGAGGTCCTTCGCGACGCAGCAGGCCGCTATCTTCTACCATCGGTGGTGCGCTATCTGCCATCGGGGGGCATCGAGATCGGTGAAGCAGCCAAACGGGCAGCCAGCCAAGATCCCCAAAATACCATTGCTTCCTTCAAGCGCTTCATGGGCCGGGGTAGCGATGCCATAGCCCAGTTGGCGGGTCAGTCTCCTTATGTGCTGGAGGCCGGTGAGGGGATGCTGCGCCTGCGTACCGTGGCTGGTCCCAAAAGCCCCGTCGAGATCTCTGCTGAAATCCTGCGGCGATTACGGCAGCAAGCCGAAGAAGCCCTGGGCGGACCATTGCAGGGAGCTGTGATTACAGTGCCGGCCTATTTTGATGATGCGCAACGGCAAGCTACCAAAGATGCCGCCCGTCTGGCGGGTATGGAGGTGTTGCGCCTGTTGGCAGAGCCAACTGCTGCAGCGCTGGCCTACGGTCTTGACAAAAAAGCGGAAGGACTTTTTGCCATCTATGACCTGGGTGGTGGCACCTTTGACCTTTCGCTGTTGCGCTTGCAAAAGGGAGTTTTCGAGGTCCTGGCCACAGCCGGTGATACGGCCCTGGGTGGTGATGACATGGACCGGGCCATTGCCGAGCGGATCCTGGCGGATTTTGCCCATTGCGCTGGCGATGATCCCGCCTGGCTGCGGCAAGTGCTGCAACAGGCGCGGCTGCTCAAGGAGGAACTGAGTGTCGTGTCGCAAGCGAGCATCACCTTGCAATTGCCCAATGGAGAACGGCGGCAATGGTCCCTGGATCGGGAAGAGCTGGAGCAATGGTTGGAACCTATTATCCGTCGGACCTTGGCCCCGTGCCGTCGCGTCCTGCGCGACAGTGGCATCAGCAAAGAAATGATTGATGGTATTGTCCTGGTCGGTGGTGCAACCCGGGTACCTTTACTACGGCGGATGGTGGCGGAATTTTTTGGCCAGGAACCACTGACCGATCTGGACCCCGATCAGGTCGTCGCCCTGGGTGCTGCAATCCAGGCGGATATGTTGGTGGGTAACCAAAAGGACGAGTTACTGCTCATGGACGTGTTGCCCCTCTCCTTGGGGCTCGAGACCATGGGTGGCCTGATGGAAAAGATCATTCCGCGAAATACCCCCATTCCGGTGGCCAAGGCCCAGGAGTTTACCACCTTCAAGGATGGGCAGACCGCCATGAGTATTCATGTCCTCCAGGGAGAGCGAGACCGCGTTGAGGACAACCGATCCCTGGCCCGCTTCAGCCTGCGCGGTATCCCTCCCATGGTGGCTGGTGCTGCAAGAATCCGCGTCACCTTTCAAGTGGATGCGGATGGTCTGTTATCGGTCAGTGCTGTCGAGACCAGCACCGGGGTCCGTGCCGAGGTCCAGGTCAAACCTTCCTATGGTTTGAGCGACGAAGTCATCAGCCAAATGCTCAAAGAGTCCCTGGAACATGGTCAGGAAGATGTGGCCCACCGGCGCCTGGCCGAAGCCCGGGTCGAGGCAGAGCGGGTACGAGAGGCCCTGGATGCTGCTTTGGCCGCCGACCAGCAGCTGCTCAGTGCGGCCGAGTTGGCCGCCATCCATGCTGCCCGGAACCATTTGCTGCAGGCCCTGGCTGGGGATTCGGCCGATGCCCTGTATAGTGCTGTAGAACAGGTTGAGAAAGCTGCTGCAGTCCTCGTGGAACGGCGGATGAACCAGGCGGTACGCAGTGTCATGGCTGGTCATTCCATTGATGAATGGAGTAACAAATGACCAAGATCCGGATCCTTCCCCACGCGGAGATTTGCCCCGAGGGTGCCGAAATCGATGCGAAGACCGGCGAAAGCATCATCACTGCTGCCTTGCGCAATGGCATTGCCATCGAACATGCCTGCGAGATGTCCTGCGCCTGCACTACCTGTCATGTCATTGTCCGCGAAGGCTTTGATAGCCTGGAGCCAGCCGAAGAAAAGGAAGAGGATCTATTGGACCGGGCCTGGGGTCTGGAACCTTGCTCCCGCTTGAGCTGCCAGGCCAAAGTGGCCGACCAGGACCTGGTTATTGAAATTCCCAAGTATACCATCAATTTGGAAAAGGAGCGGCACTGATGCGCTGGACCGATACCCAGGAAATTGCCATGGCCCTGGAAGATCTCTATCCCGACCAGGATGTTCAGCACCTCCGCTTTACGGATTTACATCGCTGGATTGTCAATCTGCCTGATTTTGATGATGATCCGGAAAGATCCAATGAGCGGATCCTCGAGGCGATCCAGATGGCCTGGCTAGCCGAACGAGAGTGAGACAAGCATGGGTCGGACCGTCATCGCCCTCTCCGGCGGAGTGGATTCGGCCGTAGCCGCCACCCTTTTGCAAGAGGCAGGGCATGATCTCATCGGCGTGACCTTACGCCTTTGGCCCAAGAGTCGCTGTTGCGACGAACAAGATATTGAAGACGCCGCAGAGCTCTGTGAGCTCCTGGGGATTCCCTATCAGGTGCTGGATTATCGCGAGCGCTTTCGCCAGGAAGTCGTTGATCCATTCATTGGCGAGTACCATGCCGGTCGTACGCCCAACCCTTGTACCCGTTGCAACCAGCTCCTGAAGTTTGGCGCTCTCTGGGAAGAGGCCTTAACCCTCGGGGGAGAGCTCCTGGCAACGGGACATTATGTCCGATGGCAGGGTGGGGATAGCCCGCAGTTATTGCGCGGCAAGGACTCTCGCAAGGACCAGTCCTATTTCCTTTATGCCATTGATCGACAGATCCTGCCTCGGCTCCGCTTTCCCCTGGGGGGTTTGCAGAAAGAGGAGGTTCGCGCCATTGCCAAGAAGCGCGGTCTGCCCGTGGCGCGCAAGGCGGAGTCCCAGGACATCTGTTTTGTTGCCGGCGATTACCGGACTTTCCTGTTGGAACAAAAGCCCGAAGGCGAGGGCTTTCATCCGGGTGAGATCGTCCACATGGATGGTCATACCATCGGTCATCACGCGGGTATTGTGCATTTTACCGTGGGGCAACGGCGAGGAGTCGGCGGCGGAAATCAGGAACCTCTCTATGTGCTCGGGCTTGATGCAAAGCGTCGAGAGGTTCGAGTGGGTCCTGCCACCGCTTTGATGGCGCAGGAGTTTCCTATCGAACAATGCAATTGGTTGCAAAGTTGGTCGGCAGGCCACCTGGAACGGGTGCAGGTCAAACTTCGCTACGCATCCCCGCCCGTGTGGGCGACCTTGCAACTGCTCGAAGGACAATGGGCCAAAGTGCAACTGGACGCTCCCCAACGGGCCATCACGCCAGGGCAGGCCGCGGTTTGCTACGCGGGTGATCGTCTGCTGGGTGGTGGCATCATTGCCAAGCTTGGCAGTGGGCCCCATCCTGGTTAACAATAAGTTAACAGGGGGCTTGTGCATGAATGAACTGGACAGCAGACAGCAAAGCTTTCGGATCCTCGTTGTCGAAGATGAGGAGGGCATTCAGGAACTCCTGCGTTTTACCCTGGAAAAACAAGGATTTGTAGTTGAAATGGCGGCCAGTGTCGAACAGGCCGAAGAAATGCTAGAAATCTCCATCCCGCATTTGCTGGTTCTCGATTGGATGTTGCCTGGAGAGAGTGGGTTAACCTGGTGCCGAAGCCTGCGGCGGCGGGACAATATACAAGCCTTGCCCATCATCCTGCTGACGGCCCGTGGGGAAGAAGGGGACCGTGTCCATGGTTTGGAGTCGGGTGCGGACGACTATCTGGTCAAACCATTTTCGCCGCGGGAATTGGTGGCTCGCGTGCAGGCATTGCTGCGCCGAAGCCAGGGAGGCCTCACCCCCAATCGTTTGCAGATCGGTGAATTACATATTGATACCAAGGCCCATCGAGTTACCCTGCAAGGTGACCCGGTAGCCATGGGACCCACGGAATTTCGCTTGTTGCGCCTGTTTGCAAGTAATCCTGACCGGGTCTATTCCCGTGAGGCACTCCTTGATCTGATCTGGGGTCGACAAAGTTATGTCGAAGAACGCACCGTGGATGTCCATATCCGCCGTTTGCGACGTTGCCTCGAGAAAGTCCAATATGCCCACATCATCGAGACGGTGCGGGGCGAGGGCTATCGATGCAATCCCGTCCCCCCGCCCGTTGCAGTCCCAAGCGATCTCCCATGAACTTTCTGCGGGCCTGGGTGCCAGCCATCTTGCCCGTCTTCCTGCTTTTGCTATGGATCTTGCTGGGGGCCCGTTTCGTTGCCATTGAACCGATGTTTTGGGTGGCGCTTTGCTTTTACGCCCTGTGGATTGGCTGGCATCGACAGGAAGCCTTGCGCTTTCGGGTCTGGTTTCAGGATAAAAAGACGCGGATTCCGCCGGTCAGCAGTGGGATTTGGGAGGAGACCTTTGCCGAGGGCTACCACTACCGGCGTAGCCAGGAGCGACAGCAGCAGATTCTTACCGACCAGATCGTGCAATTGCGCGACGCCTTGCAGGCCTTGCCCGACGCGGTGTTGCTAATGGACGATGAGGGTCGCCTGCTCTGGGTCAACCCCGCCGCAGTTCGATTGCTCCACCTCCAATGGCCGGAAGATCTGGGTAAACCCCTGACCTTGTGGATGCGTTTACCCCAGATGCAGGAATTTCTCATGGGTAGGGGGGCGGTCAGTTTGGATCTAGTACTGCCTGAGCAACGTTCCGATGCCGCCTTCGAGGCGCTGCGCTATCCCCTGGGGGAAGCGGGGGCCTTGGTCTTGATTCGGGATGTCACGCGCATCCGCCAGTTGGAGCAGATCCGTCGGGATTTTGTGGCCAATGTATCCCATGAATTGCGTAGCCCCCTGACCGTTGTCCGCGGGTTCCTGGAAAATCTTTTGGACAACCCGCTGGCAAAAGATCCAGAAATAGGACCTCAGTTGCAACGGATGGAAAGTGAAAGCCTGAGAATGCAATCCTTGCTGGAAGATCTGCTGTCCCTGGCACGGATGGAGGCTTCCGGACCCGATCCCAACCGCTGTGAGCCACTTTTCCCGGCGCCCATGATCGAACGGGTACGCGAAAGCTTGGCTGACGAGATCCAAGCCAAGGGCCTGCGCCTGCATCTGGATCTGGACGAGGGCCTTGGCGTGCGTGCCGAACCCCTAGATATCCAGAGCATCATCCAGAATCTTTTTGAAAATGCCGTGAAATATACCCCTCCCCATCGCGAAATCCAGATCAGCTGGGCACGGGAGGGTGATTTCCTGGTTTTGCGGGTTCTTGACTCGGGGGATGGGATTCCCCCAGAGCATCTACAACGTGTTACCGAGCGATTTTATCGAGTCGATCAAGGCCGCTCCCGGCGGGTTGGGGGCACGGGATTGGGGCTATCCATTGTCCGACATGCGGCCGAGCGCTATGGGGGTACCCTCCGCATTCATAGCGAAGTGGGCAAGGGATCGGAGTTTTCGGTCTTTTTCCCCGGTTCCATGGGGTTCCGGGGAAGTTCTGCGCGTGCCGATCCCCAGGATGTTGTCATCAAAGTGTCATAAAAAACAGGTATACTGCCCATAATGAATTCATCGGGAGTGTCTTTATGGTCGAAGGCAAAAAAATCAAGATCTCCGTCCAGAATCTTGATTTCTATTATGGTCAAAACAAGGCTCTGCGAGCCATCAACCTGGAGATGCTCAGTAATCAGGTGACCGCCTTTATTGGTCCTTCGGGCTGTGGCAAGTCCACTCTCTTACGGGTCTTCAACCGGATGTATTCCCTCTATCCGGGGCAAAGAGCGACGGGTCGGGTGCTCCTGGATGGCGAGGACATTCTTGCTCCCTCCTACAATGTGAACCTGTTGCGGGCAAGAGTGGGGATGATCTTTCAAAAGCCCACGCCCTTTCCCATGTCCATCTATGACAATATCTCTTTCGGTATCAAACTCTACGAAAAACTCCGCAAAGTCGAGATGGATGAGCGGGTAGAGCAGGCCCTGCGCCAGGCCGCCCTCTGGGATGAGGTCAAGGACAATCTGAAAAAAAGCGGCTTGAGCCTTTCAGGCGGCCAGCAACAGCGACTTTGTATTGCCAGAGCCGTAGCGGTACGGCCCGAAGTGCTGCTCATGGACGAGCCTACCTCGGCATTGGATCCCATTGCCACCCTCAAAATTGAGGAGTTGGTTGCGGAACTGCGGGAGCAATTCACTGTTCTCATTGTTACCCACAACATGCAGCAGGCTGCCCGGGTTTCCGATTACACGGCCTTTATGTATCTCGGCGAAATGGTGGAGTATGGCCCCACCCAGCAGCTCTTTACCAATCCTCGGCAAAAGCAGACTGAGGACTACATCACTGGCCGGTATGGTTGAGGAGTGACCCGATGATGAATCCAGACCCCCATGTTTCCCAGCGTTTTGACAATGAATTACAGGCGGTCCATGAACTGGTCCACCGCATGGCCGGTACCGTCGAAGATCAGATGCGCAATGCCCTCCTGGCGGTCCAGAAAGGGGATGAAGAACTGGCCAACGAAGTCATCGGCCGGGATAGTGTTGTCGATCAATATGAGCTGCGCATCGAGGAGGAGTGCATCAGCATCCTGGTTCGGCGTCAGCCAGCAGCGGGCGATCTGCGTCTGGTCATGACCCTGATCAAGTCCATTGCCGATCTGGAACGGATTGGCGACAAGGCAGTCAAGATTGCCAATATGGCCATTTCCATGCAACACAGCACTACCAGCATCAATCAACGCTTTTTGCGAGATATCAAAACCATGGGGGACTATGCCTTGGGCATGTTTCACCAAGCCATGGATACCCTCGCCAATGGTGATGCGGAAAAAGCCATAGAGATCGCCAAAGGAGATGAGGAGCTGAACCAGGAGTATCGCGCTGCCTTGCGGCGCCTGGTTACCTACATGATGGAAGATCCACGGACCATTACCCCCGCCATTGACGCGCTCTTCATTGCCAAGGCCATCGAGCGGGTTGGTGACCATGCCCGCAACCTCTGTGAATACGTGGTGTATCTTGTCAAGGGGATCAATGTCCGTCATAGTCCTTTGGAGGAATACGGCAAGCAGCAGGATTAACCCCTCATGTACCCTGTCCCCACAGCGGAGGTCCACGCAGCAAATCCTTCTCTCCTGGCGGCCGTCGATCTAGGGTCCAACTCTTTCCATATGGTCATTGCCGAGGAGCTGGGAGCGGAACTTCGGCTCCTGGATCGCTTGCGCGAAGGAGTTCGACTGGCCGAAGGCATTGGGCCCGATGGACGGTTGGACGGGCAGGTCGAAGAACGAGCCATTCAATGCCTGCAACGCTTTGGCCAACGATTACGCGTCGTTCCGCCACCGCGAGTCCGGGTGGTGGGTACCAATAGCTTTCGGCTATTACAGCATGCCGAGGGTTTTCTCGCCCGCATCGAAGCGGCCTTGGGCGTACCCGTGGAGATCATCTCGGGGCGGGAAGAGGCGCGACTTATCTATCTGGGAGTAGCCCATAGCCTGGCATTGGCCCCCGAGGAACGGCGCCTGGTGGTGGATATTGGTGGCGGTAGTACCGAAATCATTGCTGGCAGAGGTTTCGTCCCTGGGATTCGCGAAAGTTTACACTTTGGTTGTGTTGCATCCACCCGCGAATATTTTCCCGATGGGAAAATTCTCGCGCCGGCCTTTGCAGCCTTGCAGCAACGGGTGCGTTTGGCGCTGGAACCCTCCCTGGGTGATTACCATCGATTCGGCTGGGACCAGGCAGTAGGCTCTTCTGGTACCATCAAAGCCATTGCCAGGATTTTGCAAGAAAACGGCCGCGGTACACGGATCACGGCTGCTGGCTTGCGGTGGTTACAGGAGGAGGTCCTGGCACTTGGTCATTTTCGTTCTTTGCAGAAAATCCGGGGGCTCAAGGCAGATCGGATTCCTGTTTTTCCAGGCGGTCTTGCCATTCTGGCTGCCATCTTTGCTGCATTTGGCCTGGAGGAGATGCGCTTTTCCGATGGCGCTTTGCGGGAAGGGGTCATTTACGACCTGCTGGGTCGAATCCATCACGAAGATACCCGTGAGCAAAGTGTACAAGGCTTGCAGGAACGCTTTCACTGCCAACAGGAACGCAACGAGGAAATCTGGAAATGGGCACAGCGAATTTTTCGGCAGTTGGAAAGCGATTGGGAATTACAGGAAAGTGATCTGCAACCGCTTCGTTGGGCAGTGCGTACCCATGACATTGGTCTTGATATTGCCCACTCTGGCTTCCACAAACACGGGGAATACATCTGGCGCAATGCCGATCTGGCTGGCTTCTCGCAACGGGAACAATTATTTATAGCGGTACTCTTGCGGCTCCAGCGAAAAAAGTTTTTGACGGGAAGTCAGATCCAGGCACTAGGCATCTCCGCGGAGGATCTTCCCCGGCTGCAGCGCTTGGCGGTGATCCTCCGTTTGGCCCTTCTTTTTCAACGGGGTGCCACTGCACTAACCGTAGCTCCCACGGTCATGGCCCAGGGGCAAAGCGTGCAGTTGCGTTTTGCCGGGGACTGGGGCAGGCAGGCGCCGCTACTTTTGGGCGAGCTGGAACAGGAGCGAGATTTTCTTTCTCCCGTTTTTCAACTGCTGTTCTAGCCCATAGCCTAACCCATGGAACTCTTGAATTGGCTGTTGGGCCAGCTGGGTATGACTCCGGTAACGTTGGCAGAAGTTACGGAGTTTCTTCGCCGCTATGGGTATAGCATCCTGTTTTTGGGAACCCTTTTCGAGGGCGAAGCGGTGGTGGTAATTGCCGGAGCCTTGGCCCAGGCTGGTATCTTGTCCTTACCCTGGGTCATTGTTTCTGCCTGGGCTGGCAGCACGCTCAATGACCAGATTCTCTATCAATTGGGGTATCACTACCAGGAACGACTCCTGCGTTGGTTGCCAGGTTTTTTGCGCCGACACGTGCAACGAGCGGAGGGACTGATCCGCCGTTTTGGGGATAGTATTACCCTCCTTTTTCGTTTTATCTATGGTACGCGCACCATCACCCCCATCCTCCTGGGGATCCACCGCTATCATCCCCGCCGATATCTGTGGATGAACCCATTGGCAGCGCTGCTCTGGGCCATAGTCATCGCCAGTGTCGGCTATCTGCTGGGAGCTTCCTTGCCCTTGATCCTGCGGGAATTGCGCTATGTGCAAATGGCTTTCCTAGGATTGGTGATCTTGCTTGGCATTTATGTATTCTGGAAGCATCGGCGATCGAAGTAGGCCGATTGCCCGGCACTGCCTTTTCTGCTATAAAGCGCCGCAGACCAATGGGTCAAATTCACACATCGATGCAGTCCTTGCACCGGGTGTCCTACGGGATGGTGCTGGGGCTCGATGGCGGCAACCAACCCTGAAAATCGCAAGGAGTTTCTCGTGACCAGTCCAAACGTAAGCATGCGTGCCCTCCTGGAGGCTGGTGTCCATTTCGGACATCAAACCCGCTATTGGCATCCCAAGATGGCACCCTATCTCTTTGGTGAACGCAATCGGATCCATATCATCAATCTGGAATATACCCTTCCCATGCTGCGATCGGCCCTGTCTTTCCTGGAGCAACTTTCGCGCAAGCACGGTCGGGTGCTCTTTGTGGGTACCAAGCGGCAAGCCAGAGATATTATCGCGGAGGAAGCAAAGCGCTGTGGTGCTTTTTACGTGAACCAACGTTGGCTGGGCGGCACCCTGACCAATTTCAAGACCATTCGTCAATCATTGCGCCGCATGGAAGAGCTCGAGCAGATGCGCAATGACGGAACCATCGATAAATTAACCAAAAAAGAGGCCTTGGTCCGGATCCGGGAGCTGGAAAAGCTTGAGCGCAGTTTGGGTGGCATCAAGGAAATGACCGCAATTCCCGACGCAATTTTTGTTATTGATGTGGGTCATGAAAATATTGCGGTGGCAGAAGCCAGGAAACTGGGGATTCCGGTCATTGGCGTAGTGGACAGTAACTGTAGTCCGGAGCCCATTGATTACCCCATTCCGGGCAATGATGATGCGAGTCGGGCCATCCGGCTCTATGCAAGTCTGGCTGCCGATGCGATTCTGGCGGGTCGTCAGGGAGGAGAAGCAGCGCTCCTCGATGAGTTTGTCGAAGTCGATGAGGACGTCATTGAAATCGATGCCAATTAATGGATGCAGACCAATCAGGAGTAGCAATGGCAATTAGCGCACAGCAGGTCAAGGAGCTCCGGGAACGAACCGGAGCAGGCATGATGGAATGCAAAACCGTTCTTTGCGAGGCCGATGGCGATATGGACGCAGCCATTGAACTGCTCCGCAAGCGCGGCCTTGCCAAGGCAGACAAGAAAGCTGGCAGGGTGGCGGCGGAAGGGGTAGTGATGGTGGCAAGTCAGCCGGATCAGCGCGAAGCAGTCATTCTCGAGCTCAATTGTGAAACGGATTTTGTCGCTAAGAACGAAGATTTCCTCTCCTTTGCCAGGCACTGTGCCGAAGTTACCCTGAAGGAGGGATGGGACGATTTGGCCGCTTTGCAACAAGGCGACCTGGAAGATACGCGAAAGTCGCTGGTAAGCAAGCTGGGGGAGAACATCAGTTTGCGCCGGATGCGGCGGCTGGTGGCCAGGGAGGGACAGGTTGCCCATTATTTGCATGGTAGTCGCATTGGCGTTCTGGTTGCTTTGGAGGGGGCGG
The DNA here is from genome assembly GCA_021375695.1 of Candidatus Igneacidithiobacillus taupoensis. Lineage (GTDB taxonomy): Bacteria > Pseudomonadota > Gammaproteobacteria > Acidithiobacillales > Acidithiobacillaceae > Igneacidithiobacillus > Igneacidithiobacillus taupoensis. The sequence continues at coordinate 32,661 of JAEPKX010000007.1, read as the reverse complement.
GCGCGAGTGTGGATCTGGGTCGGGATCTGGCCATGCATGTAGCGGCTTCCCGTCCGGAAGTGGTCCGCCCTGAAGATGTTTCTGCCGATCGGGTCGCCAAGGAAAAAGAAATCCTTATGGCGCAGGCGGCGGACTCAGGCAAACCGCGTGAGATCATCGAGAAAATGATCAGTGGGCGCTTGTCCAAGTTTCTTAATGAGATTGCCTTGACTGGCCAGCCTTTTGTCAAGAATCCTGACCAGACCGTTGGCGATCTGTTGAAAGCTGCAGGATCGGTGCAAGTTCGCGAGTTCGTACGTTTTGAAGTGGGGGAAGGGATCGAGAAGGTGCCTACCGCGGATTTTGCCAGTGAGGTAATGGCGCAAGTCCGGGGCTCGTAAGATGAGCACCACCCTTTGCTACCGACGCGTGCTGCTCAAGCTCAGTGGCGAAGCCCTCATGGGCGACGGCCAGTATGGCGTGGACCGTGGGGTGGTCCAGAGAATGGCCAGGGAAATCAAGGAAGTGGTTGACACTGGTGTGCAGGTTGCGCTGGTCATCGGTGGCGGCAACATCTTTCGGGGTATGGCCAAAGCGGCAGAGGGAATGGACCGGGCCACCGCCGACTATATGGGGATGTTGGCAACGGTCATGAACGCCCTGGCAGTCCAGGATGCCCTGGAACATGTGGGCTTGCCTACCCGGGTGCAATCGGCACTCCATATTGAGCAGGTTGCAGAGCCCTATATCCGTCGCCGGGCCATCCGGCATCTGGAAAAGGGACGGGTAGTGATCTTTGCGGCCGGTACGGGTAATCCTTTCTTCACTACTGATACCGCTGCCAGCCTGCGTGCAGTGGAGATTAACGCCGAGTTGGTGCTGAAGGGAACCAAGGTCGACGGGATCTATACCGACGATCCGGTCACCCATCCCAATGCCATGCGTTATCGGGAGCTGAGCTTTGATCAGGTGCTGGAGCAAGGATTACAGGTCATGGATGCCACTGCCATTACCTTGTGTCGGGATAATGACATGCCCATCATTGTTTTTTCCATGAATAAGGCCGGGGCCCTCCTGCGTGTTCTTTGCGGTGAGGAGGAGGGAACTACGGTACGGAGTGCTGCTGGATGAGTATTGCCGAAACGCGTAAAGACGCCGAAGGGCGCATGAAGAAAAGTATCGAGTCCTTGAAAATGGAGCTTGCCCGCCTGCGTACGGGACGAGCCAACGCCAGCCTGCTCGATGCAGTTACAGTAGAGTATTATGGAAGTCCTGTGCCCTTGTCCCAGGTAGCAACGGTGAGCGTCTCCGATGCCCGGGCTTTATTGGTGACACCCTGGGAAAAAAACTTGATTCCCAAGATTGACAAGGCGATCCGCGATGCAGGTCTGGGTCTCAATCCCGTAGCGGGTTCGGACAATGTGCGGGTGCCCTTGCCGCCCCTCTCGGAAGAGCGGCGCAAAGAGATGGTCAAGGTGGTTCGCCAGGAGGGGGAGGGCGCACGGGTCGCCATCCGCAACATTCGTCGGGATGCCCTGAACCAGATCAAGGGTCTACTCAAGGATAAACTGATTTCCGAAGATGAGGAAAGGCGGGCCGAAGAGGATTTCCAAAAACTTACGGACCGCTACATTGATGAAGTAGAAGCCGTTATCGAGGCCAAAGAATCCGACCTCATGGAGGTCTAGGTTTGAGTCAGCTTCAGCCGGATGAAAACACCGGCAAAATTCCTCGGCATATAGCCATTATCATGGATGGCAATGGACGCTGGGCTTATCGGCAACATCTCCCCCGTGTTGCTGGCCATCGCCGCGGTGCCGAGGTGGTCCGGGAGATGGTCCAACGTTGCGTCGAACTAGACATCCCTCATCTCACCTTATTTGCTTTTAGTACAGAAAACTGGCGTCGCCCCGCCCTGGAAGTGCGCCTGCTCATGAATCTTTTTCGACTTATGCTCCGGCGGGAGGCAAAGAAGCTGCATAGCAATGGTGTGCGGCTGCGAATCATTGGCGATCGTGCAGCGCTCGCCCCGGATCTGCAAAAACTGATTGGCGATGCCGAAACCCTCACCGCTGAAAATCATCGTTTAACGCTTTCTCTGGCGGTGAATTATGGGGGAAAATGGGATATTACCCAGGCGGCGCGCAAAGCAGTCCAGTTATGTCAAGAGCAGGGAAAGGACCCTGCTATGCTCAATGAAGAAGATATTGCCAGACATCTGGCCTTGGCAGATATTCCCGAACCTGACCTGTTGATTCGCACCGGTGGCGAAGAGCGAATTAGTAACTTCCTGATCTGGCAACTTGCCTATACCGAGTTTTATTTTACCGATACCTTGTGGCCAGATTTTGATGGGGTGGAGCTGGGGCGTGCGATACATTCCTTTGCCCAAAGACAGCGACGCTTTGGCCGTACGGGAGACCAAGTCCAGGACCCTGCTTGCGACGTCGGCTAATTACCGCCGCCTTGTTGTTGGCGGTGATGATTCCGCTGATCCTGTATGCCAGGCCCTGGCTTCTGTCGCTGGTATTGACGTTGATCTTGGCGTTGGCTGTGGGGGAGTGGTGGAAGCTCGTGCAAGGGCGTCGACCAGCCTTCGTTATTCTGGTCGCTTGTCTGCTCTTGCTGGTGCCCCAATGGCTGCACTTTCCAGGCTACATTTTTGTACTTGTTGCCTGGCTGTCATCGGCATTTTGGCTTGCTTTGGGTCTCGGACTATGGCTGCGAGATCGACGGCGTTTGTTCTCCTGGCTCCCTTGGTTACTATGGCCGACCCTTCTGCCCGCTTTCTGGTTGGCAAGCCGATTGCAGATACTGCAGCCAGCATTCCTGCTTTGGTTGATTTTGCTCATCGCGGCAAGCGATAGCGCGGCCCTTTTCTTTGGAAAAGCCTTTGGCAGAATGCGTCTGGCGCCATCCCTGAGTCCGGGAAAAACCTGGGCAGGTTTCTGGGGTGGCTTGCTCGCCGGGCTCTTCGGCGGCACACTGGGAGCTGCTTGGTTTTGGGCCTGGCGACCGGAGAATCTGCTACTTGGTGCAGGGGTGGGGTTGCTGACGGCGTTGGCTGGGGTTTTGGGTGATCTGTGGGAAAGTTTTTTGAAACGATCGGTAGGGCGGAAGGATAGTGGTCAGCTATTGCCCGGTCATGGTGGTATTCTGGATCGGATCGATGCCTTGACGGCGGCTGTCCCGGTCTTTTTTCTGCTCTTGTCTTACTGGGGTAAATTATGAAACGTGGAATCTGCATATTGGGTGCTACCGGCTCCATCGGCCAGAATACCTTGGATGTAGTGGCCCGTCACCCTGACCGATTTCGCGTGGTTGCCCTGACTGCCAACCAGCGAGAAGAGGAGATGGCAGCACTTTGTCGACGCTACCGCCCAAAGCTTGCGGTGATGCGTGAGGAAAGCGCCGCCAAAAGACTTCGCCAGTCCCTTGCCGATCTCCCGGAAATCACGGTTGCCGGGGGTGCCGAGGCCCTGCAGGCTGCGGCCGTGGATCCCGAGGTGGATGAGGTGATGGCGGCCATTGTGGGTGCTGCAGGCTTGTTGCCAACCCTGGCGGCAGTTCGGGCCGGCAAGAAAATCTACCTGGCCAACAAGGAATGTCTGGTGATGGCTGGCTCCTTGTTCATGGAGGAGGTACGTCGGCACCAGGTCCAATTGCTACCCATCGATAGTGAGCACAATGCGATTTTTCAGTGTTTCGGAGACGAGCGCGGTGTTCGCCGCATCATTCTTACTGCATCGGGTGGGCCTTTTCGCCAGTATCCCCTGGAAAAGTTGGGGGAGGTCACACCCGCCCAGGCTTGCGCTCATCCCAATTGGGTGATGGGTCAAAAGATCTCGGTGGATTCGGCGACCATGATGAACAAGGGCCTGGAAGTGATCGAGGCGCGTTGGCTCTTTGATTTGCCGGTAGACCGCATCCGGGTTTTGATCCATCCCCAGAGTATCATCCACTCCATGGTGGAATATCTGGATGGCTCCGTCCTGGCCCAGTTGGGGAATCCCGATATGCGCACCCCCATTGCCCATGCCCTGGCCTACCCCGAGCGCATTGATAGCGGTGTCCATTCCCTTGATCTGACCCATTGCCAGGCTCTGGAGTTTGAGGAGCCTGATTTCGGGCGTTTCCCGTGCTTGGCCCTGGCCTTTGACGCCCTGGCGGGAGGAACGGCAGCAACTGCAGTGCTCAATGCCGCCAATGAAGTGGCTGTGCAGGCGTTCCTTGATGGTCAGTTGTCCTTTACCGGCATCTCCCGTCTGGTTTCCCGAAGCCTGGAGGAATATCAGCCCAGTACTCCACAGAGTTTGGAGGAAGTGATGGCCATTGATGCCGAAGCGCGGGCACGCACCCGATCCTTCCTGCGCAGCGGCCTGGCTGCCTGAGGAATCGTTCTCCCATGGCGGTACTGATTACCCTCCTTGCCTTTTTGATTGCCATGGGTGTGCTGGTAACCTTCCATGAGTTTGGTCACTTTTGGGTGGCGCGGCGACTTGGGGTTCGTATTCTCCGCTTCAGTCTGGGTTTTGGACCACCCTTGTGGCAGCGCCAGGTGGGTAAAAAAGAGCCCTTTGCACTGCAACTAGCAGCGATTCCCTTGGGTGGCTATGTCAAAATGTTGGAAGAGGAGCCTGACAAGCCCTTGGCCGTGGCTGATCAAGGACGGGCATTCAATACCTTGGCCCCATGGCGGCGCGCTATCATTGCCCTGGCTGGGCCTGGTGCCAATTTGCTGCTTGCCGTCTTGCTCTATGCCCTGGTGGGTTTGATTGGTATTCCCGGGATAGCTCCCATCATTGGGGTGGTGAAGCCCCAGGGTTTTGCTGCCCAGCATAGTTCCATAGTTCCGGGTGACCGCATCCTGCAAGTCAATGATCGCATCATCCGCGACTGGCACGAGCTGCGGATGCGTCTCCTGGCGGCAGCCGTGGACGGGCAAACAATCCACCTGCTTGTGCAGCGCCCCGGTGGCCAAAAGTTGCATGTGGATTTGCCTCTGCAAAAGTTACCACCAGACAGTGTTGGTAGGGATTTTTTAACCGATCGGCTGGGTCTCGAGCCCTATATACCTCCCGTCATTGGGCAGGTAAGCCCCCATAGCCCGGCAGCCGGGGCGGGCCTTCATACCGGGGATCGGATTCTCTCCATTGATGGCAAACAGATCTATTCGTGGCAGGATCTGGCCCGTGCCATTGAAGAGCACCCAGCGGAGAAGATTCGACTCCGCTGGTCCACCAGCGCCGGTAAGCAGCAGGAACGATCGGTTTCTTTGGGAATGGTGCTTGCTCAGGGAAAAAGAATGGGGTACCTGGGGATTATCGCAGCCCCGTTACCAAAGGATCTGATGGTGCAGGTGCAGCGCAATCCTGTGCAGGCAGTGAGTTATGGAGTTCGACAGACCTGGATGGTCACGAGTCTGACTTTGGAAATGATTGTGCGCATGATCCAGGGGAAAATTTCCACCAACAATATCAGTGGTCCCATCGGCATTGCAGAGGTTGCGGGGCAGAGTTTGGTGGCCGGTCCTGCTCCCTATTTGGCTTTTCTGGCGTTACTGAGTGTGAGTTTGGCGGTCATCAATTTGTTACCCTTACCCGTTTTGGATGGGGGGCACATCCTCTTTGCCGCCATCGAAATCGTTCGCGGCCATCCCCTCTCGACGGAGTGGATGCAAAAGGCGCAGATGATCGGTATAGTGCTGATCCTGATGCTGCTCTTCCTCGCCCTGTATAACGACACCGTGAGAATGTTGAAACCGTGAAGAAAATGCGACTCTCTACCCGAACTGCCCGAGCCTTAACCCTTTCGGCTGCGGTATTTTGCAGCGCAGCTCTGGTTCCTGCCTGGGCATTTAGCCCATTTACTGTGCACAATATTGAAATCCTGGGTCTGCAGCACATTACCCCGGGTACGGTCTACAACTACTTGCCCATTCACATTGGCGAAAGTGTGGATGAATCACTGGTGCAAAAGGCCATTCGAGATCTCTATTCCACCGGATTTTTCAAAAATGTGAGTGTCGCCCGATCGGGTGATGATCTGGTGGTCGTGGTCCAGGAGCGACCCATCATTGCAAGTATCGAGACCAAGGGGATCAAGGCCTTTTCCAAAGATCAGGTGCAGGAAACACTCAAAGGTATCGGTTTGGAAGTCCGCCATATTTTCAATCCGGCAACGTTGGATCAGGTGGTCGAGGGCCTGCAGCAGCAGTATGAAGGCATGGGATATTACAACGCCCAGGTTCATACGAAGGTTGATGAGCTTCCGCGCAACCGGGTGGCGATTCACATCATTGTGGATCAAGGGGAACAGGCCACCATCAAGCAGGTCAACATCGTTGGCAACCATGCTTTTAGCGAACAGCGCTTGCGGGGCTTGTTTTCCATTGGTGCGCCGGATGCCTTTTCCTTTTTTACCAAGAATGATCGTTATTCCCAGGAAAAGTTTTCCAAGAGTTTAGAGAAGCTAAACAATTTTTATCTTGATCGTGGTTACCTCAACTTTGCCATCGAATCGACCCAGGTGCAGATTACGCCCAATCGTCGTTTTGTCTACTTGACGGTCAATATCCATGAGGGTCCGGTCTATCACGTCAGTAAAGTTGAGCTGTCAGGAGATTTGGTTCTGCCCAGGGAACGGCTGGAAAAGCTCCTGGAAATCCATCCCGGTGACCGCTTTTCCAAGGCCAAGATCCTGGCGACGAACAGTGCCATTGCCGATCTCTTGGGTGATTATGGTTATGCCTTTGCCAATACCACCCCGGTACCCACAGTAAACCCCAAAACCCATGAGGTAGCCCTGGATTTTCAGGTGGATCCCGGTCATCGGGTCTACATTCGCCGGATTGAGATCAGCAATAACAATCGCAGCCTGGATTATGTGGTTCGCCGACAATTCCGACAGATGGAGGGGGCACTGTACAATCGCAGTTTGATCGATCGTTCCAAACTCCGATTAGAACAGACCGGGTTTTATGAGAAGGTAGATACCAAGACCGTGCCCGTCCCGGGACACCCAGACCAGCTGGATCTCGATGTTGCCGTTCATGAGCGCCCCACCGGGTCCTTCAGCGTTGGTGTCGGTTACTCCAATGCCCAGGGTTTTCTTTTCAATGGTTCGATCTCCCAAAAGAATTTCCTGGGCACAGGAAATGCCCTTGCCTTCTCTGCCGAGGTGGGTGGGCTTGGCAGTGCGTTCAATATTTCCTATACCAACCCCTATTTTACCCCAGATGGCATTAGTCTGGGTTTCAACGTCTATCGGAACGATACCAATCTTTCGACCCTTGCAGTTGCCCCCTATCAGGAAATCGATTTGGGTGGCGCTGTTACCTTGGGTATCCCGGTCCTTGAACATGTGTATGATTACATGTCGTTGGGTTTTAGTCATACCACCATCAATCTCGACAGCAGTAATCCCATCCCACTCTATCAAAACTATATTTCGGACTACGGCAATACTACCAATTCTGTGACCTTGGGGAATGACCTTGTTTATGACTCCACCAACTCTCCGATCTTTCCGACCAAGGGAATCTATAGCAGTTTATCTTTGAAGGCGGCGGTTCCGCCCGGCAATCTGCGTTGGTACAAGGCCGAGGTCAAGGCCAATTATTATCATCCCTTCACCTCCTGGCTCGCGGGAGGGCTTGGGATGCGCTATGGCTTCATCAATAGCTATTCCAGCAAGCCCGTTCCTTTCTTCGATAATTTCTATTTGGGAGGTCCCTTGACCTTGCCAGGCTATCAGACTTACGCTGTTGGCCCTCAGGTCGATGGGTATCCGGTGGGCGGAACTCGGGAGCTTTTACTGGATGGAAATCTCTATTTTCCCTTGCCAGGCCTTGCCGACAATCACAATTTCCGCCTCAATGCTTTTGTGGCCAGTGGCTGGGTCTATGGTGTAAATGCGAACAGTTCTGGAAACCAGTACTTCTACTCCAATTCGTATTTTCCAAGTCTTGGCCAGCTGCGTACGACCGCAGGACTGGGTTTGCTCTGGATCAGCCCGTTGGGCCCCCTTCGCCTTTCGGTTGCCATTCCTTTGGACAAGAAACCTGGAGATTTGACCCAACCCTTACAGTTTACCGTGGGTAATGCTTTTTGATGTTCTGGCGAAGAATTTCTCTATTCTTGCTATTGGGTTGCTTTCTTGGTGTCCAGACCTCTGGCGCTTGGGCTGATTCCATCAAAATCGGTTTTGTGGATTTGGACAGGGCCCTGCGTGAGTTGCCCGAGGCCCAGGCAGGTGCTGCCACCCTCAATCATTTGATTGCTAGCAAAGAAAAGGAGATCGAGAGTAAGCAGCAGCAGATCGTCGCTTTCCAGAACAATCTGGAGCGTGATTTCCCGAAATTGGACAATTCCCAGCGTCAGCAGCGGGAAGCGCAATTGCAATCCATGATTGCAGAGCTCCAAAAGTTGCGGCGCTCTGCCCAGGATGAGATCAATGTGCAGCGTAACCAGATCCTGTCCAATATCCAGGCGCGTTTGGTACGGGTGGTCAGCCGCCTGGGCAAGCAAGGCCATTACACCCTTATTCTCAATGATAAATCGGTTCTCTATGTCAACGGTGCCATTGATCTCACCCAACAGGTGGTGGCAGCCATGGAAAAGAGTCCTGGGGCGGGGGCCAAATGATTTCTTCGGGTGCTTCGCAATCCTATGCTCTTGCAGAACTAGCTCTCCGATTGGAGTTACCCTTTCAAGGGCAGGCTGATCTGCAACTAACCGGGGTTGCTCCCCTTCATGAGGCGGGGCCTGGAGATCTCAGTTTTTTGCACGATCCCAAGTGGTTGCCAGAACTTGCCAGGTCCCGGGCAGCAGCGGTTATCCTCCCGGAAACAATGCAGGGCAGTTATGCTGGAAATGCACTGTGGAGCAAAAATCCCTATCTCAGTTTTGCTCGGGTCATGCAAATTTTCTATCCTGCTCCCGCCTGCGAGCCGGCTAGATCGGCTTTGGCCGTGCTTGATCCACTGGCAAGCATCGATCCCAGTGCCCGGATCGAGGACTTTGTGCGGGTTGACGCCCGGGCAGTCATTGGGCCGGAGGTATGGCTGGGTACGGGGGTGGTGGTTGGTGCCGGCTCCACCATAGCCCGTGGTTCGCGCCTGTATCCTGGGGTAAAGGTGTATGCCAACTGCTCCATAGGGCAAAATTGCATCCTCCATGCCAATGCCGTCATCGGTGCCGATGGTTTTGGTTTTGCCGAGTCGCCCGAGGGTTACCAAAAAATCCCCCAGATTGGTGGGGTGCGAATTGGTAATAATGTGGAGATCGGTGCCAATAGCTGCATAGATCGCGGCACACTGGGAGATACCATCATTGCGGATGGTGTGAAGATTGATAATCTGGTGCAAATTGGTCATAACGTGGAAATTGGCGCCCATTCGGTCATTGCCGGGCAGACTGGGGTTGCCGGGAGTACCCGGATCGGGAGCCGCTGTCGCATTGGCGGACAAGTGGGCTTTGCAGGGCACTTGCAGATTACCGACGGGGTGGTTATTGCTGGACAAAGTGCCATTACCCGGGATATTCGACAGGCGGGCGTGTATGTGGGTGTCATCCCGGCCCAAGAGGCGCGGAGCTGGCGGCGACTGGTGGCTAGACTCCGTCAGCTCAATCGGCGGAGCCAGGATTCCGTGGCGGTCCCAGAAAAATCATCAGCTAATGAGGAGTAGTGCATGGAAGGCTTCGATATCCATGAAATCTTGCACCGATTACCGCATCGTTATCCCTTCTTGCTGGTGGATCGAATTCTGCATATCGAAGTCAATCATGCGCTGGAAGCCATCAAGAATGTGTCCATGAATGAACCCTTTTTTATGGGTCACTTTCCCGATTTTCCCGTCATGCCTGGGGTACTGATCATCGAGTCGCTCGCCCAGGCCGCAGCCATTCTGGCGTTTGTTTCCGAGGAAAAGTATGGCGAGCATGCGGCGGTGTATTTTGCCGGCATCGATAAGGCCCGTTTTCGCAAGCCCGTCATTCCCGGCGACCAACTCTTACTGCGAGCCGAGGTGGTGCGGCGTAAGTCGGCAATGTGGCAAATGCAAACCACTGCTTTGGTCAACGGCTCAGAAGTTGCGTCTGCCTTGCTCATGGCTACTCTTCGCGAGCGTACTGCATGAATGCCCGCATTGATCCCAGGGCAGTAGTTGATCAGAAAGCTGAGATTCTTGGTGATTGCGAGATTGGCCCCTTCGCAGTGATTGGTGCCGAGGTAGTCCTGGGCGAGGGGACGCGCGTGGGGGCCCACGCCGTCATCTCTGGACCTTGCCGCATGGGCCGGCGCAATCAGATCCATGCCTTTGCTTCCATTGGTTCTGCCCCACAAGATTTAGGATATCGCAATGAACCCACCATATTGGAAATTGGCGACGACAACATCTTTCGGGAGTTTGTGACCATCAACCGGGGCACGGTCAAAGGGGGTGGAGTAACCCGCATCGGCAATCAAAACCTGTTCATGGCCTACAGCCATGTGGCCCACGACTGCCAGATTGGCAGTAGAATCGTCATGGCCAATGCCGCTACTTTGGCAGGTCATGTCAATGTTGAGGACGATGCGATTTTGGGGGGGCTTTCGGCGGTTCACCAGTTTGCCCGCGTCGGTGCCCATGCCATTTTGGGAGGAGGTACCATGGCACCCCTGGATATTCCTCCCTTTATGATGGCGGCGGGCAACCATGCGCGTCTTCATGGGATCAATGTTCGCGGACTCGAACGGCGGGGCTTTTCCAAAGAGCAAATCCTCCAGATCAAAGGGGCATATCGCTTGCTGTTTCGCTCTGGCAAGTTGCTGGAGGACGCACTGGCTGAGTTGGAGCAACGGTCACGAAACAATGCCCATCTTTTGCATCTGTTGGAGTTTTTGCGTTCGACCAAGCGCGGGATCACCCGACCATGAAAGCGCTGCGCACTGGAGTGATAGGGGTTGGGCATCTGGGACGCTTTCACGCCCAAAAATACCAGAAAATATCGCAACTTCAGGGGGTATTTGATACCGATTTCGCGCGTGCGGAGGATGTGGCCAAAGAGTTGGGCTGTGCGGCGTTTACCAGCATGGAGGAATTGCTGGCGCAGGTGGATGCCATTTCCGTGGTGACGCCAACTATCCATCACTACGCTGCGACTTTGGCCGCCGTTGCCAAGGGGGTCCACTGTCTGGTGGAAAAGCCCTTTACCTATTCTTTGGCAGAAGCCGATGATCTTTTGCTTCGCGCCCGGGAAAACGGGGTATTGGTAGCAGTTGGCCAGATCGAGCGTGCCCAGGTGGTCATGCAGCATTTGCGTGGCCTGGGATTTGCCAGCCCCCGCTATATCGAGGCAGAACGGCTGGCCCCCTTCAAGCCCCGTTCTTTGGATGTGGATGTGATCATGGATCTGATGATCCACGATCTGGACTTGGTCATGATGCTTTGTGGAAGCAGGGTTGCCGAAGTTCGTGCCGTTGGGGTGGCGGCAGTGACAGAACAGGCCGATATGGCCAATGCCTGGGTCACTCTTGGCAATGGCAGTGTGGCCAACCTGGCCGCATCCCGGGTAGTTCGCGAAGCAGCGCGGCGGATGCGCATTTTCTGGCCAGATCGCTATGCTTCGGTGGATTTCCTGCTGAATCGACTGACCTTTTATCGGAAAGGTCCCGGTGCCGTGCCTGGGATCCCAGGGGTTCTGGAGGAAGTGGTAGAGCTTGCCCCCCAGGATGCTTTGGAAGAGGAGATTCGAAGTTTTCTGGCTGCAATAGCAGGTCAGGGTTCCGTCTTGTGTACAGGGCAGGAGGGGCGGGATGCCCTGGATGCTGCTTTGGGCGTGGGCCAGGCCGTGAAACGTTTTCTGGAGACCAGTTCCCAATCGTCGGCAAAAGGAAGCTGAGAGATGGTGCAAAACATTCCCATGGTAGATCTCCGCAGTCATTTTGCCCCCCTGCGGACCGAAATTCTCGAGGGAATCGGTCAGATCCTGGATGATTCGGCTTTTATCCTGGGGGCCCAGGGACGGGCACTGGAGAGCGAGTTATCCCAATACTTGGGGGTAGCCCATGGGATTGGCTGCGCCTCGGGTACCGATGCCTTGCTGCTGGCCCTGCGTGCCCTGGATATCGGTCCTGGTGATGAAGTCATCGTCCCCAGTTTTACCTTCATTGCCACTGCGGAAGCGGTCCGCTATGTGGGCGCCACTCCTGTTTTTGCGGATGTAGAGCCGGAATACTTTTGCATCACTGCGGCGACGGTAGAGCCGCTCCTTAGTCCGCGAACGCGGGCCATTATCCCCGTCCATCTGTACGGGCAGGCAGCCCCCATGGACGAGCTCTTGGACTTATCCCAACGGCATCAGCTCCCCATCATTGAGGATATGGCCCAGGCCATTGGTGCCCGCTGGCAAGAGCGGCGTCTGGGGAGCCTGGGGACACTGTCCTGTGTTTCTTTCTTCCCCAGCAAAAATCTGGGCGGGGCTGGGGACGGGGGAATGGTGTTCACCCAGGATGATGCCCTGGCAGAAAAGTTGAGGGGTCTGCGCAATCACGGTTCATGGCAGACCTATCATCACGATGTGCTTGGGTACAATAGTCGTCTGGATGAGATTCAGGCGCTGATTCTGCGTAAGCTTTTTCAACGCTTGGATCAATACAATGCTGGCCGCAGGCGTGCTGCAGCTCTTTATGACCAGGCCCTGGCAGAACTACCGCTGCAACGGCCCAGCCGACGGGTGGGAGCAGAGCATGTCTTCCATCAATATACCATCCAGGTGCAGGATCGAGATGGATTGCGACAGAAACTACAGGCCCAGGGCATTGCCAGCGGGGTCTACTATCCCATTCCCTGTCATCTGCAGCAAGCCTTTGCCGATTTGCCAAAGGTCCATTGTCCCCAGGCCGAAGCCCTCAAGGACCGGGTGCTTTCCTTACCCATGTTTCCGGAATTGCAGGAGTCCCAGGTGGCGCGGATTGCAGAGGTCATTGCCGAACATCTACGCAAGTCGTGACGCGCATTTTCCTCATTGCCATGGAGCGCTCCGGAGAGAATCTGGGCCTTGATTTACTTGCCCGTTGTGTCCGGGCAGGTATTTCGTCCCGATGGCAGGGGGTGGTTGGGCCTAGGCTACAGGCGGCTGGGGTAGAAAATATCGCCGATGGGGAAGTCCTGGCAGTCATGGGCTTGGTGGAGGTCTTGCGTCATTATCCGGCCCTGCGTCGACTGTACCGGCACATTGTCGATTTTTTGCGTCGGGAACGACCGGATGCGGTGGTACTCATTGATCATCCCGCTTTTAATCTGCGGATTGCCAAGGCTGCCAAGCAATTGGGAATTCGCGTGCTGTATGTGGTGGGACCACAGATCTGGGCGTGGCGACCGGGTCGGATTCGGCAGATCCGCACGGCTATCGATGAAATTTTTCTGCTGTTTCCCTTTGAGCGATCTTTGTATGAGGCCGCTGGGATCCCGGCTCATCTTCTTCCCCATCCCCTCTTGCAGGTGACGGCGGCTGCTCCTGCTTGGGAAGATGCCCGCAAAGAATTAGGGCTGGCTTCTTCGCCCCTCTTGGTGCTTTTACCCGGTAGTCGACGGGGAGAATTGAGCCGCTTGGCAAAACCCATGGCCCAGGCAGCAATCCGTTGGCGGCAGCGGCATCCCCAATGGCAGCTTGCGGTTGCTTTGGCCCGAGAAGAGCTGCGCTCCCTCTGGCGCCAGGAGGTGGGCGCCCATGCTGCCCAGATTGCCGAGTTTCAGGGCTGCACGACGACCTTGCTGGCCGCCAGCGATCGGGTATTGGTGGCCTCGGGCACGGCAACCCTGGAAACGGCGCTGCTCGGCAAGCCAGCCGTGGTTCTCTATGCCCTGCAGCCGCTAACCTTTGTCATTGCCAAGCGCCTGGTGCGCGTCCCCCATGTGGCGCTACCCAATATTCTGCTGGGCAAGCGCGTCTATCCTGAATTGCTGCAGGGCGAGGTGCGCGCAGAAAGCATCGTCGAAACCCTGGAGAATCTGGATGAAGACTACCAGCGTGCGGCGCTGGCCCCCTTGCGCGGGCTCTTGCAAGGGGAGGGGGAAGGCGAAATTGCCGAGGCCCTGCGACGGGTCCTGCAGGTAGCCTGATGCTGGCTCATCGCGGAGCGGAAGTGGCTGGGGTGGACGAGGTAGGCAGGGGACCCTTGGCAGGACCCGTGGTTGCCGCCGCGGTGATCTTGGCCAAGCCCATGCCGGGGTTGCATGATTCCAAAAAACTGAGCCCCGTCCGGCGGGCGGAGCTTGCCAGGCAAATCCGCCGGGAGGCCAGGGCCTGGGCCATTGCCTCGGCGAGTACCTGGGAGATCCACCGCTACAATATTCTTAAGGCAAGTCTGCTCGCCATGGATCGGGCCATCAGGGCATTGCCCATTCGTCCGGCATGGTTGCTGGTGGATGGCAATCGACTCTTGCCCCACTGGCAGGGGGAGGCTATGGTAGGTGGAGATAATCGGATCGATGCCATTGCTGCTGCCAGTATTCTTGCCAAGGTGGCCCGGGACCAGGAAATGCGTTTATTGGACCAGCATTTTCCCCTGTATGGTTTTGCTCGCCATCAGGCATACCCTACGGCGGCCCATCGGATGGCCTTGGGCCGCTTTGGTGTGACCAGTCTGCATCGACGGGACTTTGGACCTGTTGCCAGATGCCTGGAGAATGCTGGTGACTAAGTCCTTTGTCCATCTCCATGTCCACTCCGAGTATTCCCTGGAAGATGGCATCATCCCCATCAAAAAATTGGTCAAGCGCTGTGCGGATCAAGGAATGGGGGCCGTGGCCATTACCGATCATGGCAATCTCTTTGGATTGGTGAAGTTTTACCAGGCTGCCCGAAGCATGGGAGTCAAACCTATCATTGGTGCCGAACTCTGGATCCAGGACCCCGACAATCCTTCCGAACCTGCCAGTATCGTTCTGCTTTGCCGCAGTCGTGCCGGATATATCAGCTTGAGTCATTTGCTCAGCCGAGGCTATCTGGAAGGTACAGGAAGTGGCAGGCCGACGATCCAGCGCGCCTGGCTCCTGGAGGAGGACCGTAGCGGTCTCCTTGCCCTATCGGCTGCCGGGCGCGGGGAAATCGGTCGCTGTCTGCTGCGCCACCCCGAGCAGGCGGCACAGTTGGCCCGGCAATACCAGGAAATTTTCCCGGATGCCTTTTATCTGGAAATCCAGCGCAATGGCGAGCCTGGACAAGAAGAGCTCATTGGCGCCACGGTGAACCTGGCCCTGGCGCTGGACCTACCCGTAGTCGCCACCAACAATGCCCACTTTCTGGATGCCGAAGACTTTCCCGCTTTCGATGCCCGGCAGTGTATTGCCTCTGGTTACACCCTGGGGGACGAGCGTCGTCCCAAACGCTTTACCCCGGAACATCGTCTGCCGGGTCCCGAGGAAATGTGGGAACGCTTCGCCGATCTGCCCGAGGCCTGCCAGAACACCCTGGAGATTGCCAAGCGCTGCAACCTGGAGCTGGAACTTGGCCATTATACCCTACCAGACTTTCCCACACCCGATGGCTCGCCTCTGGATACCTATTTTCGGAAGGCGGCAGCCAGGGGCCTGGAAGAGCGTTTGGCGGCCTTGGGAATCCAGGGCGCAAATGCCCTTCCCTATCGAGAACGACTCTTGCGGGAAGTCGATGTGATCATCCAGATGGGCTTTCCTGGATATTTTCTGATCGTTGCTGATTTTATTCAGTGGGCCAAGGATCACCAGGTGCCCGTGGGACCTGGACGAGGTTCTGGAGCGGGCTCTTTGGTGGCCTATGCCCTACGGATCACCGATCTGGATCCCCTTGCCAACGGCCTGCTCTTTGAGCGCTTTCTCAATCCCGAACGGGTTTCCATGCCGGATTTCGACGTGGATTTCTGTATGGACCAGCGGGATCGGGTCATCCAATATGTGACGGAAAAATATGGTCGGGAGCGAGTAGGGCAGATCATTACCTTTGGAACCATGAAAGCCCGGGCGGTGGTGCGCGATGTGGGCCGGGTCTTGAACCTTCCCTATGGTTTTGTCGATCAGTTGGCCAAACTGGTGCCGGGAGATTTGGGAATGACTCTGGCCAAGGCCCTGGAAGAGTCGGAGGAGTTACGGCGTCGACGGGACGCGGAAGACGATGTCCGGGAACTCCTGGACATTGCCCTCCGCCTGGAAGGACTTCCTCGCCATGCTTCCACCCATGCGGGGGGGGTGGTGATCTCTCCAGAGCCCCTGGCGGATCGACTGCCGCTGTTTACCGATAGTTCGGGTGAGGGGGGATATGTCACCCAGCTCGATAAGGATGATGTGGAAAAAATGGGATTGGTCAAGTTCGATTTCCTAGGGCTGCGCACCCTGACCATCCTGGATCTGGCCCTTCGGGGAATCAATGCCCAAAGAAGTCTGGAGGGCATACCACCCCTGGATCTTGCGCACTTGCCTTTGGATGATGCAGCGACCTTTGCCTTGTTGAAATCCACGGAAACCGTGGGGGTCTTTCAGTTGGAATCCGCGGGGATGCGGGACCTGATCCGCCGCCTGCAGCCCGATAGCTTTGAGGATATTGTGGCCTTGGTGGCGCTCTTTCGACCCGGTCCCTTGCAATCGGGGATGGTGGATGATTTCATTGCCCGCAAACATGGCAAGGCGCCTGTAAGTTTCCTCCATCCCCAGCTGGCGGGGGTCCTCCAGGAAACCTATGGGGTGATCGTCTACCAAGAGCAGGTGATGCAGTGCGCGCAGATTCTGGCGGGCTATTCCCTGGGTGCCGCCGATCTGTTGCGGCGCGCCATGGGCAAGAAAAAACCAGAGGAGATGGCCAAGCAACGGGAAATTTTTCTGGCGGGTGCCGCAAAAAATGGCATTAATCCCCATCAGGCGGGTGCTATTTTCGATCTCATGGAAAAGTTTGCCGAGTATGGTTTCAATAAGTCCCACTCGGCGGCCTATGCCCTGGTTTCCTATCAGACCGCCTATCTCAAGGCCCACTATCCAGACCATTTCATGGCCGCTGTCCTAACCGCCGATATGGATCACACCGACAAGGTGGTGGCCATGATCAGTGAGTGTCGGCGAATGGGTATGACCATCCTGCCTCCTTGTGTGCAGCACAGCGATCTGGCCTTTCACCCGGAAGGGGGGCAGGGTTTGCGCTATGGTTTGGGTGCCATCAAGGGCTTGGGGCGAGCTGCGGTCCAGGCCATCCTGGAGGCCCGTGCAAGTGGTGGACCATTTCTTGACTTCTTCGATTTTTTACAGCGCCTGGATAGCCAGCGCCTCAATCGACGCGCTTTGGAAGCCTTGATCAAAGCCGGGGCGTTGGATTCTTTTGCCCTGCCTCGGGGGCAACTCCTGGCTTCCCTGGAGACCTTCCTGGAGGCAGCGCAACAGGTGCAACGGGAAGCTGCGAGCAGTCAATCTTCGCTTTTTGGTGATCTGGATTCCGTTGTCCGCCCCCGTCCCGACCCCGCCAGTTCATGGGAACCTGTTGATGACCTTGCTGGGGAACGGGATAGTCTGGGGCTTTATCTCAGTGGCCATCCATTGACGGCTTTTCGTCCGCGCTTGCGTGAGTTGGGGGTGCGGGAATTGTCGCAGCTAGCCATGGGTGAGCTGGCGCTCCTGGCAGGGTTGGTGACAGCGCGACGGAGCATGCGCACCAAACGGGGTGACCGGATGCACTTTCTGAGTCTGGAAGATGAGACCGGGAAAGCCGAGGTACTGGTCTTCGCCGAGACCTGGAGGCGCTTTGCTGGGGCGATCCCGGAGTCCGAACCCTTATTGGTCCTGGGTGAGGCCAGTGAGGACAGTTATGCGGGGGGAGTACGAATCACCGCCCAGCGATTGTTGTTGCTAGAAGAAGCGCAAATCTTGCTGGCCCGCGGGCTCGAACTGGAAATCAGGGGTACCGAGCCGCCTGCCCGGGACTTGGCCAAGCTCTTTGCCCAATGGCCGGGAGAATGTTCGGTACAGATCCTCCTTTCTTTGGCCAGAGGCTTGGTCCAAGCCCGCTTGGCGCTCCCGGGTCAGATCCAGGCCAGCGAAGGATTTCGCCGTCAATTGGACTTGCTGGTACCAAGCAGTCAACAACACTGGCAATTTGCCCCCATTAGCTATTTGCTGGACAAAGTCATGCCGCTGGAGGATGTTCGACGTCATCAGCAGCGTTCTGCCTGAAGGAGTCATTGGTGAAGTTGCACTACTTGGATTTTGAGCAAGGTCTCTCTGAGCTGGAGAGCAAAGTGGAGGAACTCCGGGCCCTTGAACAACCGGGTATCGAGGAGGATATCAAACGTCTGGAACTCAAGGCCCGGAAAGAATTGCAGCGGATTTATAGCAAGCTCAGCGCCTGGCAAACGGTGCAGGTGGCCCGCCATCCTCAACGACCTTACACCCTGGATTATGTGCATGCCCTTTTTGAAGAGGTGGAGATCCTTGCGGGTGACCGGGCCTTTGCCGATGATAAGGCCATTGTTGGTGGACTGGCACGTTTCCGGGGACAAGGAATCCTCTGGATTGGTCAGCAAAAAGGCCGGGATACCAAGGAAAAGATTCAGCGCAATTTTGGCATGCCTCGCCCGGAAGGATATCGCAAGGCCCTGCGACTGATGCGTTTGGCAGAGCGCTTTCGTTTACCGGTGATTACCTTTATCGATACCCCCGGGGCCTACCCTGGTATTGGCGCCGAAGAACGGGGACAAAGTGAGGCCATTGCCCGTAATCTGGCGGTCATGTCCGATCTCGCCACTCCCATTATTTCCCTGGTCATAGGGGAGGGTGGGTCGGGGGGGGCGTTGGCCATTGGCGTGGGCGATCGTTTGCTGATGCTGGAGTATAGTGTGTATTCGGTGATTTCTCCCGAGGGCTGTGCTTCCATCCTCTGGAAAGATGCCGCCAAGGCCCCAGAGGCTGCCGAAGTTTTGGGAATTACCGCCCGTCGTTTGCAATCCCTGGGATTGGTGGATGAGGTGATCAGCGAGCCTCTTGGGGGTGCCCACCGGCATCCCGAGCAGAACTTCGCCCAGGTTGCTGCGGTTTTGCAGAGAAATCTACAGGAGTTACAGGAATTGGAGCTCCCCAAACTCTTGACGCGACGGTACGAGCGACTCATGCACTATGGCGTCGTCGGCGCCGCCTGATCCCAAAGGCGTCCTGGCACGCAAGCTCCAGGACTGGGGAATTTCACGGGAGCAGCGGGTCTTTTTGGCCTGTAGTGGTGGCGCCGATTCGATGGCCCTACTGTGGGCTGCCTACCATCTTGGCCAGGCGGTGGAAGTTTTGCATGTGGATCATGGCTGGCATCCGGACAGTCCCCGCTGGGCACGGCAGATCCTACTGCTCAGTAAAAAACTGGGATATCCGGCCCGGATTTTATCCTTGCCAAGCGCGCTGACCAGCGGAGAGGGCCCTGAGGATCGGGCCCGCCGGGGGCGCTATGCGGTCCTGGCTGCGCAGCTTGGTCCAGGTGATCTTGTCCTCACTGCCCATCATCAGGATGACCAAGCCGAAACAGTGCTCTTGCAACTTCTGCGCGGAGCTGGTCTCGATGGATTGGCTGCCATGCCCGAACGCCGGCCCCTTGGGCGAGGGATCTTGGCACGCCCTTTTCTGGAATGTACGCACCAGGATTTGCTGGACTATGTCCAGAGTTTGCACGGTAGCTGGCTGGAAGACCCTGCCAATACCGATCTTCGCTTTGCCCGTAGCCGGATTCGGACACAGATCCTGCCCGCCCTTCGGGACCTGGGTTGGCGCGCCAGCAGCCAGAGTCTAGCCCAAAGTGCCCGGCAGTTGGCCGATCTCCTCCCTGTTCAAGAACAATGGTATCAGGATCAGGCCAATAAGATTTGGGGAGGGGCGGATCGCTCTTCCGTACCTTGTAGCGCTCTACAAGACTGGTGCGCCGCAGAACAGCGGGTGTTTTTGCGGCAATGGTTGCGGGAGAGGGGCTTTGCCCGACCCGATTGGGCGGGGCTGGAGCGCATACGACAGTTATTGACCCCTGGCAGAGCGGGGCGCCTGCAGTCCTGGGAAGGGAATGTGGCCTGGGTACAGGGGGGTCGGCTCAGTGTATGGCGAAGCAATTTTCCCTGGCCGATTGCAGAATGTACCTGGTGCGCAAGCGCTCCAGCGGGCAGGACTGCAGATTTTTCCTGGAGTTGGGAGGGTCCCCCGGCACGTTGGCAAAATGAGGACGGCCCCATTTGGGTCGTGGCGGGGCTGGGCGAAGGAGTCTCCAGCTTTCATTGGCGCCGCCGTCGGCCCGGAGATTTCTATCAGAACGCGCAAGGTCAGCATCGTCCCCTGAAAAAGCTACTCCTGGAGCGGGGCGTACCGCCATGCTGGCGCCAGACGATCCCACTTTTGTGGGATGAAGCCGGCCATTTGCTGCTGATCCCAGGTTTTTATGAAGCTAGTGGAAAAGGGCCCAGACAGCTTTGGATTTGGCCTGTCTCCAGCGAGGAGAACAGAAACCGACTACCCGTGCCTGGGTAATTTGGCATGGGCAACCGGAGTTCATTCCTGGGCCATTTGTCGTTCGCGTTTTTCCTCCAGGGTTTTGCAATCAATGCAGAGGGTTGCCGTGGGCCTCGCCTCCAAGCGGCGCAGTCCAATTTCCACTCCGCACGCTTCACAATAACCATATTCACCGGCGTTGATCCGTTCCAGGGCCTGATTGATCTTCCGGATCAGTTTCCGCTCCCGGTCTCTGGCTCGTAGCTCCAGTCCCATGTCGGTTTCCAGGCTGGCACGATCATTGGGATCTGAATAATTGACATTTTCGATCTGCAAGTTTTGTACGGTGCGATCGATCTCCGCGAGCAGCTCGTTTCGCCAATCCTCCAGGATCTTGCGAAAATGAGCCAGTTGCCCGGCACTCATGTACTCCTCGTCAGGACTTGGCTGATAGGGTTCAAAGGCACTGAATTGCTGGCTGGAAGAAGTCTTTTGGACCGCAGCGCTTTCCGTCGTCATGTTGATTTTCCTGTTTGGCAGCTTCCAATGAAAACCGGCATGGTTTAACAGAGAATCTGTTTTTTGGCAAACGGTGTGGTCTTGGGTAGAATCCGGCAACTTTTGGGCCAGCACTTGTCCGATCCTTGTTATTTGGAGAAAACCATGCCCCCTTTGCGCGCCTTGATTTTTGATGTGGATGGTACCTTGGCTGATACGGAGCGGGATGCCCACCGAGTCGCCTTCAACGATGCTTTTGCCGAGCTAGGCTTGCCCTTTCACTGGGATGTGGAAACCTACGGTCAGTACTTGCAAGTCACGGGAGGTAAGGAACGATTACGGGCCTATCTCCAGGATCACCCCCAATACCCACAGATTTCTGATGCCGAAATTCGCAGAATCCACGCGCGCAAGACTGAGCGCTATGGAGAAATCATTGCAAGCGGTGGCATTGCCTTGCGTCCGGGGATCGCGCGCTTGTTGGCCGAGGCCCAAGAGCAGGATCTGTTGTTGGCCATTGCCACTACCACCACCCCGGCCAATGTAGAAGCCTTGCTCCACAGTACCCTGGGTGCCCAGGGGTGGTCCCGATTTCAATATATTGGTGCAGGGGATGTGGTGCCCCACAAGAAACCGGCTCCCGATATCTATCTGCACGTCCTGGAAAAACTGGGATTATCTCCGCAAGAATGCCTCGCTTTGGAGGATTCGGAAAATGGCCTGCATGCGGCGCGGGATGCCGGATTGGAGGTGATCATTACCCAGACTGCCTACACCGCCCATCAGGATTTCAGCGGTGCGTTGTGCGTATTGGATCATCTCGGCGAGGCCCATTCTCCAGCGACCATTCTGTCGGGACCGCACAAAGGAGAACAAGCGGTGATTGACTTGTCCTGGTTACGCAAATGGCGAGAGGAAAATGTAGATTGCCGGCTGCGCTTGGGCGGGGGATGTCCTTCTGGCCATGATTCCTGATCTCGCGGTAGCGGGTGGAGTTTGACCTCTTACTCGCTTTTCTGGCGGCTTTGGCAATGGGGGCAAAGCCCATTGATTACCAGTTCTACCTCCTGGACCAGATAGTTTTGGGGCACCTCCAGTTGGGGAATCTGGCTATCGGCCAGGCAAATGACCTGGCCACAACGCAGGCAGTGAAAATGGGGATGGGCCGGCCGCTCGGGGGAAACGGCACTAAATCGCCAAACCCGATCATCGGCAGTGATCCGGTGGGCCAAGCCCTGTTGCACGAGCCAATCCAGGCCTCGATACAAGGTTACCCGATCCATGCTTTCGCCCCATTGCGCCAGGATACGTTCCTGGATCTCCAGGTGACTGACCGGGTGTGCCATCTCGAGGAGAGCTTGCAGAATCTGTGTCCGGGCACGGGTGGGACGCAGGCCAATGGCACGAAGTCTTCGGCTTGCCTCAGTCGGTGGAGTTACGGCATTGCTCATGACGGGATGGTAACGCGATGAATGGGGGGACAAAAGGGTTTTGCTGTAGAAACCATAACTCTACTGGTGGCAGGACTCATCCAGTTCATCGGAGTGTACTTGACGATGCAGCAGGAAGCCCTTGAGGTAGCGGTTCTCAGGGATGGCAGGAGCAACGGGGTGGTCCATGTCCTGGCTGGCTTCCCCAAGAATTTGATATGCTCCCCGCTGGGCTACCCGGGCAATTTCCCGGAGCAATAGCTCTCGGGACATGTGAAAGGAACAGGACGCCGTGAACAACAAGCCCCCAGGGTGGAGCAGGCGCAGGGCAAAGTCATTGAGGCGGCCATAGGCTTTGCTGCCTTCGCGAAGATCTTTGCGCGCTTTGATGAGGGCGGGTGGATCCAATACGATCAAATCGAAGCGTTCCCCTTGATCCCGTAACCGGCGCAAAGCCTCCAGAACATCCCCCTGATGGGTGCGGATTCTTGTCAGCGAGTTGCGCTTTGCATTGCGCTCCAGGCGCTCCAAAGCCGGTGCCGAGCTATCCACTGCCAGGACCTCGCGGGCACCGGCATGGGCCAGGGGTAAGCTAAAGCCGCCAATGTAACTGAACAGATCCAAGACGCGTCGATCCTTGGCAAACGCCTGTAGCATCCGGCGGTTGGCCCGGTGATCATAAAACCAACCAGTTTTCTGGCCGCCAAAGGGATCGATTTCAAAGCGGCAGTCATTTTCCACGATTTCCAGTTCAGCGGGGACGTTTCCATGGAGAGTTTCAAGGCGATCGGGTAAGCCTTCCAGGGCTCGTTGTGGACCGCTGGCCTTGAGCAGGATGCCATGGGGACGAAATTCGGCCACAAGGGCCGCCACAATGAGGGGAAGATCCCGCTCCATTCCCTGGCTACCCACCTGGATGACCAGGTACGCACCGTGGCGATCGACCACCAGGCCCGGCAATCCATCACCCTCCCCATGAATAAGCCGATAATAGGGTGTGGGCAGAAGCCGCTGTCGAAGCTTTTGGGCGGCTGCCAGACGACGACGGTAATACGCTTGATCGATGGCCTCCTCTGGATCACGGCTCAGGATTCGGCCACAAAGCAGGCTGTGGGGGCTCACATGGGCAAGTCCCAGGAAATGTCCGGCCACATCCTCCACCTGCACAACGGTTCCTGCTTCCAGCCCGCGCAAAGGGGTTTTTTCGATGTCCACTTCGTTGCTGTAGATCCAAAGATGCCCGGCTCGAAGACGCCGGTCTTCATTGCGCCGCAGGCGCAGGATGGGATAGCTGGTCATGTTCTTGTTCCGATGATTTGGCAGGTCGGCATTGTACAGGCATGCCTCGCCCCCGTATATTGCATTGGCAAAACCCTCTGCTTGGAAGCCCTACTCATGACCCAGATCGAACCCATACGCTGGCGCAATGATGCCCTGGAATTATTGGATCAACGCCTGTTGCCTGGCCAGGAGGTCTATCTGCGTTTGGCGACCTGTCTGGAAGTCGCCCAGGCCATTGGCCAGATGGTGGTGCGAGGCGCTCCTGCCATCGGGATCACAGCCGCCTTTGGCATGGCCCTGGCGGCGCGAGAGGCGGGGGGATCCCTGCATTGGCGGGACCGCTTGCGCGAGGCAGGGAACGTGCTCAAAGCGGCGCGCCCAACTGCCGTCAATCTTTCCTGGGCGGTGCAGCAGCAAGCGGAATTGGCCCGGCAACAGCCAGACGCAGCCCAGGCCTATACCGAATTATTGCGCGCTGCGCAGGCTCTCCTGGCCCAGGATATCAACGACAATCGGCGAATGGGGCAACTGGGAGCAGCCCTTCTGCCTACCGAGGGCGGCATCTTGACCCACTGCAATACCGGCAGCCTGGCTACGGGTGGCTACGGTACGGCCCTGGGCGTAATTCGTGCTGGCTTCGAGCGAGGCTACCGCTGGCAGGTCTATGTCGATGAAACTCGTCCATGGTTGCAGGGGGCGAGACTCACGGCCTGGGAACTGCAGCAGGAAGGCATCCCTTTTCAGCTCAACGTGGACAGTGCCGCGGGGCATCTCATGGCAACCGGCAAGATCCAGGCGGTCATTGTTGGTGCCGACCGCATTGCAGCCAACGGTGATACTGCCAATAAAATTGGAACCTATTCTTTGGCAGTTCTCGCCCACTATCATCATATCCCCTTTTATGTGGCAGCGCCTTTGAGTACGGTGGATTTTGCCCTTGCTAACGGGGCGGGGATCGTCATCGAAGAGCGTGATGAGCAGGAAGTACGTCGTTGTGGAGCGCAGGAAATAGCCCCCACGGCAGTAGCGGTGCGCAATCCGGCCTTTGACGTGACCCCGGCAGCGCTGATCACGGCCATCATCACCGAGCAAGGAGTGGCCCACGGACCCTTTGCCGAGAATCTTGCCAAACTCCGTCCCTGACCGTGCGCGTTGCGGGGATTTCTGGCATAATCCCGCGATTGCCACCGTGGTAAAAGGTTAATTCATGTCCGATTTCGCCAAAGAGACCATTCCTGTGAGTCTTGAGCAGGAAATGCGTCAGTCCTATCTCGACTACGCCATGAGTGTCATCGTCGGGCGCGCCCTTCCCGATGTCCGGGATGGACTCAAACCGGTGCATCGGCGGGTGCTCTTTGCCATGCACGAGATGGGCAACGACTGGAATAAACCTTACAAGAAATCAGCCCGCGTGGTGGGCGATGTGATTGGTAAATATCATCCCCACGGTGATACGGCAGTCTATGACACCATCGTGCGCATGGCCCAGGACTTTTCCATGCGCTACCCCCTTATTGATGGGCAGGGAAATTTTGGTTCGGTGGATGGAGATAGTCCAGCGGCCATGCGCTATACGGAAGTGCGGATGGCCCGCATTGCCCACGAGATGCTCGCAGATATTGACAAGGAAACTGTCGATTTCGGCCCTAACTATGATGAAAAAGAAATGGAGCCGCTGGTGTTGCCGGCGCGGATTCCGAACTTGCTTGTCAATGGGGCTGCAGGGATTGCCGTGGGCATGGCCACCAATATCCCGCCCCATAATCTGGGCGAGATCCTGACTGCCTGTATTGCCCTGGTGGATGATCCAGACCTCCCGGAGGAGGCCCTCTTCTCCCTGGTGCCCGCCCCCGATTTTCCAACGGCTGGATTGATCCTTGGCCAGGAAGGGGCGCGCGAGGCGTATCGAACGGGTCGTGGTCGGGTCATCATGCGGGCCCGCGCGGAATTCGAGACGGACCAAAAGTCCGGTCGCCAGAGCATCATTGTCAGTGAGCTGCCATACCAGGTGAACAAGGCCCGGCTGATCGAGCGCATTGCCGAAATGGTCAAGGAAAAGCGCCTGGAAGGCATTGCCGATTTGCGCGACGAGTCAGATAAGTCGGGTATGCGCATCGTCCTTGAGTTAAAGCGCGACGCCAATGGCGATGTGGTGCTGAATAATCTGTATCAGCACACGGCCATGCAGACCACCTTTAACATCAATAGCGTCGCTCTCCTGGATGGAGCACCGCGGACCCTGTCCCTGCGGGAGCTCTTGCAAGCCTTTTTGCGGCACCGGCGCGAAGTTATTACCCGCCGCAGTATTTTTGATTTGCGCAAAGCCCGGGAACGGGCCCACGTCCTCGAGGGTCTGGCCGTGGCCCTGGCCAATATCGATCCTCTCATTGCCCTGATCCGCGCTGCCGCTACTCCTGCCGAGGCCAAGGCACAAATGCTTGCCAGGGCCTGGGATCCCGGGATGGTGGCAGCCCTGTTACGGGAACGGGGTGAACCTTCTGCCGGCTTGCAGGGGGGCGGGTATCATTTATCCGAGGTGCAGGCGCAAGCCATTCTCGACTTGCGCCTGCACCGCCTGACGGGCCTGGAGCAAGACAGGATTCGGGAAGAATATTTGCGTCTTTTGGAGCGGATTGGAGAGTTATTGGCCATTTTGGCTTCAGAGGAAAGACTCATGGCGGTGGTGCGGGAAGAGTTGGTCAACATTCGTGACCAGTATTCCGATCCGCGCCGTAGCCAGATCGTTGCCAATACGGGAGAAATCAGCAACGAGGACCTCATTACCGAAGAAGAGATGGTGGTGACCTTCACCCATGCGGGTTACGTCAAGGCGCAGCCGGTTACCGCCTTCAATGCCCAGCGTCGCGGTGGCCGTGGTAAAATTGCCACCACCACCCGGGAAGAGGATTTTGTGGAACGGATGTTCGTGGCCTCCACCCATGCCTATGTCCTGTTCTTCAGCAATCTCGGCAAGGTCTTCTGGCAAAAGGTATATCAACTACCCCAGGCGGGGCGCGGGGCGCGGGGCAAGCCCATCGTCAATCTTCTTTCCCTGGCGCCCAGCGAACGGATTACCACGGTCCTACCCGTGCGGGAATTCCAGGAAGGGCAGTATGTCTGTATGGTGACATCCCATGGAGTGGTCAAAAAAACGCCGCTGATGGACTATTCCCGCCCCCGCAGCCAAGGAATCAATGCCATCAACCTGGATCCTGGCGATCGTCTGGTTGCAGTTTGCCTTTCCGATGGAAAACGGGAATTCATGCTCTTTACCCGCGATGGGATGGCCATACGCTTCCCGGAACAACGGGTCCGACCCGTGGGACGTTCGGCCCGGGGGGTACGCGGTATTTCCCTGGCAGAAGATGACCGGGTCATTTCGGCACAATTGGTCGATCCTGGCCAGGTGATTCTCACGGCTACTACCAAGGGCTTTGGCAAGCTGACTCCAGTGGCCGATTATCGTTGCACCAATCGCGGCGGCAAGGGGGTCATTGCCATGCAGACCAATACCCGCAATGGCAAGGTAGTGGGGGCTTTGGCGGTGCAGGAGAACGACGAGTTGATGTTGGTTTCGGACGGTGGAACCCTGATCCGCATAGCCGTGAACGAGATCCGCCGCACGGGCCGCAATGCCCAGGGAGTGCGCTTGATTCAGTTGGCGGAAGGAGAAAGCTTGGCTGGTCTGGCGCTCATTGCCGATTCCGCAGAGGACTCTGCACCCGGACAAGGGGAATTACCCATGGAGGACCAATGAATCCTGTCTACAACTTCAGTGCAGGTCCGGCAGTATTGCCCAAGCCCGTTCTCCAGCAAGTCCAGGAAGAGTTGCCCAATTGGCATGGATCGGGCATGTCGGTCATGGAAATGAGCCATCGTGGCAAGGAATTCAGCGGGATCATTGCCCAAGCGGAGGCAGATCTCCGCCAGCTCCTGGAGATCCCCGAGAATTACCGGGTGCTTTTTCTGCAAGGGGGGGCCAGCCTGCAATTTTCCATGGTTCCCTTGAATCTTCTGGCTGGTGGACGGGGGGCTTATGTCTTGACGGGAATTTGGTCGCGTCTTGCCGCCAAGGAAGCCCAGCGCCTTGGCGACATCGATATCGTTGCCGATAATGCCCACGTCGCCGATCACGCAGTGCCGCGACAGGAGGATTGGCAGCTCCACAAGGATCATCGCTACTGTCATATTGCCGACAATGAGACCATCGATGGCGTTGAGTTTGATTTCACCCCGGACCTAGAAGGCATTCCTCTGGTCAGTGATGCCTCCTCCAATCTTCTTTCCAAGCCCCTCGCTGTGCAAAAGTTTGGTCTGGTGTATGCAGGTGCCCAGAAAAATATTGGACCTGCTGGTATGACTTTGGTGATCGTGCGGGAGGATCTGCTCGGTAAGGCGCAAGCCCAGGTGCCGACCTTGCTCAACTATGCGGTGCAGGCGGAGCACCACTCCCTTTACAACACCCCACCTACCTTTGCTATTTACGTGGCGGGCTTGGTATTTCGCTGGCTCCTCGATCAGGGTGGTCTGGCAGTCATGGCCGAACGGAATGCCCGCAAGGCCCAGGCCCTGTATGCCGCCATCGATGCATCGGGAGGTTTTTATCGCAATGAGGTTGCGCTAGCCAACCGTTCGCGGATGAACGTTCCCTTTCATCTCCACGACGAGGCATTGACCCCCATATTTTGCCAGGAAGCGGAGGAGGCTGGACTTTTGCAGCTCAAAGGGCACCGTTTGCTGGGCGGCTTGCGAGCCTCTCTCTACAACGCCATGCCCGAAGCAGGGGTACATGCGCTGATCGACTTTCTCGCCGATTTTGCCCGACGCCATGGCTGAAGCAAGAAAACCGCAGCAGGTCCTGGAGCAATTGCGGGCAGAAATCGATGCTATCGATGATCGTATCCTGGCCCTGCTTGGAGAGCGAGGACGTCTGACCCAACAGGTCGGTGAATGGAAACGGCAGGTTGGTTCCACGCAGTTCTATCATCCTGATCGCGAAGCAAAGATCCTGCGCCGGGTCATGGCCGCCAATCCTGGGCCTTTCACCGACGAGCAGATTGCCTGGATCTTTCGGGAAATCATGTCCGCCGGTCTTGCCCTGGAGGAGTCCTTGCAAGTGGCCTATCTGGGTCCGGAAGGAACCTTTTCGCAAATGGCTGCCCAACGACATTTTGGTCACTCGGCGCGCTTGCTGCCCGTACCCAGTATTGCCGAGATCTTCCGACAAACCGATGCCGGCAATGCCCAGTTTGGGGTAGTGCCTGTAGAGAACAGCACCGAAGGCTCGGTTCATCAAACCCTGGATCTGCTCCTGGATTATCCCCTGCAAATCTGTGGCGAACTGGAATTGCGCATTGTTCACAATCTCCTCTCGGCCATCCCTCTGCAGGATATCCGGCGGGTCCATGTCCATTATCAGACTCGTGCCCAGTGTCGCCAATGGCTGGCCCAGAATCTGCCCCAGGCAGAACTCTGCGACGCGCCAAGCAATGCCGAGGCGGCACGTCGGGCCGCTCAGGATTCCCAAGGGGCAGCCATTTCTACGCAGACCGCTGCAGAAATTGTGGGGCTGCCCGTGCTGGTGCAGGGGATTGAGGACAATCCGGAAAATAGCACCCGTTTCTGGGCCATTGGCAAGATTGCAACTCGTCCCACGGGTAATGACAAGACCAGTATTGTTTTGGGAGGGGCCCATCGTGCCGGGGCGCTCCATTCCCTCCTCACCCCCTTTGCCAAGGCGGGTATCAGTATTACCCGCATCGAGTCGCGCCCTGCCCGCTGGGCCCGTTGGCAATATCTCTTCTTCCTGGATTTTCTGGGCCATCAGCAAGACCCCCAGGTGCAGTCCACCTTGGCGGAACTGCAAGACAACGCGGCCTTTTTGCGGGTCCTGGGTAGTTATCCCAAAGGAGTACAGTAATGGCGCAATGGCAGCCCTTGCGGTGGATAGCGGAGCTGACTCCTTATCAGCCTGGCAAACCCTTGGCGGAGTTGGAACGAGAGTTGGGAATTACCGCGGCCATCAAACTCGCCTCCAATGAAAATCCCCTGGGTCCTGGCCCCAAGGCCCAGGCCGCCATCGAGGCTGCCCTGCAGGATTTGGCACTCTATCCCGAGGGCACTGCCCCCCGTCTACGCCAAGCCCTGGCCCGGCAACATGGCCTGGAGCCGGAACAGATCATTCTCGGTAATGGTTCCGACGAGATCATCCATATGCTGGTGCGAGCCTTTGCCGGGCCGGGTCGTACTGTCGTCGTTTCCCAATACGCCTTTGCCTCCTATGCTATTGCCGCGCGCGCCGTGGGGGCCTCGGTCCAGGTCGTTCCGGCCCAGCACTATGGCCACGACCTGGCGGCCATGGCAGCAGCCGTGGACGAGCAAACGGTGTTGCTCTTTCTGGCCAATCCCAACAATCCGACGGGCACGAGTTTTGACAATCAGGCGCTGGTCCGGCTGCTGGAGCAAGTGCCAAAGTCGGTCATCGTCGTGCTGGACGAGGCGTACGCCGAACTCATGCCGGTCGGGGAAGATTATCCTCGTGGCCCTTCGTATCTGGGGCAACATGCCAATTTGCTGGTGTTGCGGACCTTTAGCAAAGCCTATGGCCTGGCAGCCCTGCGCTGTGGTTATGGGATGGCGGGAGCAGAGCTTGTTGCTGTACTGGAACGCTTGCGGCTGCCCTTCAACGTCAACTCCCTTGCCCAGGAGGCGGCCTTGGCCGCGTTGTTCGATGACGAACACCTACAGGCCACCATAGCAAACAACAACAAGGGTCTACAGCGTTTGCAGCAAGGGCTTCAGGAGCTTGGATTGACAACTTTGCCGGCGGCAGGCAATTTCATCACTTTTTTGGTGCCGGGACGGGGGGCGGAGGTCTATGATGCCTTGTTGCGTAAGGGAGTCATCATTCGGCCCCTGCGAGCCTATGGTCTTCCCGACCATCTGCGCGTCAGTGTCGGCTTGCCGGAACAAAACGAACGTTTTTTACAGTCATTGGGTGAGGTACTCTAAGTCATGATCGTCATCGTCAAGCCGGAGGCTACGGCCGAGCAGCGGGAGCAGCTTCTGCGCCGGATCCGGGAATTGGGTCTGACCCCCATGGTCAGCAATGGTTCCGAGCGGACCGTCGTCGGGCTCATTGGCGACGAACGTCTGATTGCCGAGGGGATGCTGGAATCCTTGCCCGCCGTGGAACAGGTCATGCCCATTCTCAAACCGTACAAATTGGTCAGTCGGGAGTTCAAGGCTACGGATAGTATCATCGAGGTCCGTGGAATTCCCTTTGGTGGTCCAGAGATTCAGGTCATTGCCGGCCCCTGCTCGGTCGAAACCCCCGAGCAGATGCTCGCCAGTGCTGCTGCAGTGCGCGCGGCGGGCTGTCGGCTCATGCGTGGTGGTGCATTCAAGCCAAGGACGAGTCCGTACACCTTTCAGGGGGTAGGTGACGAAGGCCTCGATTTTTTCCGGACGGCTGCCGATGCATACGATCTACCCATCGTCACCGAGCTCATGGATGTCCGCAAGATCGACCTTTTTCTGGAAAAAAAGGTGGATGTCATCCAGATCGGTACCCGCAACATGCAAAACTTTGATCTCCTCAAGGAGGTGGGTCGACTGGACGTGCCGGTGATCCTCAAGCGGGGCATGGCAGCCACGGTCAAGGAATGGTTGATGGCCGCCGAATACATTGCCGCCCATGGCAACCACAAGATTATTTTTGCCGAGCGGGGGATACGCGGTTTTGAAACCAGTTATCGCAATATCCTCGACGTTACCGCCATCCCTTTCCTCAAGAAAGAAACCCACCTACCGGTGATTGTGGATCCCAGTCATGCGGGTGGAAAATCCTGGTTGGTACCAGCTTTGGCCAAAGCGGCCATTGCCGCTGGTGCCGATGGTTTGCTGATCGAGTCCCATCCTTGTCCCGAGGAAGCCTGGTGCGATGCGGACCAGGCCTTGAGTCCGGAGCAGTTGACCAGCCTGATGGGCGAACTGCGCCGGCTGGCTCTAGCCATGGATCGTACTCTCTAGGATCGCCATTGGTCATTCCTTTTTCGCGGATCGCAATCATTGGTCTGGGTCTCATGGGTGGCAGTCTCGCCCTGGCACTGCGTGCCCATGGATACGCGGGGGCCTTGTGGGGGGCTGGCGGCAGCCCGGAAGATCTCCATCTGGCGGCCAAAGCGCAGGATGCATCGGGAAAATCCATTTTTACCGGGCTCTATGCCGAAGTTTCGGAATTACCCTGGGAGCAATTGGATTTTCTGATTCTGGCCGTGCCACCGGCCCATCTTTCCAGTTATCTTGTCCTGGCCAGCGAGCGGCTTCCTGCCGCTGCCATGGTGACGGATTTGGCGAGTGTTAAGGGGGATCTGCTGACCCTGGGAGAATCCCTTTTGGGAAAGCGCTATGTTTCTTCCCACCCTTTGATTGGTTCGGAAGGGCGCGGTTTTGGCAGTGCATCGGCGGAACTCTATCAGGACTATCGTTGCGTGCTCTGCCCTGGCAGCGATGGCCCGGCCCAAGCCCTAACCCAGGTGGCTGCGTTCTGGCAATTTCTGGGGGCGGAGTTGCTGATCCTGGACGGCAGGAAGCACGATATGATCATGGCTGCAACCAGTCATTTGCCCCATTTGCTGGCCTTTGCCTATCTTGCTGGCTTTGCCGAGCGCAAAGAACTGTGGAATTGTGCCGGTGGCGGGCTACGGGACTTTAGTCGTATTGCCGCAGCCAATCCCAAACTGTGGACCGAGATTCTCCTGGGCAATCGCGAAGCGGTCGGGCAAGAGTTGCGCAATTTTCGAAAGCGACTGGCCCAGGTGGAAGCATTCCTGGAGCATGCCGATGCGACTTCCCTGGAAAATTTCCTGGCGCAAGGGCAAGAGGCACGCTCTCGTTTTCTCTTTCCTCCCCACTGAGGATTTGTATGGACTATCTCGTTCAATCCGGAGGCCGTCTGCGAGGTAGGCTTCGGGTACCCGGTGATAAATCGATCTCCCATCGCTCCGTGATTCTGGGCGC
>JAEPKX010000001.1 GCA_021375695.1 Candidatus Igneacidithiobacillus taupoensis | reverse complement strand
TATCCCGGGCATTGTTCAGGGGACTTTCGCTGAGAATCTGGTAGAGCCGATAATGACGCTCCAGTTGCCCCACGGCGGTGATGACATTGCTGTTGGCGAGGGCAGATTCTACGTCGCCGAGGCTGAGCCCATAGCTTTGCAGCCGCATGGGATCGACGATCACCTGGTATTCCGCCTGTTCCCCCCCCTGAATATCCACCTGAGCCACCCCGGGGACTGCGAGCAGCAGCGGTCGCAGATCATATTCGGCATAATGCCGGAGGGCGACGGGGTCCAGAGAGTGGGCGGTAAGGGATAGACCAAGAACGGGGAATACCGTCGGATCCATCCGCTGGGCACGAAAGCGGGTATTGGCCGGGAGTTCCGGAAGTACCTGGTTGATAGCTGCCTCGGCCTGCAGCAAGGCAGCGTACATATTGCTACCCCAGGCGAACTGCACTGAGATCTCCGCCGCCCCCCTGGCCGTGGTGGAACGAATCCGCTCTACGCCCGGTACGGCGCGCAAGGCCTGCTCCAGCGGGCGGGTGACGGCGATCTGGGTCTGGGCGATGGGCATATTGCCCGCGTCTGCCGATACGACGATGCGCGGAAAGGTAATGTTGGGGAAGAGGGCCACGGGCATTCGCAAGGCTACTAGCAAGCCTGCCAGAACGAATACCAGCAAGAGAAACAGCAGGGAACGACGGTGTCGTTGCAGCCAGTCACCCATCAGGATGTACCCGCCACCCGCAGCGCCATGCCATCCTGCAGTTCATAGTTGCCAAGGCTGACCACGGCCTCGCCGGCCTGTACCCCTTTGCGCACAGCAATCCAGTCACCATTGCGCCAGCCGGTTTCAATCCAGCGTCGCTGTGCCTTCCCCTGCACATCCACGAAACAGTAGGAACGACCATTCTGCTGCAAGACTGCACTGTCAGGGATTACCAGAGAATTCTGCCGGTTGAGGATGATTCGGGCGCGGACCATGCTCCCAGGGAGGAGGCTTTTGGAAGCGGCTATGGGAACCACCACCTGGGCCAGGCGGGTTTTGGGATCAACTTGCCAGTAGATTTGCTGGATCTTGCCGTAAAAACGTCCTTGCGTACCGGCCAGCGGCCGGATTTCTACGGTGTCGCCCACCTTGACCCGTGCCAGGTCCTCCGGCTCGACCCCAAGCACGATGCGCAGGGCGCGCTCAGGGCTCAGGCGTAGCAAGGGTTGCCCGGCGGGAACCAGGTCTCCCTGGTGCACGGAAACGTTTTCGACGACGCCATCGATGGGCGCCCGTACCGCACCCCCTTGCAGGGTCTGCAGACGGGTTTGGAGATCCTGGAGGATGGCCTGGGCCTTGGCCAGATTTTGTTGTGCGACCGCTACCTCTGCATTGGTTGCCAGTTGCTGGTGGCGCAGACCAAGGAGGCGGTCCAGATCCTGTCTGGCAAAGTGTACGCCAATCTGTGCCTGCTGGATTTGCAGCTGGTCATTGGCAGTCGACCGTACCCGTACCAGCAGTTGCCCGCGCTGGATGCGCTGGCCATTGGCCACCAGGACCTGGGTTATTTCGCTCTCGGCGGGAAGAGTAAGATTCCGCCCTCCCTCCGGCGAAAATTCCACCGTACCATAGACCTGTAAATGCTCTGCAAGGGGCATCACCCGTGCGGGTGTCAGCTGGACCAAGGCTGACACCCCGGCAACTAAGGGTAGGGGCAGGATAGCAAGCCCGAGTCCCAATCCCATCCACAGCCAGCGTCGTAATGATTGCTGCATCGCTACTTTCTCCACTCTTGCCAGGGCACGCCCACCGCCATTTCTAAAGCCGCCTGTTGTTCGGCATAGGTTTGTTGCAGAGCCAGTAATTGCAGTCTTTTGGCAAGGTTCTGACGGTGCACGCTCTCATACTCGAGTATGGTCAGCTCATGCTTTGCCAGGGCCGCCCGCAGTCGCTGCTCGGTGTCTTGCAATTGCGGGACCTGCTGCTCCAAGGCCGCAATGGCTTGTTGCAAGCGCTGCAGATCGGCGACTAGGGCACTGATCTCGGCACGGGTCTGAAAAAGGCGGGCACTATAGGCGGCGTGCAGTTGTGCGCGGGTAGCCTTGGCCTCGGCAATGGCCCCACGATTGCGATTCCATAGCGGGAGATGGAGACTGACACTCGGACCCAGAGTCTGGATATTGGAAGTATCGGCGGCTTTGCTAATGCCGATGCTGAATCCTGGGTACTGACCGAGGATGGCTCTGCGTACCTGCGCCTCCTGGGCTTGATAACCTGCTCGCAAAGCCAGTAAATCCAGTCGGTGGGTTAGGGCCAGCTGGACCAGTTGGTCCACCCCCCCGGGAATTTTCCGGGCCAGGCGGGGAGCTGCCAGGGAAAGCTCCATCTCCGGGGGAATGCCCAGGGTCTTGTTTAATTCCTGGCGGATCCTGGTTACTTGCCGGCGGAGGACAAGCTCCTGATCCTGGCTGTCCAGCCAGGCCACTTGCTGCGCTGCTGTTGTGGTGCGGGTGGACTCTCCCTGACGGAGATTCTGGAGGGAGGTCTGGTACAGTTTCTGCGCCGACGCTGCCGCCTGCTGCGCCACCTCTTCCTGTTTTTGCAGATAGTAGAGCTGTCGAGCCAGCATGCGTGTTTGGTTGGCCACCATCCACTCCTGCCAGGCTACCTGATACTGCACCGCTTGTGCATGGGCCCGGGCAAGATGCAGATCGGCAGAGCGAGTGAACAGGCTGGCCAGACTCCAGCTCAGGCCCAGATTGTAGGCGTTGGTATAACCAGCGCCGACGTTGCTCGGGAGATCGGCGCTCAGGGAAAGTTGTGGGTCGGGCAGCAGGCCCGCTGCAAAGACCTGCGCTTGGGCAACGCCGATTTCCGCCCGCAGTGCCCGCAGATCCGGATTGAGCAATACGGCAATTACCCCCAGATCCGCTCCGGACAGTGGCGCTTGCAGATCCACGGGCCGGGCGCCGACGGGATCTTCCTGGCGGAGAACAGCGGCCATTTCCTTCTGGACTTTGGCCATGGCTGGCAAATGATCCCGCAAGGGGAGTGGGTGATAGCTGGCACAGCCCGCCAGCAAGCACAGCGGCAGGACAAGACCAGCCGGAAGGCACAGCAAGCGCCGCCCCAGGGAAAGCCCTGCGGGCCAAGCGAGCCAACCCTGGCTTTGTGGAAAGATCCTGGTCGCCACCTTTTCCATGGTCATTGCTTCCTTGCAAGCGCCTGGCGATAGCTAAAAACCAGACCTTGCCGATCCTTACGGGGAGACAAGGTGATTTCCCCACCCAGTTGTTCGGCAATCTGCCGCGCAATGGTCAGACCCAGTCCACTGCCACCTGCTGGGCTGTCGGGCAGGCGATAAAAGGGATCGAATACCCGCTCTAGGGCTGCCGGTGGTATCCCCGGTCCACTATCCATGATCTCGACTACGGCGCTAGTGTCTTCCTGACGCAGCCGGAGCGTGATCTCTCCATGTGCCGGACTGTAGCGCAGGGCATTGTCCACGGCATTGCGCACCAGGCTATACAAAGCCTCCTCGCTTCCCTCCACCCATACTTCCCCATGGAGCTCCAGGCCAAAATCCTGTTGTTTTTGCTCCGCCAGGGGAATGAGGTTTTCGGTAACCAGACGCGCCACCTGGCCCAGATTCACCGGATTGCGCGCAGGGCCGGCTGCCTGTTGGCGGGCCAGGCCCAGCAATTGTTCCAGTAGTTGCTGTGCGCGGGCCAAGCCGTTTTGGAGGGGGACCAGCCGTTCCTTGCACTCGGCAAGGGTTGCGGCCCGCTCCAGGTTTTGCACCTGCAAGGAGAGAGCCGTCAAGGGAGTGCGCAGTTCATGGGCAGCATCGGCCACGAAACGACGTTGGTGCTTCATCATTTCCCTGACCCGCTCTAGCAGGCGGTTGATGGCACGCAGAAAAGGGACAATTTCCCCTGGCACCCCATGGATGGGTAAGGGTTCGGGAGATTCGGCGCGCTGCGCATCGGCCGCCGTTGCCAGGGTGTGAACCGGGGTCAAGCTTCGCTGGATCAGGTAACGGGCGATGAGCAGCAGAATGGGCACGAGGAGAAGGAGCGGTATCAGGGTTCGCAAGGCGCTATCCAGGGCGGCATCACTGCGGACATCGGTAGACTGGGCAACTGCGATTTTTTCCCCTGGCCCCAGGGAACGGACAAAGACCCGCCAGTTCTGACCGTCCACAGGGACGGTATGAAAGCCAGGGGTCAAGGCCATCGGGAGCCTGAGTACCGGAGTGTGGGCGTTTGCAGTGCCTGATAAGGCTTGCACTAGAATGCGCGCGTCGGGATCCTCATCGGTTGGCGGGGCAACGGTCTGGGTGGGGCTATGCCGTGATTCCTGTGGGATCAGGGCAGCGATCTGGCGCAAGGACGCATCCTGGTATTCCTGGGCTTCGCCCATGGCAAGCCAGAAGGATGCGAGACTGGCCAGCAATCCCACCCCAACGATGGCCATGCTCAAAGCAAAAAACAGGCGGTGTTGCAGGGAGTTGCTCATGATGGGCGGGCCACCATCCAGCCGGCGCCACGGACATTTTTAATCACTTCCGCACCGAGTTTTTTGCGAATACCATGGATGAGGAAATCAACGGTGTTGCTCTCTACGGATTCGTTCCAGCCGTAGAGGTGCTCTTCCAGTTGCGAGCGGCTGAGAATGGTCCCAGGGCGCAGGAGAAGGGCTTGCAGCAAGGCAAATTCTTTGGCAGTCAGCAAAACCTCCCGATTGCCATAGCGCACTTCATGGGTGCGCAAGTGGAGATGTAGTATGCCATTACTGAGTTCTGGCGCAGCCTGTCCCCCCTGACGGCGGATGACGGCCCGTAAGCGGGCCAGCAATTCCTCCATGGCAAAGGGCTTGAGCAGGTAGTCATCGGCACCAAGGTCCAGACCATCGATCCGGTCTGTCAGTGCATCTCGGGCACTGAGGATGATAATGGGTAGGGTATGGTCCGCGGCCCGGAGTTTCCGGAGCAGTTCGCGGCCATCCAGCTTGGGCAGGCCCAGGTCCAGCAAGATCAGCTGGTGCTCCTGGGCTGCCACGGCATGCCACCCACTTTCCCCATCCCGAACCCAGTCCACGGCATAGGCGGCATCTTGCAACGCCACCGAGAGCGCTTCGCCAATCATGGGATCGTCTTCTACCAGAAGGATTCGCATCGGAAGTTCCTCGGTATCGCAGGTATCATCCATCGACGCCAGAAGCTGGCAAAGGGGATAGGGTTATGATAACCCCTTTTCGTCAATCGGAATCGGGGCCCTCCAGGGAATTTTCCAGAACCGTACCCGTGTTGGCATCCACACCAAGCTCATGGGTTACCTTACCCTGTTGGATATCAAAGGAATAACGATATCCACTCCCGCCGTGCTCCTGCTCCAGTTCTTCTTTCACGATGGTGCCGGGGAAGGCTTGCAAGGCGATCTTCCGTGCCTCTTCCAAGCTCAGCTTGGCATGTTTTGACAGATTTTGCCCCGTAAAAGCGTAGGCACTGAGGGATGCGGTGGCCAAGATCGCCACGAGCAGGCCACTGGTAAGACGAATCGATCTTTTCATGGGGATACTCCTTGCCTGGATGTTGCGTTTCGGTGCCAGCCCCTTGCTGCACCTTGTCCGACACTCTACACCGGCAAAATTAGCTGAGAGTTAGGGTCCCGGATGAGCCGTGCTTCCCGGGTGCTGGCGCTCAGGCACCATCTGCAATCCTTACGCTGCCTCCCATCTGCCCTGGGCACGACGCTCATAGACCTTGCCATCGGTGTCGATCTGGAGAATGCTGAGCCAGCGATTGTCGACCAATTGTCGGAGGGTTTCCTGGCCGGCAATGATGCGGTCCATCGCCTCCTGGGGAGCTTCGATGAAGGCCGACAAGCGCAAGGGCTCGTGTTGCAGTGCCCCATTGCTGTCACGCAAGGACTGTTCGGAAAGGCCAACGCGCAAGTCCCCTCCATTTCCCTCCAAAACCCCAATGGTCCCCCCCACTACATTGTGCAGGACCTTGTTGCCGCAGCCCTGCCGCTGGTTATCCACGGTGGAAGCGTAGTATTGCAGGTTGATCCAGTTAGCAACGATCAAGGGCGCGGTCATGATCAAGGTGAGCAGGGAAAAATCTGGATCCTTGCTCGCATCGTAATCATGCAAAAAGGCCCGGCCCGCCAGGTTCATTTCCCTGGTCCGCCAACGGGGTGCGGCGATAAAGGCCCCATTGCCAGCCAATGCCCATTCCGGACGTACCTGGGACCAGTCGCGTCCGCGCAGGACGGTATTTCTGGCCACGGCCTGCGGATCCCGGAGGTCATTTTCGAGCCGCAGCATCCGCTCTAGTCGCGTCAGGTTGCTGGCTTGCTCCAGGGCCTGCCGCAACTCGGCCAGAATTTCCGCATCCAGTTGCGGGTCTTCCCATCCGGCCAGGATTTGTACCTGATCGGTGGTGGTATCGTGCAGGGCTGGCAGAAAACGGGTCTGCGGATCGAGATCCCAGCCCTTGGCCAGCAACCCTTGCCGAACTTGCGGATCATTGAGCAAGGATGCTGCCGCCCGGGCATTTACTTCCCCCGTCTGCCCAGCGCAGGCACCACAATCCAGTCCTGCCCGATGGGGATTGTTGGTCGTGGTGCTACCATGACCAACCAGCACCACGATGGGAGCCACCTGGTGCTGGAGACCCAGGCCGTTGAGGATGAACTCTGCCAGTCGCACCCGTTCGGAAAGCCCCATGGTGGAAGGGAGAGCACATTCCAGCTGCGCCCGTTGGGCTGGTGTCAACCCGGCATCATCGGGTGGTATGGAGGGCTGATGCCAGCCCAGGCTGTCGGCCAACAAACGCCCCAGATAGGACAGGCCCGCCGTTTCCACAAAGGAAAAGCAGGAAGCAGCAGAGAGTTTGAAGGATTTCCATTCTGCGCCCTGGCGCAATTTTCGAAATCGCGACTGAATCACCGTTTCCGGCAACTTTTCTTCTGCATGTACCGCTGGATTGAGCAGGACCGGAGACTGGGTTCGAGGGCTTGCGTCCCCTTGCCGCCGATAATCCAGTAAAACCCCAAAGAAGCCGGCAAAACCAATGGTCTCGCAGCCGGGCATGATGCTCTCCAAGTGCCTGCGATAGACTTCGGAACGGACATCGATACAAAAGGCCGCCTGTACCCTGGGGGTTGCTGCTGCGCCACGGCGGCGGACGGGCTGGGAACGGATTCTGGAAATGATCTGTCGACGGAAGGCAATCTCCGCAGCACGCAACAGTACCTCTGCCCGCTGGGCCTCTTCCCGATCGGCCTCTTTGTCGATCAAGGTCCAGCCGCGCAGCTGACGCCGCCAGCGCTCCACATCCTGGGCGCGACCCAATTCTCGCAGTTGCGCTTCCCAGACCAGGCGGATGGTCAGCAGATCCAGCAGATCGGCATGGGTCTTGCCCTGCATCTCCGCCTGCCAGAGCAAATACCGGCACCAGCTTGCCCAGCCCCCAATGGACTTGAGCAAGACCAGCCCATAGGTTTCCTCTGCTGCGCCTGGGAGATCCAGGGTCTTCCTGGCCCATCGCCGTGCTGCTTTGGGATCGTCGGGTAGAGCCAACAATCTTTGTCGAAAGCCCTTGAGGCCCATGGGGGCAAAGCTGCGATCCCGGAGGGTGTATTGCCGCCACGTGGCGTAGAGCCCCCAACCCTCTGCCTTGGGGAAAGGCCACAAGGCTTGACCACGATCATAGAAGGCCGCGAGGAAGCGACTGATCTGTTCTACCACAAACTGCGAGATGGAGGGCCGGCCCTGGCGATCCAGAAGTTCTGGCAACGTAAGAAGGCGCAAGGGTGGCTCCGGGCTTTTGCGCAGATATTCCCGCCATTCCTCCTCGTCGGCACCAAAGCCCAGATCCTCTGCTGCCTGGAGAATATCCTTCATGGCGAGTTTGCCTGGCTGCAGTTGTTCGGCATACCAGCGGCGATCCATATAGAGATGCTCCCCCGTGCTGTCTTGCAACAGTGCGGCAACCGCAGGAAAACTCATCTCGGTAAAACCCCAGTAGGGATTGACGGCGACAAAGCTGTCTAGGGGCCAGACGGGGGCAATGCGACGAATGACTCTATCAAAAACGATTGATGCGGTTTCCTTGTTCACTGCGA
This sequence comes from Candidatus Igneacidithiobacillus taupoensis, assembly GCA_021375695.1. GTDB lineage: Bacteria > Pseudomonadota > Gammaproteobacteria > Acidithiobacillales > Acidithiobacillaceae > Igneacidithiobacillus > Igneacidithiobacillus taupoensis. The sequence goes on along the minus strand of JAEPKX010000001.1, from coordinate 179,930 downwards.
ACCTCCAGCAGAATTCGACACTTCCTGGTTTTGCGCCAATACCTCCAGGGACTCCAGGGCCAGATTGCGACGGGGAACCTCGACGCCAACCTTTTCGGACCAGAAGCGGTGGGAAAAGAGATCTACCCAATAGTCCACATACAAGCCGTTATAGAGATGGGTATACAGTGCCAGTTGCAGGCGCTGGGGTAAGAGGGATCTTCCTGGTCCTTGCAACCAGCTCAGGAGCAAGAAACTGGCGGCGGTGCATCCAAGGAGCAGGAGATAAGCCCGCCCATGGGCATTGGGGAATACAGCCAAATATCGCGAAAATCCCAAGACAAAGAGTTCATGGAGCAGGTAATAGATGCCGCCCATGGCAAAAGCAATCCCCACTGCCGCGACCCGATCCTGCAGCGAATCAAAGAGGAACCCCTTGATGAGAATCTGTGCGATCGCCACGGCAATGATCCACACCAAAGCCATCCAGAGGGGGCTTTGCAGCGGATTTTCCCCAAAGATCCAGGCACCCAGGCCCGAGATCAGCAATGCAAGCACAATTCCCAGGGTCCAGGTAGACTGTCCCGGGGCCTTTTTGCCCCCTGGAGGAACTTGTCGCAACTGGTCCGTAACGCTGCCCGAAGCCAAAAACGAATGGGCCTTGTACAACGAATGACCGACCAAGTGGAGCAGGGCAAGTGGGAATAATCCCAAACCCAACTCCAGGGACATGAACCCCAATTGGGCCGTGGTAGACCAGGCCAACATCGACTTGACCGCGGTCTGGGTGGTCATTACCAACGAGGCCAGGAAGACCGTCAGCAAGCCCATGAATCCCAGAAACAGGAGCGCATCGGGTACCCGTACCAAGAGCGTGCTCATGCGTAGCGCAATGATGGCGCCGCTATAGACGACCCCGGCGTGCATCAGGGCCGAGACCGGCGTCGGCGCTTCCATGACCTGAATCAGCCAGCCCTGGAAGGGGAAGTGGGCACTCTTGAGGATCACCGCCCCCACGATGCACCAGGCCGCCAGTTGCAAGGAAAGGGGGAGGGCCCTAGCGTTCTCCATGAGCTGCCCGATGGCGGAAAACTGTAAGGTCCCAAGGCCTTGCCCCACCTGGATCGTTGCCACCAGAAGCAACAGATCTGCCAGGCGACTGAAGAGGGACTTCTTATGGGCCGCCATGATGGCCTTGGGACGATCTCCATAAAACTGCAGGAGTTGATGCAGACCAAAGCCCGTGGCAAAGATGGCCAGGGTAAAGAGCCCGATGTTCCCGGCAATCACCACCAGGAGGAAAAACCCCCCCGTAAAGGCCAGCAGCCGGGAGAATCGGGCCTGCTGCGGATCTCCATCTAGATACTGGATGCTGTACTGGGCGATGATCAACAGAACAAAGGCAACCAACGTTGCCAGCACCAGGCTGATGCCGTTTACGGCAATGGAAAAAGGTAACGGGAAGGAAAGGCCCGGGAGGGGCAGTTCAAAAAGATTGAGTCCTTCCCGTGCACCCAACAGATAGGAAGCGTTGGCAATCAAGGCCGCGAGTAAGGCGAGCAGCGCTCCCCATCGTACCCGGCTGCGGGCACTGATGGCCCCTAGCCGATGCTTTTGGGTCGGCGGCAGCGCGGTGAGGAGGAGGATGAGGGGCATTGCCAACAAGGCAACACCGCTACTCCATGGAACATGGGTGAGTTCTCCCATTGCATTCTCCCAAAGTGAATACCTAAGGAGAGAAGGTAAGAAGAATGAGATATTTATTCAAATTGATAATATCAATATTATGTATTTACAATAATAAATTTATATTCCTTCTTATGGGGAGAGGTAGCGGGAAAGGTCTGGCCAGAGGGCAATCAATCGTTGGGTGATGAATTCCTCCTGGGTCTGACAAAATTGGAGGAACTCTGCGGCAAGCAGGGGCAAGCGCCGGGCCTTGGGATAGACGAGATACCATTTGCGCAGAATAGGAAAGCTTTCGGTGTCGAGGATTTGAATGGCGCCATGGGTTCCTTCCAAAGCCAGGGAGTGGATGGATAAGATGGAGATCCCCAGGCCGCTGGCAACCGCATGTTTGATGGCTTCATTACTGCTGAGTTCCATCAATACGTTGGGTTTCAATCCCCTTTCTTCGAAAAGGCGCAGATACGCATTGCGTGTGCCAGAGCCTGGCTCGCGGATCAAAAAAGGGTGCCTGGCAATGGCAGCAAGGGGTAATGGCCCCTCTTGCCGGGTGAGAATGTGATCCCTTGGTACCATAACGGTTATTGGATTGAGGGCAAACGGGACCGCTTCCACATCCACATCCTCATCGGGAACCTGCCCCATGATGTAGAGATCATCCTCATGCTGGAGAATGCGCTGGATGATTTCGTCCCGGTTACTGACTTGCATGGAAAACTCGATGCCAGGATGGCGTTGACCAAATGCGGCCAGTAACTCTGGAGCTATATATTTGGCCGTCGTAACTACTCCCAGTCGTAGTTTGCCCCGTTGGAGACCTTTGTGGGCGGCAATTTGTGTTTCCAGATTCTCGAAACTCTGAAAGAGGTCTTTGCAGGTGAGATAAAGATCCAGGCCCGCATCGGTTGGGCGAAGCTCTCGTCCGATCTGCTCCAGCAAGGGCAGACCAATGGTTTCTGTCAATTTTTTGATTTGCAGCGAGATGGTTGGTTGCGCCAGGAAGAGTTCATCGGCCGCCCTGGAAAAGCTTCGTTGGCGTACCACGGCTGCAAAGATCTGCAGTTGCCGAAACGTCACGTTACGCATAATGTGCATGCACTCTACCCCGCAGAGGATTGCCTGGTTCCTTGGGAAGGATGGTACGAAAGGCTAGCGTTGATCTGGGAAGAGGACGTTGAGTTCCAGCACTTCAAAATCTCCCCGACGTTCCATATGGACGGAGATTTGCTCTTTTTCTACGGGGATATATTTGCTGATCACGGCCATGAGTTCGGCCTGGAGCGCCGGCAGAAAGTCCGGGGTACCATCGCTGCGCTCATGGGCAAGGATGAGTTTGAGGCGATCCTTGGCGACACTCGCCGTTTTTTTGCGAGTACCCAAAAAATAATCGAGAAAGGACATGCCTAGCCCCCAAAGAGTCGTTTAAAGAAGCTGCTCTTTTCCTGCTGGACAAAGCGCAGGGGCCGCTCCTCGCCCAAAAAGCGGGCCACGGTATCCTCATAAGCCTGGGCCACATCGCTCCCTTTCATATGGATGGCCGGGATTCCCTGGTTGGAAGCCTGGAGGATGACCGGCGACTCGGGAATGACACCCAACAGTGGTACCCGAAGGAGTTCCTTGACGTCCTCCAAGGAAAGCATCTCCCCTTCCTGGACCCTTTTGGGAGAATAGCGCGTCAGGAGCAGGTGTTCCTGTACGGGCTCCCGGCCCTCCTCAGCCCGTTTCGAGCGCGCGGCCAGGATTCCCAGAATGCGATCGGAATCACGTACCGAGGAAACTTCGGGATTGGTCACCACAATGGCGGCATCGGCATGATACAGGGCGCGAAGGGCTCCCGTTTCAATTCCTGCCGGAGAGTCGCAGACGATGTAATCGAACTCTTGTTGGAGTTCCGCCATTACCCTGGCAACTCCCTCAGCGCTCAGTGCCTCTTTGTCACGGGTCTGGGAGGTCGGGAGGATATAGAGGTTATCAAGGGTCCGGTCGCGGATCAGGGCTTGTTGCAGGCGCGCTTCCCCGTGGATAACATTGATGAAATCATAGACCACACGCCGTTCGCAGCCCATGACCAGATCCAGATTTCGAAGACCCACGTCGAAATCTATCACCACCGTTCGATGACCCCTAAGCGCAAGTCCACTGGCAAAAGCTGCACTGGTGGTGGTCTTGCCAACCCCTCCCTTACCGGAAGTTACGACGATGGTCTGGGCCACAGATAGAATCTCCTTGCTTTATTTTTCCAGGGGCATTATAGCCATCTGCTCGCCGTCAAGGAAAATCCGGGCGGCGCGCCCCCAGAGAGGATGCTGGGGGTCCAGGGTCTGATAGATTCCGGCAATGGCAATTAATTCTGCTTCGAGACGCTGGCAAAAGATTTGCGCCGTTTCGTCTCCTTGGACACCCGCCAAGGCCCGTCCCCGAAGCGGCCCATAGATATGGATGTGACCATCGGCAAGGACTTCTGCACCAGCATTGACGGTAGCCAGACAAATCAGATCCTGACCTCTCGCATAATGCCGTTGACCGCTTCGCAAGGGATGTTCCAGTGGTGGGCTGGCCGGGGTGAGTTCGGGTCGTTGGTGGTTTTTTTTCATGCTTTGGGGGGAGCTTTCCATGCCCCGCAGCTGCGCAAGACCTAACTGGTCTGCGGCAGCCTGCTGGGCCGGTGTAGCGTTGCGTATTCCCACCGGAGTGCAGCCGCGTTGCCGCAGTATCTGGATGATCTTGGGCAGTTCCTGGCTAATTTCTTGCTCTTTGCAGTCTGCCAGATCGATCACTACGGGCGCACCCTGGAGAATGCCGAGCGCCGCCGACTGTTCCTGCCATTGTTGTTCGAGCGGATCAGGGTCCAGGCTTTGCAGGCGCAAAACCGTCAGGGTAAAGACCCCACCGCTCAGTCGGAGTGAATTGCTATCAGCTTGCCTGGCCATGTTTCACGTGAAACCGGGAGGGGTCATTCCCGGCGCAAGAGGGAAAGTTTGTTGGGTTTGCCATTGAACTCTTCCGCTTGGGGAAGTGGGGGTTTTTTGCGCAGGATAACAGGCCAATGGGGGGTTAACCTGGCATTGAGCTCAATGAACTCCCGCTGATCGGCAGGGACTTCATCCTCGGCAAATATGGCGTCTGCAGGGCACTCGGGGACACATGCCGCACAATCAATGCACTCCACCGGGTCAATGACCAAAAAGTTGGGCCCTTCGTGAAAACACTCCACCGGGCATACCTCGGCACAGTCCGTGTACTTACATTCAATGCAATTTTCGGTAACGACGTAGGTCATCTGTTCAGGCAGTTTCAGCAGTGGGGAGAGGGGATTTCCTGGTGGAAACGGTTTTTTTGCGAGTACGCTTGGTGCCGGTAGTAGGCTTGGCTGGTGCTTGCCTTGCGGGCCTGGCATTTTTTGGGGGAGAAGACATTTCTTTTTTGGGCCTGGGTGTTGGCACCACATGGGCTGCCAGGAGCTGCTCGATTTCCGTGGAGCTTGCGGTTGTGGGAAAGTGAAAGCCGCAATCTTCCTGAGGACAGACCAACTCTTCTCCGCGCCGTTTGGTCGTTTTTTTGTAGAGCACCGGCCAACGGCAACGCGGACAAGGCTGTTCCACAGGTTCGCCCCACACCGCATAGTTGCACCTGGGATAGGTATTGCAAGAATAAAAAATCTTACCATAGCGGCTGCGTTTTTCGATGAGCTCCCCTTGTTGACATTGGGGACAGGTGATTCCCGTTCCTTTGCTGGGCTGCAGGCTTTCCAGATATTTGCAGTCGGGGTAGCCGCTACAGGAGATGAACCGACCGTAGCGACCCTGTCGATAGACGAGAGCTTTGCCACACTGCGGACAATCACGACCCACAGGTTCCGGTGCCTCTCGTTCCCCTTCCAGGGGTCGGGAATAGTTACAGTCGGGGTAGCCGCTACAGGCAACGAAGCGCCCATAACGACCAAGTTTCAGGCGCAGAGGCTTGCCACATTGGGGACAATTTTCGTCCAGGGCTTCACTGGTTGCCTCAGCGCGACTGACATGGGCTTTTTCCTCCAGGCGTTCCTGAAATGGGCCCCAGAATTCGGCAAGCACCGGTTGCCACTGTTTTTCACCGCGAGAGATAGCATCAAGTTCATCTTCCAGGCTGGCGGTGAATCCATAATCTACATAGCGATCAAAATGTTGTACCAGGAATTGATTGACCACTTCCCCAAGATCCGTGGGTACAAAGCGCCGGTGTTCCAGGGCCACATACTCCCGGTTCTGGAGGGTTTGGATGATGCTGGCATAGGTGGAGGGGCGGCCAATACCGTATGCCTCCAGGGTTTTTACCAGGGTGGCATCGTTATAGCGCGTTGGCGCTTCAGTGAAATGCTGGTTGGCATCGAGTCTTTCGAGCTCGGGTTGATCTCCTGCAAGCAGGTTCGGTAGGAGTCGTTGTTCCTCTTCTTCCTCGGAATCATCTTTTCCCTCCTGGTAGAGGGCAAGAAAGCCCGGAAAGATTATTGTGGAGCCAGTGGCGCGAAAGTGCCAGTGGCTCGTGGTCGTGCCCAGATCCACCGCGACCAGTTCTAGCTGGGCGGCTGCCATTTGGCAGGCTACCGTCCGCTTCCAGATCAGCTCATAGAGCCGGAACTGATCGCGGTCAAGCTTGCTTGCGAGCTGCTCCGGGGTGCGGAGGATATCGGTTGGGCGAATGGCCTCGTGGGCCTCCTGGGCGTTTTTGGCCTTGGTTTTGAACAGCCGTGCTTTGGCTGGCAAATACTCCTTACCAAAATGCTCGCCAATAAAGAAGCGGAGATTCTGGAGGGCGTCTTCGGAAAGATTGACGGCGTCCGTCCGCATGTAGGTAATGAGACCTACGCTTTCCATCCCCAAATTCACCCCTTCATAGAGCTGTTGGGCGACCCGCATGGTCCGGCTAGCGTTGAAGCCCAGTTTGCGCGAGGCCTCTTGCTGCAGGGTGGAGGTGGTGAAAGGTGCGGCAGGTTGCCGTTGCCGGTGCTTGCGCTCCACCTGCCGAACCAGCAGGGGAGCCATGGATAATTCAGCAAGGATTTCCCGGCGAATGGCTTCTGCTTGCTCGGTGTTGACGATATCGAATTGTTCCAGTTTCTTGCCCTGCCATTGCTGGAGTTTGGCTGGGAAAGATTTTTCGTTGTGCAATAACTGGGCAACGATGGTCCAGTATTCACGGGGAACAAAATTGCGAATTTCATTTTCCCGTTCGCAGATGAGGCGAAGGGCTGCGCTTTGGACCCGCCCTGCTGACAGTCCTGGGCGTACCTTGCGCCAAAGCAAAGGGGAGAGATTGAACCCTACCAGATAATCCAGGGCCCTTCGGGCTTGTTGGGCATTGACCAGGTCCATGGCAATCTGGCGGGGATGAGCGACCGCTTCCTGCACTGCCTTGGGGGTGATCTCATGAAAGACCACCCGCTGAACGGTTTTCCCTTGCAGGAGCTTTCGTTGCTGGAGAAGTTCGAGCAAGTGCCAGGAAATGGCCTCACCCTCGCGATCGGGGTCGGTGGCGAGCCAAAGGCCTTTGGCCTTGCGTAGGGCGCTGGCGATGGCCTCAACGTGTTTGGCATTGCGCGCGATCTCCGCATAGTGCATGGCAAAATTTTGGCCGGGATCAACGGCGCCCTCTTTGGGAACCAGGTCTCGCACATGACCGTAGGAAGCCAGGACCGTAAATTCAGGGCCCAGATATTTCTGAATGGTTTTGGCCTTGGCCGGCGATTCTACGATCAATAGCTGCTGGGTCATGGGTCAGTGCAGGATCCGCTGACCATCCGCATTGAGAAGATGGTCCATCCACTGACTTTCGGGGCCCTCCTCATTGACCATGACCAGGAAAGCGACCCAATCCAGGGTCTCCAGGTCGGCATCGTCCAGTTCCAAAGCAAAGAGTCGATCGATGATTCGTTCCCGCATGGTGCTACTGATGACCCCCAGGCGTTCCCACTCATTGAGCTGACCGCGGGTAGCTACGGACAAGCGCTGGGTTTCCCGGGGATGATAGCTGCGCAAGGCAAACTGACTATTGGCCAGGCTTCCGTCTTCTTCAAAACCATCCATCCAGTCTAAAGCGCGTTGGATACCTTCCTCCGGGTAACCAGCCGCGCGCAGCTGATCTTCAATCTCCAGGTCTTGCCCCCCGTCATCCTCGTCGAGATGCTCGAGCAGGTAACTGATGATGTCGATGACGTCTTCCATGGCGAGAACCTCCTAGCAGGAATTGGGCAGGCGGCAGAAGCGCCCCCCCGGACAAGAGGCGAGAGATCCTTGGATTTCCATGGCAAGGAGGATGGACGAAAGCGCGGAAAGCGTCAATCCGGTCCGCCTGGCGATTTCGTCGCTGCTCAAGGTTTCGTGGCCAAGGGCCCGTAATACGAGCTCCTCGTTTGGGTCCTGCGCGGCCACTGGGCTGACTCGTTGTGGGGGCTGGCTGGCAGCAAACAGTGGACCCAGTTCTTCCAGGATATCGCGGGCTGTCTCGACCAGTTTTGCCCCCTGGCGAATCAGGTGGTGGGGTCCTCGGGAGAGGGGGCTATGAATCGATCCGGGGATGGCAAAAACCTCTCTGCCCTGTTCCAGTGCCAGCCGGGCGGTGATCAAGGAGCCACTGTTTTCCGATGCCTCCACCACCAGCACGCCTAGGCTCATGCCGCTGATGATGCGATTACGACGCGGGAATAACCCCGGATGGGCACGCGTTCCGGGAAGCTGTTCAGAGAGAATCAATCCCTGATGGACAATTTGCCGGGCAAGGGGGAGATTTTCCCGCGGGTAGATGAGGTCGATGCCCGTGCCCAGGACGGCCACAGTCCCCGTCGCCAAGGCTCCTTGATGCGCGCTGGCATCAATCCCCAGGGCTAGGCCGCTACTTATGACCAGCCCTTGCTTACCGAGCTCTTCGGCAAAAGCCTGCGCCGTAGCGCTGCCCACGGGAGTGGGCCGCCGACTGCCAACCACGGCAAGCATAGGATCCTGCAGACGTGCCCGCTGACCACGAAGGAAAAGCAGCATGGGGGGATCATCAATCCGTCGAAGCAGCGAGGGATAATCGCTATCCAACCAAGTACAAAGGTCATGATCTGGAGTCTGTAGCCAACGCCGATCGGCTTCCTGCAGACAAAGCTCAGGGTCCCGTTGTAGCCACTCCCGACTTTCGCCAGGCACGTCGATATGGCTGGGTATGGCTGCCCCAAAACAGGCCAGGGCCGTACCAAAATATTCCAAAAGAAGACGCTGCCGGCGCGGTCCAAGACCCGGACAACGTGCCAGCGCAAGCCACGGAACGATGCTCACGGGGTCAATTGGGCCTCTTCACGAAGTTCGGCCGGTCCCGCCACGGGATAGTATACGTCTGCACCCAGGGTAATGCCGCGTTGGGCAGCGGTGATGACGGCATAGGAAACCTCAGGAAATACGCGAAACACCATCAAGGTACCAATTTTACGAGGAGGCAACGGAAAATTCTTGCCCGTAACCGCGTTTTTGCCCATTTCCGCCGAATCATAGATCTCCAACACATTGCCCGGCTGTAATTTGGCATTGGCACCTTGATCCAGAACGACCACCTGGCCAACGGTGAGTTCCTCGGCGTTATTCATTTTGGCAACGATGCGCGCAGCTACCGCCTGCTCTGGGGCGCTCGGAAAATAGTGCGGTGTCGCGGCCTGGGTGACAGGAACCAAACGATCCCCCAGGCTGATTTCCCGGCGAGCCGAAGTAATCTGCACTTCGGCTTCTTTGCCCGCACGAACGATTTTGGCGGTCCCCAGGTTCTGCAGGGTATAACCCAGGAGCCTGGAATCTCCCAAACGGTATAGTGGCGTACCCAAGCGAACAATGTGATAGCGGGTGCCAGGCGCAGCACCAGCCAGGCCGCTGGTATAGAGGCGATCATCGGCCGTATAGACGGGACGGTGCTCCCTGGCTTCCGCGAGATAAGGTAGCTTTGCGTAGGCTTGGGGATTGGCAATGACGGCAGGACTCTGGAGAAAAGGCATGATCACCCCTGGATGATAGCTGGGGATGGCATGCACCGACAGGGCGGGTTCGAGCTGATAGAGGACGCGCACCGCGGGCGTACCATTGGCAAGCCGGTAGAACTGGATCTGATCCCCGGGATAAATGAGATTGGGGTTATGGATTTGTGGATTGGCCTGCCAGAGCCTGGGCCACTCCCATGGATTTTTCAGGAAGCGTGCCGCAATTCCCCAGAGGGTATCCCCCGGTCGAACCAGATAGCTTGCAACACTTTGGGAGCTGGTATCGGGGGCCGCCTGGCTGATGGCCGGGATCAGGGTACCAAGCAGGAGTAAGGCTGCAGCCAGGGGGGCTGGGTGTTTGCTCATTATTTCTTCTCCAAAGGGCTTCCGCGCCCCATAGTATTAGTACAAGATAGACTTTTTTGCGAGAATGGTGATGCCATGGCTCTGTTGCAGATCGTTGAGTATCCGGATCCGCGCCTGAAGAATCTGGCCCAGCCGGTATCCCGCATTGACCGGGAAATTCAAAAATTGGCCGATGATATGGCCGAAACCATGTATGATGCCCCAGGTATCGGTCTGGCGGCGCCCCAGGTGGCGGCTGCACATCGGGTCATCGTCGTTGATATTTCGGAAAACCGCAATGAGCTGCTCACCCTGGTCAATCCGGAAATCATTGCGAGCTCGGGTGAAGAAGAAATGAAGGAAGGTTGCCTGTCCGTGCCGGGTGTTCTGGAAACGGTGCGACGGGCGGAGCGGGTCAAGGTCAGGGCGCAGGACCTGTTGGGCAGGACCCTGGAGCTGGAGGCCGATGGGCTTTTGGCCGTTTGTTTGCAACATGAGATCGATCACCTCAATGGAATACTTTTTGTGGACCATCTATCCCGCCTCAAGCAAGGTTTGATTCGACGCAAGAGCGAGAAGCGCCGGCGTGATCGTGTCTGAGGGGCGACGTATCGTCTATGCGGGTACCCCGGAATTTGCCAGAGTGGTACTCGAAGGTCTCGTGCAACGAGGGGAGAACCTGGTCGGGATCATGACGCAGCCCGATCGGCCCGCAGGTCGTGGACGCAAGCTGCAAGCCAGCCCGGTAAAGGAGCGGGCGCAGCAACTGGCCCTGCCCATCCTGCAGCCGGAAAGTTGCCGGGATCCGCACACCCTGCGCTGGCTCCAGGATCTCCACCCCGATTTGTTGATTGTCGTGGCCTTTGGTCAGCTGCTCCCCCAAAGCATTCTCGACACGCCACGCCTGGGGGCCATCAATGTCCACGCCAGTCTCTTGCCGGCTTGGCGGGGGGCGGCACCCATCGTTAGAGCCCTGGCAGCCGGCGATACCGAAACCGGCATCAGCATCATGCAGATGGAAGCCGGGCTTGATTCGGGACCCGTACTGTGGACTCGAAAAACCCCCATCTTGCCCGATGATACGGGGCAGAGTCTTCATGATCGCCTCGCCATCCTGGGAGCGGAAGCCCTGGGCGAGGCATTGGAACGCCTCTGGCAAGGAACAATCGAGGCCATTCCCCAGGATCATGGTCGCGCCACCTATGCCAAAAAGCTCCGCAAGGAAGAGGCGCGCTTGTCCTGGCAGGAGGATGCCAACACCATCGCGCGCAAGATTCGCGCCTTCGTGCCCTATCCGGTAGCCCATGCACAGTTTCGGGGACAGGGATTGCGGATTTGGGCGGCCCAGGCCCTTGCCCAAAGTGCCACCACGGTACCTGGGCAGGTACAGGAATTATCTGCCCAAGGACCCATCATTGCCTGCGGTCAGGGATGCCTGCTCTTGACCGAGGTCCAGCCGGCGGGTAAAGGTCGCATCTCGGGTACGGAATTCCTGCACGGGTATCGCCTGGAGGTGGGCGAGGTTCTGACTTGACCGTCGGGGTACAGGGCGAACGGCTGCGACGGGCGGCCATGCTGGCTCTTCCGGGCCTGCTCGCCGGCGAACGTCTGGATTTTTGCTTGGAACGCTCGCAGCTTACGGGGGCCGAGCGGGCAAGCTTACAGTGGCTGCTCAGTGGTACTCTTCGGGAGAGCCAGCACTTGCAGGAAATTTTGCGCCGCTATCTGCGGGCGGGGCGCCAGGATCCCCAGGTCCTTGCGCTGCTGCAATTGGCGCTCTTTGAATTACGTCATGGGCATCGTCCATCCTTTGCCGTGGTCGATGACTGGGTCAATGCGAGTCTGTTGTTACACAAACCCTGGGCCAAGGGTCTGGTCAATGCGGTACTTCGCCGCTATCTCCGCGAAGAGCCGGAAACTGCAGCACCAGATTGGGCTGCCAGTCATCCCGACTGGCTCTTGCAGCGCCTGCAGCAGGCCTATCCACAACAGTGGCCGGCCATTGTCCAGGCCAATCTGCAAGAGCCCCCGCTCTGGTTGCGGGTCAATCCTGAGCGGGTAGCGACTACAGACTATCAGCAACTGCTGCAGGAGCAGGGGATAGCGGCGGACACCTTTCCGGATTTGCCCGATGCCTTGCAACTGCCCAGAAGTATCCCCGTTCGGGATTTGCCGGGATGGGAAGAAGGGTGGGTGACGGTCCAGGATGGCGCCGCGCAGTTTGCCGCAGAGCTTTTGGCGCCGCAACCGGGCGAAAGAATCCTGGATGCCTGTGCTGCCCCTGGGGGCAAGACCGCCCATCTGCTCGCCCGGGGGGCTCGGGATCTGCTCGCCCTGGATCGCTCGGCACCACGTCTGGCCCGCATGGAGGATGCCCTGCGGCGTCTGCGGAAGCAGCCCCGGATCCTGCATGCCGATGCGGCAAGGCCAGAGGAGTATTGGGATGGAATCCCTTTTGATGCCATCCTCCTGGATGCTCCCTGTAGTGCTAGCGGCATCGTCCGGCGCCACCCGGATATCCTCCATCGGCAACCCGATTTGCCCACCTTGACCCAAGAGCAGGCGCAATTGCTCGAGGCATTATGGCCCCTCCTGCGGCCTGGTGGGCGCTTGCTGTACTGCACCTGCTCGGTGCTGCCAGAAGAAAATACCGAGCAAACAAGATCCTTTCTGGCCCGTCATGAAGATGCGCTGCCCGTTGCCGATCCCCGATGTCGGCAACGACTTCCCGGAGAAGACGGGATGGATGGTTTCTACTATGCCCTGATACGAAAGGCAGGGGATCCGGGTCGGTGAGCGAACGACAAGCAGATTCCTCCCCCCAACGCCGCTGGCTGCAGGCGTTACGACAAAGCAACGGGGAAACCAGCGATCGCGTCTTCCCGCGCTGGTGGGCAGTGCTGTTGGTGGTCGCGATCCTGGGCTTTTTGCTGTTTACCTTCTTTGTCAGCATCCAGGGACCGCTGAGCCCTTTGTTTATCCCCATGCTGGTGAGTTCCGGGGCCATCCTGCTGCTGTTGCTGATTCTCGTGCTCATCGCCCTGGGCAGGCTTTTGCTGCAGATTCGACGGGGGGAGGTTGGGAGTCAACTGGCCACACGCATGGTGGTGATTATCACCATCCTGAGTCTGATGCCGGCCGTAGTGGTTTTTGGCTTTTCCTGGCGTTATCTCAATCAAGGGATCGACTCCTGGCTCAATAGCGCCGTGCAAAGCGCCCTGGAGCAGGCGGTGGATGTTGCCAAGGCGGGCATCCATCGCTACCAAAGCAGTACCCTCCTGGCGGCAGAGAGCATTGCCCAGGCCCTGGTCGGCGCCTCGGACCGCAGCGCCGTGCTCACGGTCATTCAAATGCGGGATCAGTTTCGACTGAGCAGCGTCACCCTTTTTTCGAGCAACAATCGAATCATTGCCACCAGTAGCGACAGTCTTACCCTGGTGCCCCGCCTGCCACGGCAAGAACTCCTGACGATCCAGGGTAATCATCCCGTAGTGAAATTGGTCGATGCCGATGGGCAGCTATTGGTGCGGGTGCTGATCCCGGTGATGAGTCCACAATTTGGTCATGGCAACCGTTTACTCTATGTGGAGCAGATCATTCCGGAGCAATTTGCTCGCTCGGCAAGGGCTGTCCAGAACGCCGCTGATCGCTACCGTCAGCTCACCCTCATGCGCGCTCCCATGAAGACTGCTTTTCAGCTCAATCTGGCCGTGGCCTTGTTGCTCACGGTCTTGTCCGCGGTGTGGATCGCCTTGCTGTTGGCGCGGCGGCTCACCGCCCCCATCGCCCGTCTGGCGGCCGGGACCCAGGCCGTGGCCCGGGGAGAATTCATCCCGCTGCAGATCATCCCGAGCAATGACGAGCTGGGTGTCCTGCTGCACTCTTTCAATAACATGACCCGACAATTAGCCCGCGCCAAACAGCTGGCAGCCCGTGCCCAGGAAGAGGCAGAACAGCGACGTTATTATTTGGAGACTATCCTGGCGCAAATATCGAGTGGTATCGTGATTTTTGACAATACCGGAGCGGTTTCCGAAATCAATCAGGCGGCTCGGCATATCCTTCGCTTGCCCGATGGGGAGCTCCCCGACCTCGGCGTTTCTTCGGAATTGGCGGAACTCTGGGCCGAGATCCAGGAATGGATTCACCAGCCCCGCACAGAGATGCAGCGAGAATTTCTGGTCGAACGCAGTGATGGAACCCAGACCCTTTTCCTGCATGGCGCATCGTTTCGGGAAGACAGTGGAAAATCGGGCTTTGTCCTGGTCGTTGACGATCTCAGCCCCCTGGTTGCGGCCCAACGGAGTGCAGCATGGGGCGAGGTGGCGCGTCGCCTGGCCCATGAAATCAAAAACCCGCTGACACCTATCCAGCTTTCGGCCGAGCGCCTACGCCGAAAATATCTGGAACAGCTGGGGGGAGAGGGCGAAACCCTGGACCGGGCAACCCGAACCATCATCCATCAAGTAGAGGCATTACGGGTTTTGGTGGATGCTTTTTCCGACTATGCCCGCAATCCCAGACTGGAACTGCGGCCGCTGGACCTCAATGTCTTGATCATGGATGTGGTCGAGCTCTATCGGGGACAAGGCGGGGGTGTTCAGATTCACTGCGACCTGAGTCCCCAGTTACCCATGATGCGAGCTGACAGCAATCGCTTCCGCCAGATTCTGAACAACTTGCTCCGTAACGGTTTGGATGCCCTTGGTGCGGAGGAGCAGGCTGGCAATGCGCACCACCAGATCTGGATTCGCACGAGCCTGGATGTCAGCATGCAGCCACCGATGCTAGAATGGGTGGTGGAGGATGATGGACCGGGATTTCCGGCGGAGCTCCTCGCGCGAGTTTTTGAGCCCTATGTTACCAGTAAGCCCAAGGGATCCGGTTTGGGATTGGCCATTGTTCGCCGCATTGTCGAAGAGCATGGTGGACAGATCGAGGCCAGTAACCTGGGTCCCGGTGGTGGAGCAAGAATTCGGATGCGTTTTCCCCTGGCACCCCATACCCTGGAGGATCATTGATGAATGCCAAAGGCTTGCAGATTCTGGTGGTTGATGATGAGCCCGATATCCGCAGTACGCTGGCAGATATCCTCGATGATGAAGGGTACGGTGTCGGCCAGGCGGCAAGTGCCGAAGAAGCGGAACGGCTCTTGCAAAATGACGTTTTTGATCTGATCCTGCTGGATATCTGGATGCCGGGAGAGGATGGTCTGCAGTTTTTGCAGCGCTTGGCGCAGTCCGGTCTGGAGCAACCGGTCCTGATGATGTCCGGCCATGGCAGTATTGAGGCGGCGGTACAAGCTACCAAATTGGGGGCCTATGATTTTATTGAGAAACCCCTTTCTCTCGACAAGACCCTATTGAGCGTGAGCCATGCCCTGGAGGCTTTTCGTCTGCAGCGGGAAAATCGCCAACTGCGAGAGCACAGCGGGGTTGTCCAACGTCCCAGCGGCAATAGTTCCGTCATCGTACAACTTCGCGATCAGCTCAAAAAAGTGGCTGCTGTGGATTCCTGGGCGTTATTGCTAGGCGAGCCTGGTACGGGCAAGGAAGTGGCGGCACGGTACTTACATGGACAGAGTCGTCGCTCCCAAGGACCCTTTGTGGATTTGCGCGCCGCGGCCATTGCCCAGCCCAACGTCACCGTCGAACTCTTTGGTTCTGAGCAGGAGGGACGGGTGGTGCGGGGACGACTGGAGATGGCCCATCGCGGTACCCTCTTTATCGATGAAATTGCCGACATGAATCTGGAAAGCCAGGCCCGCCTGATTTCTGCGTTACAGGAACGACGGATTCTCCGGATTGGTGGAACCACTCCAGTGGCCGTGGATGTCCGGGTCATTGCTGCCAGTGCCCGGGACTTGCAGCAAGCCGTGGCCCAAGGCCAGTTTCGCCAGGATCTTTTTTATCGCCTCAATGCCCTGCCCCTGCGGCTGCCCACCCTTGCCCAACGGGTGGAAGATATCCCTACCTTGGTGGAGGAATTCATGGTCGGGCATAGCCTTCGCGAGGGCTTGGCGCGTCGCGAATTTCTCCCCGAGGCCCTGGAGGTCCTGCGCCATTATCCCTGGCCAGGAAATGTGCGTGAGCTGCAAAACCTGGTGGAACGTTTATTGATTCTGAGTGAAGGTCCCCAGGTCACTGCCGAAGAGGTGGAGGGTGCCCTTGGTCTGGATCAGCGTCTGAGCCTCATGCATTCTGTTTCCGAAGAAGATTTTGGTGGTACCCTCAAACGGGCACGGGAACGCTTCGAGCGGGCCTTTTTGGAGTATCATCTGGCCCGTAACGACTGGAATATTGCGCGTACGGCCGAAATGGTAGGTCTGGAACGCACCCACTTGTACCGAAAATTGAAAAGCCTTGGCATCGCCCTGCGCACCGACCGTCGGGGTGATGGTGAATTGGAGGATTGATGGAGGAACCAACCTTGCACGCTTTGGGTATCGCCATTCTCACTGCATCCGATACCCGCAGCCCGCTGACTGATACCTCCGGTGATCTGGCAGCTTCGCTCTTACGGGAGGCCGGACACCAAATTATCGAGCGCAGCATCCTCCCCGACGACCTCCTGGCCTTGCGTGCCCAGATGGAACACTGGATTGCCGATCCCCGAATCGATGTGGTCGTCAGCACGGGGGGTACGGGTCTGACGGGTCGCGATGTTTGTCCCGAGGCCATGGCGCCCCTGGTCAGTAAGCCGATCCCCGGTTTTGGCGAGCTGTTTCGGTATCTGTCCTATCAAGAAATTGGTACCAGCAGCCTCCAATCCCGTGCGCAAGCGGCGGTGTGCTCGGGAACCTTGTTTTTTCTCCTGCCAGGATCCACGGGCGCCGTGCGCACTGCTATCGTCCAACTTATCATTCCGCAGCTGGATAATCGCCATCGCCCTTGTAACCTCAATCAGTTGTTGCCCCGGATTCGCGGTGAGTCGTAATTACGCTGCCAGGCAATCACACGCAACAAGCTCAGGGAAATACTTAGCAATTTGCTGGCGCTCGTTACTGCCCAGGTGCAACCCTCTTAATCCCAGCAAATGGCTTTCGATATCCAGCAGGATCAGCCACCACGAACATCGGGTAGATCTTCTTCCAATGCTTTTTCTGGATGCATTGTGGTTTGGGACTTACGTAGAGTGAAAACATAAATTCACCATACTCCAGCTCTTTATGGAGATTCTATGGGGGATTCTTTACCCGCAGGAAAGAGGGGGAGATCTTGCCCTCTTTCTTGGCATTGCTATATATTTACTAACACAAGCAATTAGTAATGTCCCCTAGGGGGTGTCTGGAGGGTTTACGCAAGCTTGCTGCGGAGATATCCGTAGTATCTTGTTCTTCCTGGCCATTAAAGGAACCCTTTGTGCGCTGTGATGCTTGTCAGTCAGAAAATTCTCCGAATCGAAATTTTTGTTCTCACTGTGGAAAACCATTATACGGCTTAGAGAAAAATCCAGCTGTAGTTCCCTGTATACGTTGTGGAGCGGACTGCAAAGGGAAGCGTTTCTGCCCCGCCTGTGGCGCTGATAACCTGAATCCAGTGGTCACGGTAGCGCCAGAGCTGCAGAAATCCCCTGCCTTGTTGGAGCGTTCCTTGCCGCCGGAAACAAAGTGCACAGAGCCAGTCGTTCCTGCTGCGTCCATGGAAGCTGCCCCGGAAAGTTTCTGCAAGCTTTGTGGGGCGAACCGCAAAGGGAAGCGTTTCTGTCCTTCCTGTGGGGCGGACAGTCAGGAAAAACAAGCCCAGGAAGAGCTTTCGGTTACCACGACACCGGGTGATGGCCCAGCATCTTCTGGCTCCCTGGAATTGGAGACGGTTCCACCATCAGAGCCGTTGTTGGCAACGGGGCATCCAGCCGCCAGCCCTGCTCCACCAGAGTCGCTGCCACCATCACCAGTGTCAGGACATACGGGGATGGACACTCCCGATCTTCCCCACCCTGAAAAAATGATCCCGGTGTCTACACAGGCTGAATTTTGCAAGAGTTGTGGCGCAGCGTTGGGAGGGAAGCGCTTTTGTCCACAATGCGGGGCGGAGAATCGACCGGTTGCCAAGGGTGCTGACGGCCAGGCATTGCCCCAACCGTCAACGAAAAGATTGATCTGGATAATTCTGGCTATATCTTTGCTGGCAATCTGCGCTGTGGGTGGGTATTTTGCTTATGAGTACTGGACAAAGCCCTTGTCCTCGCAAGCCGTTACGGTCAATGCAGTCAGCAAAAGCCCAGTCATTGGAACCACTGCTAAGGCTACTACTACGACAAGCCCGTCTGTCACGAATCCAACTTCGGCACAGACTGCCCAAGGCGCTTCGGTAGCCCCGCAAAGTGCTTCCAGTGCCGCCGTACAACCGGTGGAAAAAAAGACCCCCAACGTGGTGGAAACACATTCGCCCATTGCCAAAGCCGCAGCGATAACTCATCCACCGCTACGGCCGGTGGCCCCTGGCGTGCGCCCAGAAGTGGCAGAACAGGCTGCTATTTCAAAGTCTGCACCCAGTACAGAGTCCTCCACCAAGGAACAAATGCAAAAGATTCTCTCCCCTTTTGGCGGTACCAATTAACCTGTTTTCTGCAAAGGAGTCTGCGATGAAGCTGCGAAATACACCACGACAATTCATGATGATTGCCACCGCCTTGGTTACGGTGATGGAGTTGGCCGGATGTTCCAACAAATATGGCACAGTCGCTCCTCCCCTGCCGATTTCCCTGGATCAGGCCCAAGCCCAGGCCAATATCAAACAGGCTGGCATCAACGTTAGTCGACAATTTGTAAGCGACTGGGAAGCTGCCAAGGGCACCATGAAAAATGACCTGGAGCAGTGTTCGCTTTCGGCAAGCGCAGGATATGGTAGTCACCAGGCCTGCTGGCAACATCTCCAAGAGCAGTCGCTGAATTATGCCAATCAATTTGCCGGGATGACGGTTTCTGGTTTGACGCCGGAACAAAGCCGCAGATTTACGCTGGCGAAAGATGCCGCCATCAATTTTTTCCATTTTTCTGCGCGCTATGCCACGGCCTGCGCAGTCAGTACCCAGAACTGTTTGCGACAAAGTGCATTGAGAAGGGAGATGGACAGCGAACGAAAGTCCGTAGACAGTTATCTGATGGGCACCCGGATTGTACCAAGCAGTACCAGTGGTGCCCTGGGTTATGAAAATCAGGCGGTGAACAATGATTTGGAAGCATTGCGTAACCCAACTATGGTTCCCCCAGCCGATAATCAGCCAGCGATTCAATAGGAATCAACACCTACAGGTGGGGGTAACATCCCCCATCACCATAACCATTCCTTCCCAAAGGAGCTCTTGAAATGTCGCACAACAAATCCGTCAGCGGGGGTATTACTGGGAAACTGTTTGCCATCGGCAAATGGTTTTCCCTGTTTTTTGCTCTTCTTGCCCTGATTGCTATCGTTTTTGGTGTGGTTTATATGCTATCACTGGGTTCCGCTTTCAAGGTGCCGAGCTTCGATGCACAGGCACGGCAAACGATGATCAGTAATATGTCCGAACAACAGAGCAATATTGCCCAGCAAAAAGAGCAGGTGAAACTAAACGCGGAATATGGAGATAAAATTATCTCCATTATTTCCAAATATGGTATTCA
Source organism: Candidatus Igneacidithiobacillus taupoensis (assembly GCA_021375695.1). Lineage (GTDB taxonomy): Bacteria > Pseudomonadota > Gammaproteobacteria > Acidithiobacillales > Acidithiobacillaceae > Igneacidithiobacillus > Igneacidithiobacillus taupoensis. Next base: position 160,332 of record JAEPKX010000001.1, on the reverse strand, counting down.
GGACGTGAAAACGGCAGCGATCATCAAAATCCTCATGCAGCTGCCAGAGAGATATCGGGAGGATTTTATCTCGGGGTGGCGCACCTATTTGCAGGAAGGGTTGGCTTACGCCAAAAAAACTGGAGTGTACCAGGCAATTGGTAATAGCGATGGCACACCAGGCACCGCAGATATGCTTACCCAGCAATATATAAATGAGTTCTCCTCCGCCGTAGAAGCAGCAAATGCAGAAAAAACAAAATCCAAAATCGAAAGACTGGTGATCTTTAGCCTGATCATCTCGGCCATGATTATTTTCATTCTTACCATGATTCTTCCCGTGCTGGTGCAGATCGAAAAAAATACCCGAGGAATCTCGCTGCCTGGTAATATAGCCCCAGCCGCTGCGTCCGAAGCGGCTAGTCTACATGAATCAGCCCAACAAGCCGCAGCTCTTTGTCCCCAGTGTCGCGCACCCATTTCGCCCGGAGATCTTTTCTGTGGTAGTTGCGGTGCCGATCTACGCTAGGTTTCCTTTGCATTCCTGCTACGTCCTGGGGGTTTCCAATGATGATTCCTGCTGCTGCAACTGCTGTTCATGAACAACCGGAGCTAGACCTGGGGATTCTCCTCAAATCCCTTCGTGGTCTTACCCTGTGGCGACCCATGGCGATCCTGGTGATTTCCCTCTTCCTTGGTTTCGCGGCCATGCTGGTGCTGGTTCGCCTCGGTTCCAGCTTAGGCGGCCTTGCGGCGCTGCTCTTTGCTTTCCTAGGTGGGATCATTGATCTGGCATTTGCCGGGGCCGGCTATCTTGGTGCGGGATTCAGTCTTGCAGCAACTGTTCAGGAACGGGGGATTCCAGGTATTGGTGCGAGCCTCTTGTTTGGCTTGATAACGCTGCCAAGACTCGTCGGCCTGCTTGCCATTGAGTTGCTTACACTTCTTGGACTACTGCTAGTCGAAGTGATCGTCATCGAAATCTGTCGTATTCCCGTTCTTGGGGGAATCCTCTCCCTGGCAGTTTTTCCGGCACTGTTTCTCTTCAACATTGCGCTTACGGCGATAGCTTTTGTGGTCTTCAATTTGAGTGGCCCGGCACTTTGGTTTGGGGAGACCATACGCCATGCGTTCGGTCATGTCATTGCGGTCGCACGTTCTCGGCCGGGCCCGACAATTTTTGTGATGTTAATGCTGTTTTTAATGTATCTCCTGGTGGCAGGAGCCCTGGCGGTAATCGCTCTCTACGCGGGGATGCTCTCCCAATCTCTCATCGTGGGGGCCATGGGCAGTGCCGTGCAGGAAACCCTGGCATCTTTATTTTCTTTCTCAAGCCTTTTTCAGGCCCCCCTGGCAGGTTTTGGCGGCGGAGTTGGTGCCGGATTCCCGACGTACCTGTCCTATGCTTTTGCCCACATTTCCATCAATGATCGTCTGTATGTTTACTCGTTCTTGATCGCCTTTGCAGCTTTGGGGGTGGTAGTTGTGGCGATTCCTAATACGGTGTTGCAGTTAGGGTTAGCCTATCTCTATCACGATAGCGCTCGACTCGTTGATACCGAGGCAGGGGCTGCGGTGATGAGTGGCGTCATGGAGAAATTCAGTGCTGCGGCAGAAGCAACACGTCGTAGCGCGGCAACGGCTGCCCAGCAAACCCGCGAACTGCTACAACGCGCCACTGCCTGTTCCCGATCTTCGGAGCATGCACCTTCCGTGCCTGCGCAAGACAAAAGCATATTTTGTACAAACTGCGGGGCGGCACTGTCGGAGGAAGACCGGTTTTGTGGTGAGTGTGGTCACCCACGGTAGCGTCTAGGTCCTTTGTTGTTTCGGGACTCGCTCTTCATCGGCTTGGGCTGGATATCTTGCTCCTTGCGGACACGGGCACCATAATGCCGTTATGGAAAAAAAATCTTTCGCAGTCATTGTGGTAGGGGCTGGGCATGCTGGGATTGAGGCGGCGGCGGCCGTAGCCCGGAGCGGTAGCCCCTGCCTGCTGTTGACCCAAAATCTGGATACCATTGGGCAGATGTCCTGCAATCCTGCCATTGGTGGCATTGGCAAGGGTCATCTGGTCAAGGAAATCGACGCCTTGGACGGGATCATGGGGCGCGCCATTGATCGGGCAGGAATCCAGTTTCGCACTCTGAATTCGAGGAAGGGCCCGGCGGTTCGTGCCACGCGTGCCCAGGCAGATCGCACCTTGTACAAGCTCGCGATTCGGGAATTGTTGGAGGCAGAACCGTTACTGGAGATCTTTCAGGGCATGGTCGGCGACTTGTTGGTGGAGCGCGGACGGGTGGCTGGGGTTCGCCTGGAAAATGGGCAGGAATTTCGCGCTGCTGCCGTGGTCTTGACCACGGGTACCTTTCTCGGTGGTCGTATCCATATCGGTGATCAACAGATTCCCGCTGGCCGCGCCGGTGATCCGCCAGCCAATGCCTTGGCGGCTCGACTGCGAGCCATGAACTTTCCGGTTGGGCGTCTGAAAACCGGAACCCCTCCGCGTATTGATGGGCGCAGCATCAACTATCAGGTATTGGAGCGACAGGAGGGGGATGATCCTGCCCCACCCTTTTCCTTTCTGACCGAACGGATCGAGGTGGAGCAACGTCCCTGCTTTATCACCCAGACCAACGCCAAAACCCATCGGATCATTGCCGAGAATTTGCAATATTCCGCCCTCTATGGCGGCCATATCCAAAGCAAAGGCCCGCGTTATTGTCCCTCCATCGAAGACAAGATCGTCCGCTTTGCCGATAAGGAAAGCCATCAGATCTTTTTGGAGCCAGAGGGTCTTAGAACCCAGGAAGTCTACCCCAATGGAATTTCCACAAGTTTGCCGTTTACCGTACAGGAAGCCCTGGTACGGAGTATGCGGGGGCTGGAAAATGCGGTACTTCTTCGCCCCGGATATGCCATTGAATATGATTACCTGGATCCACGTGCCTTGACCCCTTTTCTCCAAAGCCAACTGCTGCCGGGGCTTTTTTGTGCCGGACAGATCAATGGCACCACCGGCTATGAGGAGGCTGCGGCACAAGGTCTTCTGGCTGGAATCAACGCGGCTCGCTGGGTGCGCGGGGAAGAGGGCTGGTGCCCTGGTCGACATGAGGCCTACCTTGGGGTCATGGTAGATGATTTGGTGACCCGGGGGCTCGATGAGCCTTATCGGATGTTTACCAGCCGTGCCGAGTATCGGCTCCGTTTGCGGGAAGACAATGCCGATCGGCGGCTAACCCCGTTGGGAAGGGAGTTGGGTCTGGTGGGAGAGCTACGCTGGCATGCCTTTACCCAAAAGGAACAGGCCCTGCAACGAGAACAGCATCGTTTGCAGGAGCTGCGAATTGCTCCAGACTCCCCCCAGGCGATGGCTTTGGCCGCCGTTCTTGGGCAGCCGTTGCGGCGTGATCAGAGCCTCTGGGAATTGCTTCGGCGTCCGGAGTTTGGCTATGAGCAACTCCTGGAACTCGCTCAGCAGCAGACTGGCTTGCCCGGACGCTGGGCTGAGGTATTGGAAATCGAGTGTAAATATGCTGGCTATGTTCAGCGTCAGGAAGAGGAAGTAGAACGCAATCGTCGCTGGGAAGAACTGCCCATACCCGCAGAGCTGGACTACAGCAAGATCGCAGGTCTCTCGGCCGAGGTGCGGCAGCGGCTCCATGGGCAACGCCCCCAGAGCCTCGGCGAGGCCAGCCGAATACCCGGAGTGACACCGGCTGCCGTATCCTTATTGCTGATTTACGTGAAACGACAGCAACTATTGTCCGCAAGTTGATGGACAGCCAATGGGAATCGCTGCGAACACTTCTGGATGCGGGTCTGCAACGGCTCGGCCTGGCAGAGCAAGTACCGGAAGCCACCCGCTCCAATTTACTACTATATGTAGAAGAATTGGAACGATGGAACCGGACTCATAACCTGACTGCGGTGCGCGATCGGTTCCAGATGGTTTCCCGTCATCTTCTGGACAGCCTGACGTTTGTGCAGAAACTCCCTGATGAGGTGGCAATCCTGGATATTGGTTCGGGTGCCGGGTTGCCCGGTATTCCATTGGCGATGCTTCGCCCCGCGCAAACGGTGGTATTGGTAGAGCCGGCGGTAAAAAAGGTCGCTTTTTTGCGGCATGTGCTGGGTCGGCTCTCCTTGACCAATGTCCAGGTTGCTCCGTATCGGGTCGAGGATCTGCAATTTGATGGGGGGGCGGTTTTGATCAGTCGTGCGACGGCGGAAGTCGCAGATTTCCTGCAGATGACCCAACACTTGCTAGAACCCGGACGAGAGATTCTTTTGGCCAAGGGCCCGCGTTGGGCTGTCGAGCTGGAGCGTTGCCCCCGACAATGGCAGGAAGGCTGGGAGCTTGTGCCCTTGCCGGAGCTCGATGGAGGCCAGCGTGTGCTGCTCCATCGGCGAATAGGTCAACGGCCCGACCGGCAAGCCCTGGTCCCATGACCCAGCAATTGGGTATGCTTGGATGCATGCTAAGAGGAGTGAGGTAACCGTGCGGATTGTGGCCGTAGCCAATCAAAAGGGAGGGGTAGGAAAGACGACGACGGCCATCAACCTTGCCGCCGCCCTGGCCCAAAAGGGTCACCGCACGCTGGTGGTCGATATGGATCCCCAGGGAAATGCCAGTACGGGCCTTGGCGCCGATCGAAGCCGCTGGCCCAGTATCTATCATGTACTCCTACAAGAGGCAGACCTGCTGGCGGCCATCCAGATTCGAGGCCAATTGTCCGTAGTGCCGGCGAGTCCGGATCTGGCCGCTCTTGAAGTGGAACTAGCGGCAAGCCCGGGTAGGGAGACCCGTCTTCGGCAAGCTCTGCAAAAGTATCAGGACTGGGATTTTGTTTTCCTCGATTGTCCACCATCCCTGGGCTTGCTTACCATTAATGCCCTGGTAGCCGCTCAGCGTGTCCTGATTCCCATGCAGTGTGAATACTTTGCCCTGGAAGGATTGACCCAACTTTTGGATAGCCTTCGTCGGGTTCGGGTCCAGCTCAACCCTGGTCTGGAAGTGACGGCCCTATTGCGGACCATGTTCGATTCCCGCAATCGCCTGGCAGCGGAAGTCAGTGCGGAGCTCGAGCGCCACTTCCCCGAACGACTCTATCGTGTGCTTATCCCACGAAACATCCGGCTGGCGGAGGCACCCAGTCACGGTCGACCCATAACGGAATACGATCCCCATTGTTCCGGTGCCCAGGCCTATGGGCAATTGGCGATTGAATTTTTGGAACGGGAGCAAGGGTGATGAGCAAACGTGTGGCTTTGGGTCGCGGACTGGACGCTCTTTTCTCCGAGGCCCGTGAAACGGGCAGCCTTCGCCAGATACCTCTTGATTTAATACAACGTGGAAGGTACCAGCCCCGACGTCGTTTTGACGAACAATCGCTGGCGGAGTTGGCAGATTCCGTCCGTGCCGAAGGGGTCTTGCAGCCCATTTTGGTCCGCGCAATCGCTGATGGCCGATATGAAATATTGGCTGGGGAACGACGCTGGCGGGCTGCACAGATGGTGGGTTTGACCGAAATTCCTGCCTTGGTACGCGAAGCCAGCGATCAGCAAGCCTTGGCCATTGGTATCATCGAAAATATCCAGCGTGAGGATTTGGACCCTTTGGAGGAGGCTGCAGCCTTGCAACGCCTGCTTACGGAGTTTTCGCTGAGCCACGAAGCCTTGGCGGCGGCATTGGGGCGCTCCCGGGCCGCAATCAGCAACCAACTTCGCTTGCTTAGACTGGATCCAGAGCTGGCACCAATGCTTGCCGACGGCCGCTTAAGCGCGGGACATGCCCGTGCCCTTCTGTCCCTCTCCCCGCAGCAACAACGGCAGGTTGCGGCGCAGGTACTGGCACGTCGGCTTAATGTTCGCCAGACCGAACGGCTGGCCCAACAGTGGCAAAAGAAAGAGCGTATTCGTCCCATGCCGGACCCAAATCTCACCAGTGCTGTATTGCGACTGCAAAATCACCTGGGTATGCGGGTTAAATTATATGCTCGGGGGGCAGGTGGGGAGCTGCGGATCTGTTGGAAGAATGCTGGCGAAGCGGCAGAGTTGTGGAAGCGCTTGGGTCTACCGCAAGAGGAGGAGAATTTTTCTTGACCTTGTTGGTACGCCTGATTAGACTTTCCCACAATTTGCGGTGAGGTCGATGGCGGAAAAACAAGAAACAACGGCCTCCTGGGTGTTTTCTTTCTATGTAGGAAAGATCGCCGCGTGGATCATACTGGCCTCTCTCCTGGTTGCAGCTGTGTTATGGTCGGCTGGATCAGTGGGTCAGGCAGAAAGTATGCTCTTCGCCACAGCATTGAGCGTCGTCAATATGCTCATTTTGGGAGGCCGCCTTTCCGCGCTCCCCGCTTCGCCCTCTGCGGCAGCCCGCAGCTTGGGGTGGGCGGTGTTGCAGCGCTGGGTCTTCACCATAGTGGGATTGATCCTGGCGATTTTTTGGCTGCGCTTGCCCATAATAGGGATTGTTGGCGGTTTTTTGCTTGCACACGCTATTTATCTAGGCTTCATGCTGTGGGAACGCAGCAGGAAAAGGAGTTGAAACGTGGCATCTGGCGACATAGCCCATCACCTGACCAACTGGACTGTCGGGCAAGGCTTTTGGACCTTTGATATAGACACCATTCTCATGGGATTGATCCTGGCCGCGCTGCTGGTGGGGACCGCTATGCTGGTGGGTCGTCGACTGGAAGCGGGAGCCCCCCATGGAATGCAGGCCTGGCTGGAAGGAACCGTAGAGTTTATCGATAAACTAGTTACCGATAGCTTTCCGGTTCGCGATCCCTTGATTGCCCCGGTTGCGTTGACGGTCTTTCTGTGGATTTTGCTCATGAACAGTATGGACCTGATTCCGGCCTATTTGCCGGGGGTGGTTGCGGCCTGGTTTGGCGTGAAAGACTTTCGCGTAACCCCAACAGTCAACCTGAATACCACCTTTGCGGTGGCAATCGTGGTGTTTCTGCTCACATTGTTTACCAGCTTGCGGGTCAAAGGCTTTGCCTATTTTCGCACCTATCTGGTCCACCCTTTCGGAAAGTATCTATTCCCCGTCAACATGGTGATGACTGCCATCGAAGAGATTACCAAGCCCTTGAGTCTGGCGCTGCGACTCTTTGGTAATATGTTCGCGGGTGAACTGGTCTTTCTGCTCCTGGCCCTCTTGCCCTGGTGGGGAAACATCGTGTTGGGAGTGGTCTGGTCAGGCTTTGAGTCCTTGATCGTCATGCTCCAGGCATTTATTTTCACGGTGTTGACGGTGGTCTACCTCGGTATGGCCAACATGCAAGATCATTAAGCTTTTATTTTTCCTTAACATTTTCTCCTGAAGGAGTTGCAACATGGACGCACACACCATCATCATTGCGGCGACAGCCATTGCCGTTGGAATCATCTTTGGTGCCGCAGGCCTTGGCTCCGCCATTGGCTGGGGGCTCATTACCTCCAAAACCATCGAAGGAATCACCCGTCAGCCAGAAATGCGACCACAGCTGCTAGTCAATACCTTCATTTTTGCTGGCTTGATGGAATCCTTTCCCTTCATCATCCTGGCCTTTGGTTTCTGGTTCCTCTTCGCCAATCCCTTTCTAGGCTGAGTAGTAGCCTATATTTCAGGCTGGCTTCAGTGAGGAAATCATGAATCCTGTAAGTATCAATGGCACCCTGCTCGTCCAGATCCTGGTCTTCGCGATCCTGGTGGTGTTGCTGTATAAGTACTTGTATGGTCCGTTACGGCGGATCATGAATGATCGATCCGCCAGGATTGCCGATGGATTGGCTGCGGCAGAAAGGGGCAAGGAAGAATTGGAGCTGGCGCAGAAGCGGGCGGCCGAGATTCTCCGGGAGGCCAAAGAAAAGGCTTCCGAGATCATTGCCCAAGCCGAACGGCGCGGTATCGAGATGCGGGAAGAGGCTCAAATCAAGGCACGGGAAGAGGCAGACCGGATCATTGCCGGTGCACGAGCGGAGATAGAAGTGGAAGAAAATCGTGCTCGCGAGCAGTTGCGTGGCGAGTTGATCCATTTGGTGATCGAGGGCTCTGAAAAGATTTTGCAGCGCGAAATCAATCCCGAGAATCATCGCGAGATCACCGATCGGCTGGTCGCACAACTCTAAAGGGGTCCAGATATGGCAGATTCCATTACGCTGGCGCGACCCTACGCAGAGGCAATCTTCCAGATGCTTCCATCACCAGATGCTGGTAATGACTGGTTGGAAGCCCTGCAGAGTCTGGCCCTTTGGGTCTCTCAGGATGAGGCAAGAAAGTTTTTGGCCAACCCCGAGCGTTCCGATGCCGATAAGGTCGCTTTCTTGGGCTCAATACCTGTGGCCGTGGATCTGCAGGATTGGCAGCGCTTTGTGTCCTTGCTCATCGAGAATGATCGTTGGCAGGTGGTTGCAGAAATTGCCGATCTGTTTGAACAATCCCTGCATCAGGTCCGTGGTGAGCTGGATGCGGTGGTTCGTAGCTCGTATCCCTTGCTCGAAGAGCAGCGTGCTGTGGTAACTGCCGCGCTGGAGCGCCGGCATCCTGGTAAAAAGGTTGCCCTCCGGGAAGAGCTGGATCCCTCCCTCCTAGGAGGGGTGATTGTTCAGGTCGGGGATGAGATTATCGATGCTTCCGTGCGTGGTCAGCTTACTCAGCTGGCCCAGAGTCTTCGCATTTAATTGAGGAATTGGCATGCAACAACTGAATCCTTCGGAAATCAGTGAACTGATCCGCGCGCGGATAAGTGGTTTTACCAGTAAGGTAGAAACCCGCTCGCAGGGCACCATTACCAGCTTGAACGACGGAATTCTCCGGATTCATGGGCTGGACGACGTTATGTATGGCGAAATGCTGGAACTTCCCGGTGGCAAATTTGCGCTGGCAATGAATCTGGAGCGAGATAACGTTGGTGCGGTGGTGTTGGGAGAATTTTCTGGTCTGCAAGAGGGCGACACCGTCCAATGTACGGGTAAGGTCATGCAGGTCCCCATTGGCAAATCCTTGCTGGGGCGGGTGGTGAATTCCCTGGGCCAGCCTCTGGATGGAAAGGGTCCGATCGCTGCAGATGAGTACGATGTGCTGGAAAAGATCGCTCCAGGCGTGGTTGAACGCCAAAGTGTGGATGAACCCATGCAGACCGGAATCAAGGCCATTGATGCCATGGTTCCCATTGGTAGGGGACAACGGGAGTTGATCATTGGCGATCGCCAGACGGGCAAAACTGCTGTTGCCGTGGATGCCATCATCAACCAAAAAGGCAAGAATGTGTACTGCATCTATGTGGCTGTTGGCCAAAAGGCCTCAACGGTCGCTGGTGTGGTTCGCAAGCTGGAAGAATACGGGGCCATGGAGTACACCACGGTGGTGGCTGCCAATGCCTCTGACTCTGCAGCGATGCAGTATCTGGCCCCCTACGCAGGCTGCACCATGGGCGAGTATTTCCGCGATCGTGGCATGGATGCCTTGATCGTTTATGATGATCTGAGCAAGCAGGCATGGGCCTATCGCCAAATCTCCTTATTACTGCGTCGTCCTCCAGGCCGGGAAGCCTATCCCGGTGATGTCTTCTACTTGCACTCTCGCCTCCTGGAGCGGGCAGCACGGGTCAATGCAGATTTTGTCGCAAAGAAAACCAATGGTGCGGTGCAAGGTAAAACTGGATCCTTGACGGCATTGCCCATCATCGAGACCCAGGCCGGCGATGTCTCCGCTTTCGTGCCAACCAACGTAATCTCCATTACCGATGGGCAGATCTACTTGGAATCTGATCTGTTTAACTCAGGGGTTCGTCCTGCCATCAATGCGGGTCTATCGGTCTCCCGAGTGGGGGGAGCTGCCCAGACCAAGATCATCAAAAAGTTGGGTGGTGGTATCCGCCTGGATCTGGCCCAATACCGGGAATTGGCAGCCTTTGCCCAGTTCGCATCGGATTTGGATGAAATTACCCGCAAGCAGATCGAGCGTGGTAAGCGGGTAACGGAATTGCTCAAACAGGATCAGTATTCGCCCATGTCGGTGGCCGAACAGTCAGTTTCCTTATTTGCTGCCAGCAGCGGTGCCCTGGATGATGTGGAGGTGGGGAAAGTACGATCCTTCGAAAAGGCCCTGTTAGCGTATCTCCATTCCAGCCACCAGGATCTTATGGATGATCTGGAGGCAAAGAAGGAGCTGACCGATGATATCAAGGGACGTTTGCAGGAAGCGGTACAACAATTCAAGGCAACGGGAAGCTACTGAGGAACCGCTATGGCAAAGGCCAAGGAAATTAACGCTAAGATCAAAAGCGTCAAAAATACGCGAAAGATCACCAAGGCCATGGAAATGGTTGCAGCCAGCAAGATGCGACGGGCCCAGGAGCGGATGGCTGCATCCCGACCTTATGCAGAAAAGATCCGCGAAGTCCTTGCCCATGTCTCCCAGGCGCATCCGGAGTACGAACATCCCTTTTTGCAAGTACGGACCATCCGGCGGGTCGGTTTTCTGCTCATAAGTTCCGACCGGGGCCTTTGCGGTGCGCTCAATGTGAATGTGCTTCGTATCCTGGTTAATCGTCTACACGAGTTGCAAGAGCAGGGGGTCGAGACACGGGTGGCAGTTATTGGCAGTAAAGGGGTCGGTTTTTTGCGCCGTCATGGTGCTCACCTGACTGCGGAGTTGACGGGCTTGGGAGATCGTCCCAACCTCGGGGATATGATTGGTCCCATCCGCATCATGACCGATGCGTTCCGAAATGGTGAGATCGATGCCCTGCATCTGATCAGCTCCCGTTTCGTGAACACGATGCTGCAACGAGCCACCATGGAACAGGTTTTGCCTGTAGCAAAACCGGAAAAGAAAACCGTCACGGCCAATCAGCGTTGGGATTACATTTACGAACCAGAAGCCCGCCCTGTTTTGGACAAACTCCTCCAGCGTTATGTGGAATCCATCATCTACCAGGCCGTCATTGAGCATCTTGCTTGTGAGCAAAGTGCCCGGATGGTGGCCATGAAGAATGCATCGGACAATGCCAAGCGTTTGGTGGGGGAGCTGCAGCTGGCCTACAACAAGGCCCGGCAGGCGGCAATCACGCAAGAGATTGCGGAAATCAGCGCTGGTGCAGCAGCCGTTTGAACATTTTGTTTTTTTGAGGAATCACAGCATGAGCGAAGCGCAAGTGGCAGAGCAAGCGGTGGGAGAAATCGTGCAGGTTATCGGTCCGGTGGTCGACGTAGCTTTCCCCCGGGGGCTGGTACCCGAGATCATGGAGGCCATCGTTGTCGAGGATCGTCATCTTACCATTGAAGTCCAAAGCCAATTGGGTGATGGTGTTGCCCGTGGCATCGCCATGGGTGCTAGTGAAGGCTTGAAGCGGGGCCTCAAGGTACGCCGTACGGGTTCTCCTATTCGCGTTCCTGTGGGTCATGGCACCTTGGGTCGGATCATGGATGTACTCGGGGATCCGGTGGATGGCAAAGGTCCGGTAAGTTGCGATGAGCGCAAATCAATTCATCGTCCGGCGCCTGCCTTTGAAGAACTGGCAGCAAGTACCGAGGTGCTGGAGACCGGGGTGAAAGTTATTGACCTGATTTGCCCCTTTGCAAAGGGTGGTAAAGTCGGTCTTTTTGGTGGCGCCGGTGTGGGCAAGACCGTGCTGATGATGGAGTTGATCCGGAATATTGCCATCGAGCACACGGGTTATTCCGTTTTTGCTGGTGTTGGTGAGCGAACCCGTGAAGGGAATGACTTCTATCACGAAATGACCGAATCCAAGGTGCTCGACAAGGTCGCCTTGGTATATGGTCAGATGAACGAGCCACCAGGCAACCGTCTGCGTGTTGGTCTGACCGGGTTGACCATGGCCGAGCATTTCCGGGATGAGGGACGTGACATCTTGATGTTTATCGACAACATCTTCCGGTACACCCTGGCAGGTACGGAAGTATCCGCACTCCTCGGGCGTATGCCATCGGCCGTGGGTTACCAACCGACACTTGCCGAAGAGATGGGTAAGTTGCAGGAACGGATCACCTCCACCAAGGTCGGTTCCATTACCTCGGTTCAGGCAGTCTATGTACCTGCCGATGATCTCACCGATCCATCGCCAGCGACGACCTTTGCCCACTTGGATGCGACGGTGGTGTTGTCTCGACAAATCGCAGAGTTGGGCATCTATCCGGCGCTGGACCCACTGGATTCCTTCAGCCGCCAGTTGGATCCGCAGGTTGTCGGACAAGAGCATTACGAAGTAGCCCGTTCCTGCCAGAAAACCTTGCAGCGTTATAAAGAGTTGCAGGACATCATCGCCATTCTGGGTATGGACGAACTCTCGGCCGATGACAAGGTATTGGTTGCTCGGGCACGCAAAATCCAACGCTTTCTTTCGCAGCCTTTCTTCGTGGCCGAAGTCTTTACGGGGAGTCCCGGCACCTACGTTTCCCTCAAGGAAACCATTCGTGGTTTCAAGGCCATTGTTAATGGTGAATTCGACCACCTGCCTGAGCAAGCCTTCTACATGGTAGGAACCATCGACGAAGCTATCGCCAAGGCCCAGAAATTGCAGCAGGGCTAAGCATCATGGCCATGACCATTGCAGTACGGGTGGTGAGTGCAGAAGGCAGCATTTTCGAAGGCGAAGCGGAAATGGTGGTGGCGCCCGGGCAAATGGGGGAATTGGGGATTTTACCAAGGCATGCCCCATTGCTGACGGGTCTGCGTCCTGGAGAACTGCGCATCAAGAACGGCAATGAGATCGAGTATCTATTTGTTAATGGCGGTATGCTCGAAATCCAGCCCGATTGCGTAACGGTTTTGGCTGATTCGGTAGAACGGGCCATGGATATTGACGAGGCGAAAGCAAAAGCCGCCCGGGATGCCGCTGAGGCACGCCTGGCCAATCGTACAGACGATCTGGATTATGCGGCCGCCCAGGCCGAGTTGCTCGAACAAGTGGCGCGACTACGTACCTTGCAACGCTTGCGGGAGCAAGGAATACTACGCTGATTCCAAACGAGGTACGGAAGAGAAGGTTGATGTTCTGCAAGCAAGACCCCAAGGAGATCTTACCTTGGGGTTTCTTCTTGGGTGAAAGAGGGTGTCATGGCTCGGGTACAAGTTGTCATTTTGGCGGCTGGCAAGGGAACGCGAATGCGCTCTGCCCAGCCGAAAGTTTTGCAGCTATTGGCCGGGAAACCCTTGTTGCATCATGTGCTGCACACAGCACAACAGGTCGCAGACCAGGAGCCTGTCCATCTGGTGGTTGGGCACGGCGCTGAGCTCCTCCAGGCATCTTTGGGATCTGTCCCTGGCCTGGTTTTTCACTATCAAGAGCCGCAACGTGGTACCGGCGATGCCCTGCGCTGCGCCTTGCCAGGCCTCGCTAAGGAAGGCCGGGTCCTGGTGCTCTACGGTGACGTGCCACTGCTGCAGGCCCAGACACTGCAAGCATTTCTGCAGCATGTTCCCGACGATTGTGTGGGTCTTTGCAGCGGGGAACTGCCGGATCCCTCGGGCTACGGTCGGATCCTGCGTCAGGAAGATGGTACCGTGGCGGGGATCCAGGAAGAGCGCGACTGCTCGCCCCGGGAAAGAGAGATTCGCGAGGTGAATCTGGGGATCCTGGTCCTTCCTGCAAACCGTTTGGAAAATTGGCTAGGGGCATTGGCACCCAACAATTCCCAAGGGGAATACTATCTTACGGACCTGGTTTCCCTAGCCGCCCAGGACGGGATCAAAACCATTGCCTATCGTCTGGCGGATCCCCGCGAAGCGCTGGGGGTAAATGATGCTGAACAGCTCTCCCAAGCTGAACGACTCTTGCAAGCCCGACAGATCCGAACATTGCAACAAGCGGGGCTGCGTTGTGCCGATCCTGCTCGGGTAGATCTGCGGGGCAGTCTGGAGTTTGGTCCCGACTGCTACCTGGAGCCCAATGTGATCCTGGAGGGGCGGATTGAGTTGGGCGCCAGGGTACGGATCGGGGCTGGCGCGATCTTGCGGGACGCATGTATTGGGAACGATGTGGAAATTCTCCCCTACTCGCTGCTGGAAGGGTGCAAAATCGACCACGGAGCACGCATTGGCCCTTTTGCGAGGATTCGCCCAGGTTCGGAAATTGGTGCCAATGCCCACGTGGGAAATTTTGTGGAAACCAAGAAACTGCGGCTGGGTGCGGGAAGCAAGGCCAACCATCTGAGCTATCTGGGCGATGCCGAGATCGGTGCGCAGGTGAACATTGGCGCTGGTGTCATTACCTGCAATTATGACGGGGTAGAGAAACATAAAACCGAGATTGGCGATGGTGTCTTTGTGGGCTCCGATACCCAACTCGTGGCACCGGTTCGGGTGGGGGCTGGGGCGACCATCGGCGCCGGGAGCACCATTACCCGTGACGTCCCCGCCGGTGGGCTTACCTTGAGTCGGAGTCCCCAGAAATCCATTCCCCATTGGCACGGACCCAGGCAAGCGAACAAAGGCTGAGTCCCAGAAAAGGTAGATCAGAATGTGTGGAATTGTTGGTGGCGTCGGCCAGAGGGATATCGTTCCGGTCATTTTGGAAGGGCTGCGGCGATTGGAATACCGGGGCTATGACTCGGCTGGCTTGGCGATCCTGGATGACCAGGGGGAATTGCAACGGCGGCGCAGTGTGGGTCGGGTGGCGGATTTGGCAGCTACCATGGAAAGCGAAGGGTTGGTTAGTGGACTCGGGATTGGTCATACCCGTTGGGCTACCCATGGGGGTATAGCCGAGCGCAATGCCCATCCGCTTTTCTCCAGGGACGAACTGGCGGTGGTGCACAACGGCATCATCGAAAATTTCCAGAGTTTGCGGGAGCGCTTGCGGGGGGTGGGTTATGACTTTGTCTCCGAGACGGATACCGAGGTCATTGCCCATTTGATCCATTGGTATCGCAGCCAAATGGATGATCTCCTGTCGGCGGTGCGGGCTGCCTGTCGGGAATTGCAGGGGGCCTATGCCTTTGCCGTGCTCAGTCGTCACGACGCAGGACAATTGGTGATAGCCCGGATGGGTTGTCCCTTGCTCCTGGGTCTTGCCAGTGATGGTAATTATTTTGCGTCGGACGTTGCCGCCCTGCTGCCGGTTACCCGGCGGGTGATCTATCTCGAGGATGGCGACTTTGCCAGTCTGCGCAGGGATGCCGTGGTAATGGTGGATCAGCAAGGGGAGCCAGTGCTGCGGGAACAGCATTGGAGCCAATCAAGCAGCGCGGCCATGGATTTGGGCCCCTATCGTCATTTCATGCAGAAAGAGATCCACGAACAGGCGCGGGCGGTGGCCGATACCATGGAGGGGGCCCTCCAGGGGCATTTTTCCATTGACCAGATCTGGGGCGCGGGGGCGGCGGACCAATTTGCAAAAATTGATGAGGTCCTCCTGCTGGCATCGGGGACCAGTCACTACGCAAGCCTGGTGGGCCGGCAGTGGCTGGAAAGTATTGCCGGTATCCCCGCCTATGCGGAACTGGGCCATGAGTATCGCTATCGGGACAGTATCCCAAAGCGGAGTCGACTGATCGTCACCCTCTCCCAATCGGGAGAGACGCTGGATACCTTCGAGGCCCTGCGCCATGCCAAGGCCTTGGGTCAGCCGCTGAGCCTATCCATATGTAATGTAGCCGAGAGTGCCATTCCACGAGCGTCGTCCCTGCAATTCCTGACCCGGGCGGGCCCCGAGATCGGGGTGGCCTCCACCAAGGCCTTTACTACCCAGCTGGTGGCCTTGTATCTGCTGGCAATCTCCTTGGGTGTGCTGCGGGGGAGGATCGACGAAGAGGCGTTAGCAGGCCATTTGCTGGCCTTGCGACAGCTGCCCGGCAGCATTCAACAAGCCCTCCAGCTCGAGCCCCAGATCCAGCTTTGGGCAAGGCATTTTGCCAACAAGGAACATGCCCTCTTTTTGGGGCGGGGTCTTCACTATCCCATTGCCCTGGAGGGTGCCCTGAAGCTCAAGGAAATTTCCTATATTCATGCCGAGGCTTATCCGGCTGGGGAGTTGAAACACGGACCCCTGGCCTTGGTGGACGCCCACATGCCGGTCGTGGTCATCGCGCCCAACGACCAGCTGCTGGAAAAGCTGGCGGCCAATATGCAAGAGGTCCATGCCCGGGGCGGTCAGCTCTACGTCTTTACGGATCTGGACAGTCATTATGAAGCCGGAGAAGGGGTCCATGTCATTCGTCTACCTCGGCATGCCGGACTCCTTTCGCCCATCATTCATGCCATCCCCGTCCAACTGCTGGCCTATCACGCCGCGTTGGTCAAGGGTACCGATGTGGATCGCCCGCGCAATCTGGCCAAGGCGGTGACGGTTGAGTAAATGGTACCCCCTGGAGATTCATTCCTTGAAGCGAACATTTCTCTTGTTGCTTTCGGGTTTTTTAGCTTGTGCCCCGGCGTTTGCGCAAGCGGCACCGACCCCCATGGGTCCCACTCGCATTGATCTTTCATTGCGCGAGGACTTTACCGTCCCCGATGATGAGTTGACCGCACACCTGGTCGCCGAGGCACAAAATCAGGATCCCGCCAAGGCTGCCGTTCTTGTCAATGACGATCTCCGCTGGGCGCAGGAGCAGCTGGACAAGATTCCACAGATTCACTGGAGGCTTGGCAATTATCAAAGCCAGCAAATGGCCGATGACAAGGGTTGGCAGCTCAAGGGAGAGTTGATCCTGCGGGCAGCACCCTCGGTGCTGCTGGTGCAGTTGGCCACCCTGCAGTCCCGACTGCAATTACAGTCCTTGCAAGCCCAGCCCTCGGCGGCCAGCCTGCAAGAAGCTGCGGGAAAGGCACAAAGGGTGTTGCTACAGAGGTTTTTGCACGATGCCCAGTCGGCCTGCCGGGATCTGGGGATGTCCTGGGGAGGAGTGCTCCAGGTGAAGCTGCAGTCCCCTTCGCAACAGACCACCCCAGCCTTGCTGGCTCAGGCGATGGTGCGTACGGTTCCCGCACCGGTAGCCTCTGGACAAATGGAAAGTCGTTGGTACATTCCCTTGGAGGGATTGGCATTTTGCCAAAAATAGCCTAAAGATAACTAAGGTCTAGCAAGAACCGCTGGGGATGAAAATGGTTGCCGTAAGCAGTGCCGAATGGCTTACCCGGTATCGAAGCGGTGGTCAGTTGCCTTCGCCCCGCGGAATCTTTCTAGAGGCCTTGCGCTTATTGGAGCAGGAGGATATCGACAGTAGAGAGTTGGGCCGTGTCTTGCAATCGGATCCGGCCACCAATGCCAGACTTTTACAGCTTGCCAATGTCTCTCTACACTATCGTTCCCGCCCCATCGTGGCGGTAAATGACGCAATATTGGTTCTTGGTCAAGCCCAGATCAAGCGTTTGGTGCTGGCCTTGGCGTTAATCCAAAGCACTGCTCCCCGGGTTCCTGACTTTGATTATTCGGGGTTTTGGACACGTTCTTTACTCGCTGGCCTGGCGACTCAGCATGCAACCGCCTGGCTTGGGCGAGTGAATGCCGATGAAATCTTTGTCGTGACACTTCTCTCCAAGGTGGGCCGATTGGCATTGGCAAGTCTGTTTCCAGAAAGCTATGGAGAGCTTCTCACCTGGTGTGTCGGTAAAAACGAAGTAGAGTGCCGGCTGGAGGAACGTCGACGCTTTGATGTGGATCAAGACGAACTCTCTGCGCTCCTGCTGGAAGACTGGGGTCTACCCTCCATCTATGTCGAGGCGGTTTTGCACCAAGGCTGTCCGGAAGAACTCCTGGGAACCCCGGACTCGGCACGTTGTATTTTTCTTGCCCACTTATTGCGTTTTGGCAATTCCATGGCAGCCATTTGCCTCCAAAGAAACCCTTCCTGGCAAGAGGATGCGGCGAAACTACGCAAGGAGACAGAATTTCTGGGATTGAGTCAGGAGACGGTCAATGGAGTTTTGGAGCATCTCCTTCGCTCCTGGCCGGGCTGGCGTGATCTGCTACAGGAGGCGGAGGAAATCCGTAGTACCGTTACGGGTTGGGAAGATGGTGAGACTGCAGAAGAAGTAGAGCCGCCCATTGGTGCAGGTCTACAGATAGCTTGTATCGGGGACGACACATCGGCCAATGGTAGTGCCTGTAGCGCAATGCTGCAGCGCATGGGACTTTGTCCGCAAAAGCTCCCCAGGAGTGTGGATCCCCTGACATTGAGTTCTGCCAACTGGGATCTGCTGATAGTGATCAAGGACTCGGTGCATGATGCGGAGCTAGAGCGACTTCTGGCAGGGCTTGATCCCATTTTGGGACCCTACCTGCTGGTCTTTGGCCCTCCGCTCTCGCCGGTGGCAGAACTCTTGCTGTACCGCACGGCGGTAGACGCCTACGAAACTCTACCGTTGACCGATGAACAATTGCTAAAACACTTGCAATTTGCCATGCGACGGCAGGAGGCACGTCGTAAGTATTCCCTGCGACAACAGCGAATGCAGCGTTTGGCAGGCTCCCTGGTGGAGGTAAACCGGGATTTGCGGCAGGCGGCTTTGACCGATCCCCTGACGAAGCTGCGCAATCGACGTTATGCCGAAGATCGTTTTGCGCAGGAATGGGCCGTCAGCAAGCATCGGCAAACTGCCCTTGGAGTTATGCTCCTGGATCTAGACAACTTCAAGGAAATCAACGATTCCTTGGGTCATGATGGGGGCGATGGGGTCTTGCACCGGGTGGCGCGTATCCTCGAAGAGTTGATCCGACAACAGGACGTCGTCTGTCGAATGGGCGGAGATGAGTTTCTCGTCCTCTGTCCA
This sequence comes from Candidatus Igneacidithiobacillus taupoensis, assembly GCA_021375695.1. GTDB lineage: Bacteria > Pseudomonadota > Gammaproteobacteria > Acidithiobacillales > Acidithiobacillaceae > Igneacidithiobacillus > Igneacidithiobacillus taupoensis. The sequence continues at coordinate 141,626 of JAEPKX010000001.1, read as the reverse complement.
GAAACGGAGTTGAGCGGGCTGGAAGCGCTCGCCAATCGGATTTGCGAACGCTTGTCCGCTGCAGAAACCTGGCAGGACCTACCGCTTTCCATTTCTGTCAGTATCGGTGTGGCCTGCCGGAGGGAAGACATGGAAGATCCCCGGGAATTGATCAAAGCTGCAGACCAGGCCCTGTTTGCAGCCAAGCAGAAAGGGCGTAATCAGGTAGTCAGTAGCTATTGATCTAGCTTCTGGCATGAAAGCGACTCTTGGCAGCAAGCTGCTCCCAGAGGGCCTTTTCCTCCTCGTTGAGCTGCTTGGGAACGACGATCTGCAGTACGGCATAGAGATCCCCTGTCGACTTGCCCTGGGTGTCGGGTAAGCCTTTGCCTCGTAGCCGCAGGCGCTGACCACAACTACTCCCGGCTGGGACTTTGGCACGGACGACACCATCGAGGGTGGGGACTTGCACGCTCGCCCCCAAGGCCGCTTCCCAGGGGCTGATGGGAAGATCATAGTATAGATCCCGTCCCTCCCAGCGAAACTTCGGATGTGGCGCGTAGCTGATGCGAAGATAGAGATCCCCATTGGCGCCTCCAGCTCTGCCAGGTTGACCTTGCCCAGCAATGCGCAGGCGTTGGCCTGGGGCAATGCCCGCCGGGATTTTTACCGAGAGCTGTTTCCGCTCCCGCCGGATGCGTCCATCGGGACCGACAACGGGGACTTCCAGACTGATTTCTCGCTGCGCACCGTGCACAACGTCTTCCAGGCGAATGCTGAGCTCGGCCTCCGTATCTTCGCCACGCATCCGAAAGCTGCTGGCGCCTCCGGCCTGTCCACGACGGGCGAAAAGTTCTTCGAAGAAATCACTGAATCCGCCAAGATCTGGACCCGCCGTACTGCCCCCATGGAAGCCGCCGTAAAAATTCTCCCAACCAGGTGGAGGACGAAACTCCTGACCAGCACGCCAGTTGCTGCCTAGCTGGTCGTAGGCGCGCCGTTTCTCGGGGTCCTTGAGGACTTCATAGGCTTCTTGCACCTCCTTGAAACGTTCCTCGGCGTTATGTTCCTTACTGACATCCGGGTGATATTTGCGTGCCATTTTCCGGTAGGCCGCCTTGATGGCATCGGCATCGGCGTTGCGCGCTACCCCAAGAATTTGATAGTAGTCTTTGTATTCCAAGGAAACCCTCCGTATCATGCCGCCATGGACATGAAGAAACCTGTGGCGAAAATGGGGGCATTTGCGCGAAATTGCAAGGGGCCTGGCGTACCAACATGGAATTAAACGAACGGCAGCAGGAGGCCGTGACTTTGCCCCCTGGTCCCGTACTGGTCCTGGCGGGGGCCGGATCGGGCAAGACGCGGGTACTCACCAGTCGAATCGTCCACCTGCTCGAAGAGGGAATTTCCCCGGGGCAAATTCTGGCGGTCACCTTCACCAACAAGGCCGCCCAGTCCATGCGTGCCCGTCTTAACCAACTCGTCCAGGAAGATCTGCGGGGCCTGTGGATGGGAACCTTTCACGGTATTGCCCATCGCCTGTTACGCCTGCACCACGGGGTACTCTCTTTGCCGGCCCAGTTTCCGGTTCTTGATGCCGATGATAGTCAACGCCTGGTCCGCCGGGCGCTCAAGGATCTGGGTCTGGAGGACAAGCACTGGAATCCCAAGCAGATAGCTGCCCGCATTGGGCGTTGGAAAGATGGTGGCATCGGGCCCCTGGATTTGCGGCAAGATCCCAGTGTTCCTGAGCCAGTGTTAGCTACCTATCGGCGCTATGAAGAACTGAAGGAGCGTGCCGGTGGGGTGGATTTTGCCGATCTGCTTCTCTATGCCTTGCGCCTGTGGCAGGACGAGGCACTCCTGGCCCAGTATCAGGAGCGCTTTCAGCATGTCCTTGTGGATGAGTTTCAAGATACCAATGCAGTGCAGTATCAGTGGCTGCGCAAGCTCGCCGCCCACGGGCAGATCTTTGTGGTGGGGGACGACGATCAGTCCATCTATGGTTGGCGTGGAGCCGAGGTGGAAAATATTTTTCGCTTCAGTCAGGACTTTCCTGGTGCCCGACTCGTTCGTCTAGAACAAAACTACCGGTCCACCGCGCCCATTTTGGCGGTGGCCAACCAGGTCATCGCCCGCAATCCGGAACGCCTAGGCAAGACCCTGTGGACAGCCCAGACGGGCGGAGCTCCCGTGCAACTCTATCGAGCCTACAACGAAGAGGACGAGGCCCGCTTTGTGGTGGCGCGAGTCGTCCAGTGGGTGGCGGCGGGAGGGAAGCGGGCTGATTGTGCCATTCTTTACCGTTCCAACGCCCAATCCCGACCCTTTGAAGAGCATTTGGTACGGGAAGGGATTCCTTATCGGGTCTATGGCGGCTTACGCTTCTTTGAGCGCGCGGAAATCAAAGACACCCTCGCCTATCTGCGACTGGTGCTGAATCGACACGATGATGCCGCTTTTGAACGGGTCATCAATGTCCCCGCGCGGGGCATCGGTGCCGTCACCGTAGAGCGCTTACGACAACATAGCCTGGAGCGGGGGATCTCCTACTGGCAAGCGGCCGGTGAACTTGGGCAGGCCAGGGTGAACGCCTTTTTGACCAGCATTGATCAGTTGGCCGAGGCTTGTGCCGAACGTAGTCTGGAGGAGCAGGTGCGACTGGTGTGGGAGCACATTCCTTTGCGGGAATGGTATGCCCGTGAGGGTGATCGCGGCGAAAGTCGCCTGGAGAATCTGGACGAGCTCCTCAATGCTGCCCGTACCTTTGCCTTGGTAGAAAGCTCTGCGGGTCTACGGGAATTGAGTCCTGTTCCTGGAGATCTGCTCAGTGAGTTTTTGACCCATGCTGCGCTGGAGGCTGGCGAAGCAGGGGCTGAGGGTTGGCAGGACGCCGTCCAATTGATGAGCTTGCACAGCGCCAAGGGGCTGGAATTTCCTCTGGTTTTTTTGGTGGGGATGGAAGAAGGGCTCTTTCCCCATCTGCGCAATCTGGAGGATCCCCAGGGCCTCGCGGAGGAACGGCGCTTATGTTACGTGGGCATGACCAGAGCCATGACCCAATTGGTTTTGTGTCATGCCGAGAGCCGCCGTATCCATGGCAGTGAACGTCCGGCCCTGCCGTCGCGTTTTTTGCGGGAGCTTCCGGCAGAACATCTGGAAGAGTTACGTCCCCGAGCCCAGGTCCGCCGCCCAGTTTTGTCGACGGGCCTGTCCGCATCGTCTTCAGCTCATCCTGCGAGTCCCTTTCCCTTGGGGGCCCGCATTCGCCACCCGGTCTTTGGAGAGGGGACCGTATTGGACTACGAGGGTGGTGGTCGACAGGGCCGGATCCAGGTCCAGTTTACGTCGGGAAGCAAGTGGCTGGCCCTCGGCATCGTTGCCCTGGAACGTCTATCCTGAACCTATCGTATGGAGGGGTTGCCCATGGTTCGAGAAAGCAAGTCATCATGGTTGGCGGCGATTATTGTGGTTTTGACCCTGCTGGTCTTGATCGGGTTTTTTTATCTGTGGTTGCAACCCCAGGGAGCAACGCCCAGCACGTCCGGGAGCAGGGCGTCGAGTAATACCGCCGTACTCATCTCGAGCCAGTCGGTGCCGGATTTTGCCGTAGGTCCCGGGGTATCCCAGAAAGGGACCCTGGAAGGCAAGATCAGCGGTCGCTGTGGGAATATTGCCTGGCAGGACCTCTCACCCAAGGAGCTGGCCCAATTGCGCAAACTCTGTCCCAAAGAGGCGCCGGCAGCAAGATAGCGGTATCCTAGTTGGTGTGCAAAGGGAGCTGGACGCGAACCAGCAGGCCGCCGTCTTTGGCGTTTTCCATGGATAAGCTCCCGCCCAGCCGGTGGAGAATGCGATGAATGATGGCAATACCGAGTCCCGTTCCACCTCCTCTGCCGGCCAAGGCAAAGGGTTTGCCTAGGAGCTCCCGCTTCTCTTCGCTGATGCCGTTGCCATGATCGCGCACCTGAATCTCCACGGCTGTACCCAAGGGTAGCAAACGAAGGGTAATGGGTGGGCGGGCGTGACGGCGGGCATTCTCCACCAGGTTGCGCAGCACCCGCTTGAGAGCCACCGGGGGGATATGTACGTAGAGAGCTTGGGCCGGAAGCTCTTCCAGGTGAATTTCGGAATAGGGGCTGTCGTGCACAAAATTTTGGAGAAAGGCCCCCAGATCAATTTCTTCGGCCAGTTCCTCATGACCACTGCGGACATAGTCCAGGAACTGATGCAAGGTTTCATCCATTTCCCAGAGATTGTCCACCAATTCCTGTTGGATCTCGGCAGCCTCCTTGGGAAGAAATTCGGCCAGCATCCGCATTCGGGTCAGGGGCGTGCGCAGGTCGTGGGATACCCCCAGGAGCACCATCTCTCTCTCCTCCGTCAGCAAATAGCGCTCCCGCAAAGCAGCATTGAGTTCCGTGGCCAATTCCCGAATATCCATGGGTCCTGCAACCGGTAATTCCGGTGGACCCTCGCCATTGCGATTGACCTGCAAAGCCTGGACCAGCCGGCGTAGCGGTGCGGTGATCTGATGGACGATAAGGAAGGCCCCGAGCAAGGACAATAGGAGAATCGCACTCAGTTTGAACCACTGCGGGGAAGGTCCCGGAGGTGCTTTGGGCATGGGGATGGCGACGACCACCCGACTTCTCTGGTTGGGATCCAGCCACAATATTCCCTGGCGCCGATCGATGCGGACCTGGGCATCGGGCCAACCCAGGCCATGGAGGAGTTGGACGGCGTTGGCGAGCATGGGATTGTGGGGCGGCTGGCCCTGCATGCGCTCTACGGGATAGAAGGCAATGCCAATCCGGGACAGACGTGGGGCCAGCCACTCGGCTTCGCCTACATCCAGGGCACTGCTGAGGGTGAGAATCTGTGCCCAGCCTTGGGCCAAATGCCGGGCTTGGGGATTGCCCAGATAGAGATTGAAGTACCAGTAGACTGCGAGTTGACTGGCGAGCAGCAGGGCACCAATCAGCAAAAAGATCCGACCAAACAGGCTATCGGACCAAAAGCGGCGGAAATTCAAGGGCGTTGATCCAAAGTCCCGGCATCGGGAACAAAGACATAGCCCCGTCCCCAGACGGTTTGCAGATAGCGAGGCCGGGTCGGGTCCTCTTCGATGAGTCGTCGCAGTCGGGAAATGAAGACATCGATGCCACGGGGGCCAGGTATGTCATCGTCGTGGCCATGGATCATCCCCAGCAGTTTGTCGCGGGACAGGGTTTGCCAGGGATGTTCGGCCAAGGCCCGCAACAGCGCAAATTCCGTTTCGGTAATGGCGATTTCCTGACCATTTCGGTAGAGACGGCGGTAGTCGAGGGCGAGATGGAAGGGACCAAAGTCGATGGCCCCTGGGCTTGGCTCCACTTTGCTCGCATCCTGGCTGCGGCGTAAGACCGCGCCAATGCGGGCGAGTAGTTCTTCGGGCTCAAAGGGTTTGGGGACATAATCATCGGCGCCAATGGACAAGCCTTGGATCCGATCATCCAGGTCACCACGGGCAGTGAGCATGATAATGGGCAAGAGGGATTCTTGTTGCCGAAGTCGTTGGCAGATTTGGAAACCATCTTCGCCGGGCATCATGACATCCAGGAGCAGGAGATCGTAGTGCTCCCGCTCCAGCAGTCGGTCCATTTGCGCGCCAGAAGCAGCGCTGTGGACCGTATAGCCCCGCGATTCCAGGTACCTCATCAGGATGCTGCGCAGTTTGGCGTCATCATCCACCAACAGGATGCGGGCAGTCGTTGTCACGGTTTTTTCCATCCCTCCTTGCCGGGCTGCCATTGGGACATCTTGGCATACATGCCGGTTACTTTCTGCCATTGTTCCGGGGTAAGCAACTGGTGGAGAAATTCCACTTGGGCGATACCCTCTTGCAGCATGGCTTCATGATCTCGCACTACCGCAGCCTGCAAAGGCTGCAACGCGCTCCCGGTCTCGCCACGGAGCAGCGCCTCGCGCAGGGCCCGATTGTGTTCCTGCACTTGGGTGCGTCGGCTTTGCCACTGACTCCTTTGCTGCTGGCGCCAGTTCTCCAACTGTTTTTCCTGGCTTGGGGTCAGCTGCAGTGTAACGGCATTTCGCCAAACAATGGGCATGAGCATGGGGACGGGGGCATTGGCCATCCAGGGCCTTGGATGACCCTGCATCCTGGGACCTTGAGGATGCTGCATCATCGGGCCCCCAGGGGGTGGGGTCATATCAGCCGCCAAGCTGACGCGGTAAAAACCCAGCAAGCTGGAAAGCAAAACAAGGGAAAGAACCGATTTGCGCATAACAAAATTCTCCTGCCGAACGAGCTGCATTGCTCGGGTCAAAGCTTACGGACTTCGACCTCTGGATCGCCAGCAAAAATATCTTTCAAAAGTCAACAAACTCTTTCACATTTGCCAACAGTTTGGCAGTCCATGGGGGCTACCTCCCTGGCCGTTTTTCCATGACAATGGCGCTGGCTTGGAAAAGGGAAATGGAACCCATGCGCTGGTTGTGGATGATCTGGCCGTTATGCCTCGCCTGTACCCCTGCCTATGCCGGTCTAGGGATGATCGTTGGGGACCCGTTGGGGACCGATGCGGGCTTGCCTAGCATGCCGGCCCAGGCATGGAAGGGAACACCTTCCCTGCCGGCCTTGCAACCCTTGGCGACGTGGACCGCTGCCGATGCCCAAAAGGTCTGGACCCTGCCGGAGCTGACGGCCTTTGCCCTGGCCCATAATCCGCAAACTGCAGCCTCCTGGGAGGCCTTGCGTGCCCAGGCAGCGGCGTTGGGAATGGCGGAAAGTGCATGGCTACCCAGTCTTACCCTGAGCACCGGAGCCCGACGGTCCCAGGCGGTGGCGACTGCTGGTTTCAGTGTGCCTGCACGCAATATTGTCAATCCGAGTTTTACCCTAAGTTATACCCTCTGGGAGTTTGGCCTGCGCCGCGCCAAGGTGGACGCGGCCAAGGCCCAGGAATGGGTGGCAGGATATACGCAGAACCAGACTCTCCAAACTGTCATCTTCAATGTTACCCAAGCCTATTACAATCTCTTGGGGAATCAGGCTCTCCTGCATGCCGATGAACGGAGTCTGGCCGAGAATGAGAAGGCCATGGAGGCTGCCGAGGTTCTGCACCGAGCTGGTCAGGCCACCATTGGTGATCTCTATCAGGCCCGCGCCTCCTTGGCACAGGCGCGATCGACCCTAGCCTCCCAGCAGCAGACGGTTGCGGCAGGGCTCGGTGCGTTGGCGGCGGCCATTGGCATTCCTCCCAATAGCTCGATCCAGATTGCCCAGCTGCAATGGGAGGAGCAGCGCCCGCCCCATCTGCGCCAGGCGGTGGCGGAACTTTTGCAAGCGGCCGAAGAGGCCAATCCCGCCCTGTTGGCAGCCCGGGCGCAGTTGGCCGCAGCCCAGGCCAATGTTCGTAGTGCCCGTGCCAGCGGTCTTCCCAGCATTGGATTCACGGGTACCTATGGGTACCAATTCCAGGGAGGCTTTCAGCCGGGTGATACCTGGAGCCTTGGTTTGAGTCTTACCGTGCCGCTCTTTACCGGTTTCAACAATCATTATGATGTTCGGCAAACGGAGGCCCTGGCCCGTCAGGACGCCGCCAATCTGGCCAATACCCGCCTCAATACCTTGAGTACGGTCTGGCAGGATTACCATACTTTCCAGGGAAATGTGGCTGCCTATCCCGGCGCTGTGGCAAGCCTTGCCAATGCCCGCAAGGCCCTGGAGGTAGTATTGGCCCAGTACAAGGTGGGCCAGGCTACGATTCAGGATGTTCTCCAGGCCGAATCCACCTTGTCCCAGGCGCGATACACCCTCATTGACAATTTGGTGAAAAGTTATGTGGGTCTGGCGCAACTGAGTCAGGCTGTTGGAATGCCATTGGGAGACGCGCAACCATGAGTTTTGGTAAATACCTTCGCCTTGGCACCCTGGGCGCTTTGACCCTTGCCCTGGGAGCATGTTCTCAGGGGCAGTCTGGTCATGGAGGAAGGGGAAAGTTTGGACATGGGTTTGCACCGACCCAAGTTCAATTGGTCACTCCAGCAATCCGGCCCATGGTTCACTATCAGACCTTTCTAGGGACCGTGACCCCATTGCAGACCGTGACCCTGGTCCCCCAGATTTCCGGGGTGTTGCAGCATTATTCTTTTCAGCAGGGGGGCCTGGTAGAGAAGGGTCAGTTGCTATTCCAGATTGACCCTGCCCAAGCTTTGGTGAGTCTCGCCCAGGCCAAGGCCAATCTGGCCTCTGCCCAGGCCACTGCCCGATACAATGCAACCGTGCTGGCCCAGGACAAGCCATTGGTAGAAAAAGATTTCATTACCCGACAAAGTTACGAACAAGCACGGTCCCAGGCACAGGCGGCGGCTGCACAGGTGCAGGCCGATCTGGCGGCAGTACAGCAGGCCCGCCTGAATCTCGGTTACACACGGATTACGGCTCCCATTAGTGGACGCATCGGTATGGCGATGGTGAAGCCCGGTAATCTGCTGGTTGCCAACGTGACTGAGCTTGCTACCATCAACCAGACCAGTCCCATTGGCATTGATTTCCAGGTACCCCAACAACTGCTGCAGAGTGCGAGGGAGGCCAGGGAGAAGGCCTGGCAGATCCTGATCCAAAACGAACAAGGTGCCGAGCTCCTGGATCGCGGCACGATCCAGATTATCGACAACACCGTAAGTGCAACGACGGCTACGGTAAGTGTCCAGGCCCAGAGCCCCAATGGGCAGAATCGCCTCTGGCCCGGGCAGTTCGTCCAGGTACAAATGCCGGTCGCCCAATTGCAAAGTGCCATGACCTTGCCTGTTGGCGCGGTCATGCAGGGTAGCTCCGGCAATTTTGTGTATGTGGCACCCAAGGGAGTGGTCCAGAGCCAGCCAGTCAAAGTGTTGTGGGAAGATGGGCAATCGGCTGTCATTGCTGGTCTCACCCGGGATACGCAAGTGATCTATCCGGTTCCAGCGCGGATCTATCCGGGGGTCAAGGTCTTGCTCCCTGGCAAGCAGTTTTCTGCAGGGGAGGGTTCCGCCCACAGTGATCGCTACCAGCACGGGAGCAGGGCCCAGTGAACATCTCGGCACTTTTCATCCGGCGGCGGGTGATGACCATGATCTTCACCCTAGGGATGGTCAGCTACGGGATCTTTGCGTTCTGGTATTTGCCCGTGGCCTTGCTGCCCAGTGTGGATTTCCCGACGGTGCTGGTTTCGGCCAGCCTGCCAGGGGCAAGCCCACAAACCATGGCCAGTGCGGTGGCAACGCCCTTGGAGAAGCAATTTCAAGCCATTCCTGGCCTGTCTGCCATGAGCTCCACCAGTAGTCAGGGCTCGACGCGAATCATCTTACAATTCAACCTGAGCCAGAATATTGACGTTGCCACCCAAAATGTGGAAAACGCGGTGACCCAGGCGCAGCATTTGCTGCCGCCGGGCATGCCGAGTCTCCCCTTTGTCAAGCAACTGAATCCTTCGGCTGCTCCTATTGCGTTTATTGCCCTCTCGGCGCCCAACATGCCGATCTACAAGCTCAATGAATATGCGGTCGATCGGGTCGTGCCAGCCCTCTCGGGGATTGCTGGCGTGGCGCAGGTGGAGATTTTTGGCGAGCAGAACTATGCGGTCCGGATCCATGCCAATCCCTTTGCCCTCCAAGCCCGGGGTATTTCGCTGCAGGCCCTGGATGCGGCCATCGCCAGTCACAATGTAAATCTTCCCCAGGGGACCCTTTTGGGTACGGCGCGCAACTATGCGGTCAACGTCCACGGACAACTACACGATGCTGAAGCCTTTGCCCGGATGCCGGTACTGGAAAAGGGAACGACGGTGGTTCCCCTTGCCGATGTGGCGACGGTGGAGAATGGCGTCGATAATGATCAGATTGCGAGTTGGATTGGCAAGGATCGGGCCTTGATCCTGGCTGTGGTCCGTCAACCGGGTTCCGATACGGTGGCCATTTCCGATGCCATTGCCAAGCGCTTGCCTGCCCTCAATGCCGGCTTGCCCAGTGGTGCGCGTATGCAGGTGGTCTACGACAAGGCCAGCTATATTCGTGCCGCCGTTATGGAGGTGGAATTCACTTTACTCCTGGCCTCGGTCCTGGTGGCTGGCGTGCTCTGGCTTTTTTTGCGCCGGGGCAGCCCGACCCTCATTGGGGCTTTGGCCATCCCAACCTCCATTCTGGGCACCTTTGCCATTATCTCGGTGCTGGGTTTTAGCCTGAATACCTTGACATTATTGGCCCTGACCCTTGCAGTGGGCTTTGTGGTGGATGATGCGGTGGTGATGCTGGAAAATATCGCCCGTCATGAGGAGCAGGGCGAGGAGCCAGAGGAGGCTGCCTATAAAGGCAGTGCGGAGATTGGCTTTACCGTCTTGTCCATGACCCTGTCCCTGGCAGTGGTATTTCTGCCCTTTTTGATTTTAGGTGGGATCATCGGTCGGCTCTTTCGCGAATTTGGGGTCACCATTGCGGTGGTAATCCTTCTCTCTGGATTGGTTTCGCTGACCCTCACGCCCATGCTCTGTGCCCGCTACCTAAAGGTAAAGCACGGCGATCCCAGCGCCTTTGAGCGCTGGTTTGTCCGCTTGCGCAGTTGGTATGAACGCGCCTTGCGCAAGAGTCTTGCGCATCGGGCATGGATCTACCTTGCGGCGGGTTTGAGTTTTCTTGCCATGCTTGGGCTCTTCCTGGTGCTACCCAAGGGCTTTATTCCGAGTGAAGACAGCGGTCTGATCATGGCCAATCTCCAGTATCCGCAGGGAATATCCTTTGCAAAACTGGCAGCAGAGCAGCAACAGATCGCAGCCATGGTGGCCCGCAATGGGGCAGTGCAGTCCGTTTTATCCAGTGCAGGACAGGGGGCTGGGGCGTTTGGTTCCAGTAATTCTGGGCGACTGATGATCCGGCTCAAGGCCGCCAGCCAAAGACCCAGCGGGGATATGGTCATTGCCCAGCTGCGCCGATCGGTGGCTCACTTTGCTGGCGTTGAGGCAAGCTTTATGCTGCCTCCCGCCATCCAGATAGGGCCCATCTCCTCCCAGTCCAATTATCAGTATGTCCTCCAAAGTGAAGATCAAGAGGCGCTGGATGCCGCAGTTCCCAAATTTGTGGAGGCCCTGCGCAAGACCCCCGGTTTTCAGGCGGTGAATAGCTCCTTGCAGGTGGCCAATCCCGAAGTCAATGTGCACATTGCCAACCAGCGTGCGGCGGCCCTGGGCGTTACCCCCCAGGCCATTGAGCAGGCGTTGAATTTTGCCTTTGGGGGTACCCAGGTCGGGACCATCTATGCCGCGACCAATCAATATGAGGTCATTCTGGACCTGGCCCGGCAATTCCAGACAAACATCGCTGCCCTTGCGGCCATCACTTTGCCAGGAACGGCAGGGCTGGTACCCCTGTCCGCCGTGGCGAATTTTAGCTACGGGGTTGGTCCATTGAGCATCGAGCATTATAACGGTATCCCAAGTGTCACCGTTTCCTTCAATTTGGCGCCTGGGGTGGCCATTGGTACGGCAACGCAAAAGGTGCAAGCGCTGGGTGCAGCACTCTTGCCGACGCAGGTCCAAGGAAGTTTTGGCGGCACGGCGGCGGCCTTTCAGCAGTCCAACTCGACTTTGCCCTTGTTGCTATTGGCCACCGTTGCCTTGATCTATGCCATCCTCGCCATTCTCTATGAAGATTTTATCCATCCCCTTACCATCCTCACGGCATTGCCATTGGCAGGTTTTGGTGCCCTGCTCGCCCTCTGGATCTTCGGGCAGGAATTGGATCTTTTCAGCTTTGTGGGAATTATTATGTTGGTGGGGCTGGTGAAGAAAAACGGCATTATCATGGTGGATTTTGCCATCCATCGACGTCGCCAGGGAGCAACGGCTATGGAGGCCATTGTCGATGCCTGTGTGATCCGCTTTCGGCCCATTATGATGACCAATCTGGCGGCTATTCTGGGGATTCTCCCCATTGCCATTGGTGTTGGGGCGGGAGCGGAGTCGCGGGTACCCCTGGGGGTGGCCGTGGCGGGTGGGATCGTGGTTTCTCAATTTCTGACTTTATTTATTACCCCCGCATTTTATGTCCTTTTTGAGGGCTTGAAAGAACGTTTGGGGCGAAAGCAGCGGGCATAGGCCGTTGCCTGATTGCCCAATGGGTAACCGTTTGTGCTATAACTTCTTAAATAAAAAGTTGCTGGGGAAGTTATGCGCAAAGAGTCAACCATTTTATTCTTGCTACCATTTTTCCTGGGGGCCTGTGCGCAACTGCCTCCTCCTACTGTTTCCACCGGTGCAGCCATTGCCACAGCACGCTCGGAGGCGGCACAAAACACCGCGCAGCTGGCAGAGGAGCGGCTGGCGGCCATCACTGCCCAACGACATGCCGCGGAACAAAAGTTCTGCCCCGACTGGCAGGAGTCCTTGGGGCTGGTACGGCGAGACGCAGTGGGTTGTGTCCAGGGCCCAGGCGCCAGCCAATCTACCTGCTGGGATGCGGTTTCTCGCTGGGCTGCGGCCAAGGGGGACTATTATTCGGCTTTGGGACGTTTCTTTCAGGGTAGCCCCTACGCCGAGCCGAGCCTAGCTGCCGAAAACTTCTTTCGCGATACTGCCCGATGGGCCCTGACCTGTCGTGATAGTACCGAGAACTGTCTACAGGCAGCGCAAAGATTTCCCATGCAAGCGGAGAAAGAAAGTGTGAATCGTTTCTGTACCAGTCTGCCGGCCAGCCATTGATGGATATTTTTGTAATGCCTTTGCAGGGCATTTCTGTAAGGATCATTGGTTGCTAAAAAATTAGGACCCAAGGGAGAGGAAATGAGTCGTTTTGTGGAAGATTTCAAAACATTTCTGCTACGAGGAAATGGTATTGATCTGGCCGTAGCCTTTGTGATCGGTACGGCCTTTTCGGCTGTGGTCACGGCCCTGGTCAAAGATATCATCATGCCTCCCATTGGCCTTTTGTTGGGTAAAATGGACTTCAGTAACCTCTTTGTGGTTTTGCACCAGGGAAAAACGCCAGAGCCGTATCTGACCTTGGCTGCTGTCGAGAAAGCGGGGGCGGTAACCTGGAATTACGGCCTTTTTATCATGGCATTGGTGAGTTTTTTCATCATTGCCTTGGTAATCTTCAGCATGGTGCGAATGGTCAACCGCCTCTATCCCAAGCCCAGTGCGCCCGTTACCACCAAAGATTGCCCCTACTGTCTGACATCCATTCCCTTGGCTGCCACCCGCTGTCCCAATTGCACTTCGCAATTGAGCGACAGTCACTGAATTCACCAAATCTTGATCGGCTTGGTTTGGATTGTCCTGGCATCCCTGATCGGGGGCGTGCTGGGAGCTTTTTGGTATTGGTTATGGTCACGAGCTGGCCAGGACCGTCTTCGTCTGGCCCTCCAACAGGGGGAGCAGGTAATCGCTGAGTTGCGCGAGGCCCTAGGCCAGGAGCGGGAACGATTGGTGGCGGAGCAACAGGAAAAGGAGCGCATGCAAAGAGAGCTGCAAAGCACCCAAATCCAACTGGCAGGTCTACGGCCCAAACTGGAAGAATGGGAGTCCCTGCAAAGGGATTATCTTGCCCTGCAAACCCAAAGCCGGGAACAAGATCGACGGTTGGCAGAGTACCAGGAACGCCTGCTGCAAGAATCGCGACAGGCAGAAGAAAAACAAGCCCTGCTGCTGGCAGCACAAGAGCGACTGCAACAAGCCTTTACCGTCCTTTCGGCCGAGGCCCTGCGCCGTAACAATGAGGATTTTCTCCGTATGGCCCAGGAAAAGTTGGGCCAGTTCCTGGCACAAGCTCAACAGGACCTGGAAAATCGGCAACAAGGTTTTGGCCAGATGGTGGACCCTGTCCGCGAATCCCTCCAGAAAATGAACGAGCGTCTGGATGCATTGGAACAGGTGCGAACCGGAGCCTATAGCGCCCTGAGCGAACAATTGCGGGGCTTGGTCCAGGATCATTTGCCGCGCCTGCATCGAGAAACCGCGGCGCTGGTCAAAGCCCTGCGCCAGCCGGCTGCCCGCGGCCGTTGGGGAGAAATGCAGTTACGGAGAGTGGTGGAAATGGCCGGCATGCTCGATCACTGTGATTTTGTCGAGCAGGCAAGCATGCAATCGGAGCAGGGACAGCAGCGGCCGGATTTGTTGGTGCATCTGCCCGGGGGAAAAGAGATCGTCGTCGATGCCAAGGCTCCTCTCAATGCGTATCTGCATGCCATCGAGGCAGAGTCCGACGAAGACCGGCAGCAATGGCTTCGCAAGCACGCCGCTGAATTGCGCACCCACCTCCAGCAGTTGGGGCGGAAATCCTACTGGGAAGCCGTGCCGAGTCCGGAATTTGTAGTGCTCTTTCTGCCCGGAGAGGATTTTTTTAGCGCTGCTTTGCAGATGGATCCAGGACTCATCGAGTTTGGCGTCGAGCAGAAGGTGTTGGTAGCAACGCCCACCACCCTGATCGCTTTGTTACGGGCAGCCGCCTATGGCTGGCGGCAAGAAGCGGTAGCTGCCAATGCCCAGGCCATCAGTGCGTTGGGCAGGGAACTCTATGAACGACTGGGTACGCTCACTGGCCACTGGGCCAAGTTGGGGCGCCAACTGCATGGCGCCGTGAGCGCTTATAACCAGGCAACCTCCTCGCTGGAAAGTCGGGTCCTGGTTACCGCCCGGCGCTTTCCCGAACTGGGGGCTACCAGTAGCGATCGGGAGTTGACGGAGCCCGAACCCGTAGACATGCAAGTTCGGGAGTTGCGCCCGGCAATCAGGAGGGGATCGTCTCCCGATGCTCCTGGGCATTGGTCAGGGCCAGAGGAAGGCTGAAGATCACTTTCTCTTCGACACCAGAGAGTTCTTCTGGCTGTCCTGCTCCCCAGCCTTGCAGGGTCTCGATGATTTCTTGTACCAAACGCTCAGGTGCTGAGGCGCCAGCACTGATGCCGATGCGCTGCCGACCCGTAAACCATTCGCGTCGGAGCTGCCCCGCGTCTTCGATCAAGTAGGTGCTGGTACCCAAACGCTGACCCAGTTCCGCCAGGCGACTGGAGTTGGAACTGCTGGGGGCACCGACAATGAGGAGGATATCTACGGCAGGAACCAACTTCTTGACGGCATCCTGACGGTTTTGGGTGGCGTAGCAGATATCGTCTTTCTTGGGACCCTGAATGCTTGGAAAGCGAGCGCGAAGGGCGTTGATGACCTCGGCGGTATCATCCATGCTCAAGGTGGTTTGGGTAATGTAGGCAAGGCGCTCGGGGTGGCGGGGCTGCAGTTTGGCCACGTCACCCACATCAGAAACCAAATACATCATGCCCGCCTCCACCTGGCCCATGGTCCCTTCTACCTCCGGATGACCGGCATGGCCAATGAGGACCATTTCCATGTTTTCCCGACTGTATTTTTTGACTTCCATGTGGACCTTGGTCACCAGTGGACAGGTGGCATCAAAGACCGTCAGACCTCGCTCCTTGGCGCGTTGACGCACCGCCAGGGGGACCCCGTGGGCACTGAAAATGACGGTAGCACCGTCGGGAATCTCGTCGAGTTCCTCCACAAAAATGGCCCCCCGATTCCGAAGGTCTTCCACCACATGTCGGTTGTGTACCACCTCATGTCGGACGTAGATGGGCGCGCCGAAGAGCTCCAAGGCTCTTTCCACGATCTGAATGGCACGGTTGACGCCGGCACAAAAGCCGCGCGGGTTGGCAAGCAGGATATCCATGGGGCATCCGTTCCAAAAGATTTAGACTATGGTCCCGTTCTCCTGGGTTGCTGTCAACCGAGGTCGCCATAGCGCCCTTGCAAGTATGCGAGCATGGCGATGGGCGCGGTTTCCGCCCGCAGGATCCGTGGACCTAGCCGCAGCCCCTTCCATCCGGCCCCTGCCGCAGACTGTAACTCCTCCGGAGCGAGTCCACCCTCAGGTCCCGTCAGGACCGTAACCCAGGTAGGGGGACTATCAGGTAGGGAAGACAACTGCGCTGGGAAGCCAGGGTCCAACACCAGGGCCAGACCTCTTGGCGGACTTTGCAGGAATTCCTTCAGGGGCAGGACCTTGGCCAACAGTGGCAGACGCGTGGCTTGGCTTTGTTCAGCTGCGTGGATGAGGATTTCTTGCCAGCGTTGATGGCGACGTTCCGAACGCGCTTCGGTGAGGGAAACCTGGCTGTACCGGCTATGGAGGGGCTGGATCTCGGCTACGCCCAATTCGCAAGCCTTTTGCAGTACCCAATCCCATCGATCTCCTTTGAGCAGTGGCAGTGCCAGAATCACCCCCAGGGGACTGGCCGTATCCCGGCGACTGGGCTTGGAGATTTCCACCAGGGCCAGGTGCCCCTCTACTCCGATGAGTTCGGCGGGGTACTCCAAGCCGTCACCGCAAAAGAGGGTCAATGCTTGCCCCCGCCGGGCGCGGAGCACCCGCAAGAGATGATGGCTGGCTGCCGCTGGCAGTAGCATTGGCCCGATGGGAATAGGATCAGGCAGATATAGATGAATGCGCGGCATGCCCATATTGGATCATAGGGTCAACGCAAAAGAAAAGAACAGGGATGACCCTTGGGCTGCTCTAGTCTATTCTTGTGCACATGATGTCGGACTTTGCTGTCGATGTGCAGTGGGTAGGAGCGCTCTTGCGCGAGAGTGCGGAGCGTTTTCTGCTGCCTGCTTATCACCGGGTTACGGCCACACCCAAACCCGATGGAAGTATCGTTACCAGTGCCGATCTGGAAAGTCAGGATTTTTTGCAGGAGGCATTGGCCCGCCGTTATCCGCAAATCCCTTTGCTCGGTGAAGAAATGACCGCTGCCGAACAGGGACAGTTGATGCAGTCCGTTGAGCTCCTCTGGTGCCTGGATCCCTTGGATGGAACCAGCAATTTTGCTGCCGGTGTGCCAATTTTTGGGATCAGTCTTGCCCTTTTGGATGCCCACGGGGCACGGCAGGGTTGGGTCTATGACCCCATGCGCAGGGATCTCTTCTGGGCGGCACGGCGGGCTGGGGCTTTCTGTAATGGCGACCGCTTGGCCTATCGCCAGGCCCCTGCCCTGCAGCAGAGTGTGGGGGTCGTGGATTACAAGCGCCTGCATCCAGAAATGGCCATCCGCCTGGTAACTCGGCAACCCTTTCATAGCCAGCGCAATTTCGGCAGTTGTGTGTTGGAGTGGAGTTGGCTGGCGGCAGGTCGTTATCATTTTTACCTGCATGGTGCCCAACAACTGTGGGATTGGGCTGCGGGTGGATTGTTCTTGCAGGAGGCAGGCGGCAGGCTCAGCACCCTGACCGGCGAAGCGCTGCATGCCAATGCCCTCGTCAAGTGCTCGGTACTGGCCACCCTGGACCCCCATTTACATGAGCAATGGTTGACCTGGATTGATCGCGAGTTCCCAAAGTCGCAGTGTTGATTTATGCTAAAAGGCATTTCAATCGCCTAGCTAAAGGAATTTTCGTACATGGCCACCATCCGTAATCTGGCGCTTTCCCTTCTTCCTGTAACTGAAGCTGCCGCAAGGGCAGCCAGCGCCTGGATTGGGCGTGGTGAGAAAGAGCTTGGGGATGGCGCCGCGGTGGATGCCATGCGGGCTGCCATCGCCCAGGTGCCCATGCGCGGTATGGTGGTCATTGGTGAGGGAGAAAAGGACGAGGCCCCCATGCTCTATAATGGTGAGGCGGTAGGGGCCGGCATGGGTCCGGAAGTGGATATTGCCGTGGACCCGGTGGAGGGTACCAGTTTCCTTGCCAACGGTATGCCCGGCTCCATTTGTGTGCTGGCCGCAGCTCCCAAGGGCAGCATGTTCCGCCCTGGACCTGCCTATTATATGGACAAGCTGATTGTGCCTGCTCCCGCTCGTGGCAAGCTGGATCCGGCTGCGCCAATGAAAGACAAGCTCCAGGCCTTGGCCAAAGCCTTGGGTAAGGACGTAAAAGAGTTGCGGATTTTTGTTCTAAAAAAACCCCGTCACGAAGCCATGATTCGGGAAATTCAGGCGGCCGGTGCGACGGTGCGCCTACAGACCGATGGCGATGTCAGTGGCGGCATCATGGCTGCCCTGGGAAGCAAGGTCGATGCCATGATGGGTATTGGCGGTACCCCCGAAGGAGTTATTACCGCGTGTGCTGCCCGTGCCATGGGGGCTGATATGTTTGGTGCCCTGGCGCCGCAAAAGCCGGGAGAAGCAGGGGCCGTTGCCGCTGCCGGATTGAAAGTGGGCCAGTGGTTGGGCCGTGACGAGCTGGTGGCCAGTGATGATGTCCTTTTTGTGGCCACTGGGCTGACCAGTGGGGATATCCTGGACGGCGTGTCCCGTTCCCGTTTCTTTGTGGAAAGTGAGAGCCTGGTCATCTCTGGTCATGACGGCATCCTGCGGCGGGTACGGACCCATCAGCGGGCTGAGGACTGATTTTCGATTAAGCCACCGGCGCGCCTGCGGGCGTGTCAAGCCAAGGAGTTAATATGACTGTGACTCGTAGCGATCTCGCCAATGCCATCCGCGTCTTGACCATGGATGCTGTCCAAAAGGCCAATAGCGGTCATCCGGGAATGCCCATGGGGATGGCCGATATTGCTGAAGTGCTCTGGAATGATTTTCTCGTCCATAATCCTGCCAATCCCCATTGGCCCAATCGCGACCGGTTCATTCTCTCCAATGGTCATGGTTCCATGCTGCTCTATGCTTTGCTCCACCTGAGCGGCTACGACCTGAGTCTCGATGATCTCAAGCAGTTCCGGCAGTGGCACAGCAAGACCCCTGGCCATCCGGAATATCGCGAAACTCCTGGTGTCGAGACCACCACCGGTCCCTTGGGACAGGGCTTGGCCAATGGCGTGGGCATGGCGTTGGCAGAGCAGCTGCTGGGTCGGCAGTTCAACCACCCTGACCATGAATTGATCAATCACTATACCTACGTATTTCTGGGCGATGGCTGTTTGATGGAGGGGATTTCCCATGAGGCCTGTTCATTGGCTGGGGTATGGGGTTTACACAAGCTCATCTGCTTCTACGATGACAACAATATTTCCATTGATGGTCATGTGGATGACTGGTTTGGTGATGATACCCCGGCACGCTTCGAGGCCTATGGTTGGCATGTGATTCGCAAGGTGGACGGTCATGATCCGGAGGCCATCAAGCAAGCCATTGTCGAGGCGCGTTCCCAGACTAGCAAGCCGACCCTGATTTGTTGCAAGACCGTCATTGGCCATGGCTCGCCCAATAAGGCGGGTACCCATGATGTTCATGGCGCAGCATTGGGTGCTGATGAGGTCGCGCTGACCCGCAAGAATCTGGGTTGGACAGGTGGCGATTTTGAGGTTCCCGAAGCTATTTACCGCGGCTTTGACGCGCGGGCCAAGGGGGAAATTGCAGAGGCCGCATGGAAAGAGCGCTTTGCCAAGTACCAGGCCTTGTATCCGGAAGATGCAGCCGAATTTCAGCGGCGCTTGGCTGGTAAGCCCAGCGCGGACTTCCGGGCAACCGTTGACAAGCTGATTGCGGACTTTCGCCAGGAGGCCCCCAAGATTGCCACTCGGGTTGCCTCGGGCAAGTGTATCCAGGCCCTAGCGCCAGTGGTTCCAGAATTTATCGGTGGCTCCGCCGACCTGACCCCGTCCAACAATACTCGTTGGAAGGAGGCCCTGGACATTGGCAAGCATCGGCTGATGGGCAACTACATTCATTATGGTGTTCGTGAGTTCGGCATGGCCGCAATCATGAATGGGATGGCCCTCTACGGTGGCCTTTTACCTTTTGGCGGCACTTTCCTCATTTTCTCGGACTATGCTCGCAACGCCATTCGCATGGCGGCGCTCATGGGATTGCGAACCATCTTTGTCATGACCCATGATTCCATTGGCCTGGGAGAGGATGGCCCAACCCATCAGCCCATCGAGCAGCTCAACAGTTTGCGCTTGATTCCCAATCTCCATGTTTGGCGCCCAGCCGATGCAGTCGAAACGGCTGTTGCCTGGGAATCTTCCATCTTGCAAGAAAGGACCCCGAGTCTGCTTGCCCTGAGTCGGCAAAATCTGCCGGCTTTACCCCATAACGACGCAACGGTGGCTGGTGCCCGTCGGGGGGGGTATGTCCTGAAGGAGGCTGCTGGTCCCGAAGTGGGTGCCCTGCTGGCAAGTGGTTCAGAAGTGGAGCTGGCGTTGGCAGCCCAGGCAAAACTCGCTGATGCAGGCGTCCATGTGCGGGTGGTTTCCATGCCTTGCCTGGAAGTTTTTGACGCCCAGGATGCTGCCTATCGGGAAAGTGTGTTGCCCACATCGCTGACCAAGCGGCTGGCTATCGAAGCGGGAAGTACCGGCCTTTGGTACAAATACGTGGGTCTGCAAGGCGCGGTGCTTGGTATCGATCGCTTTGGTGCCTCGGCGCCGGCACCGATACTTTTCGAGAAGTATGGCTTTACGGTCGAACATCTGGTCCAGAGATTCCAGGCGCTTTAAAAGAATTTTTGCAGAAACCTTGAGGAGTAGGGAATGACGATTCGTGTCGGTATCAATGGTTTTGGGCGCATTGGTCGCATGGCCTTCCGGGCCATTGCCAGGGAAGCGGAGTTTCGGGATTTGGAGGTCGTGGCCATCAATGATCTGCTGGAGTCGGCCTACCTGGCGTACATGCTGCAGTATGATTCGGTGCATGGTCGCTTCCCGGGCTCTGTGCAGGTGGATGGGGATCATTTGCTGATCAATGGGAAAAAGGTTCGCCTGACGGCCGAAAAAGATCCAGCCAATCTGCGTTGGGGTGATGTGGAAGTTGATCTGGTCATCGAGTCCACGGGATTGTTCCTGACGGGAGAAAGCTGTCAGAAGCACCTGGATGCGGGGGCAAAAAAGGTCGTCCAGTCGGCCCCTTCCAAGGATGATACCCCCATGTTTGTTTATGGCGTCAACCATGGCAAATATGCTGGAGAAAAAATCGTTTCGGCGGCATCGTGCACTACAAACTGTCTGGCCCCCGTTGCCAAGGTCTTGCATGATCGTTTTGGGATCAAGCGTGGACTCATGAGCACGGTCCATGCCGCGACTGCCACCCAAAAGACCGTCGACGGTCCTTCGCACAAAGACTGGCGCGGGGGGCGAGGCATACTGGAAAATATCATTCCCTCCAGCACTGGTGCGGCCAAGGCAGTTGGCAAGGTCATCCCGGAGCTCAACAAGAAGCTGACGGGGATGTCTTTTCGGGTTCCTACCTCCGACGTCTCCGTGGTGGATCTGACTGCGGAGCTCGGCAAGGAAACCAGCTACGAAGAGATCTGTTCGGCCATGAAAGCGGCTAGCGAAGGTCCTCTACAGGGGGTCCTTGCCTATACCGAGGACGCTGTGGTTTCCACTGACTTCCGCGGCTTTCCTGCCCCTTCCATTTTTGACGCAAAAGCGGGAATTCAACTAGACCCTACTTTTGTCAAGGTTGTAGCTTGGTATGACAATGAATATGGCTACACCTGTAACATGCTGCGTTTTGTGAAGCATGTGGCCAGCCACTGAGGTAGAGCCATGAAAATTCTGACCTTTGCTGAAGTCTGCAAGCGGGGAGATGCCAAGGGGAAACGTGTCTTCATCCGTGCCGATCTCAACGTTCCCTTGAATGAGCAGGGACAAATCACCGAAGATACCCGGGTGCGTGCCTCGGTGCCGGCGGTGAAAATGGCGTTGGAGGCTGGCGCGGCGGTAATGATCACTTCCCACCTGGGTCGTCCAGTGGAGGGCGAATTCAAACCCGAGTACTCCCTGGCACCCGTTGCCAGACGGCTGGGGGAACTCCTGGGTCAGGCCGTTCCCCTGCAGCAAAACTGGGTCGATGGTGGCTTCACGGTGGAACCTGGCCAGGTGCTCATGCTGGAAAATTGTCGACTGAACAAGGGGGAAAAGAAGAACGACGATACCTTGGCACAAAAATATGCCAAGCTTTGCGATATCTTTGTTCACGATGCCTTTGGTACCGCCCACCGGGCAGAGGCCAGCACCTATGGGATTGCCAAATATGCCCCCATTGCCTGCGCCGGCCCCTTGCTCGCCGCGGAAATCGATGCCATCAGCCGGGCCCTGGCCAACCCAAAGCGTCCGCTCATTGCCATCGTCGCTGGTTCCAAGGTATCGACCAAGCTTACCATTCTCCAGGCCCTGGCCAGTAAGGTGGACGGGCTGATTGTTGGTGGTGGCATTGCCAATACCTTCCTGCTGGCCAGCGGGTATCCCATCGGCAAGAGCCTGGCCGAGCCGGAGTTGCTGGAGGAAGCGAAAACGGTAATGGCGACCATGAAGGCCCGGGGGGCAGAGGTCCCCATTCCGGTGGACGTAGTGGTGGCAGATCACTTTGCTGCCGATGCCAAGGCTTCGGTCAAGGATGTCAAGGAGGTAGGTGCGGAAGATCTCATCCTGGATATTGGCCCCAAAACAGCCCAGCTCCTGGCAGAAAAGCTGAAGGCGGCAGGGACGATTGTTTGGAACGGCCCCGTCGGGGTCTTTGAGTTTGATGCCTTCGCCAATGGTACCAGATCCCTGGCCATGGCCATTGCCGAGAGTCCTGCCTTTTCCATTGCCGGTGGTGGCGATACCCTTGCCGCCATTGCCAAATATGGTATAGCCGATCGGATTGGTTACATCTCTACCGGCGGTGGAGCCTTTCTGGAAGTTCTGGAGGGCAAGACCCTGCCAGCATTCGAGATACTTGAGGCGCGAAGCCAAAGGTGAGCCGGTGATTCGCCGTACCAAGATCGTTGCTACCCTGGGACCGGCCAGCTCTTCACCGGAAATCATCGATCGCTTGATCGAGGCGGGACTCGATGTGGTACGCCTGAATTTTTCCCACGGCAGTGCCGAACAGCATGTCCATCTAGCAGAGTTGGTTCGGGAAAGGGCGCGTGCCCATGGTCGAGCCATTGGTGTTCTGGCCGATCTCCAGGGCCCCAAGATCCGGATCGGCAAGTTTGCCCAAGGGAAAATCCAACTGCGCGAGGGGGAACCCTTTATTCTTGACATTCACTGCGAGCTTGGGGATCAAACCCGGGTCGGGGTCACCTACCCGGGGCTGGTGCATGACGTAGAGCGCGGGGCTACCCTACTGCTGAATGATGGAATGATCGTGCTGCGGGTGGAAAAGGTAGAGGGCGGCGAAATCCATTCCACTGTGGTGCAGGGTGGAGAGCTTTCCAATAGTAAGGGAATTAATCGGGCTGGCGGTGGATTGACGGCTCCCGCCCTGACCGATAAGGATCGTGAGGATATTATTACGGCGGCGCGTCTGGAGGCCGATTATCTTGCGGTCTCTTTCCCTCGCAGTGCTGCCGATATGGAAGAGGCGCGCCGGCTCTTTCGGGCCGCAGGCGGTCATGGGGCCTTGGTTGCCAAGATCGAGCGGGCCGAGGCCGTGGCCGCTATCGAAGAGATTCTGCAAGTTTCGGAAGCGGTCATGGTCGCGCGCGGTGATCTGGGAGTGGAAATTGGCGATGCCGCGGTTCCGCCGGTACAGAAGCGGATTATTGCCATGGCCAATCGCTATAATCGCATCACCATCACCGCAACGCAGATGATGGAGTCCATGATCCATCAGCCCATTCCCACTCGGGCTGAGGTTTCTGATGTGGCCAATGCCGTATTGGATGGTACGGATGCAGTCATGCTCTCGGCCGAAACCGCCTCGGGACAATACCCCGTGGAAGCGGTTGCCGCCATGGCGCGTACCTGTCTGGAAGTAGAACGCCAGATGCCTTGTCAGCGCAACGAAAACTTTACTCATCGGGCGCTGGAGCGGGTAGACGAAACCATTGCTGCTGCAGCGATCCTGGCAACCGTACGGGCACCCATCGCTGCCATTGCCGCCTTTACCGAAAGTGGATCGACGGCCTTATGGCTTTCCCGAGCTGATTCGCGGGTACCCATTTATGCCCTGACGCCGCAGGTATACACTCGACGGAAAGTGACCTTGTATCGCGGTGTACATCCGGTCAATTTTCCCCAGAACCGGCATGACGATCCAGTGCAGGTCATGCGAGCGGCCGAAGATGAATTGCGCCGGCGCGGTGCGGTCCGCGACGGTGATCTGATCTTAATCACCATTGGCGAGCCCATTGGTTCGCCGGGTGGAACCAATACGTTGAAACTGGTGCGCGTGGGTGCGGCTACCAGCGGAAGCTGACTTTTCCTACTGTCTGATGAGGTGAAGCACTATGGCAATGGTCTCTATGCGGCAACTGCTCGATCACGCCGCCGAGCATGGGTACGGAATTCCCGCCTTTAATGTCAATAACCTGGAACAGGTGCGGGCGATCATGGAGGCGGCTGCTGCCGTCGATGCCCCGGTGATTCTGCAGGCTTCGGCCGGAGCACGGAAGTACGCTGGCGAACCGTTTCTGCGACACCTGATTCTGGCCGCTGTGGAAGAATATCCGGATATCCCGGTGGTGTTGCATCAAGATCACGGTGCCAGTCCGGCTGTTTGTATTCAGGCGATCCGCTCAGGCTTTACCAGTGTCATGATGGACGGCTCCCTGTTGGAGGATGCCAAAACTCCAGCCAGCTACGATTATAATGTTGCGGTGACGGCGAAGGTGGTGGAAATGGCCCACGCGGTGGGTGTCACCGTGGAAGGCGAACTGGGGTGCCTGGGCTCCCTGGAAACGGGTATGGCGGGCGAAGAGGACGGTGTAGGTGCCGAGGGCTCCTTGAGCCACGATCAGCTCCTCACCGATCCCGAGGAGGCCGCCCAGTTCGTCAAGGCCACCAAACTCGATGCCCTGGCCATTGCCATTGGCACGAGCCACGGCGCCTATAAATTCACCCAACCGCCCACCGGCAAGATCCTTCGCATTGATCGGATTAAAGAGATTCATGAGCGGATTCCCGATACCCATCTGGTTATGCACGGCTCGAGTTCCGTTCCCCAGGAATGGTTGAAGATTATTCACGAATATGGTGGGGATATTGGGGAGACCTACGGTGTACCTGTAGAGGAAATCCAGGAGGGCATCAAACATGGTGTCCGCAAGGTCAACATCGATACCGATCTGCGGCTGGCAGCGACGGGAGCGGTGCGCAAGAGCCTCTATACCAACCCCAAGAATTTTGATCCCCGAAAGTTCCTGCAAGCTTCCATCGATGCCATGCGGGATATCTGTCGGCAACGCTATGAGGCCTTCCATGCCGCCGGCCAAGCCAGCAAGATCAAGGCGATCCCCTTGGATACCATGGTCAAGCGCTACAAACAGGGCGAGCTGGATCCCCGGGTGACCGGAGTCTGAACCGAACAAGCAACGGCGATAGTGGAGGGTGCCTGGGGGTGCCCTCCGCTTCTTTAGGAGTCGATGATGACCCAGTACAAGATTTCCCCTTCCATCCTTTCTGCTGACTTTGCCAGGCTGGGTGAGGAGGTGCGGGCTGTGGATGCCGCAGGGGCCGATTACATCCATGTGGATGTCATGGATAACCATTTTGTTCCCAACCTGACCATTGGCCCGCTGGTGGTGGCAGCCATCAAGCCGCACACCCAGAAACCCTTGGATGTGCATCTGATGATCTCCCCTGTGGATGCCATCATCCCGGAATTTGCCAAAGCAGGGGCAAACATCATCACAGTGCATCCAGAAGGAACCATTCATCTGGATCGGACCGTGCAGTTGATCCACAGTCTGGGTTGTAAGGCGGGGGTTTCCCTCAATCCCGCCACTCCCCTGGCGGTACTCGATTATATTTTGGAAAGTATCGATTTGGTCCTGGTCATGAGTGTGAACCCGGGTTTTGGGGGGCAGAGCTTCATTGATTATAGCCTGCGCAAGATCGAGGCAATCCGTAAACGGATCGATGCCAGCGGCAAAGCCATCGAGCTGGAAGTCGATGGCGGAATCAAGGTCAATAATGTTCGCCAGGTTGCTGATGCCGGTGCTGATGTCTTCGTGGCCGGTAGCGCCATTTACGGAACTGCTGATTATCAGGCTACCATTGCTGCCTTCCGGACTGCCTTGGTATGAGTTTTGCTCCTAGTTTCCTCCTGCTAGATTTGGATGGAACGCTCATTGACACCGCCCCCGATCTAGCGGCGGCGGCGAACCATGTGCTTGCTAGCCTTGGACGACCGGCAGCGCCCATGGAGAAAATTCGTTCTTTCATTGGCAATGGGGTGCGCGAGCTCATGCGCCGTGCCTTGGCCCTTACGGCTGAGCCGAGCGAAAAGGAGCTGGATGCCGCTATGGCGATTTTTTCGGCCTATTATGGCGAGCACCTTCATCGTCACAGCCTTCCCTATCCAGGCGTCCCGGAGACATTGGCTGCCCTCCACGGCAAGACTCCTTTGGTGTGCATTACCAACAAGTCCGCCCAGTTCACCTTGCCCTTGCTGGCGCACTTTGGGATGGCAGACTATTTTTCCTTGATCCTTTCGGGCGACAGTCTTCCTCGCAAAAAACCAGACCCCTTGCCCCTGACCCACGCCGCAAGACATTTTGCCCACCAACCAGAGGAGGGCCTGCTGGTAGGCGATTCCATCAACGACACCAAAGCCGCCCGCGCAGCCGGGATGCCGGTCGTCTGTGTGAGCTATGGGTATCGGGGAGATATGCCCGTTGCGAACTTGGCAGCCGATGCCATTATCGATACCATGCCGGAATTATTGTCACTGCTGCGACCAGAGGACAACTACTCGTGACCGGAAACTTCATCATCGTGGGCAAGGGGCGATGGCGCCGCTCGTAACGAGCTAACCCTTCTCCCATTGTTGCCACGAGGTGAACCCGTGATTTCTGCTAGCGCCTTCTTTGCACTTGCCCGCGAGGGCTACAATCGAATTCCCCTTACCCGGGAGATTCCTGCTGATCTGGATACCCCGGTTTCCGCTTTTCTCAAGCTGGTGGATGGTCCCTACTCGTATCTGTTTGAATCGGTACAGGGCGGCGAACAGTGGGGTCGCTATTCCATCATTGGCCTGCCAGCCCGCGAGCGCATCGAGGTCCGTCAACAGCACATCCGACGCTATGTGGAGGGTGTACTGCAGGAAGAATGCCATGACCCCGATCCCCTGCGCTGGATCAGTGCCTTTCGTCGGCGTTTTCGCGCGGCTCCGGTGGAAGGTCTGGAAGCCCGTTTCACTGGCGGGCTGGTGGGATATCTAGGCTATGATATCGTGCGCTATATTGAGCCACGCCTGGCGCGGACCCCACCTTTGCCCGATCCCCTGCAGCTCCCGGAAATCCAGCTTCTCGTGGCCGATGAGCTCATTCTCTTTGACAACCTACGCGGTACCTTGCGCATATTGGTCCAGGCTGATCCCCGTCGGCCAGATGCCTATGCCCAAGGTGTGGCTCGTTTGCAGGAATTGGAAGCACGCCTCCAGGGACCACTGCCAGTGGCGCGAGAACGCGCCTTGCGTAGGCGCGTTGGGGAGGAGGAATTTCAGGCCAGCTTCCATCGCGAGGGATATATGGCGGCGGTGGCCGCGATCCAGGCCTATATTGCTGCCGGAGATGTCATGCAGGTAGTGCCTTCCCAGCGTCTTACCATCCCTTTTTCGGCACCACCCATGGATCTGTATCGAGCCTTACGGCGGATCAATCCGTCGCCATATCTTTTTTTTGTAGATTTGGGCCGTACCCAGTTGGTAGGATCGTCACCAGAAATTCTGGTACGGGTAGAAGAAGGCGAAGTGACGGTACGTCCCATTGCCGGCACCCGACCGCGGGGAGCAAGCAAAGTGGCCGACCAAGCATTGGAGAAGGAATTGTTGGCCGATCCCAAAGAACGCGCGGAGCATCTCATGCTCATCGACCTGGCGCGTAATGATGTGGGTCGGATTGCGGAAACGGGTACGGTGCAGGTGACAGAAGCTTTTGGGGTCGAGCGCTATGCCCATGTCATGCATATTGTCTCCCAGGTAACCGGGCGCCTGCGCGCGGATCTGGATGCCATGGATGCCTTACGGGCTACTTTCCCTGCTGGCACGGTCTCGGGTGCTCCAAAGATTCGGGCCATGGAAATTATCCGGGAACTGGAACCGGTTGCCCGCGGTGTCTACGCCGGTGCGGTGGGCTATTGGGGCTGGAACGGAAACATGGATACCTGTATTGCCATTCGGACTGCGGTAGTCCAGGACGGTGAGCTACATATACAGGCAGGAGGTGGGATCGTTGCGGACTCGGAGCCTGGGGCGGAGTGGGAAGAGACCATGAACAAGCGACGATCCATGTTCCAGGCAGTAGATATGGCCGAGAATGGCCTCGACCCCGAGGGGAGGTAGAGACCCATGCTGCTCGTCATTGATAACTACGATAGCTTCACCTACAACCTGGTCCAATATTTTGCAGAGTTGGGGGCAACGCTGCGGGTCGAGCGCAACGATGCCATCGGGTTGGGCAGCATCGAAGCGCTAGCCCCCCGGGGGATTTGTATTTCTCCTGGGCCATGTACTCCCAATGAAGCAGGGATCTCCACCGCCGTCATTCGACATTTTGCAGGAAGAATTCCCATTCTTGGAGTCTGTCTGGGCCACCAGGCCATTGGCCAGGTTTTTGGCGGAAAAGTGGTACGCGCGCCCGTGGTCATGCACGGCAAGACCTCGCCCATTCTTCATGGCGGCCAAGGGGTCTTTGCGGGCCTGCCGAGCCCTTTTCTGGCCACGCGCTACCATTCCTTGGTGGTGGATCGCGAACATCTCCCCTCCTGTCTGGAGATTACGGCCTGGGTGGATTCTGGCGAAATCATGGGCTTGCGCCATCGGGAACTGGACGTGGAAGGGGTACAATTCCATCCGGAATCCATTGCGAGTGAACACGGCAAGGCGTTACTGACGAACTTTCTCCGGCGGATGGCATGAAGAAGGGGGTGCGTGAGTTGCTGGAAGCCATCATTGCCCGCCAGGATCTTTCTGCCCGAGAGACGGAGGAGATTTTTACCCAGGTCATGGCCGGAGAATGGAGCCCTGCCCAACTGGGGGCCTTGCTCATGGGTTTGCGCATGAAAGGGGAGCGGGTGGAAGAGCTGGTGGGGGCGACGCGCGCGCTGCGTTCCATCATGACCCGGGTAAGGGTAGCAGACGATCATTTGGTCGATACCTGTGGAACGGGTGGAGATGCCTGCCATACCTTCAATATTTCTACGACTTCGGCAATCGTGGCGGCCGCCGCTGGAGCTCGGGTTGCCAAGCATGGCAATCGTGCAGTTAGCGGACGTAGTGGAAGTGCCGACGTCCTCGAAGCGTTGGGACTGCGTTTGGATCTCGATCCCGCACAGGTGGCGCAGTCCATTGAAAGTATAGGGATCGGTTTTCTCTTTGCCCCCGCCCATCACGGTGCCATGCGCCATGCCGTTGGCCCTAGAAAAGAACTCGGTATTCGCTCTCTCTTCAATCTCATGGGCCCCTTGAGCAATCCGGCCCTGGCACCCAATCAGGTGCTTGGCGTTTATGCGGAAAGCTGGCTCATTCCCCTTGCCGAAGCGGCACGGGAATTGGGAGCGCGCCATGTCCTGGTGGTCCATGGGTTGGATGGTTTGGATGAAATCAGCCTTTCCGGTCCCACGGAAGTGGCCGAACTGAAGGACCAGCAGATCATACGCTACCGCATCCGTCCCGAGGACTTTGGCTTGCCATCGGCTCCCTTGGCTGCCCTCCAGATCCGGGATGTGGCCCATGCTGCCGAGATTTTTCAGGCCGTACTGCAGAATCAGGCTGGTCCCTGTCGCGACGTGGTCCTGCTCAATGCCGGTGCGGCCTTGTATGCAGCTGGAGTGGTCGGGAATCTTGCCAGCGGGGTGGCAAGGGCTAGGGATGTCCTGGAAAGTGGGGCGGCCTGGTCCAAGTGGCAGGACTTGTTACATTTTTCACAGGAGTGCTAAGTGGCCAACACCCTCCAGCAGATTTTGCAAAAAAAGAGTCAGGAGCTAGCCCTGCGCAAGACGCGCCTGCCGGAGGAAGAACTGCGATCGGCGGCGCGCCTGGCAGAGCCCCCCCGGGATTTTGTGGGGGCGTTGCGTGCCCGA
This sequence comes from Candidatus Igneacidithiobacillus taupoensis, assembly GCA_021375695.1. Lineage (GTDB taxonomy): Bacteria > Pseudomonadota > Gammaproteobacteria > Acidithiobacillales > Acidithiobacillaceae > Igneacidithiobacillus > Igneacidithiobacillus taupoensis. The sequence goes on along the minus strand of JAEPKX010000001.1, from coordinate 111,689 downwards.
GTGGATCAGGGAAAGGCGGCGGTCATTGCCGAACTCAAGCGGGCCTCGCCGTCGGCGGGGCTGATCCGTGCAGATTTCAATCCTGTGGAAATTGCCCGGGATTATGCCGCCCACGGCGCTGCCTGTCTTTCGGTACTGACCGATGAGGAGTTTTTTCAAGGGAGCGATACCTTTCTGACCGCCGCCCGCCAGGCTTGTCCGTTACCGGTGTTGCGCAAGGACTTTTGTATTGATGCGTACCAGGTCTGGGAGGCACGGGCCATCGGTGCCGATGCGATCCTGCTCATTGTTGCCGCCCTCGACGACCAACGACTACAGGAATTGGAGGGTCTGGCCATGGAATTGGGTATGGGCGTGCTGGTGGAGGTTCACGATCCAGTGGAGTTGCAGCGTGCCCAGTCCCTGCATAGCCCGTTGCTGGGCTTCAATAACCGCGATCTGCGCAACTTTGTTACGGATATCCAGCGAAGTATGGAGCTCTTGCCACTGGCGCCGGCAGACCGACTGGTGATCTCGGAAAGTGGGATTCGCAATTCCAGCGATGTTGCGCTCCTTCGTCGGGCAGGTATCCATGGCTTCTTGGTGGGGGAAGGTTTTCTGCGCGCCCCCCAGCCTGGCCTGGCCATGGCGGAGATGTTTGCAGATTCCCTGTGACCGTAGTGTAATCAAATACTGCAACCCGAACTGGGGAGAATCTATGCAGGCAATAGTGGAGTGGACGGGTCCCGAAGGCATGGCCTTTCTGGCCCACAGCGATAGCGGCCACGGGCTCGTTATGGATGGTGCCCCCGAAATCGGCGGCCATAATCTTGGGGCGCGACCCATGGAAATGGTGCTCATGGGCTTGGGGGGCTGCGCCAGTATCGATGTGGTGCTGATTTTACAGAAATCGCGGCAAGCACTGCAGGCTTGTAAGGTAATCCTGGACGCCGAACGGGCAACAGAGGACCCTAAAGTCTTCACCAGGATTCATCTCCATTTTGTCCTGCAGGGCAAGGACATTGATCCCAAACGGGTGGCCCACGCCATTGATCTTTCCGCCGAGAAGTATTGCTCGGTGAGCCGGATGTTGGCGAGTACCGCCAACATTACCCATGACTTTGAGATCCTGGGAGCGGACTGACCATGCTCCTCAGCAAGACCAGTGAATATGCCCTGCAGGCCCTCATTTACCTGGCCACCCAGCCCCCCGGTCAGTTAGTCTTGAGTAACGAGATTTGGGAATATCTGCGGGATCCCGACGATCCCCGCGTACCGCCCCGCCAATACCTGGCCAAGATCTTGCAGGACCTGAGTAAAAGCGGGGTCCTGGAGTCCCGCAAGGGGCGTGGCGGGGGCTTTGTCCTGGCACCAGGGGCCGAACGCAAAAACATTCTGGATGTGGTCGAAATCGTCGAGCGCAAACCCCTGGGACAGGGTTGCGTGTTGGGCCTGAAACGCTGTGAGGACGCTACCGCCTGTCCTGTCCACTATGCCTGGAAACCGTTGAAGGCCGAAGTCATCGACTTATTGAGTAAGCAAACCATTGGTAGTATGGCAGAAGCCGTGCGGGCGGGACGGTATCGAATCCATCTGCCTGGGAAGAGCATACCACTGCGACCCAGAGCCTGATTTTCCGGATCTCAGAGCCAAAGAGCGCTGCGGGTCATGATCTTGCTCAACGCGCCCATGGCCAGCCGCAGTGGAGCAGCCAATTCCCTGGCGCCAAGCTTTTCGGCCTTTTCCGCATGACCGATTTCATCCTTTTGCATTTCCTCCAGAATGGCCCGGCTGCGCTGATCTTTTTCAGGTAAATCGTGGAGATGTCCGGCGAGATGGTCTTCCACCAGATTTTCAACGGCAACTACCAGGCCTAGATTGGCTTCTTTGCCCATGCGCGCAGCTGCAAATCCCATCCCCCAGGCCGAGGCGTACCAGAGGGGACCAAGCAGACTGGGACGGCTACCCAACTCCTGCAAACGTTCCGCACACCAGCGGAGATGATCTTCTTCCTCGGAACGGGCCTGGCGGAGGGTTGCCTGGAGTTCCGGATCGTGGCTGCCGGCTGCTTGGCCCGTGTAGAGGGCTTGGGCCATGACTTCGCCGGCATGGTCTACGCGCAGCATTCGCCCAGATTTTTGCCGCTCCCAGGGTCGCAGGAGGCGGTCGGGGTGGGACGTACCAGGGTTGGGACGGCCCGTGCCCCGGCTCTCCCCGGTCAAAGTGCGTAAGGCGTTGTCAATGGATAGGATCAAGGAGTCAGCAAAATCCATGATATTCTGACCAAAAAGGTAATTTCGAGTATCATGGCGCGATCACACCAAGGGGTCAAATGTGGCATCCAGTTACTATCAACGGCATCTGTTCTTTTGCCTCAATCGCCGGGAAAATGGGGAGCAGGCCTGCAACAACCACGGCCTTGCCGAGGAGATGTTCCATCTGGCCAAGAAGCATGCCAAGGCTCTTGGTATGCATGGCGAGGGGCTCGTGCGGGTCAACCGCGCGGGCTGCCTGGGGCGTTGCAGCGAGGGCCCGGTGGCCGTGGTCTATCCGGAGGGGGTTTGGTACACCTATGTGGACGGAGAGGATGTGATCGAATTGGTGGAATCCCATCTCCGTGACGGCAAGATCGTCGATCGTTTGCGGATCTGATGCTGCCCATCGATCGCAGTCATCTGTACGATGGCCAGGAAGTCGCCCTGGAGTGTGTGGGTGAGACGGTCTGGATTCCGGGTCCGGCGGGGCCTCTGGAGGGTCTTACCGCTTGCCCGGAACGGGAAAGTCAGGGCGTGGTTGCGGTCATTCTTCATCCCCATCCTCTCTATGGGGGAAGCCTGCAAAATAAGGTGGTGCATTACCTGAGCCGCATTTGCAATCGCCTGGGGATTCCCTCCCTGCGCTTCAATTTTCGCGGTGTGGGGAGGAGTGGTGGCCATTATGACCAGGGGCGCGGTGAGGTGGCCGATTGTTTGGCGGTAATGGATTGGGTGGAGCAGCGTCGTCCCGGTTTTCCCATTTGGCTGGCAGGTTTTTCCTTTGGGGCCTATGTGGCCTATCAGGCGGCCCAGGATCCTCGCGTTGGGCGGCTCCTTACGATCGCTCCCCCGGTGAATCTCTTTGATTTTTCCAAAGTGCCCATGCCCACTTGTCCATGGACCATTGTCCAGGGCCGGGAAGATGAGTTGGTCCCTGCGGAGGCCGTGCGGGGGTGGGTGAAAGAGCAGGGTGTTGCGGCCCGATATCTGGAACTCACCGCCGACCATTTCTTCCATGGCGCCCTGAATCGCCTGCAGGATGCCTTGTTGGCCGAACTGGCGCCGCAATTGCCCGCTGCCCCTGGGAAACCCTGTGCCGACTTTGCCGCGCCTTGAGCTTTGTGCCCTGCACAAGAACTACGGCGGGCGAGCCGTTTTGCAGGGGGTAAGTCTGGCAGTAGGGGTGGGGGAATGCTATGCCCTTTTGGGACCCAACGGGGCTGGTAAAAGTACGACCATTCGCTGTATCCAAGGACTGACGCCGCTGACTTCGGGTACCATTCTGCTCGATGGCCTGCCCCTTGCGCAATGGCCCGCAGGCGGCCACGAATTCATGGGGGTGGTGCCGCAGGGAGATCAGCTCGACCCGGATTTTACCGTGGAAGAAAATCTCTGGATCTATGGACGCTACTTTGGCTTGCCCAAGGGGCAAATCCGCCAGCGTAGCAGAGAACTGCTTGCCTTGATGATGCTGACGGAGTACGCCCACCGCCCGCTTCAAGTCCTGTCGGGGGGTATGCGTCGTCGACTGGCCGTGGCCCGGGCCCTCATCCATGCCCCCCGTTTGCTGCTCCTCGATGAGCCGACCACGGGCCTGGATCCCCAGGCCCGACATCTCCTCTGGACGCGGCTGCGGACCCTGCAACGGGAAGGCGTGACCTTACTGCTCACGACCCATTATTTGGATGAAGCGGAGCGACTGGCAGACCGGGTCGGAATCCTGGATGGGGGCATCCTCTTGGCCGAAGACACCCCATCGATGTTAATCCGTACCCATATCCCCGGTGATGTACTGGAACTGCGCCGGCGGGACGGTATGCTCCCCGACCCAGAGAACTGGCATGAAGGGAGGGTCGCTGCCGCGGAACGAGCCGGAGATACCTTGTTGCTCTTCGACCGAGACCTGGATCCCGCGCGCGCCCATTTTGCCGCCGAACCCCAGTACCAACTCCTGCTCCGGCCAGCGACCCTGGAAGATGTTTTTCTGCGACTGACCGGCCGAGAATTGCGCGAGGAGGCATCTTGAACAGGCAAAATTCCCTCTTTCCAGGCTGGGGCGCCTTGGCACTGGTGCGCCGCAATCTACTGGTATGGCGTAAGCTTTTGTTGCCGAGCCTGCTGGGTAATTTTATCGATCCTTTGCTCTATTTGCTGGCCTTGGGCTATGGCCTTGGGCACTATGTGGGGCGCATGGAGGGGATGCCCTATCTGACTTTCATTGCCTCGGGGATCGTGGCCAGCTCCGCCATGAATACGGCAACCTTTGAAGGACTCTATTCCGCCTATACCCGTATGGCCGTGCAGCAGACCTACCTATCTTTGCTGGCTACCCCACTGCAGATTGGTGACATTGTCATGGGCGAGCTGCTCTGGTGCGCTGTCAAAGGGGCCATTAGTGCCGTGGCCATTGTGCTGGTGGCGGCCTTCTTTGGGGCGGTGGATTGGGCGTGGGCATGGCTCGCCCTGCCCATCATTTTGCTGACTGGTTTTGTTTTTGGGGCCATGGCCTTGGCGGTGACTGCCCTCTCCCGCAGTTATGATTTCTTTATGTACTACTTTACTCTGGCCATCACTCCCATGTTTCTTTTTTGCGGGGTGTTTTATCCCTTGCACAGTCTGCCCAAGCTTGCCCAGATGCTTGCTGGGCTACTGCCACTGACCCACGCAGTACTCCTGTTGCGGCCCTTGCTGACGGGTCATCTGCCGAGTCAGGTGCCGCTGCATCTGGCGGTCTTGGGTGCCTATGGACTATTTGGCTATGGCATAGCTGCCTACCTCCTGCGTCGACGTTTGTTGCGCTAACATGCCATTGTCATCGACCCCCTCTTTTTTGGTGTGCTCCCCAGAAGAAGATTTGCTCCTTGGGAGGGTTGGGCCGTTGTTGTGCACCCGCGAGCGGGCCTGGAACTTTGCCGAACATCTTTCCGCTTGGTTACGCCATATTCCCGAAACGGAATCCATGCTGGCAGAGCTTGATGCCGGTGCCTGGGCACGGTTGCGGGCTGGGCAAGCACGTCATTATCAGGAACTGCTGCTGCTTCCCTATGATGAGCAAAGACGGCAGGCATTGCATCGTCTTGGGGCAATGCATCAGGCCATGGGCCTGCCCAGTGCGTGGTTACATGGGATCTATACCTTGTATTTGGAGGAGCTGCAGACCGCCGCCCTGGCCTTGCCCGACTTGTCTGCCCAAGAGCGGCAGAGACTGCGGCGAGCGATTCGCAAGCGCATTGAACTGGATCGTTTTTGGCAGATGGAAGGGTATGAAGCAGCCTCCCTGGACGTCCTGGAGACCCAAAAACGCTTTTACCAAGCGCTGGCAGAAATTGCTGCCCTTACCAGTGGCGCGGGGCAACAAGAGACCGTCCCCCTGCTGCAAGAGGCTGCTCGACGGGTGGTGGAAATTCTCGATCTGGCCTTGGTTTGGATTGGTTCGCTGGCCCCCGGGGACACTTGGGTCGAAGTGCTTGCCGCCACTGGTCCTGCCCAGGAATATGCCAATGGTTTGCGGGTCAGTAGCGACGCCTCCATTTCTGAAGGACAGGGTCCGCTGGGTCTGGCGATTCGTACCGGAAAAGTACAGATCATTTCCGATATATCCCAGGACTGGAAACAAGCCTCTTTTCGTCCCTGGAAAGAACGGGCGGAACGTTTTGGGGTAGGCGGTAGTATGGTGGCTGTTGCGCCGCGGGAAGATGGTGGTGTGCTCACTCTTTCCCTGTATCGGAGAACTGGTTCTGCTTTTGCAGAGGGTGTTCAGCATCTCGTTGTTAGTTTGGTGCAGGAACTGGCCGCTTTTTGGAATCGTCAGTCCTTGCAGGCAAGGCTTCAAACTCTGCAAAGCTATCGGGAAGCGCAGCGCCATTTACAGCAGGAACTTCTAGGCCAACCAGACTCCCAGCATATTTTCCATGCATTGGCGAGCAACCTCATCCGGTTTGCCGATACGGAAGGGGTGGATGTACTCCTCTCAAACCCAGAATCGCCGGTATTGGAACGTCTTTGCGCCATGGGGCCCATGGCCGAGTACATCCAAACACTGCCCACTCCCCAAAAAAAGCCCGATCCGACTGGAATGGTTACCCTTCCGGCGTTGGCCTGGTCGACCCGAAGCCCCACCTTCCGTCAGCATCCTGCCCAAGACCTCCGTTTGCCAGATCGCTGGCGCCAGGAACCCCTGGCTAGTATCGGTGCAGTCGGTGCATGGCCCATGCAACTCGCTCCCGATGCAGAGCCGGTGGCCGTGGTGGTGATCTTGGCTCGCCGTGCCGACACCTTTTCGCCGGAGCTGCAGCAAGTCATTGGCGAAATGATCCAGGCGACCGCATTGGCTTTACAGCAGGATGCCGATCGACGGGCGCTGGCACAGCTTACCGCTTTGTACCAAGCCCTCATGGCCGAGGGTGAGCTCCTGCTCCGCGCTAGTGATGAACGGCATTTGCTTCGCGACACCTGCCATCGGCTGGTGGAAAGCGGCCTCTTTATTGCTGCTTGGATCGGCCAGCCAGACCCAGAGGGTCATTTCTTTCGCTATCTAGCTGCTTCCGGTCCCGGCTCCCAAGCCCTGCAGCAGTTACGGATTCCCGTGGAAAATCCGGGGGATGGTGCACCGGCACTGATTGCACGAGCCTGGCAAAGCGGCAAGATCCAGTTTCATCAGGATCACCTGGCCGACCAGCAGTTGCGTCCTTGGCGGAATTTTTTGCTGCGCTACGGCTGGCGTTCGGCGGCAGCCGTCCCCATACGTCGTGATGGGAAGCGATGGGCCATTCTGGTGGTGATCGGCAATCAACCCGAAATTTTTCGGCAAGCATTGCTGGAATTGCTGAGTCGTATCGCGGACATTCTGGGACATGGCTTGGCTGAGTTGGATCTGCGTCAGGCCCTTCGCCAGGAGCGGGATCGTCAACAATATCTAGCTCTTCACGATCCGTTGACCGATCTGCCCAATCGCGCATATTTTCAGCGCAGTGGCCAGGAGGCGCTGGCGCGGGCACGTAGGGAGCAAAAACCATTGGCCATTGGGGTGTTGGACCTCGATGGTTTCAAGCAGGTGAACGATGTGCTGGGGCATGGTGCAGGTGATCGACTGCTCCAAAGCATTGCTCGACGATTACAGAGCATTTTTCGCGGCGGTGATGTGGTGACCCGACTCGGTGGTGATGAGTTCGGCTTGCATCTATCCCTGCAAGATAGGGAAGATTTGACGCCCATTTCAGAGCGTATGCTCATGGCGGTGGTCAGTGCGGCGGCAGCGGTAACGGAGATGCCCATCAGCGCGAGCCTCGGTTGGGCAATCTTCCCCGAGGATGGCGAGGATTTTGACTCCCTCTTCGCCCATGCCGACGATGCCATGTACGCAGCCAAAGATGCTGGGAAATCCACCTTCCGGGTCTATGGCGGAGCCGTTTCGCAACTTTCCCAACGCCGCATCTGGGTGCATCAGCACTTCCCCCGCGCCATTGCTAGCGGTGCCGTGCAGTTCTTCTTGCAAGCGCAGGCGGATATCCTGGCGGGGAAACTGATCGGGGTAGAAATGTTGGCCCGTTGGCGTGAGGATCATGGCAGGTGGCAGAGCCCTGGGAAGTTTATTGCCACCGTCGAAGAAGACATTCATCTCATTCGGGGCTTGGGCGTATGGGCAATGCAAGAAGCTGACCGCTTCCGCCAACGTTTTCGGGCGGAAGGGCTGGATTTGGGGATTTCCCTCAACATCGGTGCCCGCCATTTTCTGCACCCAGCTTTTCTGGATGATCTGGACGAACACTGCCCCGAGGGCAGGGGAATCACCTTGGAAATCACCGAGTCCGTTGCCCTGGCTGATCTCAAGACCTCGGCAGCCCTTGCCAATGCCATCAAGGATCGGGGTTTTCGCTTAGCCATGGATGATTTCGGCACGGGCTATTCTTCTCTCATGTATGCGGCAAAACTTCCCTTCGACGAACTCAAACTCGATCAGGATTTCGTTCGTAATTTTGGTCTCGATCAGGCCAGCTTTGCCGTGGCAGGGGCCGCTCGTTTGCTCAGCGAGCTTTCTGGACTTTCTCTCATTGCCGAAGGGATTGCCTCGCCCACGGATCTTTCACTCTGGATGCAGATGGGAGGGAGCCGTATCCAGGGATATCATCTCTCACCACCCCTGCCGGAAAATGCCTTTTTCACCTGGTATTCCTGGCTTCTACCGTTACCGCGCTCCCGCTGCGCGCTTTGTCCATTGGAAGATTTGGCACTCCTTATCCACAGTAAGGAGGATCCACGATCCCGCCAACACACCAGCGACACTCCCTTGCACTCCTGTCCTCTCAGTACCTGGTTTGCCCAGAAAGAGGATAAGTATGGCTGCCTACCCAGCTTTGCCCTTGCCAAAGGTGTCCATGACCGGCTCCATCAACTGACCCAAAAGAGCACCATCCAGGAGCGCGTGGCTGTGCAAAAACAGATGCGTGCGCTTGCCCAAAGGCTTTGCCGCGAACTGGCAGCGCGAGAACATTCTGGTTTACAGGCGTTCTCTATTTCCAGTGCCGTTGATCCGACAATTGCTCCACAGGCACCGGAGGGCTGAAATAATATCCCTGGGCGTAGCTTACCCCTAGCGCTGCCAAGTGGGCGACAGTCTCCGCGTCTTCCACTCCCTCCGCAACCACCGTAACCGAGAGAGATCTTGCCATCTCCACCAGGGTGCGGACCATGGTATGGTGTTTGGTGCTGGTTTTCATGGGGAGAACCAAACCCCTGTCGATCTTGAGTCCGGAGCACTCCAGCTCCGCCAGATACTGCAGCGCCGCAGCCCCCGTCCCAAAATCATCCAAAGTGAAATGGACCCCAAGGTTTCGGCAGGCTTGAATCATCCGCGCGGAAGCACGGACGTCCTCAAGGGCCACCCGCTCGACAATTTCCAGCCAGACCTTATCCCTTTCCAAGGTAGGAAAGTGCTCCAGGGTGACGGCCAACTGTTGCACAAAGCCCTTATCTTCGAGCTGTGCCGCTGCCAGATTGATGTGTACATCCCAGTTCTTTCCCTGCTCATGCCAGCGTGCCGTTTGTTGCAGCGCGCTGTGCAAAATCCACTGCCCCAGAGGGTGAATCAGCGGCGATTTCTCCAGGAGCGCAAGAAACTCCCCCGGGGGGAGGAGGCCGCGGACGGGATGTTGCCAGCGCAGTAAGGCTTCCGCCCCACGGATTGCCCCCGTGCGAAGGTCCACGATGGGTTGCCAAAATAGGCAAAATTGCTCCAGTTCCAGGGCCCGGTGGAGGTCACCCAGCAGCAATCGCCGTTGGTCTGCGCCTCCTTCTTCCCCATCAAAGATCTGCCAGGTATCGCCGCCGGCCCCTTTCGCCCGATACATGGCCAGATCCGCGTGATGAACGAGGCTTTCGGGAGGAGAGTCATCAAAAGGGTAGACGCTGATGCCAATACTGGCGCTTAGTGGCAAGGCCAAGCCATCCCCCTCTACCACTCGACGTACGGTGGCCAAGAGCCGATCCGCCACTGCTTCGATTTCCTCCATGGAAGCAATTTCTTCCAGGAGGACGATAAATTCATCGCCCGCATAGCGGAGTAAGGAATCACCCATGCGTAGGGCCCGCCGTAGATCCCCCGCAACCATTTTCAATGTAGCATCCCCACGGGCATGTCCCAGGCGATCATTGATGGGTTTGAAGCCGTCGAGGTCCAAAAAAAGCACGGCCAGCAGATTATGATGTCGATCGGCCCGGGCGATGGCGCTCGTAATTCGATCAGGAAGGGCCCGACGGTTGGGCAATTCCGTCAACAGATCGCGGGTGGCAAGGCTTTCCAGTTTGGATTCCAGTTGCGAGCGGTACAAAACGCCCGCCAGCATGTCACCCAACAGGCGGAGATAGTCCCACTGATCCTCAGGGATACGTTCCTGGGCGGGGCTGGTGAACCAGGAGACGGCAAGCACCCCCAAGCCATCTTCGGTACCCATGAGGGGAATGGCCAGACTAGCCTGTAGCCCGGCTTCGACAAAAGCTGGTATGGCCAACGAGCTTGTCGGGTAATGGGGAAGATAGACTGGTTCCGCTGTCTGCAGAGCAGCTCCCGCAGCGCCCTCCATGGCGGAAAAATCAAACTCTCCCAAGGCCCGGTAGCCTTCCGGGAGCCCCTCAAAAAAGGCATACCGCAAGCGATCCCCAGCCCGCAGGATCAGGGCGGCGCCGTCGGCGTGGACGAGGCGGCAGGCAAGCCGGGCACTCTCCCGAAAGAACGTCTCGGGAGTAAGATGTTGGGCTAACTTGCGGAGGGATTTGACGACCGAATGTTCGGTTTGGCGGACGTAGGCCCGGTTCGAAAGATGCTGACTGAGATCCAGGATGCGCTGGATGGCCAGTAATGCCGGCACTGGATCGTTCCGGAGGGTAAGAACGAGATGGGTAAGCTCCCTTCTTACCTGGGAAAACAGTTGGGCAAAGAGCCACGCTGGAATCCCTAGCTGGGCATGGAGGTAGCCCAGATTTTCCTGCGTAGCACAAAAGTCTGGGGAGGCTTTGGGCAAGAACAGCGAGCGAAGCCACGGTTCATAGACGGCCAAGAGAGAATCCATTTGCCTTGCCAGGAGAGGTAGCTGCTCAGCATGGGTTTGCAGCAGGCCATGGAGTACTTCCAAGAGCTGGGGAATCTCTGTAAGCATTTTTTCGCCAACATCGGCCAGGGAGCGAGCATCCTGCTCTACAAGCTGGAACCATGGGTTGGCTTGCCCCATGCTTTCAGTCAACATGCTGGGACTGCTTGCCATCAACGAATACTCTGGTTAGGGTGCAGATCATCAGTCTTATTTAGAACATATTCGCAATGTTACCCTAGGGCTGATCCTTCGCCCGGCCGTTGCGATTTGCACGCTTCTGAAAGAAGCGATGGAAGGCAAGCAAATAGAGTCCCTGTAGACCTGCGCCCAAAAATAGGGGCCAGGAGAGAACCCCCGCCGCAAAAAAGACCCCGGCAATACTCGGGCCGATGGCCCGAGGGACCTGGATACTGAGGCTATTGAGGGTGGCTGCAAGCCCACGCCGATGGGCATCTACCAGACCCAGGAAAAGGGCCTGGCGGGAGCCAATACTACCCTGATTCATGGCGGCGCGCAGGATATAGGCGGCCATGGCCCATGCGAAGGTGGGAGCCAAGGGCAGCAAGAGTAGCAGGGCGATGCCTACCAAACGGAGACGAATGACGGTGCCTACCATCCCAAAGCGTCGCACGAGGCCAATGCCCATCAGGGAACTGACGGCAGCGACAAAGAAAGAAAGGGCCATGCCCGGACCGATGAGGGCACTGCTCACCCCAAAGCGAAGATGGAACCAATAGGCCATGAGTGGGCCAATGAGTCCAATGCCCAGGCCATTGAGGCTGTTGATGGCACTGAGCAACCAGAGGTCCCGATAGGGGGTGGATTGGGACTCCTGGGACGGGGGATCCGCAGGGGAGGGACAATGCGGTTTGGGGCGGGGCTCGGGTACACCAAGGAGCAACAGGATTGTGCAGATCGCTCCAAGGAACACCAGCAAGAACAGGAAACGGAAACTCAGGAGCTCCGGGACTACCCCCGAGAGGAGGCCGGGTAGCGCTGCCAAGAGGGCGCCAACCCCCATACCCGCCAAACCCATGGCGGTGTTCCGGTGAAAAAAGCGCGGCCAATCCTCTTGCGGTACCAGTCGCGACAACCAAGCCTGTTCGACGGGAGCAAAGGGTCCTGCCGCCCCGTTGGCGCCGCGGCCAAAGGAGCCAAGGATGGCCGCCAGCGTCAAAGCGGCGGCATGGCTGCTGGCAAGAGCAATGCTGGCTGCCAGGAGTTGCAGGACTTCATAGCCCAGCAAAAATTTTTTGGTACCCAGATGATCGCTGCTTGGACCCACCCACAGGGTGACAAGTCCCCCGAGTAAGAGGCTAGCCGTATACAGGGCGCCAATGGCGACATTTTGCCAGTGGAGAGCATGGAGATAGAGGGCAAAGTCCACCACCAATGCTCCCTGGCCGATGCTGCGCGCCGAGCGGGCAAAGAGCAGGCGTTGGGCACCTTGGACCAAATCGACCATGGGTGCCCGGTCTCAGACGACCAGTGTTTTTGGGAGGATACGGTTATGGGCGTCGACATGGACAATGCGGGGAACGAAGCCTTGGGCTTCGACCGGGTCCAGTTGTCCATAGGCAGCGATGATCAGGAGGTCCCCCACGGCAGCGCGCCGTGCGGCCGCGCCATTGATGGAGATGGTCCCGGAACCTGCTGGTGCCGTAATGGCATAGGTGCTGAAGCGCTCGCCATTGTGAAGATTGTAAATATGTATCTGCTCATGGGGCAGGATATGGGCGGCACGCAACAGCTCTTCGTCAATGGCGCAGGAACCTTCGTAGCCCAGCTCCACGGCGGTTACCTGGGCACGGTGAATCTTGCCCTTGAGTATGGTTAACAACATCAAGGTCGCCTTTGGTGATGGCGGGAAGCCCAGCGATTGACGCCCCATGCCACAAGTACCAAGACCACGGGGGTACCCACCATGATGATAATTTCTCCCCAGAATCCCAGCATCAGTTCCTCTTTTCCAGGTTTCGCCAAAGGCTAAGTGTAGCGTGCTTCTGGCATGGGTCAACGGCTCTTGCTTCTGCTAGAATAAGCCAGATTTTTTTCCATTCTTCTGGAACGGAGTTGCTGTGGCCCAATACGTCTTTTCCATGAATCGTCTGAGCAAAGTGATTCCCCCCAAACGCACGCTGCTCAAAGATATTTCCCTGTCTTTTTTTCCGGGGGCCAAGATCGGCGTTTTGGGTCTGAACGGCGCTGGCAAATCTACCTTGCTCAAGATCATGGCTGGGGTCGATACCCAGTTCGAAGGGGAGGCAATCCCCATGCCCAATATCAAAATCGGGTATTTGCCGCAGGAGCCCTGGCTGGACCCAGCCCAGACCGTTCGCCAGGCGGTGGAAGAAGGGCTGGGAGAAATCCTCCATGCCCGCCAGGCCCTGGATGCCATCTACGCAGCCTACGCCGAGCCCGATGCCGACTTCGATGCCCTGGCAGCGGAACAGGCCCGCCTCGAGGCGATTTTGGCCGCTGGCGATGGGCATCAGGCCGAACTGCAGATGGAGGTGGCCGCCGATGCCCTGCGCCTCCCCCCCTGGGATGCCCAGATCGGGACGCTCTCGGGTGGTGAGCGGCGCCGGGTAGCACTCTGTCGCCTGCTCATCAGTCGGCCCGACATGCTCCTGCTGGATGAGCCAACCAATCATCTGGATGCCGAATCGGTGGAGTGGTTGGAGCAGTATTTGCAGCGCTTTCCAGGGACAGTGGTAGCAGTGACCCATGATCGCTATTTTCTGGACAATGTCGCCGAATGGATCCTGGAGCTGGATCGTGGGCAAGGGATTCCATGGAAGGGAAACTACTCAGGATGGCTCGAGCAAAAGGAAAAACGCCTGGAGCAGGAGGCCCGGACGGAGGCCTCCCGAATCAAGGCCATGAAGCAAGAGCTGGAGTGGGTTCGGCAAAGTGCCAAAGGGCGACAAAGCAAAAGCAAGGCGCGGCTGGCCCGCTTTGAGGAGCTGAGTTCCTACGAGTATCAGGCCCGTAACGAAACCCAGGAAATCTTCATTCCCGTGGCCGAACGGCTGGGCAATGAGGTGATCGAATTCGATAGTGTAAGCAAGGGCTTTGGTGATCGGCTACTCTTCGAGAATCTGAGTTTCCGGATTCCGCCAGGGGCTATCGTCGGCATCATCGGCCCCAATGGCGCTGGCAAGTCTACCTTCTTCAAGCTCATTACCGGCCAGGAGCAACCCGATAGCGGGACGGTCAAGTTAGGTTCCACCGTGCGGCTTGCCTATGTGGATCAGTCGCGGGATGCCCTGGCTGCCAGGAACACTGTCTGGCAGGAGATTTCGGGTGGGCTGGATATCCTGCAAATCGGAAAATTCGAGATTCCTTCCCGAGCCTACTGTGGCCGCTTCAACTTCAAGGGTGCCGATCAGCAGAAACTGGTGGGACAGCTCTCTGGCGGCGAGCGTGGCCGCTTGCACCTGGCCAGGACTTTGCTGACGGGGGGGAATGTGCTGCTGCTTGACGAGCCCACCAATGATCTGGACGTGGAAACCCTTCGCGCCCTGGAAGATGCCATCCTGGAGTTTGCGGGATCGGCACTGGTCATTTCCCATGATCGCTGGTTTCTCGATCGAATAGCGACCCATATCATTGCTTTCGAAGGGGATGCCCATGTGGAGTTCTTTACGGGCAATTATCGGGAATACGAGGAGGATAAGCGCCGACGTCTAGGGGAGGAGGCCGCGCGTCCCCATCGTTTGCGCTACAAACCCATCACCCGCCAATAGTCTGGAAAAGCTACAGACCAGTTGGTATCCTTCACTACCATTTTACGCGAACAGGAGATACCTATGGATGTGATCCAAGCCCTGCAACAACGCCGTGCCGCCAAGGCTTTTGATCCCAATCACCAAATGGCTCCGGAGACCCGGCGGGTACTCCTGGAAAATGCTGCCTTGGCCCCAAGCGCTTACAATATCCAGCATTGGCGGGTGGTCGATGTACGGGATCCTGCCTTGCGGCAAGCCATTCGCGACGTGGCTTGGGGCCAATCCCAAGTGACCGATGCATCCCTGCTCCTGGTACTATGCGCCGATCTCAACGCGTGGCAAGAAAATCCCCAACGCTACTGGGCAACAGCGCCCCAGGCGGTACAGGATTTTCTTCTCCCGAAGCTCGATGAGTACTATCGCGGCAAGCCCCAAGTGGCCCGCGATGAGGCGATGCGGAGTCTGGGTCTGTTGGGGATGGCCATCATGTTGCTGGCCCAGGATCTGGGTTATGACAGCTGTCCTATGGATGGCTTTGATTTTGATGCCGTTGCGCGTTTGATCCAGCTTCCCCAGGATCATGCCATTGGCTACATGATCGCCGTTGGCAAGTCCGTGGGTACGGTTTGGGAGCGCAATCGCGAGCCCCTTTCCCACTGGGTCATCGAAAATCATTTTTGAAGGGGCACCCCGCTTCCTCTGGATTTGCCGGCTGCTTTGGGGCAGACTCCTATGCCATGTTTCGGAAGATTCCTGGCCTATGGCAGCTACTACCCCGCAAGTTCTGGTTATTCATGGTCCCAATCTGAACCTCCTGGGTCGACGGGAGCCCCAATTGTATGGGTCCCTGACCCTTGCCCAGATTGATGAGCAATTGCAGGAGCGGGCCAAATGCCTGGGGCTTGCCCTGCACTGTACGCAAAGTAATGCCGAACACGAATTGATCGATGCCATCCAGCTGGCTCCGGCCCATCATATCCAGGCAATCATTTTCAATCCTGCTGCCTTCACCCATACCAGTATTGCCCTACGGGATGCCTTGCTTGCGGTAGAAATTCCCTTCATCGAGGTGCATTTGTCCAATATTCATGGGCGGGAGCCTTTTCGCCGCCATTCATATTTTTCCGATATTGCCCAAGGGGTCATTGCTGGTTTTGGCGCCCTGGGTTATCTCCTTGCCCTGGAGGCCGTATCGCAACGGCTCCGGGCCTGAATTCTTTCGAAGGAATAGAGCATATGGATTTTCAATTCATCCGGCGATTGACGGATCTTTTGGAGAAAAGCTCCATTGACGAGATCGAGGTGGTCGAGGGGGATAGCAAGGTCCGCATCAGCCGCCACGCTGCGCCGACAGCTTCTTCGCCTCTGGTCTATCATCAGCCCACACCTCTTCCAGGTGTAGCGGTGCCCTCGGTTGCCGCCCCTGCTCCTGCAGCAGCACCTTCCCCGGATAGCACTGCCCAGCCCGAGGGGTACATGATCAAGTCGCCCATGGTCGGTACCTTTTATCGGGCTCCCTCGCCAGAAGCCCCGCCTTTTGTGGAGGAAGGCTCCATGGTGAAGGCCGGACAGACCCTTTGCATCATCGAAGCAATGAAGTTGCTCAACGAGATCGAGGCCGACATTGGCGGGAAGGTACTCAAGATTCTGGTCAGCAATGGGCAGCCAGTGGAGTACGGCGAGCCCCTTTTCATTATTGCCCCTGAGTCCTGAGATGTTTGGCAAGATCCTCATTGCCAATCGGGGCGAGATTGCGCTGCGGGTCCAACGGGCATGCCGCGAAATGGGTATTCGAACCGTTGCTGTCCACTCGGAACCCGATCGGGATTTGATGCATGTGAAACTTGCCGATGAGTCGGTGTGCATTGGTCCGGCCCCATCCGACAAAAGTTATCTGAATATTCCGGCAGTCATTGCTGCGGCCGAGGTCACCGATGCCGAGGCCATCCATCCGGGTTTTGGCTTTCTCTCGGAGAATGCCGATTTTGCCGAGCGGGTGGAACGCAGTGGTTTTGTTTTTATTGGTCCCCGTCCCGAAACCATTCGCTTGATGGGTGACAAAATTGCTGCCAAGGCGGCCATGCGCAAGGCGGGTGTGCCCTGCGTACCGGGTTCAGACGGGCCTCTGCCCGAAGACCCTGCCGAGATCCAGCGTCTCGCCCGCGAGATTGGTTATCCGGTCATTCTGAAGGCCGCGGGTGGTGGCGGTGGACGGGGAATGCGGGTGGTGCACACGGAGGCCCATTTGCTCAACGCCGTCAGTCTGACCAGCGCCGAAGCCGCCCGGGCCTTTGGCAATCCCGCCCTCTACATGGAGAAGTTCCTGGAAACTCCACGGCACATTGAATTTCAGGTGCTTTGCGATGGCTTTGGTCATTGTGTCCATCTGGGAGAACGGGACTGTTCCGTACAACGGCGCCACCAAAAGGTCATCGAAGAAGCACCCGCCCCAGGGATCAGCCCAAAGCAACGAATGACCATGGGCCAGGCGGTTGTCAACGCGTGCCAGGATGTGGGTTATCGGGGCGTGGGAACCATTGAGTTTCTCTATGACCCCCTGAGCGAAACCTTCTTTTTCATTGAAATGAACACCAGGGTTCAGGTGGAGCATCCCGTCACCGAGTTGATTACTGGCATCGACATCGTCAAGGCCCAGATTCGGGTGGCGGCAGGAGAAGAGCTCTGGCTGCGCCAAGAAGATATTCGTTGGCAAGGTCATGCCCTGGAGTGCCGCCTCAATGCCGAAGATCCTGCTCGATTCATTCCATCACCGGGACTGATCACAGCCTGGCACCCTCCAGGGGGGCCTGGCATTCGTGTGGATAGCCATATCTACAGTGGCTATAAGGTACCGCCCTTTTATGATTCCATGATTGGCAAGCTTATTGCCTATGGTACCGATCGGGCCGAGGCCCTGGCCCGCTTACGCAGCGCCTTGCGGGAGATCAGCATCGAAGGCATTCAAAGCAACCTTCCTTTGCATCGACGGGTGCTGGAAGATGCACAATTTGCTGCAGGGGGGGTGCACATTCATTACCTGGAAGCCCTCTTAGAGCAATGAGCGAATCTCGCTGGTGGCAGCTCTCGCTTCAGGTTCGGGCAACGGATGCCGCGATGCTGGAAGCCGAATTGCTGGCTGCCGGTGCCGAGGCCGTGAGCTGGTTGGAAGAAGATACCGAAGAACCAATCTTTGAGGGTGGCGTACTCTGGTCACGGAGCCGTTGTGAAGCCCTTTTTCCGGATACGAAGGAAGCCCAGGCGCAAATCGAGAAACTCCGTTCCCAGCCCCATTGGCAGGACCTGCACAGTCAGGTGCGGTACTTGCCTGCGGAGGATTGGGTTGCGCGTACCCAGGCAGCCTTTCCGGCCCAGTCCTTTGGGCGGATCTGGGTGGCTCCCCATTGGGATGCGGCACCCGAGGGCACACTCGTGCTTCACCTGGACCCCGGCAGGGCTTTTGGTACGGGTGCCCATCCGACCACTGCGCTTTGTTTGCGCTGGCTCAGTGCGCATATTATCGGTAACGAGTCGGTGTTGGACTATGGCTGCGGATCGGGGGTATTGGCTATTGCTGCGTTGCTCCTGGGCGCCAAACAGGCGGTGGGGGTCGACACCGATCCCGTTGCCCTGGAAGTGGCCAGGGAGAACGCTGAGCGGAATGGTGTTGGGGAGCGTTTGCAGCTGTTCCTCCCCGAGGAAGCGCCCGTCGCCCAGTATTCCGTGGTGCTGGCAAATATCTTGGCCGGGCCCCTCATTACCCTGGCACCTACCCTTACGGCGTTTTCACAACCCGGGGCTGCCCTCGTCCTCTCTGGTCTCTTGCATGAGCAGGAAGAGGCGGTGCAGACTGCCTACCAGGCCAACTTTTCTTTTGCTCCGACAGCGCGGCAAGAGGATTGGTCGCTGTTGTCGGGAACCCGCATAACTGGAGAGATCCATGGAAGTTCAGTGTCCCCGCTGTGAATCGACCTTTGCTGTCGATCCCCTGGCTGTCGAAGAACACCAAGGTCTGTTGCGCTGTAGCGTCTGTGGCCAGGTCTTTGAACTACCCGTTTCTGCTCCTGCTTTGGCGAAGACCTTTGACCGGGAACGAGGAGAAGGCTCTTCCTTGGGCAGATTTTTTCTCCTGCTGATCATTTTCCTGTTACTTTTCATATTGATCGTCCAGGTTCTTTGGTGGACCAGAAGCTATGCCTACCTGGCGACCTCTGCTCCAATTCGCTCCAGCATTCTTCATATTTCCCATAGTTTGGGGGTAAGCAATCCCTGGCCTGGTCCGAACCGAGATTTGATCATTGTCAAAAGTAGCGTTACTCCCCTTCCCAACCATCTTGTCGTCATCCGGGGGGAACTCGCAAACCATTCGGGTATGGTACAGCGGTATCCGGTCATCCAGGTGGTGTTAAGCAATGCTTATGGTTCAACGATTCGAACCTTGACCTACACCCCTGCGCAATATTTGCCGGCTACTGTCCAGGCAGAGGATGGTTTCCTGCCTGGCAAGCTTGCGACTTTTGTGTTGCAAGGGCCAGGGCTTGTGGCTGCTGCTGGTTATCAAGTCACCTTGCTGACCCAACCCTGATTTCATGAGCAATCAGAACCTGCGAACAAGTTTGCGAGATTGCGTCCGGCAGGAAGTAGAGCAGTATTTCACTGATTTGGGCGATCAACCTGCCGTAGATCTTTACCAGCGAGTCCTCGAGGAAGCGGAACGGGCGGTGCTTGAAAAGGTGATGGAACATTGCCATGGGCATCGGGGGTTGGCTGCCCAATGTTTGGGGATTAACCGCAATACCCTGCGCAAAAAATTGCAGCACTATGGACTGGATATCTGAATAATAGGCTTTACCCAGCTACTTTCCGTGCCGATGGGTGATGGGGCCGATAGGTCGGCGCCGCCTTGGTATTTGTGAAAATAGGCCATTACCCTGGGGACGTAGTTTTGGGTCTCAGGAAAAGGGGGGATATGGTAGCCAGCCTGGATGACCGCTTGGCTGCCGGCATTGTACGCGGCCAAGGCTAGGTGCAGATCGCCATTGAAACGATGAAGGAGCTCGGCAAGATAGGCGGTCCCGGCGCGGATGTTTTCCGCAGGATTGAAGGGGTCGTTGGCGCCAAAACGAAGGGCGGTGGCGGGCATGAGCTGCATAAGACCCATGGCCCCTTTGGGAGATACGGCGCCGGCGTTGAAACCTGATTCGACAGTGATGACAGCGTTGAGTAACGCAGGACTGACGCCATATTGCTGGGCACTGGCCTGGACAATGGGTTGCAACTTGGCTTTGGCAATGGGGTTGTAATCGGCTCGTGCTACCGCCACAGGAATTTTGGGGGTTTTCATGACCAGGCGATAGCGCTTGTTGCCCTGGGGAACATTGGTTAGGTGAATGACCCCATCGGCACCAGTATAAGCGTAAATATCGGCCAAGGCAGTCAACGGCAGCAGGCAGCAGGAAACAACTGTACAAACGCCGATGCAGAGTTTCATTTGATGACTCGCAGTCCTGGTTTTTTTTCGGCGGTGGAGGGCACGTCGGCTTGGACGATATTCTCTCGTGGGATCACCGGTTCAGCAAAGCCCATTCCCTCCTGGGTTTCGGCCGCATAGATGGCCACTATGGCAGCCATAGGTATGCTGATTTTTCGCCCTACTCCGCCAAAGCGAGCCTGAAAGTGAATCCAGGAATCCTGAAAGACCAGCCCGTGGGTTGCCGAGGGAGAGATGTTGAGGACGATTTTGCCATCACGTGCATAACCAGCCGGGACCTCCACCCCTGGGTAGTCCACCAGCACCACAATGTGTGGCGTTAAACCCTGCTCAACACACCAGCTGTATACAGCTCCCAACAGATGGGGCTTGGCGGATTCAGGTAACAATTGCAGACCCCCATGCATTGACTGACTCCTTGGTAAATTTAGATCAATTTCCAGAATTGGCAAGATAAGTTTATGAGCGCTTTGCAAGTTACCCATTATCTTCTAAAATTCCGGGACGAAAAAGTAACATTCTTAACTGTGGCCGCAAGGTCCTCGTTTCTGGAGGAAACATGTCTGTTCTGCGTAGTTCTTCGTTCCGTTTGTTGGGATATGGTCTGCTGGCAGGTTCTGCTGTCGCCCTTTCTGGTTGTGCTGCCACCCAGGTGGCCTTGGAGCACAAAGATCTGGAAGTGCAAACCAAGATGTCCAATACGATATTTCTCAATCCTGTGCCGCCATCGGAACAGACGGTCTATGTGCAGTTCAAAAATACCTCCGACAAGAACCTCAACGTTGCCGCCCTTGAGCAGGAAATCGACGCGAACCTGACCAATCAAGGCTACCGCATCGTCCCCTATAACCAAGCGCATTATTTATTGCAAATCAATGTTCTGTCCGTTGGCAAGATGGCAGAGGCAGCGGCCAGGGAATCCCTTAGCAATGGCTATGGTGGCGCGGCCTTTGGTGCGGCAGCGGGCGCGGTCATTGGCCATAACTGGACGAGTACTGGCGCTGGGGCCCTGGTGGGAGGTGCCATCGGTCTGGTCGCCGACTCTTTGGTAAAAAATACCACCTACGCCATGATCACCGACGTTCAGGTTGCCGTGCGAAGCAAGCAGGCTGTGCAGCAACAGACCAATGCCAATCTGCAACAGGGAACCAGTACGACCACCACCCAGCAAATTTCTGGCGAGGGCCATTGGATAGATTACCGTACCCGGATTGTCTCTACGGCCAATCAGGTGAATCTATCATTTAACAAGGCGTTGCCAGTGCTGCAGGCTCAACTGGTGCACTCGATCTCTGGGATCCTCTAAGGCCCAGCGCCTGCGCTAGTGTTGGAGAACCCCGGAAGTCAGCCAGACTTCAGGGGTTTTTTCTGGAATGCTACCGTGGATTTTCGGAGTAATATGCAATGAGCCGTTGTACTTCGTTTTTGGCCCCCAGAATCACCGGGACCCGCTGATGTAAACTCTCGGGCTGGATCTCGAGAATCCGCTGTCTTCCGGTACTGGCGGCACCACCCGCCTGTTCGATGAGGAAACTCATGGGATTGGCCTCGTAGAGTAAGCGGAGTTTGCCCGGTTTTTGGGGATCCCGGGTGTCGAAGGGATACAGAAAGATCCCCCCCCGACAGAGGATGCGATGAACATCGGCAACCATGGAGCCGACCCAGCGCATGTTAAAGTCCCGTTGGCGTGGTCCGCTCTTGCCCTGCTGAAGTTCATCAATATAGCGCTGCACGGGGGACTCCCAGTGCCGGTAATTGCTCATGTTGATGGCATATTCGCTGGTGTCTTCGGCAATACGCATCTGCTGATGGGTAAGGAGGTATTCCCCAATCTCGGGGAGTAAGGTAAAGCCATTGACCCCGTAACCGGTACTGTACACGAGCATATTGCTGGAGCCGTAGAGGGCGTAGCCCGCACAGACCTGCTGGGTGCCGGGCTGCAGAAAGTCCTCCAGGCAGGCATCCTTGCCCGGGGTCGGGGCTTTGAGGATGCTAAAGATCGTGCCGACGCTGATCCCCACATCGATATTGCTGGAGCCATCGAGCGGATCAAAAAGCAGGAGATACTTACCCCGCGGGATTCCGGCAGGGATGGCGTAGGGGCCGTCTTCTTCTTCGGAGACCATACCTGCCAGATGTCCTGTCCAGTCCATGGAATGCAAAATGGCATCATTGGCAATGACGTCCAGCTTCTTTTGCACTTCGCCCTGGACATTTCCCGTCTCCGCACTGCCCAGGGCGCCCACCAGGGCACCACGATAGACCTGGGAACCAATGTATTTGCAAGCAACCATAAGGTCATTGAGCAATGCCGCAAAATCACCGGAGGCATTGGGGTATAACCGGGTTTCTTCCAAAATAAACTGACTTAAGGTAGTGCCGATTTGCATTTTCAGGTCCTTTGGGACAATTCAACAGGCGCTCAGGGCCAAGCGGAATGGAAAACTAGATTCTACCGCGCGGCTGGGACCTGGGTCTATCCAGCAGAGAAACTGGATATGCAGCCGATGGATTCCCCCGCTGATTTTGGGATAGGCGTCCAGGTCATCGGCAAGCTCCAGCCGCAGGAGCGAAACGCTGTGCCGGGGATCCAGGGGCATGGAAAAACGACCCCCTTCGGCATGCTCTACGCGGGCATCCAGGGATTCTCGTAAAAAGGTCAGGATCAGCTGGGTACTCTCTTCCAAGGTGTCGAGCTCCCGCCGCCAGCGCACGAATTGGTCGCTGCGAATCTTGGGTGCTTGTTGTTCAAAAAACCGCAACAAAGGGAGGTCGGTACGGGTCAGTCCCCCAGCCACGGCCTGTCGTCCCCGCGCCAACTGGAGGATTTCTTGGTGTCGCAAACTTTCGCCAAAGCTTTGTGCTTGTTTGCGTAATTTCTGCTGTTGGGCGAGGATGCGTTCGTCCCACTGTTGGAGGGCTTGGCTGTCGGTTTGGCTGGAACGGGACCAGTGCTGGAGGTTTTGGTGGATCTGGTCGAGCTCGAGCAGCAGATCCATGCGCAGCTCTGGGCGTTGACAAAAATCCAGGATCTCCAGATAACTGCGCAAGATCCCGCGTAATTCGCCGGGATCGGCCAGATCGCGATCGAGGCAGCGAAAAAGATCCTCCAGGCGCAGCAGGGCGCGAATCCGTTCCTGTAAGGCGTATTCGTAGAAAGCCATGAAGGTCCTACCGAAGGGCAGTGTAAGGAGAGTGCCACAAGCTTGTGCAAGCTGCAAAGCCTCAGCGCAGGCTTTTCCACCAGTGTTGTAGGCGCTTGGAGAGTTCCGCTGGGCTTTGGAGATTGGGAATGATCCAGGTTGCGATCTTTCTCCGCTCTTCGGCGTGGCTTTGTTGGGCAATGACGCGCCCGGCCGTAGCCAGATCCCAACCGCGCAGCCGCAGTCGCTCCCGTTGTAGCCAAACGGGTGCATCGATCAGCAGCACCCCATCCAACAGCTTTTGGTAGTTTCCTTCGACCAGCAGCGGGACTACCCAAATCACCGGCTCCTCTCCCTCCAGGAGGCTGCTTTGTCGAAGTAACTCTGCCCGAATCTGGGGATGCAAGAGTTGCTCAAGCCAGGCCTTGGCAGTGGGATCGGCAAAGATTCGCTGCCGTAGGAGCTCCCGGTTCAGGGTCTGACCACAAAGGTATTGGGGACCGAGATATTGTCCGATCTGGTGGACGTTGGGGTGCCCGGGGGCAACCAGTTCCCGGGCGATGAGGTCGGCATCCAGAATCCTGGCACCTTGGTTTGCCAGAATTTCGGCGGCAAGGCTTTTACCGCTGGCAATACCACCGGTCAAGCCGATTCGGTGCACGCTTATGCAACCCCTAGATGAAAAAAGAAGGTCGTGATGGGCCTTGGCCACAGCAGCATCAATGCCCCACCCAGGGCGAGATAGGGCCCAAAGGGGATTTCCGTGTTGCGCCCTTTGCCAGCAAGCAGGATCAAGGTAGCGATCAGTCCACCGCTCAAGGCCGCAAGAAAGATGGCCAGGAGCATATCTTGCCAGCCCAGCCAGGCGCCAATCATGCCCAGGAGTTTGAAATCGCCGTGGCCCATCCCCTCCTGTCCTTTCAGCCAGCGATAGAGTTCGGCAAAGCCGCGCAGGAGGCCGTAGCCCAGCACAAGTCCCAGAAGGGCGTCGAGGGGCGTACAAAAGGCAAAGGCGGGAGTCCACCAGCTCGTGGCATTGAGAAGAAGTCCCAGGACCATCCCAGGCTTGGTGATCCAGTCTGGCAATAAAAAAGTTTCCAGGTCAATAAAAGTCAGACTCAGAAGTGCCCAGAGGAAAAGTAGTGCGGGGAGCAAGCGCCACTGCCAACCCACATTGGCCAAGGCGAGTACAGCAAGGAAGGCGGCGCTCCCTTCTACTAAAGGATAGCGCCAGGAAATTCCGGCGCGACAGTAGCGACAGCGGCCGCCCAGGATGATCCAGCTCAGTAGCGGAATATTGTCTAAGGCCCCAAGGGAATGGCCACAATGGGGGCAATGGGATCCGGGAAAGGCAATGGATTCACCGCGCGGGAGACGGTGAACCACCACATTGAGAAAGCTGCCGATGAGTAGGCCCAAGAGGGCAAGCAAGGGCCACGCAAGGGGAGGAGTCATGGGTCTTCCTGAGGGGAACGTTGTTGGCGAAGGGCCAAAGAACGAGGGCTGATTCCGAGACTGGCTGCACAAAGACCATGGTTTTGCCGGCTACGGGTCATCTCTTCTTGGAGCAATAGTGCCTCGGCCCGGGCTAAACACTTTACCAGGGGGCTGCGGAGGGGTTCCGTAGTCACTTTTGTCTTTGGGGCGGTACTGCCTGGAAGGACCAGGTCCTCTCGCTCCAGGGTCGTGCCATGGCCCATGGCAAGGGCATATTCGAGTAAGTTTTCCAGTTCGCGGACATTACCCGGGAAGTTTTGCTGTTGCAGCCAGCGCAGGGCCTCCGCACTGACGGTAGGTGCTTGCCGTCCCTGACGTTTCGCGATTCTTGCTACGAGGGTCTGGACCAGGATGGGAATATCTTCCCGTCGTTCCCGCAAGGGGGGGATCTGCAAGGGTACCACATGGATCCGATAGTAGAGATCCGAACGAAAGGTCTGATTGTTCACCATTTCCTGCAGGTTGCGATGGGTAGCAGTGATCAGCCGAATATCAATGGGGATTTCGCTACTGGCGCCAACGGGACGGATACTTCGCTCCTGGAGGGCACGGAGCAACTTTACCTGCACGGTCATGGGCAATTCACCAATCTCATCCAGGAACAAGGTCCCACCATCGGCCTTGAGAAAAAGGCCCTCCCGCCTTTGGGCGGCGCCGGTGAAGGCCCCTTTTTCACTGCCAAACAGTTCGCTTTCTACCAGGGCCTCAGGAATGGCACCACAGTTGACGGCAACAAAAGCCTTCCCGCGTCTGGGGCTCATATCGTGGATGGCACGGGCACAGAGTTCCTTGCCGGTACCCGATTCGCCAGCAATAAAGACGGGGGCATTGCTTCGGCCCAGCAAGCGAATCTGTTCGCGCAGGTCGACCATGGCGCGACTCTGGCCCACCAGCCGGTCCAGGCTGCTCCCAGGTGCCGGGGTGACGGTCCGACCGAGCTCTTTTGCTTGTTGCACCAGTCGGCGCAGGCGTGGCAGTTCAATGGGTTTGGTCATGAAGTCGAAGGCGCCGGCCTGCATCGCTTCGACGGCACCCTCCGTGGAGGAATAGGCGGTTATCACGGCCACGGGGAGTTCGGGCTGGAGTTGGTGGATTTGCCGCACCAGATCGATCCCGCTGCCGTCGGGAAGACGCAGATCCGTCAGGCAGAGTTGAAAGCTCTGCTGGTGCAGCAACTGTAGGGC
Source organism: Candidatus Igneacidithiobacillus taupoensis (assembly GCA_021375695.1). Taxonomy (GTDB): domain Bacteria; phylum Pseudomonadota; class Gammaproteobacteria; order Acidithiobacillales; family Acidithiobacillaceae; genus Igneacidithiobacillus; species Igneacidithiobacillus taupoensis. The sequence goes on along the minus strand of JAEPKX010000001.1, from coordinate 85,827 downwards.
ATCTTGCAAGAGGTTGGCCGTTGCCACCGTAAAGCCCATCCCGGACAGGGTGATATCCAGGAGTTCGGTGATGGCAACTTCGTCATCGACTACCAGTGCGTGCAGCAGCAATGGAGAAAAATCGCTCACGGCAGCATTCCCAGGTTCCACTGGGGGAGCACAAAAGAAAATTCGGCGCCACCATCGGGGTGGTTGCGTAGTTCGATGCGCGAGCCATTGGCCAACAGTAATTCACGAACCATGGCAAGACCTAAGCCGGTACCCAGGGAGGCGGTTGTAAAAAAGGGTTCAAAAATGCGCTCCAGATTTTCTTTGGCAATCCCTGGTCCCCAATCCCGCAGACGCAGCTCTACCCCACCGCCCGACACAGTCCTGGCAGTGATGCTGACTTGCCCGTGTTGTTCTGGCAGGTGCCCATGTTGGGCGGTATTGCGTAAGAGATTGGCCAGAATCTGCTGGAGATGTTCCGGATCACAGGCAACGAGCGGGAGACTTTCGGGGATTTCGTACTGGATTGCAACACTGGCAATGGACGGATCGGCGACCAACTGCTGCAGGGTCGTATGGAGCCAGCTGGCCAGGGAGATGGGCTGGGGATGCGCCGGTCGGGGTCGTGCCATTTGCAGTACGGCATCGACGATGTGATCCAGGCGCCTGGACTCCCGTTCGATGATGTTGAGCAAGCGCAGGGCCCTGGATTCCAGTGCCTGTTCGGCGAGCAGCTGGGCAGCATGACGGATCGCACTCAATGGATTGCGAATTTCATGGGCGATGTTGGCAGCCAGACGGCCGAGGGCTGCCATTTGCTGTTCTCGCTGTCGTTCGCGAAGGGCCGTGCCATCGCGAAGACTGAGCAGTCGAAAGGGTGTACCGGGCAAGGACGAACTGCGGACCAGCAAACTTCGTGCACGCAAATCGGCATCCCCCGAGACTTGCACCTCCCATTCGTCTTGATCACCCCCATGGTTGAGCAATTCTGCAAAATCTGGTCGAAACAGATCCAGGGCTACGGGCAAGGCGGGTTCTTCGGCCAGATGAATCATCTGTCGGGCCAAAGGATTGCTGAACAGGATTCGATGCTGACGGTCCAATACCATAAGGCCAGTATCCACCTGTTGGATGATCTCCCGGTTGAGAGCGTTGAGATCAAAAATCTCGCGGGCTTGTTCGGCATCGCGGCGAGCGCTTCGCTCCCGGTTACGGACCAGATTGTCCGCGAGAAAGGCAACAGCGACGAGCGCCAGCGCATAGATCAATGTGGGTACGGTGATGACTTCTCCCGTACGCAGCAGGCTGATCAGGATGGTCAGGGGGATGAGGATCCAGAGCTGCGCGAGGGCCAGTGCGCCGCGGAGTTGATAGGCATTGGCAATGACCAGGAGAAGGGGCAAGATCGCTAGGGGACCGGCCAGGCCATTACTGACATAAAAAAATGCCAGGACCAGTATCGCATCCATCAAGCCAATCCCCAGACGCAGGCCCTGCGGATGGGAGGCAGAAATTACCCTGTTGGCGATCAGCACCCCCAGGCTCCAAAGCAGGGCAAGAATGGCGATGCCATGCAAGGCCCTGAGCTCGTCTGGGGGCATAGACCAGAGGTTCTGGCGGGGGAGATAACTGATGATGACCAGGATGATCGCCACGAGAAGCCGATACCATGCGATCTTCCGGCTGGAGCCCGAGTGTTTCAGGGTATGCCAGGGGAGGGTAGACATGGGCTAGCGATTGGTAACGCGCAGCACTTCGTCCAGGCTGGTGACCCCTTCCTTGACCCGCAGCAGGCCCGAACGGCGCATGGTCCGTATTCCTTCGGCCTCGGCTTGCCGGGCAATCTCCAGGGCGGTGCCACCCCGCAGAATGATTTCGCGCATGGCATCGCTGATGGGCATGACCTGATAGACACCCATGCGCCCGCGATAACCGGTACCATTGCATTGTTCACAGCCCACCGGCCCCATAGGCGTCCACCCACCCAGTTCTTCTTCCCGAAATCCAGCCTCCAGGAGCGCGATCTCGGGGACCCGATGGGGTTTTTTGCAAGCGGTGCAGAGTTTGCGTACCAGGCGTTGGGCCATGACCAGATGGACGCTACCAGCTATGTTATAGCTGGGAATACCCATATTTTCCAGGCGAGTGAGACTCTGGGGAGCGTCATTGGTATGCAGGGTGGCCAAGACCAAATGCCCGGTTTGCGCCGCCTTGACGGCGGTTTCGGCAGTCTCCAGGTCGCGCACTTCGCCAACCATGATGATGTCTGGATCTTGACGCAAAAAAGAGCGTAACGCTGACGCAAAATTCAGGCCAATCCGTTCATTGATGTTGACCTGGTTGATGCCATAGACCGGGATTTCCACCGGGTCCTCGGCGGTACTGATGTTGACGAGCCCATCGTTGAGGATATTGAGGGCGGTGTAGAGGGTGGTGGTCTTGCCGGACCCCGTGGGCCCGGTGACCAGAATCATGCCGTAGGGACGATGAATGGCCTCGTGAAAGGCTTGTTGTTGTTCGGGCAAAAACCCCAGGGCCTCGATGGGGACTTTGGAACTGGCCGGGTCGAGGAGACGCAGGACAATGGTCTCTCCAAAACTAGTGGGGAGAAAGGAAACCCGAAAGTCGATGGTGCGATTGGGGGGAACGCGTACCCGTAGGCGTCCATCCTGGGGCAAGCGCCGTTCCGCAATGTCGAGATGGCAGAGAATCTTCAGACGGGAAGTAATACCCTCCCGCAGTCCCAGCGGCGGATGGAGGACATCCTGGAGAACGCCATCGAGGCGGTAGCGAACCCGGATGTCCCGCTCATAGGGTTCGATATGGATATCGGACGCCCCCTTTTGGATGGCATCCAACAGTAGCTGCTGGACAAAGCGCACCACCGGCGCATCATCGCCTCGGGCATCACCGGCAAGATCAAATTCCTCACGCTCCTCAGTACCTTCCTCCGTGGCAAAAAAATCCTGCAGATCATTTTGCAGGGCCCCGCTGTATTCGGCGACGAGCCTGCTCAGCTTGTCGGCTTCGACCAGGATCGGAGAGATCTGCAGCCCACCACTGTTGAAGCGGATATCTTCGCTGGCCTTGACATCGGTGGGATCAGCCATAGCCAGATAGAGGGTATCCCCATGTAGGGAAATGGGCAGGACCTGGTGGCGTTCCAGCAGGCTGCGATCGATGCGGCGAATGACCTTTTCGTCCAGGACCACAGCGTCCAGGTCCAACATGGGTATCTTGTACCGATCCCCCAGATATTGCATGAGCGCCAAGGGCGCCAGGGCCTTTTTCTCCACCAAAAACCCAAGGAGCGGTCGTTGCTTGCGGTCAGGATCATTGATCAGCCGAAGCAAGGTTTCCTCGGTAGCCAGGCCAGCAGCAGCAATACCCCGCAAAAGCGGGGTCAGGGTTGCGAGTTCGGGTGTGACAGCCATTCTCGTAGAAGGTCCTCAACAGCAGCAGTCTCCGGCATCTGACCGGTCCAAATTCGAAAACTTTCTGCCCCTTGCTCGACGAGCATGCCCAAGCCATCGACGCAGTGCAAGCCGCGCGCCGCGGCTGCGCCAAGGAGCGGAGTTGGTAAGGGGTTATAGACGATATCACAGAGGACACAAGAGGATGGCAGTTGCTCCAGGTGGATTTCGGGATGATTTTCGCCCTGCAGGCCACGGCTGGTGGTGTTGACCAGGAGCTGAATTTCGGGGAGCAAGGCAGATAGTACGGTGGCTTCCAGGGGAAGAGCAACCAGGGGGAGATGGGGGAATTGGGTGGCCAGATGCTGTGCGCGCTGAACGGTGCGATTGGCCAGATAGATGGGGGTAGCGCCGCATTCTCCCAAAGCCTGGAGGATCGCCCGCGCGGCTCCGCCTGCGCCAATGATCAGGCTGGGTCCTTGCAGGGGAACGCCATGGCGGCGCAGGGCGCGTTCGAAGCCGATCCCGTCGGTATTGTCCCCAAGAATGCCGGAGTCGCCAAAAACCAAGGTATTGACCGCACCGATGGCTTTGGCTCTGGGGGTGATGTCGCTAAGCAACGGCAGGAGATTTTCTTTATGGGGAATGGTGACGTTACAACCCCGTAAACCCAGCGCCTGCATCCCTCGCAAGGCCGTCGCCAGGTTTGCTTTGGCTACGGGAAAGGGGACATAAAGAAAATCCAGCCCAAGTTGCTGGGCAAATTGCTGATGCATCCAGGGCGAGAGGCTATGGCTGACCGGTTGGCCAATGATGCCACAGACGGTGGCGGAGCCGCTGGGAAGGAGCTTCATTGTGCGTTGTCCAAGGGAGTGATGCGGGCAGCATGCCAAGGGGAGATGGCGGCACAGAGGCTGGACCAGTTGCGCCCGGGATAGAGGCTTCCCAGCACCATGGGATGTTGCTGCCCCGTGACGCCCGCCAGGGCTGGTGCGAACCCCAGGAGGCACTGTCCCCCTAACCACGCAAAGGCCATGGCCTCCAGGGCCTCCACGGGGATCCCAAGAGCCACATCGCCAGTCTCCATAACGATTTCGGGGAGGGCCAAACGCAACTGTTCCATGAGCAATAGATTGCGGGCTCCCCCGCCAAAAACGAGCATTTTCCTAGCTGGCGGCAACCAGTCTTGCACGGCTTGTGCTATGGAGCGGGCAGTCAGGGCCGTGAGGGTAGCAAGAAAATCTGCCTGGGAACCCTGCCATTGTTGCCAGAGCTCCTGGACCAAACCTTGGTTGAAGAGTTCTCGACCCGTGCTTTTGGGAGGGGGCTTCTGGAAATATTCCCAGCGGAGCCAGCGTGACAGTACCTCTTCGTTTACCTGTCCGGTGTGGGCCCAATGGCCGTTCTGGTCAAAACGAAGCTTGCCCTGGCTCAGCCATTGCACGGCGGCATCTAGGAGGACGTTCCCAGGACCGCTATCGAAGGCTTGAAGGGGGGCGGTGCTGCCGTGGGCGGGAATCCAGCTTAGATTTGCCATGCCGCCAAGATTCAGGACCAGGATGGGCTCGGATCTGGCCAGCAGTACCTGGTGGTACAAAGGGGTCAACGGGGCACCCTGGCCGTTGACGCAGAGGTCAGCACGGCGAAAGTCATGGGCCACGGTGACCCCTGATGCCTCGGCCAGATCATAGGGCGAACCGATCTGGAGGGTATGTGGATAGGGATCATCGGGTTGATGGAGAACCGTCTGTCCATGCATTGCCACCAGATCAAAAGAGGCACCCTGTCGTTGCAGTTCCACGGCAAAGGCCCCATGGCGCAGGCCCAGTTGGCGATCCAGGCGGGCCAGGATCGTGGCCGAAACAGATCCTTGGGCGGCAAAGATCTGTTCCTGGAAATCCGGAGGATAGGGAGAGTGCCAATGTCCCAGTAGACTCCCGGGTCCTTCCCCAGTCCATCGCAATAGGGCAGCATCCATGCCATCGGCGCTGGTCCCGGACATCATTCCGAGGATGTGGATCGCCTCCGGCATGCCTACTCAATCGTGATCGTGGGGTCCATGCACATGACCGTGGGCAAGCTCCTCATCGCTGGCCTTACGAACCTCGCTCACGGTCACATCAAAGTGCAGTTGCATGCCGGCCAAGGGATGATTGAGATCAACGGTGATCTCATTTCCTTCCATTTCTATGACCGTGGCGATACGGACTCCTTCGTCCGTGTCCACTTCAAATTGGGCACCGATTTCCAATTCTTCTGGATCATCGAAATCCTCCCTATCGACGATTTCCACCAGGTCTTCGTCCCATTCTCCGTAACCATCTTCGGGACTTACATCCACCTGTACACGATCACCGGGTTCGTGACCTTGCAGGGCCCGCTCGAGTCCTGGAACAATCTCACCATGGCCGTGGAGATACCGGAGGGGTTCATCGCCCACGGAGCTGTCGAGGATCTCGCCGTCTTCATCGGTGAGGGTATAATCTAGGGTGACAACACAATCCTTGGCGATTTTCATGGTGGGCTTTCCTTCCCGTGGCTGATTTGGCAATGATAGTGTAAAGGCTGGCTGGCAGAGGCGCAAAAAACCTTTATTGGCCTGGGAGGTGGTCCAACAGAATTCCACTAAAGTCGCGAGCCCAGGATGATTGATCATTGAGGGCAGGGATATAGTGAAAGCTTTTGCCACCGGCATGGAGAAATACCTCTTTACCGCCCATGGCTATTTCTTCCAGGGTTTCCAGGCAGTCGCAGGCAAAGCCGGGGCACAGGCAATCCACCCGACCCACTCCTTGGCTTCCCAGTTGTTCCAGGGTCTTGTCGGTATAGGGTTGCAGCCAGCGGGCAGGACCAAAGCGGCTTTGAAAGGTCTGCAGCCATTGCTCATCGGTGAGCCCCAAGGCTTTCACCAAGAGGGCGGTAGTCGTCTCGCACTCCTGTCGGTAGGGGTCGCCAAGGGTTACATTGCGTTCGGGCAAACCATGAAAGGAAATCAGCAAGCGATCTGGCTGGCCATGTTCCTGCCAGTATTCCCGGACGCTGCGGGCCAGGGCCTCGATGTACCGGGGGTCTTGGTGCCAGCTGCGGACCAGGTGGAGCTCCGGAAGATTTCGCCAATGCCGTAAAATCCTGGCTACCTCATCGAAGGTGGTGGCGGTGGTGGCGGCGGCGTACTGGGGATACAGAGGGACCACCAGCAGTTGCTCGCAACCCAATTCCCGCAAAGCTTCGAGGCCCGACTGGATGCTTGGGTTACCATAGCGCATGGCCAATTGCACCCGATAGCGATGCGGGGAATGGGTATCGAACTCCTTTTGCAGTTTGCTGGCCAGTCTCTGGCTGTAGACCAGGAGGGGAGAGCCATCCTCCATCCAGACTTTGCGATAGGCCCGCGCCGAGCGCGCCGGTCTGGTGAGCAGGATGGGGCCATTGAGGATGGGCCACCAGAGCAAGCGCGGGATTTCCACTACCCGGGGGTCACTCAGGAATTCTCGCAGATACCGGCGGAGCGCCGGTGTCGTAGGGGCATCGGGGGTACCCAGGTTGACCAGTAAGATCCCGATCATTTGCTCTCCTCCCAGTACAGCCAAACAGGGGCGTGATCCGAAGGACGCTCTGCGGCCCGGGCATCCCGATCGATGCCCATCTGGAATGATCCCATACCCAGTTCCGTAGAGCCCAGAATCAAATCGATGCGCAGTCCCAGATTACGACGGAAGTTGGCGGCACGGTAGTCCCACCAGCTATATGCCCGCTCCGTTGGATAGCGTTCGCGGAAAAGATCCCGCAAGCCTAACTCCAGCAGTTCTTGCAGGGCGGCCCGTTCGGCAGGAGAACAAAGGATATCCTCCCCCCAGGCGGCGGGGTCGTACACGTCCAGATCGGTGGGGGCAATGTTGAAATCCCCCAGGAGCAGCAGGCGCGGCCAGCGCGCCAGTTCCTGTTGCAGCAGCTGCCGGAGCCGTTGCAACCAGGCAATTTTGTAAGCGTATTTTTCACTGCCAAGGCTCTGGCCGTTGGGTACATACACATCAATTACCCGCAGGTCGTTTACCGTTGCCGCACAGATGCGGGCTTGACCGTCACTGCCATCGGGCCAGTCCAGCTGGGTGTTGGTGAGGGGGTGGCGGCTGATGATGGCTACGCCATTGTAGGTAGCCTGCCCATGATAGAGGCATTGGTACCCAAGGCGGGCAAATTCTGCCTGGGGAAAACGCGCATCGGGTACTTTGGTTTCTTGTAAGCAAAGAACATCCAGATCGTGCTGCTGCAGCCAATCCAGGACTTGCGGCAGGCGGACCTTGAGGGAGTTGACGTTCCAGGTGGCGACTTTCACCCGATGTTATTCCGGCATCGTCTGGGCGACACTGGGACGATCCCGGAGCGACTGGAACCAATGCTGGAGATCGGGGTAGGGAACCAGCAACTCGGGTGCCCGCAGATCGACATAGCCGATGGCGGCGACGGCACCGATTTGTCCCAGTGGCAGCGGCTCCTTTGGCCTGGGTGCCTGCCAATGGCGACTTTGTTCCTCCAGATAAGCCAGGGCGGTTTGGGTTTTGTTACGCAGCTTTTGGAGCAAGGCAGGGTCTTGACAATCCTTGCTTCGACGTTGCTCCTGCACCCAGGCAACCGTTGCATCCATAATTCCATTGGCCAAGGCTTCCAGACGCAAGCACGCCAGTCTGGCCATGGGCTCTGTCGGCAAGAGCGGTGGTTGGGGATGAATTGTTTCCAGATATTGCAGGATGACTGCAGAATCGAAAAAGGCTTCGCCGGCATTGGTAACCAGTACGGGAATCTTGCCCAAGGGATTCCATTGCCGCGCCCCATGATCGGGGTCGCGTAAATCCACCTTCTCCAGCGCAAAGGCAAGCCCTTTTTCCATCAGGGCGATACGAACTTTTCGCGCATAGGGACTGGTAGGAGTGACATAGAGGCGCATGAGCTTGCTCCGGCGTAAGGATTTCTCTTCTATGATGACCAAAGCTGCCGGGGAAGCCAAGTGAAGGGTGCCCATTGCCGGTGCGGTGGCCACTTTCCTGCTAGAATCTGTCCTCTGGAGATCCATTGAATGAATTATCAACATCAGTTTCATGCTGGCAACGCTGCCGATTGCAGCAAACATCTTGCCTTGGTTTTGGCGCTGGAATTGCTTGGCAAAAAAGATAAGCCACTGTTTTTTATGGATACGCATGGAGGGGCAGGACGGTATGAACTGGGCTTTGCGGCAGAGGCCCGGCAAGGGGTGCAGCGGCTTTGGGAGCAACGCCGAAATCTCCCGGCCTTGGGTCCCTGGTTGGACTTGTTGGCGAGGGAAAATCCGGGGGACACCTTGACCAGCTATTTGGGATCTCCGCTCCTGGCCGCCCGCATGCTGCGTCCCCAGGACCGGATGGTAGTGGGAGAGTTGGCCCCTGCCGTGGCTGCGAGATTGCGACAGGAGCTGCAGCGTCGCCCCAACACCAGCGTGTTTGCCGAGGATGGCTATGCCCTGTTGCGTGGACACTTGCCGCCGCGGGAAGGTCGGGGCCTGGTGCTCATCGATCCACCCTACGAGCGGGCCGATGAATGGGAGCGCCTGACGGATGCCCTTCTGGAAGCCCGGCAGCGCTGGCCCCAAGGAAGCTTTTTGCTGTGGTACCCTAGAAAGAACCGCGCTAAGATCGCTCGACTCTGGCAAGATTTGCGACGACAGATGGACTTCCAGGTCATTGAGCTTGCTTTTGCCGAGGAGTCGGGGGTTGAGCGGATGACCGGTTCCGGTCTTTGCTTCATTCGTCCGCCTTGGGGTCTCCTGGATCGTCTACTGCCCGCCTATCATGCCATGGGGCCCTGCTTGTCCGAGGCAGGTTATTGGGGTATCCAGGTACAGAATTTTGCAAAATTGCCTAGGTCGTACGGGGGCAAAATGGCCAAAGAGGAAAAGAAGGGATCATGACCAAAGAAATGACGGTGGAGGGCATCAAAGAGCTCTTGTTTTATGGAGGTCCGCGCGCCGAACTTCGGCAGACCCTGGTGCATCGACCCGATAATGCCGCCTCTATCCAGTTGCTCTACCAGCTCGCCATCCGTCATGGGGTCATCAGTCCCCGCGCGGCGCGCGACGTGCTGCCGACTCTCCCCCAGGATGCCGGTACGGCCGAGGCGCGAACTTTGCTGGAGTCGGTGCTGGCCAAAGGCGATTTTCTGGCGGTTCGGGTAGTGCGCTGAATGCGCCTGTATAGCTGGAACATCAACGGCTGGCGGGCCGCGCGTCGGAAGGGGCTTGGCCAATGGGTAGCCGAGACGCAACCCGATGTTCTTTGTTTGCAGGAGTGCAAGGTGGACCCCAAGACCCTGCCCAGGGAACAAGTGGATTTGCCTGGCTATACAAGCGATTGGGCGGTGGCCGAGCGGGCGGGCTATAGCGGGGTGGCGACTTTTTTTCGCAAGCCCCGACCGTTGTTGGCCAGAGGCCTGGGCCAGGAGGTCTGGGATCGGGAAGGACGGGTGCTCGTCCATGATTGTGGTGATTTTGACCTGTATAATGTCTACTTTCCCAATGGCAAAAAAGATGCCCATCGCCTGCAGTACAAGCTCGATTTTTATGCTGCTTTCCTGACCCGTCTGCAAGAACGTTGGGCCGAGGGGCGGCCCAGCATATTTTGTGGCGATGTGAATACTGCCCACCAACCCATCGATTTGGCCCGCCCTCGCGAAAACCAAAAGATTTCGGGCTTTCTCCCGGAAGAGCGGGCGTGGCTCGATCGTTTTGCCCAGGCGGGGTGGATCGATAGTTTTCGCCGCCTCCATCCCCAGGAGGTGGTCTATTCCTGGTGGAGTCAGCGCACTGGAGCGCGGGAACGAAACGTGGGTTGGCGCCTGGACTATATCTGGGTCCATGAAAGCCTATGGTCGCGGGTTCAAGGTGCCGGGATCGCGACGGAGGTCCAGGGCTCCGATCACTGCCCGGTCTGGTTGGAGCTTGGCTGATGCGTTTTGCCAGATATTATGACGCGGCAGCGAGCTTGGAGAACTTGGGTGATTTCTGGCGTTATGGAACCAGTCGTCTGGCGGCTGCGGGTGTCGATTGCAGTCAGGGCTTTCAGACCCCCAGGGACGAGGCAGCCGCATTGCTGGCCAGGCGGCTCGCCCTGGAACCCGAGGAGCTTCCGGAATTCCTGGGGGCCCGACTGACGACCGCGGAGCGTCAATCCGTTCTCGACGCCTTCTACCAGCGGGAAATCCTGCGCCGACCGACGGCGTACATCCTGGGAGAGGCATGGTTTGCCGGGCGACGATATCGTGTGGACGAACGGGTCCTGATCCCGCGCAGTCTACTGGAGCCCTTCCTCGAGGAGGGTTTTGCCCCTTGGGTAGATGCACAGCAAGTGCAGCGAATTCTGGAAGTGGGTACGGGCAGTGGCTGCCTGGCGGTGGCCTTGGCCGAGCGCTTTCCAGAGGCTATGGTAGATGCCGTGGATGTTTCGGCCGAGGCCCTTGCTCTGGCAGCAGAGAATGTTCGTGAACACGGCTTTGCCCAGCGTATTCGCTTACTCCAGTCGGATCTCTTTGCGGGTTTGCAGGGAGAGCGATACGATCTGATTGTCAGTAACCCTCCCTATGTGGATGCCAAGGCCATGGCGAGTCTCCCCCCCGAATACCAGCACGAACCGAGGATTGCCCTGGCCGCAGGAGTGGATGGGCTGGATTACCTGCTTCCTCTCTTAGAGCAGGCTCCCCAATATCTACACAATGGCGGGGCCCTGATTCTGGAGACGGGGGATGCGGAAGAGGCCTTGATGCAAAAGCGCCCTGATTTGCCCTTGATCTGGTTGGAGCATCCAGCAGGAGGTTACGGGGCTTGTATTCTGCTGGAATCTTCCTGAGTGGCTGCGGCAGGTCGGCGCAGCAGTGAAAGGAGGGCCCGCAAGGCCGCAGAACAGCAGTCCGGGGCCGGGTGGAGCACATAGAGGGTCCAGAACAGTCCATGGGGTGGGTCCAGGCGCAGGGAGGCCAGGGGCCAGCGCACCTTGTCCAGGGCCTCGACCGACGCAAATCCGATACCAAGCCCTGCCGCCACTGCCTCCCGTAATCCTTCCACACCGGTCACCTCGACGGTGTAGCTGGGTTTCAATCCACGCTCCCGTAGGGTTTGTTCCACCCGTTTGCGAATGCCCGAATGAGGCTCTCGCCAGACAATGGGTTCCTGCAGGACCTCTTCCCAGCTCACCTCTCGGCGCCCGCCCAGGACCCAGGGGTGAGTTCGGGGGAGAATGGCCACCAGTTCATCCTCCCGCCAGGGTTCTTGCTGGATATGACCGGGGATGCGCTCCCGGGCAATGGACTCCTCCGTAAACAGCAGATCCCAATCGTTCCAGTCCATTTCGGCAATTTCAAAGGAGCCCGTCTTTAGGCGCAGCTCGATGGCTGGATATTGGGCACGAAAACGGGCCAGATGATCCATGAGAAAATAATTGGCAACGGTGGTGCTAGCAGCAATGCGAATGCTCCCTTCCTGGAGCCGCTGGCGTCGCTGGGCCCAATCGTCTATCTCGGCGAGATCCTCGCGCAGGCGGCGCAAGAGGGGAAGCAAAGACTGACCGCTGGGGGTGAGGACCAGCTGGCGGCCCTGGCGCTGATAGAGAGGCTCGCCAATACTCTCCTGCAGACGCTGCAGGCGCCCCGAGAGGGTGGGTTGGCTGCGGTGGAGTCGCCTTGCCGCCAGACCCACTTTGCCGCTCTCCGCCACGGCCAAAAAGGCCAGCAGATCTTCCAGTTGCCATTTCATCGGAAATCTCGATGTTTTTGGCCAAAAAATTCCATTGGACCAATAGTATTCCACAGCATAGGGTATGACCAGTGACTGATCGGGAGAAAATGGTGACGGTGTCATCCCAAGGCTTGCCTTGGCGGCTTTTGACTGGTGTGGGCCTGGGGCTGGCCATGGGCTCCCTCAATGGTGCCGCTGTTCAGGGGATATTCCCCTATGTGGCAGGGGGGGTTGCCACCAGTAGCGACCATGCTCTTTGGACCCTGACCTATTTCATTGTCAATTGGTCCGTGGGCATTACCATCATGCCTTGGACCACGGCCCGCTTTGGTAGTCGTCGGGTCTTTGTCGCCGCCTGTGGCCTGGCGACGGTCGGGAGTGTGGTCTCGGCAACTACCCAGAATTTGTGGATCTTGCTCGTTAGTCGTGCCTTGGAGGGCTTGGCGGCAGGCTTGCTGGTTCCGTTGAGCCAATCGTTGTTCCTGGCCAATTCCGATCCCCGCCGTCACGGCCTGATCACCATCATCTGGAGCAACGCCATGTTGCTCCCCTTTTTCGTGGGCCCTGCCATTGGGGGGTATTTTGCCACTACCCTGGGCTATCGCTGGCTCTTTGCCCTTTCGGTTCCGCTGTGGTTGTTGGCGGCTTGGGTGGGGATGGGAGCAATCCCCAAGGAACAGCGGTCATCGCCGCCTCCCTTTGATTGGCCGGGCTTTCTTTTGCTCTATGGGGGCCTCATGGCCTTGCAGATCGTCCTGGACAATGGCGAACAGTATGGCTGGTGGCATTCCCGTTTCATTCTCCACATGCTGCTCTTGGCCTTGGTGTCCTTGGTGCTTTTTGCCTGGCGGGAAGCCAGCACTCCTCACCCGCTTTTACTCTTTCATTATCTGCGCGCACGCAATTACTGGTTGGGATTGGCATTGCTCAGTCTGGGTTGGGCCTTGTTCATGGGCTGGGCCTCGGTACTACCCCTCTGGGCGGAAGAAGACCTGGGTTATAACGGCTGGTGGGCAAGTGTGATCCTCTTGCCCATTGGCCTGGCCGCCATACCCCTATCGAGTCTCCTGGATCGCTTGCATGGGCCCATTGGCCTGCGTCGTTTGGCGAGCCTTTGTTTTTTATTTTTTGCCCTGGCCTATGGCAGTGCGTACTTGAGTCCTGGTATGGGTTTGGGTCAATTGTTCTGGCCCATTTTTCTGCTGGGCCTGGGCGTGGGCTCTCTCTTTGTGCCGCTGACCTTGCTCTTGCTTTCTCCCATTCCCAAAGCGGAAATTGCGCGCGCCGCCACCACCAGCAATTTTTTGCGGGTATTCAGCGCCAATATTGGCGTGAGTCTCTTGAGCGTGTATTGGACCCGGGGGGCGGCAGTAGCCGGCAACAGCCTTCGTTCCGGTTACGGGATCCCGCCCTCCCCGTTGCCCTTGCCCCTCTTGCAACAGCAGGTGACGGCCCTTGCCGATACCCTAAGCCTCGATAATCTCCTGCGCTTTTCCAGTGGTATTTGTCTGCTGGCAGCGCTGGTGGCCTACCTCTTTTTGCATGCGCCCACCCTTCCAGCCAGTTATGAGGAAGAGGGGGAGGCCCTGGTGGCCGAGACCAAGGCTTCCGCCGATGCTGAAGAGGCAAAGCTGATTTCCTGACGGGGGCGGGGAATGGGAATGCCTTCCTGCTCCAAGGCGTCGGCCAAAAGCTTGTGGTACTCGGCACGCGTAGCGCCCGGCCTCATCAAGCCACTGCGGTTGACCCAGACGATCATTTCGCAGTCATAACCCGCATCGCCAAAGGCCGTGATCCAGAGCCCTGGCCGTTTGCCTTCTTCATCGAGGGTAAAGCGTCCCTGTCGGGCTGCGGCTACGGTAATTTGCTCCAGACGGGCGCGGTCGGTGCCATAGGGTACCCGAAAGGGTATGTGGAAGCGCATGGAAGCATCGCTCAAGCTCCAGTTGATGACCTCACCGTTGATGAACTGGGAGTTGGGTACCAGAATGTCGATGTTGTCATTGCTGCGGACTTGGGTATAGCGCACCCCCAAATGAACCACTTCGCCATGGAGACCATTTTCTTTGAGTTGGATATAGTCGCCCACCTTGATACTTTGTTCGATGAGCAGGATCAGACCGGAAGCAAAGTTGCTGAAAATGTTCTGTAGCCCAAATCCCAAGCCCACACCCACAACGCCGCCCAAAATGGAGAGGCTGCTGAGATTGACGCCAATGGTTTGCAGGGCAATCAGGGCACCAAAAGCAAGAAGAATGTAATAACTGATGCGGGAGATGGCATAGGCCAGCGAGGGGCTCATCCGCCGGGACAGAACGATGCGCATAACCTTGCGTAGCCAGCGGGCCCCCCACCACAAGAGCACCAGCAATAGCAACAACTGCAGAATTTTGATGGGCTCTATTTGGGCAAAGCCAAAGTCAATGGGGCTTACAAACCATTGCCATGTTGCATGGAAGGTATGGGAGCTCATGTTTCATTCCCTGAGAGTTGGCGCAAGACCTCTGCCGCAAAGCCGCTGCATGGGGTACACTGCCGCAAAAAGCTTTTGGACACAAGGTTGACCCATTGAAACATTTTGCTGCCGAATCTCTTGTACAGGCCCTGAAGACCCTGCATCAACAAGGAGTGATTCCCGAAGTTCCAGCCCATTTGGATTTCGATCGTCCCCGCCAGGTTGAGCACGGCGATTTGGCGAGCAATATTGCCCTATTGCTCGCCAGGAGTGCCGGTCTACCACCCCGAAACCTGGCAGAGCGGATCCGTGAGGCGTTGCCTGATTCTCCGTGGATCAAGCGGGTGGAGGTAGCAGGGCCTGGTTTTCTGAATTTCTTTTTGCATCCTGTAGCGTTGCAAAGAGTTATTGCAGAGGTGCTGACGGCCAGAAAAGACTTCGGTCGGCAGTCCTTGGGTCTGGGTCAAAAGATCCATCTGGAGTTTGTTTCGGCCAATCCCACGGGACCCTTGCATGTTGGCCATGGTCGGGGGGCTGCCTACGGAGCCAGTTTGGCGGAGCTGCTGCGCTATGCCGGCTTTGAGGTCTTTTGCGAATACTATGTCAATGATGCCGGTCGGCAGATGGATATCCTGGCCGCCAGCGTTTTTCTGCGCTATGTAGAGGCGGCCAGGCAAAGCCTACCCTGGCCATTTCCCGCCAGTGCCTATCGGGGAGAGTATGTGTGCGAGATCGCCCGAGGCTTGTATGAACGAGAGGGGAAGGGTTTTCTCTTTGCTTTGGAGGGTGCTCCTGATCTTACCGGCTATGCGGATGGCGACCAAGCCATCGATGCCCTCATTGCCCATCTCAAATCGGTTCTGGGGGAGGAAGCGTACCTGCGACTGCATGGTGCTGGCCTGCAGGAAATTCTGGCCGATATTCATGCCGATCTGGAAGACTTTGGGGTCCGCTTTGACCACTGGTATTCGGAGCGTACCTTGATGGCGAGCGGGGCGGTGCATGCTGCCGTGCAGGCCCTCGAGGCCGCAGGTTTCTGCTACGAAGAGCAGGGCGCCCTTTGGTTCCGTTCCACAGCTTTTGGCGATGACAAGGACCGGGTTTTGCGTCGCGAAAATGGTGCCTATACCTATTTTGCCTCGGACGTGGCCTACCATTACGAAAAATACCAGCGCGGATTTACGGGTTTCATCGATATGTGGGGAGCCGATCACCACGGCTATATCCCGCGGGTGCGGGCAAGCCTGGAGGCCCTGGGCCTTGCGTCTGAACGCCTGGAGGTGTTGTTGGTGCAGTTCGCCAATCTGTATCGGGGTTCGGAAAAAGTCTCCATGTCCACACGGGCGGGCGAGTTCGTGACCCTGCGACAACTACGGGAAGAGGTAGGGAATGACGCTGCGCGTTTTTTTTATGTGCTTCGTCGGGCCGATCAGCATCTGGACTTCGATCTGGAACTGGCGACCAGGCACAGTGAAGAAAACCCCGTCTATTACATTCAATATGCCCATGCGCGCGTCCATTCCTTGCATCGCCAGGGGAGCGAGCGAGGCCTGGCCGAAGCTACGGAGTTGCCGGATCTCACGCTCTTGACGGAACCCAAGGAGTTAGAGCTGGCGGCCTTGCTTTGGCGTTTTCCGGAGCAGGTTCGCAGTGCTGCCCTGGATCGGGAGCCCCATCAGATTGCCTTTTATTTGAAGGACCTGGCCGCAAGTTTCCATACCTATTACAATGCCACCCGGATTCTGGTGGAGCAACCGCAGCTGCGTTGGGCACGGATGGCCCTGGCGGATGCCGTAGCCCAGACCCTGGCCAATGGCCTCGCTCTCCTGGGGGTTTCAGCCCCAACCCAGATGTAGGGCAGTTGGAGTAATGCGAGATTACAAGAATCATCACAGCAAACCTGTTGGCGAGACGGTACCTCCGCCCTCTCCAGCATCCCAGAGCGAGTCCATGGAGGAAGATTTCTCCCCAAAATCCGGGGGAGGCGGAAAATTCTGGCTGTGGATCCTGTTATTACTGATCTTGCTTATGGGCGGCACGGTCGTCTGGTGGGCCACGCAAATTCCCTTATCCCGGGGACAGCTTGGCTTGCAGCCGGGTGCCATCGCGGAAAAATCCACCCAGGCCCTATCCCATAAGCCGCCGGTGATAGCGGCTGCAGTCACGAGTGTACCAAAGTCGTTGGCAATGACCGTGGCTCCTGTCCAATCGACCACGAGCCCTGGCGCATCGACCGCCAGCGCCGTCCAGTTTAACTTTTACCGCATCCTCCCGCAGATGAAAGTGGATATCCCAGCGGATATCCTTGGCAGTGGTCCGGGTATCCCGAGTGCCGCGGCAACAAGCCAGGGTGGTGCTTCGGTTGCGGTGCAAATCCAGGTGGGAGCGCTGAACAACTGGGCAGGCGCAAAGGTGCTGCAAGATCGTCTTGCCCTGATGGGCATTTCGAGTACCGTTCGCACGGTGCAGTCTCCCAATAAAGGTCAATATTTTGAGGTCATTACCCAACCCTATGCCTCTTTGGCGGCGGCCCAATCCGCCTTGGTCAAGATTCGTGGGATGGGAGTGACGCCTGTCCTCCAACCCCTGGGCGAAGGGAGTTTTAGTGGGCCTGTGGCTGCTCCAAGGTCTTGATGGCGTGCGCTGGGGTTTTTTCTCCCGCCAACACGGCGCGCAATCCAGGCAGGTAGTGATTCACAGTTTCCACAGCCGCCAGCAGGTACGGCCGTAAGGTAGCTGTATCCAGGCATTGGAGAGGAAGCTGCACACTACTTTTATAATTGATTTCGCCGTCCTCCCAGTCCATTTCGAAGTTACCGATGGGCAAGCCATAATTGGCCCGCGTCAGGAATTCTGCCACCTGCGGCATCTGTCCGGAGGATATTTCCAGATTCTGTGGACGCACATAAAAGAGAATCCGCTGGAGTTCGGCATGGACATGACAAAAGACATCCAAGGACCCGTTGGGAACGGCAACGGCGCAGGTCAATACGGGATAGTTCTGGAGAATGCGGGCATTCCAGCCAAGTGCAACGAAGAGGGCTTGCGCAGTTTCCAGATAACTCATGAGAAGACTCCTTGTTGTAACAGCGCTTCGGCGAGGCGTTGGCACTCGTCGAAGGAGAGGGTTTCTGCCCGCCGTTCCGGACTGATCTGTAGACGGGTTAGCATAGCCCGATCGAGGATTCCCTTGAAGTTGTTGGCAAGGGTCTTGCGACGAGAAGCAAAGGCAATCCGTACTACCTGGGCATAGGCCGATTCCAGTGCGGGTGCGAGCCGTGGAGGCCGATGGGGCGTAAGCCGGATCACCATGGAATCCACTTTGGGGGCTGGGTGAAAGTTGCCCGGTCCAACCAGAAATAATTTTTCTACCTTGGTCAGGGCCTGCACCATGAGCGACAGTCGACCATAATCCTGGCTACCAGGAAGGGCAGCCATGCGCTCCGCCACTTCTTTTTGAATCATGAAATGCAGATCAACAATGGCAGCGCGCTGCTCCAATAGATGAAAAATCAACGGGGTAGCTATATTGTAGGGGAGATTGCCGAGGATGCGCAGGGGTTTTCCAAGCTCCTGGCTGAGGGCCAGATAATCCACTTGCAGGGCATTGGCAGCAATGACTTCTAGTTGTTCTGGGGGCGCAAGGGACCGCAAGCCGGGCAGCAGATCCCGGTCCAACTCGATGACCCGCAGGGCATTTCCAGGGCCAAGCCTCGCTAGTAGCGCACGGGTCAGGGCGCCAGGACCAGGACCGATTTCCACGAGGGTATCCTGGGGTGTTGGGGCCACTGCGTCGAGGATTCGGGAGACGATGGCAGGCTGAATCAGAAAATTCTGACCAAAGCGCTTTTTGGCCCTGGGCAGGGGGGCTACTTGCATTTTGCGCTCCCCTTCATGCTATATTGCAGTGACGCCCAAAGCGGGCGCCTTCGCAACGGAAAGCCAATGCATCTCGTGCTTCGTCTTGATGTCAGTGGCCGACCCATGGCCTGGGAAACCTGGGAAGAGGCTGCCGCCCATTACGTCCGTGGTAACGTGGCATGGACCTTGGGGGAACCATTTTTTACTGCACACGGCGGAATTTCTCGCCACAGTGGCCTAGCCTCCTTTCTTGATATCCATCCCGTGATTGCGGTTCGAGGCCGACATCTGGGCAAGATTCGTCCTCCCGCGCTGAATAACCCTACCTTGTTTCACCGTGATCGACACGTTTGCCTGTATTGTGGTGGCCACTTTCCCCAACGGGATCTTACCCGAGACCATGTGATTCCCCTCTCCCGGCGTGGCAAGGATGTCTGGACCAATGTGGTGACTGCCTGCCGCTGGTGCAATAGCCGCAAGGATAATCGTACCCCCGAAGAGGCAGGTATGCCGCTCCTGGCGGTGCCCTTTGTTCCGACCTGGGCAGAGTACTTGCTGCTGAGCAACCGGCGTATTCTGGCTGATCAAATGGAATTTCTCCTGGCGCAGGTCCCGGAACACCGGCAGCATATTTTCTAGGCCACGAAGATCCGGCGCTGACGGACCATGTTCGCAGCAACCTGGATGGCATGGAGCAAACTATGGATTTTGGCGCGCCCCGAACCTGCCAAATGCAGTGCTGTACCATGGTCCACGCTGGTGCGTATGATCGGCAGACCGAGAGTTATGTTGGCTGCCTCGCCAAAGGCATGATATTTCAGCACCGGTAAGCCCTGATCATGGTACATGGCCAAGACCGCATCTGCATCCTCCAGGAGTTCTGGGGTGAAGAGCGTATCGGCGGGCCAAGGGCCAGTAACCCGCCAATCTTCTCTTTGGAGGGTCTCCAGAACCGGTTGAATGATCTCAATTTCCTCGCGGCCCAAATGTCCTCCTTCGCCGGCGTGAGGATTGAGGCCAGCAACCAGAATTCGGGGCTCGTCAATGCCAAAATCCTGGCGTAGCCCTTGGTGCAGGATGCGTAGGCTCTGTTCGAGACCTTTCTGGGTGAGGGCATTGGCAACGTCCCGCAGGGGCAGATGGGTGGTGGCGAGGGCGACACGAAGCCCTCTTCCAGCAAGCAGCATGAGTACCTGATCACTGCCACAGCGCTCGGCCAGATACTCCGTATGACCGCGAAAGGCAATCCCCGCATCGTTGATAATGCCCTTGTGCACAGGTGCTGTCACCAGGGCATCGGCAAGACCTGCCTGCAGCAACGCAACGGCCCGATCCAATCCGGCCAATACCGCGCGGGCATTGTCGGTTTCCAGTTTTCCAGGCCGGCAGGGGCGAGCCAAGGGCACTGGGAATACGGTCAATTCTCCGGAACGGGATGCAGGCCAGGGATCTTCCGGTTGCCATAGGTTGAGATGAATAGCAATGCCAAGCTCCAGTGAGCGACGTCGCAGACACTCTGGATCGCCGATCAAGACCAGGGGAGGCAAAGCATGATATGCCAATCCCAGACAGAGATCGGGACCAATACCGGCCGGTTCACCAACGCTGACCAAAATACGGGTTGGTTTCAGGAGATTTCCTCCTCGGTCATGAGCTGCACAATCCCCTCGGGACCCTCGACCTGTTTGGGTAGTCGTTCCACGCGGGCCCGCAGACAACGTTCCCGTAAATCAATTTCCACCAGGTCGCCAACGTGGATCCCGGAGCTTGCCTTGGCGAGCCGGCCATTGATACGAACCCGCCCACCGTCACAGATCTCTTTGGCAATGCTCCGGCGCTTGATGAGCCGGGACTTTTTCAAAAAGAGATCCAGGCGAATACCGCTGCTTTCAGTCATGGGCGCGAGCATCCTGCAAAATGTCGGTGAACACGTCCTCCAGGCGGGGTTCTTGCAAGTGCAGATCAACAATCTTGCTGGAAAGTCCTTGTACATACTGGAGAATGTCCCCCATGGGCCGATCTTTGTCTACCTGGAAGACCCGACTACCCGCGCTGGCACCAAGGAGAATATCGTTCAGCGGTGCTGGCAGCTCACCCGGATCGCTGTCAAAATGGATGGTTAGGATCCGCTTGTTTCGGCTCTTGGCCAGCAAACGCTCGGTACGGTCCAGAGCGACTACCTGTCCATGCTGCAGAATGGCGATCCGCTCACAGAGTTCTTCGGCTTCTTCCAGATAATGGGTGGTCAGGATGACGGTGTTGCCCTGTTGATTGTAGCGACGGATGAAGCGCCAGAGGCTTTGCCGCAGCTCCACGTCGACCCCGGCCGTGGGCTCGTCGAGAATCACTACAGGTGGGCGATGAACCAGGGCTTGTGCAATGAGGACCCGGCGTTTCATGCCGCCCGAGAGGTTACGGAGATTGGTGTTGGCTTTGCTGTCCAGATCCAGCTCGCTCAAGAGTTCGTCGAGCCAATGGTCATTGTGGCGAAGACCAAAATAGCCCGACTGCCAACGTAGAAATTCACGCACGGTGAAAAATGGATCATAAGCCAATTCTTGTGGAACTACCCCCAGTAGCTGACGGCTTTGCCGATACTGGGTTTCCACGTCATAGCCAAAGATTTCGGCAACGCCACTGGAGCGGCGTACTACACCCGATAGGATATTGATGAGAGTAGACTTCCCGGCACCGTTGGGTCCCAACAAGCCAAAGAATTCCCCTGGCTCCACATCCAGGTCAACGCCGCCCAAGGCCAGGGGACCGTGGTGATAATTTTTTCGTAAGCCACGGATGTGGACTGCGGGAGTTCTCATTCCTCCAGGATTTCCAGCCATTGCCGGGAGACTCCATAAAGGCCGAGCAGGTCCAGGAATTTCTGCGGTAAGGGCGAGCAGATCGCATGGGCCTTGGCGGCCCGACGACGCTGATCTTGCCAGTCCAGAACAAAGGCCACGGTGGCACTGTCCAGGGCTTGCAGGTCAGCCAGGGAAAGCATCCGCCAGTCTCCCTCATAGAGGAACCTGGCGTCTTGCCGCAGCTGTTGCGCAAGGGACGGGAGGCGCCAATCTCCAGCAAGGGCTAGGACGCCCGGTTCCTTTTCCTGCCAACGTGCCTCATTGGGCATGGGTGGTCCCGGCGTCTGCCACTTTCTGCTGGAGAGTGGTGAGCAGCCCAGGTATCCCTTGCTGCGCAGCGATATTTCCAAATTCCTGACGGTAATTCAAAACCAGACTGACCCCATCAATATAGACATTGTAGATTTTCCAGCTGTTATTCTCCCGAATGAGCGCATAGATAACGGGGATGGACTTTTGCCCTGGTTGTTGGATATTCATGTTCACCTGCGCTACCGGGGGATTCTGGGAAATCTGTTGGCTGCCCTGGATCGTGACCTGCTGTCCATGGTATTGGTTGAGGGCGTTGCTGTAGGTCTTCACCAACAGATCCTGGAAAAGTTGGCTGAATCGTTGCTGTTGCGCTGGGGACATTTGCCGCCAGTAGGCTGCCATGACATAGGCCGACATGGTCTGGAAATCAATGTGCGGGACGATGGCATCGGCAACCTCCTTCTTGATGGCAGGGGTGACGGGCTTGCCCTGATTCTTTTGCAGAATTTGCAGGACCTGGTGAGTCATTCTTTCCACCACCTGGGCAGCGGCTTGGGCATTATCATTGGCAAGGGTCAGTGGACCCCAGCTTAGGGCCAGAGCGAAGAGGGCCCACAGCCAAAATTTCCGGGCAATGCTTGACGACATCGGTGTTCTCCTCATCGAGATCAGGAAGTAGTGGAAACGCTGGGTCCAGTGCCCGAAGCCTTGTTGAATACCATTTGACCGATCATCTGGTCGATGTTGACCGCACCCTGGGTCAGGGTGATGGTCGCTCCCGGCTGCAGATCCTGGGGCATACCCCCAGGTTGAATGGCAATGAATTGTTCTCCGAGAAGGCCCTCGGTATAGATGGATGCGCCCGTATCCACTGGTAATTTGATCTTGGGGTCAATGCGCATGGTAACGTCGGCAAGGAAAGTCTTGGGATCGAGCTGGATCTTAGTGACTTCGCCAATGCTGACTCCCCCCAACTTGACAGGACTACGGACTTTGAGGCTGCCGACATTGTTGAAGGTGGCATGGAGGATGTAGCCATTCTCATATCGAAAGCCCGACAGGTTCCCCACGCGCAGGGCAAGAACCGTAAGAGCGGCAATGCCGAGGAGTACGAAGATTCCTACCCACCAATCTACAGACCGTTGACTCATAAAATCCCTCGTGTTCAAAACAGCAAGGCTGTGAGGATGAAATCAAGTCCCAGGACGGCCAGGGAGGCCATGACGACGCTTCGGGTCGTCGCTTCGCCCACCCCTTCGGCCGTAGGCCGTGCCGAAAAGCCTTGCCAGACGGCAATCCAGGTCACCACCAGGCCAAAGCACAGGGCCTTGAACAGTCCATTGAGGATGTCTCCCTGGAAGCTGATACTGGACTGCATCTGGGCCCAGAAGGTACCGCCATTCACCCCAAGAACAGGGACGGCGACCAGATATCCGCCATAGATACCGATCAGGTCAAAGATCACGCAGAGGATGGGTACGGCGACAATCCCTCCCCACAAGCGCGGTGCGAGCACCCAGGCAATGGGGTTGACCGCCATCATTTCCATGGCGCTCAGTTGTTCCGTGGCTTTCATGGAGCCAATTTCAGCAGTGAGCGCCGATCCCGCCCGTCCGGCGAAGAGCAGGGCTGTGAGCACGGGCCCCAATTCCCGCAGCAAAGACAAGGCTACCAGTGTTCCCAATGCGGAGGTTGCGCCAAAGCGAACCAGGGCGTAATAGCCCTGAAAGGCCAGGACCATTCCCGTAAAGAGTGCTGCGACTATCATGAGCAAGAGCGAAAGGACCCCCAGGCCATAGGTCTGGCGGAGCCACTGGGAAAAGCTGAAGTGACGATGGGTAACTGCGAAAAGACCCGAAAAGAGCAGCAAAGTTGCTGCCCCGAGCCTGGGGATCGTTTGCCAAACGGTGTGTCCGAGCCTGGGAATGAAACTTTCGCTCATGTCAGCTGGGCACTCCCAGGCTCGCGGCAAAACTCCCTCTGGCGGGATAATGAAAAGGTACGGGGCCTTCGGGCTCACCACGGAGAAACTGCTGGGCAAGGGGCGATGGATCGGCTCGCAGCATTTCCGGAGTTCCTTCGGCAATGATTTTTCCCCCGGCCAGGATGTAACCATAGTCGGCAATGGAAAAGGTTTCCTGGACATCGTGACTGACCACGATACTGCTTGCCCCGAGGGCGTCGTTGAGACGGCGAATCAAGCTGGCAATGATGCCGACACTGATGGGGTCCAGTCCAGTGAAAGGTTCGTCATAGAGGATCAGCAGAGGATCCATGACCACGGCGCGAGCCAGTGCTACCCGTCGGGACATGCCCCCAGAGAGCTCGGCAGGGAAGAGATCAGCGGCACCACGCAAGCCGACGGCCTCCAATTTGAGCAGGACGATTTTGCGCAACAAGTCCTCGGGAAGGCGAAAGTGCCGACGCAAGGGAAACGCAACGTTTTCGAAGGCGGTAAGGTCGGTAAAAAGGGCACTATGTTGAAATAACATCCCCATCCGCCGGCGTAGATCATAGAGCTCCGCGCTGCTCAGTGTTGCGAGATTGCGGCCATGTACCAGAATCTCGCCTTGGAGGGGGCGCAAAGTGCCTGCAATGAGATTCAGCAGCGTGGTCTTGCCGCCGCCACTGGCTCCCATGATGGCTACTACTGAACCTGGTGCTACCCGCAGATCGATGCCGGAAAGCACCGCGTGCTCGCCCCGGGCGAAGTGCAGGTTCGTAATATGGATCAAATCACTGTTGGCCAAGCTACTCGTTCCGCTTATCTCCAAAGGTTTCTGATTATAAACCCTTGGCCCATGGGGAAGCCAATGGTGGTGCTGTGGCCAAAAAATGCAATCATTTCATGACAAGAAGATGACAAAAAAGTGAAATTGGGCAAAGGCTTGATGGGACTTTCCAGGTATTGCATCGCTGCGCAAAGCGAGTATAGTTGCGGCTCTGTTTCCACGGCACCGAAAGCAGTTACAAGGGGGTCAGTCCTCAGAAAAATTGGAGCGCGGCAGAGCCGGTTCCACAAGGTAGGGCATAAAACCACGTACTGTCTGGGGGTGCACGGGAGCTGCTTCTTAACCTTTTTGCTAGTTAGGGGGGGCACCTATGCGCTCATTGGGACATCAAATCGTCGCTGATTTTTACGGATGCGACAGCAGTACCTTGTCGGATGTAGATTTTGTTACCGATGCCATGCTCGAGGCCGCTCGTCGTGCCAACTGCACCATCGTTACCCAGACCTTCCATCATTTTTCTCCCTATGGAGTCAGTGGTGCGGTCATTGTTGCCGAATCCCACCTGGCGATTCACACTTGGCCGGAATATGGCTATGCCGCTGTGGATGTTTTCACATGTGGTGACGTCATCCAGCCTGAAGATGCCTTGAATTATCTCAAGGAAACTTTTGGGGCAGCGCAGGTTTCCACCATGGAAATGAAGCGTGGGCAAGTGGAAATGATGGGTATTCCCGCCCAGGAAGTGCGGGTCAAGCCCGTCCTCTGTGCCTGAATCGATCACATTGCGTTCGGCAGAAGGCATCCCTTGGCGGATGCCTTTTTTTTGGGGGGGCTGCGTTGGAGCCCCTAGTCTCGGCCAAAAGCCTGCTCTTCTCCGCGCAGCAGGCGTGCGATATTGCTTCGATGTCGCCATAGCACCCAGAGCGCAAGAACAAGGATGAGCAGGCGTAATGGCGGGTTATCCAGTAAGCACCAGCCATAGATTGGAGCTAGCAGGGTTGCCACCAATGCTGCCAGGGAAGAAATGCGAAAAAGTCCAAACACCAAAAGCCAGGTACAGAGTGTGACGAGACCAAGCCAAAGGTTCAGTGCCAGCAGGATCCCCAAGGTGGTAGCTACCCCCTTGCCGCCGCGAAAGCCAAAATACACTGGGTAGAGATGACCCAAAAAGGTAGCCAGGGCAACGAGGGCAATGCCCCAGGGCGGAAATCCCGTCCAGCGCGCCAGCAATATTGGAAAAAGACCCTTGCCGAGATCCCCCAGGAGGGTCAACGAGGCTGCCTTTTTGCCCCCGAGACGAAGCACATTGGTGGCACCCGGATTACCAGAGCCAGCACTGCGAGGGTCAGGCAGACCAAGAAGCCGACTGACGAAGATGGCTGTGGCCAACGAGCCCACCAGGTAGGCGATCACGATCCCGAGGGGGACCATCCAAAGGAAAGAATTGCTGTCGATGGGTGCCCCCATGGCAGAGATGCTGGAAGTGGGTATCATAAAGCATTCTATCTACCAGCACAGTGCCCGTCGGAGAGCCCATCCATGGATATCCTTTTTGTGCGCGAACTTCAGGTCCAGACCCGGATAGGGATCTATGACTGGGAACGCCAGGTACCCCAGACCGTTTTGATTGATCTGGAGATTGCCGCCGATGCCGCGATTGCCGCCCGCCTTGACAAGGTAGAGGCGACCATCAACTACCAGAGTGTTTGCGATCGTGTGGTGGATTACCTGGAAGAGGCGGAAACGGAACTGGTGGAAACCGTTGCCGAAGAGATCGCTCGCATCGTTCGGGAGGAATTTGGCGCACCCTGGGTGCGGGTGGTAGTTCACAAACCAGCGGCAGTCCGCGGAAGTCGGGATGTGGGGGTCCGCATTGAGCGTGGACGATTACTTGCCTGATTGGTGGGAGCGGAGGGATTCGAACCCTCGACCCACGGCTTAAAAGGCCGCTGCTCTACCGACTGAGCTACACCCCCTGGGAGGTGGAATTATGCGTTGCCGATGGTCACAGGGTCAACCTTTGGCCTTGCCAGCAGTGCTGGACCTCCCTATGCTTTCTAGTAAGGAAGGCATACGGAGTATGGGCACCTATGGCAGTTTCCCTACCAATACCGGAATGGCAGGATCCCCAGGCGGATCAACCCGCCCGAGTAGTCTTGGCGGGGGGGTGTTTTTGGTGTGTGGAAGGGGTTTTTCGGCAAGTAGCAGGGATCCTCTCGACGGTTTCAGGCTACTGCGGAGGGCGGGCCGAGGACGCCAATTACGAACGGGTCTGCAGTGGCACCACCGGGCATGCCGAGGCAGTGGAAATCCTCTATGACCCAGGCCAGATTCAATTTGGCCAAATTTTACAGGTTTTTTTTGGCGTGGCCCATGATCCCACCCAGAAGGACCGGCAGGGCAATGATCGGGGACGGCAATATCGCTCCGCCATTTTTTTTGTCAACGATGCCCAAGCCGATATGATCCGCGCCTATATTGCCCAATTGGAGCGAGCCTCCTGTTTTGCAAGCCCCATTGTGACGGAGATCGAGCCCCTTGTGGCCTTCTATCCAGCCGAGGACTACCACCAGGACTATGCCCGACGTAATCCCCATCAGCCCTATGTTTGTGCGGTAGCGAAGCCCAAAATCCAGGCCCTGGCTGCGATCTTTCCCCAGTATGAGAAAAAGCCATGAAACCCTCCAGTGCAGGCTACGATCTGGAGCCCATTACGCGCGCAGAGCGGGATCGCTTGGGTCAGCATTTGCCGGCCGAGGTGCGGCAGGTACTCTTTGACCATGGCACCGAGCCTCCCTTCTGCGGTGACTTGCTGACGGAAAAACGCCCTGGGTTCTTCCTCTGTGCCCTGTGCTCGTTGCCCTTGTTTCGTTCCCAGGAAAAATTTGAGTCAGGCACCGGTTGGCCAAGTTTTTGGGCCCCTTTTGCTCCGGACCATCTCCGTGAGGTCCTGGATAAAAGCTATGGGATGCGCCGCACGGAGATTCGCTGCGCCCGCTGTGATAGCCATTTAGGCCATGTCTTTCCCGATGGACCTGCGCCAACCGGACTGCGATACTGCCTCAACTCTGCAGCCCTGCACTTTGTCCAACAGTTGCCCCCACCGGATGCAAAAACTACAGAGTAGCTCCCTTGCAAGGCTCGCTTGATACCGGAGCAGTTCCAGGGAGTGTTACTTTTTGTCTCGCATCCGGTTTTTCCCCCCCAGGACACCCACAATGATCAAGACCACGGCCATGAACAGTTCCTGAATGGCGGGAATGAGCCAACCCCTTGGCCATTGCTGAAAAAAGATCATGAAGAGGGTGATGACTCCGAGCACCACCAGCAAAAAGCCCAGCTGACGAAGCCCCGCAAAGACCGTGCGGGCATTGAAGATTTGCAGGCCCTGCCGAAGACCAAGTCCTTTGAGAAAGCGATCCAGCGACTGAGGTGCGACCAGATAGGTAAAAGTCAGCAGGAGGAAGAGTAAAACCACTAGGGCAATGATGGTTTCCAGGACTGCGAGTAGGTGCACCATGGGCATTTTCAGCCTCCTTGCGTAGCTTGGGCTTCAGTCCTCTGCAGCATCACTTTCCCCCTCCTTGAAGCTGGCGGGGTCCAAGTGATAGCGGCGGAGCAAGCGATAAAATTCCGTGCGATTGCGTTGGGCCAATTGGGCTGCCTGACTCACATTCCCTCGGGTCATGCGCATGATCTGGATGAGATAATTCATTTCGAAACGCCCTTTGGCATCGGCCAGGGGCATGACCTCCCCCTCCCGATCCCGAAGGGCGTGGCGGATGAGTGGCGCGCCAATGCGAGGGGTGGTAGAGAGCACCACCGCCTGTTCGATGACATTGGCCAATTGCCGAACATTGCCAGGCCAAGGAGCGCTGACCAGAAGCTCCATGGCCTCCGGGGCAATTCCCCGCACGTCCTTGCGATTCCGTTGGGCGGCTTCGCGCAGGAAATGCTCCGCAAGCAAGGGAATGTCCTCGGGACGTTCGGCAAGCGAAGGCAGCTCCAGGGTAACCACACACAGCCGATAATAGAGATCATCCCGAAAGCGCCGCTCGGCCATCTCTCTTTCCAAATCCCGGTGGCTTGCCGAAAGCACCCGCACATCGACTGGGATGGTTTCGGTGGCACCTACGGGCCGGACCTGGCGCTCTTGGAGTGCGCGCAACAACTTGACCTGCAAAGACAAGGGCATGTCGCCGATCTCGTCTAAGAACAAGGTGCCACCATCGGCCGCCTGAAACAAGCCCTCGTGATTGCTGGCGGCGCCCGTAAAGGCCCCTTTGCGATGCCCAAAGAGCTCGGATTCCAGGAGTTGCTCGGGAAAGGCGCCGCAATTCACTGCGACAAAGGGTCGATCTCGCCGACTACTGGCCTGATGAATGGCCTGGGCCAGCAATTCCTTACCCGTGCCACTGGCACCGTGGATGAAAACACTGGCATCGGCGGCCGCCACCAATCGGGCCTGATCCAATAGGGACTGCATTTTGGGGCTGCGGGTCAAGATGCGACTCCAGGGACTTGTCCCTTTGCTCCCGATCTTGTCGGATTGGTTCGGTGCAGTCAGCTGAAAGGCACGCTCTACTTCGGCCATGAGTTCCTTGCCATCGAAAGGCTTGGTCAGGAAGGCAAAGACTCCCTGGTTGGCGGCAAGGAGGGCATCAGGAATGGAGCCGTGGGCAGTGAGAATGATCACCGGCAGGGTGGGATAATCGCGACGGATGGCATCGAGGAGAGCCATGCCGTCCATTTCATCCATTTTCAGATCGGTAATGACCAAGGAAGGATGCTCCACCGCCAATTTCGATAAGGCTTCAGAACCGTTGGTGGCGACACTGACCAGATAGCCCGCATTTTTCATGCGCAGGGAAAGGAGACGCAACAGGTCGGCGTCGTCGTCTACCAAGAGGATTTTCCCTTTATTCACTGCATCACTTCCCTGGACTCAGGTGAGCACTTTTTTCGATTTGGATCAGTTCATTCAATTTCTTGCGGAGGTCACTTTCGCGTTGCTGCGCCTGGTTGAGGCGATTTTGGAGGTCATCGACTTTGGCCTGCAAGCGCTGATAGCCTGGATCGCCAGCGCGCGCTGCGGCAATTTGTTCCGAAAGATGAGCAATCTGCGCAGCATCCGAACTGCAGGTGGCAGTAACACCACTAGGCTCCTTGGTGGGAGTTGATGCTGCCTGACGCAGCCTGGCAAGCTCGGCCGCACTAATGACCACTTCTCCCGGCTGTAGGACGATAGTTCTGGTCTTCGGCTGGAGAGTGGCTTGCTCAGCGCATCCAGTCAGGCTGATCAGAATGGTCAGACTGAGCACCAACCAACGGTAAGCGCACTTGAAAGTGCGCACCGGGGCCTTCGGTAGTGAGGATTTCAAGGGTTCCCCCATAACTGATGACATATTCCTTGGTAATAGCCAAACCTAACCCGCTCCCTTCGATTTTTCCGGAATCGGCGGCAGATCCCCGGTAGAGAATGTCGAATATTTTCTCTCGTTCCTCGGGCGCAACACCGGGCCCGGCATCAATGACATCAATGATGGCAAAATCTCCATCGCGGGAAAGAATTGTGCGTATGGTACCGTTTTGGGGAGAAAACTTCACGGCATTGGAAAGGAGATTGTCAAAAATGGTGCGAATCCGTTCGCGATGACCTTTGACCCAGAGCTCCTGCAACTGGTTTTCCAGGCGCAGCCCCTTGGAGCGCAGCACTGGCTTGTAACTGATCACCAATTCTTCCAAAACCTCATGGAGGGGGATCGTCTGGAGCATACCTGCACTCACCGGCCCTTCGGCAACACTAAAGCGGAGGAGATCTTCAATGAGTCTTTGCAGGCGCAGGCTGTTATCGCGAACAATATGGACGATTTCCACTTGCTCCGCAGCCAGTCCCGCCCCCAGATCTTCTTGCAACAGTTCCGATCCTTCCCGAATGGCGGTCAGTGGGGTTTTGAGCTCGTGGGAAAGCTGGCGAAGAAAGTGAATCTTGGTCGCTTCCAGCTCGTTGAGGTGTTGCCGGAGCCATTCCAGTCGATCTCCCAAGGCGGCAATGTCTTTGGGTCCGCTGACGGCAATGGGGCTATCCAGATCACCGTCCCCCAAGGCGGTGATGGCCCGATCCAAGCGTTTGATGGGGCGGGTAATGAGAACAATAAAAAGAACGGCAACGCCAATGGTGAGGGGCAACGCAAGGAGCACCTCCACCAGGGTCTGGCGTTTGATTTGCAGCGCCCGATCCCCAAGTTCCCTGACCTGGGCACTAATCCCATCATTGACGTCTTCCTGGAGTCTTTGCATTTCCCGATTGGCAGCACTGAAATTTTCTTCCAGGCGGCTGCGACTGTCCTCAAGGGCGGCCAAAGGAAGGTTGCGACGTGCCTGTTGCAAATATTGGTTGAGGTGCGCCAGATGTTGTTGATCCGCAGGGCTGGGTCCAGCTCGGGTAAATCGGGCACTGACCTGTCGATACTGTTCATAACTCTGCTGGAAAAGTACCAAAAGGGCGGAGTCCTGCAAAACACTATATTGCAGACCGTAGCGCTCCATGGAGCGAACGGCATCGTTCATACGGTTGGCGCTGTCACTCAAGGCCACCGCCCGGAGGATGCTGCTCTGTCCCTCTTCGGCAAAGCGGGCGATGGTCAGGGTGATGCTGACAATGACCAGCACCAGGGGGATGATGGCCAGGCCAAAGCCAAAGACCGTGAGCCAGGAAATGGAACTGGGACGACTCATGGATGTAGATAAACCAATCGGCCGTCCACAAACAGATAACGAAGCTGCCCCTGCAAAGGCCAACCTACATAGGGATTCTGGTACGCCCGACTCCAGCGATTGGATGCCGGAATCACGGCTGCGTCGGGATCAATGATGCAGAGATCTGCGGGACTGCCGGGCCGCAGATCGGGAACTGCTAAACCCAAAATCCGGGCAGGCCCCACCGTCAGCAGGCCGAGGACCGTCAACAGATCGGCAACCCCCTCCTGCACGAGCCGCAAGGCCAAGGGAATGGTCCACTCGATGGTGCCGATGCCAAAGGGGGCTTGGGCAAAGGTCATGCCCTTCCAATCCCTACCCCAGGGGGTGTGGGCACTGGTCAGCGCCTGGATGGCCCCATTAGCCAGGGCACGCAACAAGGCTTCGCGATTGGTCTGGCTACGGAGGGGCGGGAGGGTCTTGAAAGCGGTCTGAAAATAGCCGACATCGTGGTCTTGCAGCAGAAGATGGTGCAAGCTGACCGCGCAGCTCACGGCCTGGCCGCGATGTCGAGCCGCTGCTACCCGCGCAATTGCCGCAGCACTGCTAAGATGGGGAAAATGAATGCGCGCACCACTGTTGGCGGCTATTCGGAGATCTCGTTCGACCCCGATTTCCTCGGCTGCCATGGGACGCCCTGCCAGACCCAGACGCAAGCTGGTGGGACCTTCGTCCATCACCCCATGGGCGGCCAGCGTGCTGTCCTCCGGAAACAAAAAAACAGGAAGTCGCAAATCGGCAGCGTATTCCAATGCCAGACGAAGGATGCGGCTGTTAGGGATCCCCTGAAGGGCTTGACTGAAGGCCCTGGCACCCGCATCAACAAGCCTCCCCAATTCACTCAGGCTTTCGCCAGCCAAGGCGTGGGTCAAGGCAGCGCTCAGATGGACACGAAGCAGACCTTCCTGGTCTGCCAGCCGGCGCTGTTCCCAGAGGACGCCCGGATGGTCCGCCACCGGATTGGTATCGGGACGCAACAATACCTGTGCAAAACCCCCCGCCGCTGCCGCCCGCAGTTCCGAGCCCAGATCGCCGTCTCGTCCATGGCCTGGGGTATGGGCCTGAAAGCTGGTTTCAATGAAAGCAGGACAGGCAAAGAGGCCCTTGCCGTCCAACTCTTCTTGAATTTGATCCAAAGGAAAGGTCTGTGGATCCTGGATGCAACCCTGGGCAAGGACTAGGTCACCCAGTTCATCGCGGCCATGGGCGGGGTCAAGGATTCGAATTCCGCGGATGTAACGAGCCAACCCCTCCATTAACCGGACCCTCCTGCCAAGCGAGCCAGCACGGCCATGCGCAAGGCAAGGCCATGGGTCACCTGGTCTAGGATCAGGGCCTGGGGACCATCGGCAAGCTCGCTCGTCAATTCCACACCCCGATTCATGGGACCGGGATGCAGAATGACCGCCCCGGGGGCTGCCAGCCGGATCCGTTCCGGCGTTAATCCAAAGCGACGATGGTATTCCTCCAGGCTCGGCAGGGGCTGAACATCCATGCGTTCCTTTTGCATGCGCAAGGCATAGAGCACATCGACACCTTCCAGAGCCGCTCGATCATCCTGGAAGACGTGGACCCCTAGGTGGACGAGCTCCGGTGGGACCAGGGTACGCGGACCCAAGACGCGAATCTGTGGGCAGCCCAGAATGGATAATCCTTGAATCAAGGAGCGGGCTACCCGGGAGTGGAGAACATCACCCAATATGAGCACCACCCGCTCGTGGATAGGCCCTACCAGGTGGCGGATGGTAAAGAGATCGAGCAGAGCCTGGGTGGGATGGGCATGTTGGCCATCGCCAGCATTGACCACCCAGGCCTGTTCGCCCAAATGTCGGGCCAGCAGATGCGCAGCACCGGCCTCGGAGTGGCGAAGGATGAAGCCATCAACCTGCATGGCAAGGAGATTGTCAACCGTATCGAGCAGGGTTTCTCCTTTGTTGACACTGCTGCTGGCGATGGCCATGTTGAGAACGTCCGCTGACAGGCGTTTTGCCGCCAATTCGAAGGTGCTGCGGGTGCGGGTACTGTTTTCATAAAAAAGGTTCACAATGGTGCGACCACGCAACAAGGGGATTTTCTTGACCGTGCGCGAGCCCAGATCCAGAAACGACGCAGCGGTATCCAGGAGTTCGATAATCTCCACGTCGCGGAGACCTTCGAGGGTCAGCAAGTGACATAAACGCCCTTGTGCATTCCGTTGGGGATCACCGCTGCCCATGCGCCAGGTTTTCATGGAAGATCTTGCCGCAGGAATTCCAGCCGCAACGGATGGGGGCCGCGGAGTTTGACATATTCGTCGGGATGGCTGCGCAGCTTGAGAGCGACGAAGTCAGGACATATGGGCAGTTCACGCAAGCCCCGGTCTACCAGGACTGCCAAGGTTACCCGCTCGGGCCGGCCATAATCAAAAAGCTCATTGAGTGCTGCGCGAATGGTCCGTCCGGTGTACAGGACATCATCCACCAGGATCAAATGGCGTCCGTCCAGAGCGAAGGGCAAGTGCGATGCCCGCACCTCAGGGTGTAATCCCACGCGGCTAAAATCGTCCCGGTAAAAGGAAATATCCAGTTCCCCCAAAGGGGCTGTGATTCCCAGTCGACGATGGAGTTCCCGGGCGATCCAGACTCCTCCCGTGTAGATCCCCACCATGACACAATGCTGGGGATCCAGCTGCCTGGCAAGGTCGTCACTCAAGCTATCCAGAAGGTTGCTTAGATCCCAGCTGGCGACCATGTTTTCTCCTGGAGATAGCTTTGGACGATGGCGCAAGCAGCAAGGGAGTCCCGTAGGAACTCCCGATCTACCCGCGCCATCCTCCTTTCCTGGAGCAGGGCTTCGGCGGCATAACTGCTCAGTCGTTCATCGATCCAGTGCAATGGCAGGGGATGCCGGGCCTGTAACGCTCGGGCAAAGCGGCGCGCTGCCTGCGCCACCGATCCTTCGCTGCCATCGGCGCGCCTGGGCAATCCAATCACCAGTTCACGCGGCTGCCAGCGCTGGATCAATCGATCCAGGGCAAGCCAGTCCGGGCCGTTTGGGCCATTGTGAACCCTTCCCAAAGGTTGTGCTGCCAGGCCACTTTCCCCCAAGAAAGCAATGCCAATTCTTCGCGTGCCGTAATCGATCCCGAGCCAGGGGCCCTCAGGCATGACCAGCAGCCCCGGTAAGTAAGCGCATATCGATTCCCAGACCCTTGGCAGCTGCCGCCCAACGCTCTGCTGCTGGCAGTGCAAAGAGTACACTCTGGTCGACGGGGCCGTGCAGCCAGGAATTCTCGCGGATTTCCTGTTCTAACTGACCCCCACCCCAGCCGGCGTAGCCTAGCGCCAAGAGATACTGGGAGGGCCCACGATGCTCTGCAATGGCTTCCAGAATATCTGGAGAGCTGGTAAGAGCCAAATCCGGACTGATGACCAGGCTCGAACCCCACGCACCTACCGGCTGGTGCAGAATGAAACCATGCTGGGGGCTGACGGGTCCACCCCAGTAGACGGGACGATGGATCATTTCTTCAGGGGGACGGATATCCAGGGCCTTGAGAGCATCGGCCATATTGATGTCGAGCAGGCGGTTGACAACCACACCCATGGCCCCCTCGGCATTATGTTCGCAGATCAATATGACACTACGATCAAACATGCCATCGTGCAGGTTGGGCATGGCTATCAGAAGATGATTTTTTAGGGAGGAGAATTCCATGGTTCTATGATACCTGTTTTTGGGTGGGCATGGGCAGCCCCCGCAAGGGGAGAATCAAGGTCCCCGTTCGAGACGCTCCCAAAGCCGCGTGGTTGGATCAACGCCGAAGAAACGGTGAATTTCTCGGGCCCCGGTGGGACTGGTTACGTTGATTTCGGTCAAATGGCCGCCGATGACATCAATGCCAACAAAAAGCAGGCCCTGCTCCCGCAGGATCGGGCCAAGTTCGGCACAAAGTTCCCGATCGGAAGGACTCAGTTCCGCAGCTTGGGCCGTTGCCCCGGCTACCAGATTGCCCCGAAAGTCGTGCGCTGCCGGTACCCGCAGGAGTGCCCCGGGAATGGCCTCCCCATCGACCAGGAGGATCCGTTTGTCACCCTGGCGGATGGCCGGCAAAAAACGCTGCGCCATGACATAGTGTTCACCCCGTCCCGTCGCCGTTTCCAGAATGGAGCCCACATTGGGATCCTTGCCGTGTAGGTAAAAAACCCCTTCTCCTCCACGGGCGCTCAAGGGTTTGACGACGATCTCTCCCTGCTCGTCCAGAAATTGACGGAGATCCTCCAAATTTCGACTGACCAGATAGGGAGGTAACCAGCGGGAAAAGCGCAATGGAAACAGTTTCTCGTTGGCCAGACGGAGAGCCTGGGGATCATTCACCACCCAGGTTCCCGCATGTTCCAGGATCTGGCAGGCGTGGAGGTAATCCAGATCCACGGGCGGATCCTTGCGCATGAGCACCACATCAAAGGCAGCCAGCGGCCGCAACTCTGGGGTTTGCAGCTGGCAGAAGTCGGTTTCCTGGTCGACAACATGGACCTTTTGCAATTGTCCCCAGGCTTGCCCATCCCGCAGTTCCAGGCTCGCCATGGTCATCACCCAACAGCTATGTCCCCGGGACTGGGCCGTCAGCAGCATGGCAAAGCTGGTATCCCTGGCAGGGTGAATCCCCTGGATGGGGTCCATCAGGACGGCAATCTGCATGCTAGGATCCTCCCCTGCTGCCAGTCCTGGATTTCCCGGGCTGCTGCCAGCAGGGCCAAACGAGCAATGACGCCATAGGCATAGTGGCGGTTGGCGGGTGCATCGGGGGCCGACTTGCGACAGGGATTGATGCCTGGTTCCACAAAGGCCATGGGTTCAAAATGGGCGCCGGGGGCATTGAGGTTCTCATCGACACCACGCTCCCGATGGACCCGGTAGAATCCGCCCAGGACCTGTTGCCCCAGCAAATAGACCACCGGTTCGGCGACAAAGTCCTCGGGGGTCTGTTCGAAGGTATAAACCCCTTCCTGGATGAAGACATCACTAATGGCAAGGCCCTCTTTGCTCTTGGCCATGCGGGTACGTGCCTTGCGATTGAGTTCGCGCAGCTCGGCGCCGGAGTGGGCAGTCATCACCCCCATGCCATAGGTACCGGCATCGGCTTTGACGATAACAAAGGGGCGCGATTGAATTCCATACTGTTGATACTTTTCCCGGATCTCCTGGAGGACCGAATCCACGCTTTCTACCAGACAATCCATCCCTTCGGCATGCAGGAAATCCACCTGGCTGCACTGGCGGAAGGCCGGATCGATGAACCACGGATCGATGTCGATGACCTGAGCAAACTCCTGGGCCAAATGATGATAGTGGGCAAAGTGCTGGCTTTTGCGACGGCTGGTCCAACCTGCTGCCAAGGGAGGAGTGAACTCCTGGCTGATTCCTTTCAGGATCTCGGGGACGCCTCCCGAAAGATCATTGTTGAGTAGGATCAGCTCCGGATCAAAGTCCCCTGCCCCGAGGCGCTCGCCCCGACGCTCCAAAGGCTCCATCTGCAGTTTCCCTCCCGAGGGTAAAGAAAATTCTTGGGGGGCAGAAAGGGCCCAGGAAGCAATGCGAAGATCCAAACCCGCCTCGCGGAGGAGCTCGCTCAGCTGGGCTAGACTCTCCAGATAGAAGCCGTTGCGCGTGTGGTTTTCGGGAATCAGCAACAGCCTTTCTAAGCTTGGATGGTATTGGTCCAGGTAGTGCTGGATGGCCGTGATATATAAAGTGGCGTGGCTGGGGTTGAGATTATTGAAACCGGCTGGAAACAGGTTGGTGTCCACGGGTGCTAACTTGAAGCCAGCATTGCGCAGGTCCACCGAGCCATAAAAGGGCGGCGGAGTTTGTTGCCATTGACAGCGAAACCACCGCTCGATGGCGCATTGCTCTTGAATCAGATGGCGCTCCAGATCATGGAGCGGCTCGATTTGATTGGTGGCCAGACGCGGGGTGTTCTCCAGAATGGCGATCATGGACGCTCCGCCAAAGGGAGATAGGATCGTGGGGCCGCACCCGTGTAGATTTGGGTAGGGCGGAAGATCCGGTTGTTGCTCAACTGTTCCCGCCAATGGGCCAACCAGCCCACACTCCGGGCCATGGCAAAGATGGGCGTGAAGAGATCGGCGCGGATCCCCATTTCGTGATACAGTACCCCGGAGTAGAAGTCGACATTGGCATAAATGCCTTTGGGTCCGAGATGTTTCTCTGCGGCAGCTTCCAGACCCAGCGCGATCTCGAACAATCGGCTATGGCGAAGGTGCCCAGCCTGTGCCAGATCCTGCATCATTCCCTTGAGGATGGTGGCGCGGGGATCACGGGTTTTATAGACCCGGTGACCAAAGCCCCAGATTTTTTCCTTGGCCGCCAGCTTGCTCTCCAGATAGGCTTCCACCCGCTCGATCTTGCCGATTTCCTCCAGCATCTGCACCACTTGCTGGTTGGCCCCACCATGCAGAGGACCGGCCAGGGTGCCTATGGCACCGGCAATGACGTGATAGGGATTGGTCAGGGTAGAGGTGCTGACCAGCACGGAAAAAGTGCTGGCATTGATAGTGTGTTCGGCGTGGAGGATGAAACAGGCATCCAGGATTCGCACATGCAGAGGATCAGGATCCTGACCATGGAGCATATACAAAAAATTGGCAGCGTGGCAGAGATCGGCACGGGGAGGGATCGGATCATTGCCGAAGCGCATCTGATCCCACATGGCGACGATGGTGGGGATGCGGGCAATGATCCGCATGGCCATGGAGTCCAGGTGGGAAGCATTTTCCCGCTCGGCATCGGAAAGTTCTTGCTGCGGGTAGAACATGCCCAGGCTCGCCACCGCGCAATGGAGCATATCCATGGGATGACCAGTGACGGGCAGGAATTTCATGATTTCCCGAACATTATACTTGACCTGACGGTGGGCACGCAGGCCGGCATCAAAGCGCTCCAGGCTCTGGGCATTGGGTAATTCCCCATCCAAAAGCAAAAGCGCCACTTCCTCGTAATGACTCTGGGCGACCAGTTCGGCGATGGGATAACCGCGATAGAACAGCTGACCGGCAGCGCCATCGATTTGAGAAATGGCAGAGTGGGTAGCAGGGATGCCTTCAAGGCCAGGAACGACGGTGGGATCGGACATGACGGGCTCCGGGTCTAGTCAGGGTAATGATGCTTCATCATATCCTGTGGGCAAAAAGAAAGGGAGACCAGAATGTCTCCCTCTGCAGCCCAAAATGGAAAAGCTCAGGCCGAGAATGAAGAGCCGCAACCGCAGGTAGTAGTGGCGTTGGGGTTCTTGATCACGAATTGTGCCCCTTCCAGCCCTTCCGTATAGTCAATTTCAGCACCGACCAGATATTGATAACTCATGGGGTCCACCAGCAGACTCACCCCAAACTGCTCGACCTCGGTATCGCCTTCGTTGACATTCTCATCAAAGGTAAAGCCATACTGGAAACCGGAGCAGCCGCCTCCCGTTACAAAAACACGTAATTTGAGATCTGGGGTACCTTCTTCTTCAATTAATGCCTTGATTTTTTCGGCAGCACTGTTGGTGAGGGTCATCACTGGTGGCAGGCTATCTAGGTTGGTCAAACTTTCTGTTGCTGTACTCATGAAAGACTCTCCTCGCGCACCGCGCATCATTCCAATACCTGATAAGTTTGCTCGCCTTTAACCCGGTTCGTCAAGGTTTCCCTCAGACACCCTGGCCATGCCTGGATGGGTTGAAACGCACTGCAGCGATCCGCCCACCGATGAGTACGGCAAGTAGTGCAGCCGTGGCAAGGAGATCCAGGGGACCAAGGCGATGGGCGTAGAGCCCAATGAAGAGCTCTCGCAGGATAAAAACAATGGCTACTTCCAGCAGTACCCGCAGGCGAATACGGTGGAATTCCAAATAATCCGTAAAGGTCCGAAACAGTTCAATGAGGACGAAAACCGAAAGAACATCCGAAACCAGGCTGGAGATGACGCGATCTTGCTGGAGGGTTTGAAAAGTATCAGAGAGATCGCCAATGAGATTCCACAGGGCGATAAAAAGGGTAAGCAGCATCAAAAAGACGAGGATGCTGACGATGACATCCAGAGTCTTGCCATAAAAGCGGAGAATGACACCCCGTAGCCCACTTACGGAGCTATAATTGGCCGGTGGCTCTTGCTCCATGGCCCGCAGGGTCATCCCTCAATGTCCAGCCCGCGCCGAACGTCGCAGCCGCGACAACAGTCGGCGTGCCAATTCGCCAAAGAGCTCGGTTTGGGTGGGGTGGGGATGAATGGCGCTCGCAACCTGTTCGAGAGTCATTTCGCCATGAACCATGAGGACTGCCTCCCCCACCAGCGTATCCGCATGATCGGCCAGGAAGTGTACCCCAAGGATGCGATGACTTTTCTTGTCGGCCACCAGCTTGATCAAGCCATCAGTTTCCCCGGTCATCATGGCCTTGGCATCAATGGACAGCGGTACTTTGACCTCGCTCACATCAAAGCCCGCTGCTTTTGCCTGTTCGCTCGACAGGCCTACAAAAGCTACTTCCGGCCTGGTAAAGGTTACTCCACAATCCTTGCTGGCATCATAGCGTGCGGGTTCCCCCAATAAATTGTGGGCAGCTACACGGCCCTGCTGGGCCGCGGTGTGGGCCAGCATATAGCCGCCAATGACATCCCCTACGGCATAGATATGGGAGACATTGGTGCGACAGCTGCTATCCACGGCAATGGCCCCACGTTCCCCTAGCTGAACCCCGGCCTGTTCCAGCTGCAGGTCCCTGGTATCGGGACGTTTCCCAGTGGCGATGAGAAGCAGATCCGCCTCATATTCCTGCTCGGCATCCTCATTCTGGCTGTAGCGAATCCGCACTTGTCCGGGTTCTCCGGCAATGGCAGCTACCTTGACACCGGTTAGCACGGTCAGACGGGGGCTGTTCCTGCCAATGGCTGCCAGGAGCTGTTCAGCCACCTCCTTTTCCATTTCGGCAACGGCGCGGGGCAAAGCCTCCAGCACCAGGACCTCCGCACCAAAGTCATGAAAGATCTGGGCCATTTCCATGCCAATGGCTCCCGCACCAATGATGCATAGACGCTTGGGTGGTGCCGATAATTCCCAGATAGTATCAGAGGTAACGGCAGCTTTGTTGGCCAGTGCCTCTTGCGCCCCGGGGATAGGGGGAACGTAGGCTGGCGCACCAGTGGCAATGACGCAGGCACCAAAACGAAGGGTACGGGCATCTTTGCCAGTGATTTCCACGCTATGGGGGCTGGTAAAGTGGGCAAAGCCTTCCAATACCTGGATCTTGACCCCTTGATCCGTCTTCAAAGCCATTTCGCCGCGGGTCTGAACAATTCCACGTCGATGTTTTTCCAACTGTTCCCAGTCCAGTTGGGGTTCACCCAGGTGCAATCCCATCATGGCATCGTGGGCCCGGTTGCGAATGCGATCCGCAGCAGCGCGCCAGGCCTTGGAGGGAATACAGCCGCGCCAGAGGCATTCGCCACCGGGCAAGGGAGCATTGTTGACCATGGTGACTTGGATACCGTGCTCCGCCAGCTCTCGCGCACAATCCTCACCGCCTGGACCCGCGCCGATGACCAATACCTGGGTATCGAAGTCTCCTTCGGGAATGGCCGGCCCCAGACTGCCAGCCCAGGTCTCGGGATGCTCGATGGCACTCTTCAGGTCGCGCAGGAAGCTCGCGGCCTCGGCACCATTGATTACCCGATGATCGGCAGTAATGGTAATGGGCATCCCTTGGGGACCTTTGGCAGCAATGGCCAGGATAGCAGCTGTACCAGGGGTGACGATGGCATCGAACTGGCTTACCCCATACATGCCCATATTGGAAATGGTGAAGGTAGGGTGTTGATATTCTTCTGGACGCAGGCGGCGCTTGCGTGCCTTTTCCAGGAGGGGAACCCATTGCTTTTGCAATGCAGGCAAGGATTGCTCGGCAACATCTCGCAGTACGGGAACGACCAGCCCACCATCGTCGGTAGTAGCAGCAATGCCGATATCGTGGGGCCGGTTTTCGATGATGCGATCTCCAGGCTGATAGCAGGCATTGACGAGCGGGTGCCGGGTAAGGGCTACGGATGCGGCCTTGGCCAAGGCCACGGTTATCGAGGCGCCTTGCGCCTTGGCGATCCGACTGAGGGCATCAAGCTGGACATGGATGGTGACGTGGAAGACCGGAATACTGAGAGACGCCGTCATGGACTGGCTGATGACCTTTTCGATAGCGGTCATGGGCCGCCCTTCCCCGGGGGTGGCCAAAACCGTGGGAGTCGATCCGGAAGACGAAGTCGTGTTGGCGCCGAGCACATCGGCAGCGATGATAGCTCCCCCTGGACCGCTTCCAGTCATTCCTTCCAGGGACATGCCCCGTTGCCCGGCCAGAAGCCGCGCATAGGGACTGGCAGGGCGATGGCTGGGACGAGGTGCGGGTTGGGC
This sequence comes from Candidatus Igneacidithiobacillus taupoensis, assembly GCA_021375695.1. Taxonomy (GTDB): domain Bacteria; phylum Pseudomonadota; class Gammaproteobacteria; order Acidithiobacillales; family Acidithiobacillaceae; genus Igneacidithiobacillus; species Igneacidithiobacillus taupoensis. Next base: position 44,313 of record JAEPKX010000001.1, on the reverse strand, counting down.
GTCATTTTGCTGGCTGGGTGCAGACCTTGCTGCTGGGCTGAAAGCGGAGGCAGCAGGAGTAGTGGCCGGGAGCGGTTTCGGAGCAGCCTCCGTTCCGCTTGGGGCAGTGGTGCTCGGGACCTTGTGGGTCTCTCGCAAGACCTGTTCCGGACTCTCCACCAGATACCCAATGGGTTCACCGACGGGTACCGTGGAGTCCGGTGCCAGCAAAGGTCCAGAGAGATAGCCACTCTGGAAGACTTCCACATCCATGATGGCCTTGTCAGTTTCGACGGTTGCCACTACGTCGCCCCGTTCGATGCGATCGCCGGGTTGTTTTTCCCAGGAAACCAGCACCCCCTCGGTCATGGTGTCCGATAGTTGGGGCATTTTGATCGCCTGGCCAGCGATGGCGGGTGTTTTTTCTTTCTGTGTTTCGCTAGTTGCAGGAGCCGGGCTGGATACGGACTGACGACTTGCGCTGCTGCCCGAAAGAGGGGTGTCAGCCGCACTATGCTGAACCTGGGCGGGGTCTTCTACCAAATACCCCATGACGGTGCCGACGGGAACCGTAGAGTCCGGCGCCAGCAAGGGTCCAGAGAGGTAGCCACTCTGGAAGACCTCCACATCCATGATGGCCTTGTCGGTTTCGACGGTTGCTACTACGTCGCCCCGTTCCACCCGATCACCGGGTTGTTTTTCCCAGGAAACCAGCACCCCCTCGGTCATGGTATCCGAGAGTTGGGGCATCTTAATGACATAGGGTTCAGCCATGTTTCACCACGTTACTTCAGGAGGGGAGGAGGGGGTAAGCATTGTTGGCTATGAAAATCATCTACCCAGGAGCTTGCGGGCGGCAGCAACTACTTCTTCCGCATTGGGAATGGCAGCCTTCTCCAGTCGACGATTGTAGGGAATGGGCACATCCCGGGCATGAACCCGCACGGGAGCTGCATCCAATGCAAAGAAGGCTTCTTCGTTGAGAATAGCGATAACCTCGGAGCCAACCCCAACGGGAGCCTCGTCTTCTTCCACGATGATGGCACGATGGGTTTTGCGCACGCTGGCGGCAATACCGTCCCGATCCAGAGGCTTTAGCGCCCGTAAATCGATCACCTCGGCATCAATACCTTCTTTTGCCAGTTGGTCTGCAGCCTGCAAGGCCCAGTGGACACTGATGTTATAGGCAAAAATGCTGAGATCTTTGCCGGTGCGACAAATTTCCACCCCTTCCAGGGGAGTAAAAAATTCCTCGTCGGGAACTTCGCCTTTGAGGTTGTACATGCTCTCATGTTCGATGAGCACTACCGGGTCATCGCAACGCACAGCGCTCTTGAGGAGTCCGTAGGCATCCCTGGGGGTGGCCGGGGTCACTACCCGCAATCCAGACACGCCCATGAAGACCTTTTCCATCCGGGCGGAGTGCTGGGCACCCAATTGATGGGCGGTACCACCCGGGACGCGCAGAACAAAGGGGCAGCGGATTTTGCCGCCGGACATATAATGAATCTTGGCAGCGTTGTTCATCAGCTGGTCCATGGCCAGCCAGGCAAAGTTGACGCTCATGATCTCGACGATGGGGCGGCAACCTAACATGGCCGCTCCAATACCGAGCCCCGTGTAGCTATTTTCGGAGATGGGAGTATCGATAACCCGATCAGCGCCATATTTGGCATAGAGCCCCGAAGTGGCCTTGTAGGTACCGCCAGCCACGCCAATATCTTCGCCCATGGCAAAAACCAGGGGATCTCGGGCCAATTCTTCGTCGTGGGCACGCAGGATGGCCTGCCAGTACATCATTTCAGCCATGGCTTTGGACCTCCTTCCACATACACATAGCGCTCCAGATCTTCCACGCGAGGTTCCGCACTCTCCCGGGCATAGCGAATGATGTTGTCCTCAATGTCCTGGAGAATTTCCTCATCCATACTGCGAAAACCTGCTTCATCGATCACCGAAGCATCGATCAGGCGCCGTTTATAGATCCCGATGGGGTCCCGCTGGGCCCAGCGTTCCACCTCTTCCTTGCTCCGATAGGCGCCGGAGTCCGACATGGAATGACCACGTAAACGGTAGGTCATCAATTCCAGGAAATAGGGTTTGCGTTCCCCGCGAACATATTGAATGGCTGTTTCTGCCGCGGCCATGACCACATCCAGATCCTGCCCGTCCACCTGGCTGGCAGCAATCTTGTAGGGGGCAACGCGCAGATATTGATTGATTTCCGAAGAGGCCCGTTCGATGGCCGTGCCAATACCGTAGAGATTGTTTTCACAAACAAAAAGCACGGGTAAGTTCCACAGGCTCGCCATATTCATGGTTTCGTGGAAGGTGCCTTGATTGTTGGCACCATCGCCAAGGAAACAGATGGCGATTTCGTCACCCCCGCGTAATTGGATGGCCTTGGCGAAGCCAATGGCAAGGGGAAAGGGGCCACCAACCAAGGCATAGCCACCCATGAAATGTCGATCAATATCAAAGATATGCATGGAACCCCCACGACCACGGGAGGTTCCCGTCTCTTTACCAAAGAGTTCGGCCATGACGGCCCGGGGATCGACGCCACATTGGATGGCGTGGATATGGTCACGATACCCGGTGACCACATAATCCTGCCCCTTGCGCGCCTTTTCCAGGACACCAATGGCACAGGCCTCCTGGCCTGGGTAGAGATGGAGAAAACCGCCAATCTCGCGCTCTTGGTAGGCTTGAGCGCACCGCTCCTCAAAGCGACGGGCGAAGAGCATCTCCCGTAGCAGGCGCCGTTGATCGCTAGCTTCCATGGTCCTCCTGGATTTTGTCAGAAAATTCCAAAACATCTGCCATAATCGCAAAGGCCCTGATCCAGCGTCAAGGTCACCCTGGATGGGTGGACAGAAATCAGTTGCCGCTAAAGGTCCGCTCGATCTTGGGCAAGGCTGCTCCAACTCCTGCGCCCACGGCTCCCCCCACAGCGGCGCCCACCGCTGGATTGCCGCCGGCGACGGCTCCCAGCACGGCCCCGCCAGTCGCGCCGATGGCCCCACCACTCAAGGCCCGCTGGCCGGTAGGGCTCATGTTGGCACAACCGGCAAGGCCCATGATGACCCCAATAATCAGAACATTACGGACAAGCGTACGTGTAGGCATTGCAAATTCGCTCCTCTCTTGCCAATGGGTCAATCAGCGATCCCAGTCCCGGTCCCACTTGTGATGAGGATGGTGCCAACGATGGGCCCATGGGGGTGGACCGGGACGCCAACGCTCCGCTGGATAGTACACCACAGTCGGCGGGCGAACATAATAGACCGGGTCTACAGGCGCATAGTAGATTGGCTGGGGATACCGTGGGGTATTGCCCAGGTACACTTGCAGGCCCGGGGTTGCCAAGCCAATGGCAAGATCATCGGCCAACGCTTTACTGCTGATCCCCAATAGCAGCAGGGTGCTGATGGCAATGATCCGGATTCGAAGCCAATGAGATGACGCAATTGCACTTTGCATGGAAAATCTCCACTTTTTCAAGAACCACTGGATCAAAGCAAATTGCATGCCAAATTAATATATAAAATAATTCAATCTGTTGGAATATATCTGAGTAGACGGAGCTGTCGCCATTGGTCTACAGATCGGTAGCGTTTACCCTTTAGCTTCCGTTGCGCAGACATCTCGATCCCGCTCTGCGAGAATTTGTTTTTGCAAGGTGTTCCAAGCAAGTTCTACACTTTGCCAGTGGACGCCGCGAAGATCATTGGCCCGACCCACCAATGCCCTGGTCAAAACCGTTTGATAATGGCGGTAAGCAAGATGTAGCGGATCACCGACAGTATAGCCCAGACGCTGGAGTGCCTCGTCATAAGGTCCCTCTCGTCGCAGTGCCGATTCCAGGATGAGGACTTGACGGCCCAATGGCTGCAAGGTTCTTTTGATGAGGGTATGGGTTGCCATGATTCCGGCATAAAATCCTAGCAAGGTCGCCGGCCTTGTCACCTGTGCCCTGATTGGATTTTCCAGATAGCGCAGCAGCTGTGGTAATGGCATGGGGCGAGCAATGGCATATCCTTGGAGTTGCGATACCCCCAGGCTCACCAGCGCATCCAGAATTTCTGCCGTTTCTACCCCTTCTACGACCATTTCCAACCCAGTCTCGATGGCCAGATCCTGGAGAATACGAATAAAGTGCAGATCTTGGGGATGTTCTTCCAATCCTCGGACAAAGTGTTGATCTACTTTGATCTTGTTTACGGGTAAATCATGGAGCCGTTGTAGGGAAGCATAGGCGGTGCCCACGTCATCCAACGCCAAGTGGATACCCATCTGGCGAATTTCCTGGAGGACTTCTATTGCAACGGATTGGTCCAGAAAATCTCCGCCTTCCAGAATTTCAATGGTAATACGCTCCGGTGACAAGCGTGTGTTGGCCAAGCTGCCACGCAGGCAAGGCATACAGTATTGGGTGAAGGATTCCGCAGGTACATTGAAAGAAAACCAAAGTGGCCACCCGGATTGTTCCAGTTTTTCCAAGTCTTCCAAGGCTCGTGTCAACACCATCCAGCTAAGCTGCTGGATTTCTGCAAGCGGAAGATGAGGTAGGAACTGTGCTGGAGAAAGGACTTGCCCCTCATGATCCACCAGGCGCGCCAATGCTTCTACCCCCACTACCCGACCTTCCTCTCCTTCAATAATGGGTTGATACCATACTTCCAGGGCCTCTTCGGCCAAGAGACGTTGGGCAAGGGACTGTGGGCGGGTGGTGATCGCCTCGCCATAGATAGCCCAATTATGGCTACGATCCGCTTTGTGGGCCTTGCTTTCGGCCAGTGCTTGATCGGCGCGACGCATGAGGTTATCGAGAAAATGCTCGTCATCTGGACGAAGGATGGCAACCCCCATACTGGCGGATAGCAAAATGGGCTTGCTTCGCTGTTCCAGGGGTTGCTGCAAGGTTATCTCCAGCTGGGATAGTCTTGCCAAGAGTGCTTCCCGAGTTCCATCATAGGAAAACAGCAAAATGAACTCATCACCACCAACGCGGGCCACGATGCCAGTGTCTCCAACAATCTTTTGGAAGCGCTCCCGCAGGCAACGGAGGATCCAATCACCCACTTCTTTGCCCTGTACTTTATTGACTTGATGAAAATCATCCAGATCAACAATGGCTAGAGCAGCGGTTTGATTGCTTTCCCCCGTTCGGTGGATCAACGCCGCAAAAAAGCGGTCTAGCTGCTGGCGATTGGCAGCACCCGTCAGCTGGTCAAAGTCGCGCAGGTAGGAGAGTCGAACAGTGGCTTGTTCCAATGCATGGTTTCGATCCCAGAGGCTCTGCAAGAGGCCAAAGATTTCACTCACCTGCGTGATGAAGGCGTCGAGCAGTTGCCCCTTGGCGAGTGGCTGGTCCATGAGAAAAATCAGGACTCCCCAAGGAGCTTCCAATCGTTCTCGCAAGAGGATGGGTTGTGCAACGGCACAACAGATTTCCTCCAGCTGGAGTTGGTGGCGGAGGGTGCTCGCGAGATGACATTCTTCGAGTCGGCTACTGCGGAGTTGTCTGCCCTGGAGAAGTGCCCGTTGGGCCAGGGGCAAGTGGGGGTCCTGGGGGTCGATAGCCTCCGGAAGGATGACGTCCTCGATGGAAATGGAGTGACCGGCTCTATCGGCAGCCGCTAACAAATGGAGCCGGCGCACTTCGACGTGATAGTCAAACAGGAGACAAACCGGGATCCCGCTCACTTGCACAAGAGTTTCACAAAATGTTTGTGGGAGCTGGGCGGGAGATGGCTCTTCCAATAATCGTTGATGGATGGCCAGGGCAGCGGCTTGTTGCCGACGCAGCTCTAGCATCCGATCCAAGCCGCGTAGCGTCAAGCGTTGCAAAAAGATGAGCAGGATGAGGATGGCAAGAAAGGGTGCTGTCAGGGAGATCCAAGACAGGGGCGGCAGGCTGGTCAGCCAGCTTGCTTTAGGCCAACGTATTTCCAGAACCCAGGGATAGCTGGGAATAGGGGCCGCAAGGAAAAGATCTGTACCCGTGAACGTGGATCTTGCCGCCAAGGGTTGCGTTGACGGCAGCCAGACGGTTTGGCTTCCATGCTTGATAGCGAGTGCGCTGCTCGCGGGGAATGGATCCTGGGCAAGGATCTCCAGTAAACGAGTGGGGCGCCCCAGATAGCCCTGAATGCTTCCGTTTGGGGAATAGATGGGCACGCGCATGGGGATGATCCAGCTGCCGTACCGATGGGCATAGCGAGGCAGAGCCACCAACCAGTCGTGATGGTTGCCCCCGGGAACGAAGTCTGAGAGGGGAACTACGGGAGCTTTGGAGTGGAAGCCAGGGGTGGACCAGAGGATATGATTGCCGCTGGCATCGAAGAGATTGATGGCAAACGAGCTGGAGTGGGTGGCCTGGAAGCTGCGCAGGGCACGCAGGCTGTGGGCATCGGGTAGTCCTTGGGAAACTTGGGAATACTGTACCAACTGCCGAAGAAAGACTAAGTCATGGAAGTTCTCGGTAATGGTTCGCGCAATGCGATCGGCAAGGAGGGATAGCCTGACCTGGGTCTGATTGATTTGCCGTTGCTGTTCGCGCTGGATACTGGTTTGGGCCTCCCAGAAAAACAAGGCGGTAACCAAGATGCCCATGCTCAGAAAAAAGATCTGGACGACCCGGTGCAGGCGTTGGCGCTCCTCCTTGATGGCGTGCTTGCTAGCAATGGAGGAGGAAGATCTGTTAGTGGCTGACGCCATGACCCACTGCCTGCTGCAGCATCTTCTGGTCAGCACCCATAGCCAGACTGATCTCTTCGAGAACGGCATCGCCAGTTGCCCGCAGGGCAAAGAGGTCGGGTTGTTGTCCACATCGTAGCCGCTGGGCGATCTCTTCCAGAGCGGTGTGGTACCGCTCGTGAGCGCGCAAGATGAGTTCCCTGCCAGAAAATGATAATTCTCGCAGACGATGATGAATAGGACAGTTCGACGCATGCCAGGAGTCAATCTGCAAAAACCAAGCAGGGCTTAAGAGCACCAATCCGGAGATGGTTTTTTGGTAATCAATAACCTCAGCGTACAATTGGAGCAGGTCATACCGGCCATTTTGCTGTTCCCGGTTCCGTGCTTGCTGCTGGCTCAGCCAGTCCGGCAGGGTCTCGGCAAACATCGGGCTGGCAATGGCGTAGCCCTGCAGGAGAGGGACCTGCATCAGGGCAAGGACATTGCGAATGGTCTGGTTCTCGACTCCCTCCACAATGACCTCGAAGCCCTGGGATAGCCCCAAATCCAGGAGCGCCCGGAGAAAATGGAGATCGTTGGGATTCTCCCCCAAGTGACGCACAAAAGCCTGGTCGATCTTGATCTCGTCCACGGGAAGCTCCTTGAGATACAGCAAGGAAGCATAGCCAGTACCAACATCATCCAGACCAACCCGATATCCCAGTGCTTGGAGGCTTTGAATGGACTGGGCACTAAACTGCAAAGAGAGTAATTCGTCGCTTTCGAGGATTTCCAGGATCAGAGCACATGGCGGGACGGGACAGTTTTCCAGCAATTTTTCCAGGCGCTCCAAGGCAGCTCCATTGGCCAGGAAATTGGGGGGGATATTGAAAGAGATCCATAGATTTTCTGCCGCTTTCCCCCATGCCTGCCAGTCCCTGGCGATCTGTTCCAGTACCAGTTTGGTGAGGGTCCATTGATCTTCGGCAGAAAGAAGGGGCAGAAAATCTCCTGGAGAGATGGCGCAGTCGGTACCGGCGAGTCGGGCCAGGGCCTCAACGCCCACCGTGCGGTCTTGGCGCTGGTCGAGAACGGGTTGATATTGGAGATGAAAGCTGCCGTTGCGCAGCAAAGTCTGCATTCGTTGTCGCTCGCTGGATTCTTCTTCGTGAAAAAAAGTCCAGAACTGGCTACGAGTCACCTTGTTTTGCTTGGCTTCGTAAAGGGCATGATCCGCCTGCCGCAGCAGTAAATCGGGATCGGCACTGTCGCTTTGGTTTTGTGAATAGATGGTCACCCCGGCGCTGATGCGAATCCGGATCAGGGGTAGCCCCTCCAGAAAATAGGGCTTACTGAGACTTTCCCCGATCTTGCTCAGGATGTTTTGGATCTGCTGACGATCGGGGATGCCATCCCAGGCCAGGACGAACTCGTCACCGCCCAATCGGGCTACATGATCACTTTGCCGCAAGGATTGCCGTAAGCGCTTGGCTACTTCCTGCAACAGACGGTCCCCTGCGGGATGTCCATAGAGATCGTTGACGGGTTTGAAATCGTCCAGATCCAGCATGGCTACTGCCAACAATTGTCCGGAACGCCGGGCCCTGGCCATGGCAGGCTCGAGGAACTCCGTGAGACCTCGTCGATTGGCCAAGCCCGTAAGGGCATCATGCTGGGCCAGATAACTCTGGCGCTTGCGTTCTTCGAGAAGATCCGCCTTCAGGCGGATTTCATCCAAGCCATGGCCAATGAGCAGAGCAATGCGCTGGAGGACTTCCACCAGCTCCTCGGTGAACAACTGGACCCGGTCACCAATCAGATTGAGCATTGCCCAAGGTTCTTCCATGTGGTAGATGGGGAAGGTAGCTGCGGCTCGCCACTGATTCGCGCTTGCCTCTTCCCGCCAGGCACTGTCGGTGCCAATGGCGGCCAGGTAATCCTGAATGATCAAATGTCGTTGCTCTCGCCAGGCTCGTGCAGTCAGGGACTGGCCATGGGGAAAGTCTTCAGGATCGATGGTCCAGTGTCGTTGCAGAATCCAATCAACCTGCCTGCCTGCCCAGGCCAGGGCCTGGAAGACCCCCGATGCATCGGGACGAATGATAAAAACGGCATTGAAAAGCCCGCTTTGGATCAACTCGTCACAGATCTCTTGAAGCATGCTTGGGGCTTCACGTGCTTGCAAGGCAAGATCACCGCTGATCAACATGGTCTGTTGCAGGATGCGGGTGTCTTTTAATTGACTTTCGGTCTGTCGCCGCCGAAGAAAGACGCTGACATCCTCACTCAGGCGCTCCAGCATCTCCGCGATCTCTTGGGGGAAATCCGTATCCTTGAAGCGGTACAGGGTAAGAACACCAGAGCTGCCATCGGGCCAGCGCAGGGGGGTATAGATGCTGCCGCCCATATTGTATTGCTCGATCAAATCCCGCCAAGGATGAAAAAGGGGATCGTTGGCGTCAATGAATAGGGTGCGATCTTCCTGGATCACCAATCCCGAGGGGGAAAGGGCTTGTTCCGCCGGACCCCGCAGATGCAATTGGAGACCCTGCACGACCTCCGCCAAGGGCCCTGCAATGGCCTGGAACAAGATTTGGTTTCTGTTTACATCGGCTTTACCGATCCAGGCGGCTGCCAGTCCCATGTGTTTCACCAAAATCTGGCAGAATCGCTCCAGCGTTTCTGCTGGAGTCTGTTGTTCGCTGCTGGCAAAGAGGCGGTTGACTTCGGTTACCGATTGGAGAAATGCATCGCGGGCCTGGAGTTCCCGGTTTTGCTGCTGCAATGAAAAGGAATGCGCCGCAACCCGCTTTTCCAGATCCTGGTTGAGATCATGCAGGGTAAGGGTTGCGTGGATGCGCTCGGCCATCATGGCTCCAGCAAGGAGGCCGATGACCTCCAGGGTAAGGCTTACCAGTTGCGCCATGGTTTCTGGCAGGAGGGATACATGTTCCGTGTAAGGGCCGAGACCATAACTCGTTCCCACCAAGGCCAAAAAAGAAGAAATGGCGGCCAGAGGATAGACCAACTGCATGGGATAATGGGCCAAGAGCCACAAGAAGGGGAGAATAATGAGGAGAACAAAGGCTTCTGTAAGACTATTTGGGGAAAGCCGGTGGAAAAAAATCAGGACGATACTGCATAGAATCCCTGCCGCAACCAGCACAAAACCAGGGCGCAGCCGCAGGGGGCCTTGCGCTTTTCCATGAAGGTACAAGAGCAACAGGATGCCGACATTGATCACTCCCCCCAGCTGGGCCAGCACCCAATATAAAAAAAGATGGGAAATGGTCGTGGGTGGGCTGGCATGGGTAAGCAATAGCGCCCCGCCCGCAATCCAGGCGGCGTTCAAAAGGCTGGGAAGCAGGGCAAAAAGTATTAGATACAGACTGATATCTGGAAGGATTTGAAACCCCGCCCATTGCGGTCTGGCTCGACGCAGGAGTAGGGCGCCGAGCCATAACGCCAGCATTCCCCCCAAATTTACCCAGAGATTGATTCCCAGGGGTAAATGCAAAAAAACCGCGTCGGCCAGACAGTGGGCAAGAAAAAGGCCAGGAATCACCGCCGGTCCCCAAGCGAGTATTCCATAGGCACTCACCCCTGCCCCCAGCCAGATGGGCCAGAAATGAGCATTGGTAGAAGCGCTGAAGATCCACGCGTTCAAGGCAGCCAGGAGCAGGCTGGCAAGGGCCAGCAGGAAATTCAGACGTAGGTATCCTACGCGTCTTGCTGCCCCCGGCGCTGGGAGTGAGATAGTAGTTAGTAGTTCCGGACCCAGGCGAAAGCTCATGGAAAGCTGTTAGCCGTGATTTTTTGCAGCAAGTTGCAATTACGAAGCATTTTATGCGGGATGCATGGCAGCAAGGAGAATGCGTTGCACTTCCTGCTCGGTTTGGAGGATGCGTTCTTGGCAGGCCACGGCTCCCAGCTTATTGCCGTCCTGGAGCAAGCGGCAATATGCGGCAAGGATCTCTTGGCCCTCCGGGCACGGATGTTCCCGCAGAAACTGTACAAGTGGACACAGTTCAATGAAGTTAGCCAAAGAGAAATCTTTTCCGCCATGGGACAAGCTATACAGGAGGGGGCGCCGAAGCACATGCGCTGCGTATGCACCGAGGAGGGAAATGGGCTCTTCCGGGAGGCCAGGAAGGATTCCTGCACTCCCGCGTCGGATCATGTCCAGCAATTCGGGGAAATCCAGCGGCCTGGCGATCGCAAAGCCCTGCACCAGGTCTTGGCGCAGTTGAAATACCGCATCGAGGATACTTGGGGTTTCCACTCCTTCGACGATGAGGGTGGCACCCAGCCCGTCGGCCAGGAATTTTATGCTTTGGATAAATGACAGGATTTTTGGATCGCGATCCAAATCTCTGACCAATTCCTGATCCAGCTTGATTTTGGAAATGGGTAGTTTCTTCAGGCGAAGCAAGGAAGAATAGGCGCTACCAATGTCGTCCAAGGCGATATGGGCACCTGTTTCGCGTAGGGCTTGCAATCTCTCCGTGACAATTTCCCCATTGAGGAAATCCCCGCTTTCGAGTAATTCGAGGGTGATCCGTTCCGGCTTGATGGATGTACCTTTCATGACGTCCAGGAAGCAGGGGGTACAATCGGCATCTTCCATAAAATCCGGGTCGACGTTGAAGGATAGATCGATTTGAATACCCTCCGCTTCCAGAATTTCCAGGACACGAATCCCTTCCAGCAACATCATCCGGCTGAGTTCACGACGCTGTTGCGCGTGGAGAAAAGGGAGAAATTGATAGGGAGCCAGAACCTGACCCGACTGCAAGCGTACCCGCGCAAGGGCCTCGATCCCTACAATTTGATTGCGCGTCGTGGAAAAAATGGGTTGAAACTGGGCAAAAACATCCTCAGGAAAGCGCCAGCAGGTATCGCGACCTGGTATTCCGATCTGCTCTGGCCTGGTCGGAGCCCCACAAACCTCTCTGGGCGCATCATGGCAAACCTTGCCAGGAAAAGATTGGAATGGGTAAGGCATTTTTGCAAACCTGCTTTTCCGGAGGAAGTCTTCTTCATGTAATATAGTCGAACAAATATATTCGGCAAGTTTTCGATTTGTAATGAAAAGTGCGATACAAAGCGTAACTTTTGTGAAACAGTAGGGGAGAGTCGACCGATCTTCGCTTCAGGGTAACAGAGCGATCTGCTCAAGCCCCGCTGTGATCGGCAAGCCGAAGGAATGATTGAGGTTTTGGATCGCCTGTCCGGCTGCCCCTTTGACGAGGTTGTCAATGACTGCCAGAACCAGCACTTGACCGGGCCGCGGCTGGTGAATAGCCAAACGGCAGATATTGGCACCACGTACACTGCGAGTGCTGGGATGGCTGCCAAAGGGGAGGAGATCGACAAAAGGTTCTGGCCCATAGCATTCCTGGAACAGGCTTTGCAGCTCTTCATTGCTACGGGGGCTTCGGAGTCGGGCATAGAGAGTAGCATGGATGCCGCGAATCATCGGCATGAGATGGGGCGTAAACTGCAACTGGATGGGCTGTCCCGCCAGGCGACCCAGCGTTTCTTCGATCTCTGGGCGATGACGATGGCCACTAACCCCGTAGGCGGCAACATTATCGCCACTTTCGGTCAGCAGGAGGGAAATGCGGGCACTGCGGCCGGCTCCGCTGGCTCCTGATTTGCAATCGGCAATGAGCCCTTCACTGTCGGCCCAGCCAGCCATCAGCAGGGGGGCAAGGCCCAGAGTAACTGCGGTGGGATAGCAGCCGGGATTGGCAATCAGGGAACTGCGCGCAATCTCTGGGCCAAAGAGTTCGGGCAAACCGTAGGCGGCCTTTGACAGAAGTTCCGGACACTGATGCGCCAACCCATACCAATGTTGATATACCGAAGGATCGGAGAGACGAAAATCGGCGCTCAGATCAATGACCCGGGTCCCCGCTGCCAATAATGCGGGCGCCATTTCCATAGCCACCCCATGGGGTGTTGCAAAAAAGACCGCATCGAGCTGGCGCAGGGTGTTGGTATCGGGAAGGGAGAAGCAGAGATCCGTGTGGCCGCGAAGGTTGGGAAAGATTTCATCAATCCGCTGGCCAGCTTCGGCCCGGGAACTCACCAGAGCGACCTCTACTTCGGGGTGTGGCAAAAGCAGGCGCAACAGCTCCACTCCCGTATAGCCCGTACCGCCAACGACACCCACACGGATCAAGCTCTTTCCCTCCTACCGACAAAAAAACAAAGCCGCCCGCAGGCGGCTACACCACAAGCACAGCAGATCAGCGCTTGGAAAACTGATGACTGCGACGGGCCTTGTGCTTGCCAACCTTCTTCCGTTCCACCTCGCGGGCGTCCCGGGTAACAAAACCAGCGCTCCGCAGCGGGCGTCGCAGGGTTTCATCGTAGGACAGCAAGGCCCGGGTAATGCCATGACGAATGGCACCAGCTTGGCCACTGGCTCCACCACCACTGACGTTGATGAGAATATCGAACTGTTGGCCGTGGCCAGTGAGTTCCAGAGGTTGGAGAACCACCATCCGCGAAGTTTCCCGGCCGAAATACTCTTCCAGGCTGCGCTTGTTGATGACGATTTTGCCGCTCCCCCGCCGCAGGTAGACCCGTGCGGTAGCGCTCTTCCGACGACCCGTTCCGTAGTATTGTTCCATGTCAATTTCGCCTTAGATTTCCAGTGGTATGGGCTGTTGCGCCGCATGCGGATGCTGACCGCCGGCGTAAACCTTGAGTTTGCGATACATGGCGCGCCCCAGGGGATTCTTGGGAAGCATTCCTTTGACAGCGATCTCGATGACGCGTTCTGGATGCGTTTCCATCATCTTCTCAAAGGAAGCGCTTTTCAGGTTGCCCACATAACCCGTATGCCGATAATACATCTTGTCCTTGGCTTTGTTGCCCGTAACTGCCACCTTGTCGGCATTGATGACAATAATGTAATCGCCCATATCGGCATGGGGGGTAAACTCCGGTTTGTGCTTACCGCGCAATCGGCGTGCGATCTCGCTGGACAGACGGCCCAGGATCTGGTTGCTGGCATCGATCACGAACCAGTCACCCTGTACCTCATGGGACTTGGCAGAATAGGTTTTCATGGAGTACTCCGCTAAACGCGCCGCTACTATCAAGGGGCGAAAGATTACCCGGACGCTCCGCGACTGTCAACGAAAAAAGTGCGATGAGCTTTGGGGATGCGGCTTGCCAGATTGGCGCGCAGAAAGATCATGGCGCGACGATACTGGCGGAGTTCTTGATCGACCGCCAAGACCTGGGCCAGTAGTTGGTCGGGCTTCGCATCCTGTAAATCAGCCAACAAGCGATGCCAGCGTTGATCCAGTTGTTCTTGATCGCTGAGCAATGCATCCAGGATGACCAGGCAGTCGGTAGTGTTGATGTTGGAAGAATTACAGATTTTGCGGATGATTTGGATGCTATCCATGATGACCTGCGGCGCGGCGAATATGATTTGTCATTCTTAGGACCCCTACGAGCCGCGAAAGTTGCGAAAAAAAACGGGGCGCAAGGCCCCACCTGGAAAAATGCAGGATGGTCTTCCGTTCAGTGGCTACCGTAGACACTCTTCTTGGTGAAACGACCACGGAAGACCCAAATCTGATACCAGTTGTACATGATCATCACCGGAACGAAGCCGGTCATGAACAAGGTAAACACCGCCAGGGAATTGGCGGGATTCGCTGCCTCGTCGATGGTCCAGGTGCCAGGGACGATGTAGGGATACATGCTTGCCCACATGGCAGCCCACAGGAGTGCTACTACCCCTTCGCCCCAGAGCAGGGCAATAAAATCATGCCCAGCCGAATGATTGCTCATGGATTTGAAGGCGAAAAAGAGCACCACAACAAACCAGGCAGCCCAAATCCACCAATAAGGACCCGTCCATTTGGCTGCAGCCCAGGGGAAAATGGCATAAGACCAAATCAGGGTGACGACAATGGCAAGGAGTGCCAGATAGGAGAACAGGCTGGTCCATCTCCTGGCGCGCTCATGGATAACGTCGCCAGGAACAAAGCGGGCACACAGATATAGCCCACCAGCCAGACTGGCAGCAATGACGGCACCCACCCCGGTCCACAGACTAAAGGGAGTAAGGAAGTCTAGGGCACCGCCAGCAAAATGGAGCACTGGGGTATGGTATCCGGTGCTCGCAATCTGGGCGGCAAGACCCGCTTTCATAGGGAAGCCTTGCAGAGTGGCACCCAAGGCAACTCCAGCAAAGAAGGGAGCGATCAGACTGCCAAGGGCAAAAAACCAGCCCCAGAGCTTTTTGCTGCCGCGGGCGTGGATATGAAACTCAAAGGCCACGGCGCGCATGATGATGGCCCACAGGGCAAGCATGAGAGGGATCATGAGATAGTTGAAGGCGGAACCGTAAACCAACGGGAAGGCACCAAAGAGCACGCCACCGGCCACCACCAGCCAGGTTTCGTTACCGTCCCAAAAACCGGCCATGGAAGCCATGATGGCACCCCGTTCCTCTTCGTCCCTGGAAAACAGGGCAAAGATGCCGGCTCCTAGATCGGCCCCATCCAGGGCGATATAAAGCAGAAAAAAAAGTCCTAGCAGTAACCACCACCAGGTGGAAAGGCTGGAAGCAATACGGGCAATTTCAAGCATTG
Source organism: Candidatus Igneacidithiobacillus taupoensis (assembly GCA_021375695.1). GTDB lineage: Bacteria > Pseudomonadota > Gammaproteobacteria > Acidithiobacillales > Acidithiobacillaceae > Igneacidithiobacillus > Igneacidithiobacillus taupoensis. The sequence continues at coordinate 29,026 of JAEPKX010000001.1, read as the reverse complement.
GAAAAACCTCCGTCACCAATGGCCAGGGGGGTTATGACCCCCCCAGCCGATTCGGGTTGTTGTCTACCGGCTTTTCTCCAGCATCGGCTTGCTAGCAAAGGTCGGCTGCGTAAAGCCGCCGCCGGCCACCGTGCTGTCCTCTTCCTCCGGGTGATGGAAGAGGGTATCCGAAGGAGCGATACTGTCCACTCCCTTGGCAATGACCCGGGTGAAGTAATACCAGGCCCCTGCCCAGACCACCAGCTCAAAGACGATGTACCCTGCAAACCAGACAATTTCTTGGGTAACGCTCATATTGCTCACCCCCTGGTAGGTGCGCATGAGACCATAGACCACCCAGGGCTGACGGCCGATCTCCCGTACCCACCAGCCGGTCCAGATAGCCAAATAGGGAAGGAAGGCAGAGAACACTACTGCACGGAGGAACCAGGGATGCTTCTGCAAGTCCTGGGCATTGAGCTTGCCCCGCAGCCGCAGCCAGTTGCCCCAGAGGGCCACAAAGAAAAGGAAGAAACCAATGGCCACCATGGTCCGGAAGGCATAGAAGGGTACCCAGACATTGGGGCGATCTTCGGGTGGGAACTGATCCAGGCCTTTGACCACCCCATTCCAGGTATGGGTTTCGAGGAGACTCAGGACGTGAGGAATGGCGATCTGAAAGACATTGCCATCATTGTTGGCATTGGGAATGGCAATGAGATTCCAGCTGGTATTGGGTTTGCCATCGGGCAGGTAGGTGTGATAGTGCCCTTCCATGGCCGCGAGAGAAGTAGGTTGGGTGTCAGCCACGTCCTTGCCAACGCTATCGCCAATATAAATCTGCAACGGGGTGACAATCAGCAAGGCCAGGAGGGTGGGCTTGAGCAGCTTGGTGAAGAGATCGGCGTTCCGGTTCTTGAGAATGAACCAGGCGCTGACACTGGCAAAGACAAAAAGGGCCAGCTCCACCGTTGCCACCCACATGTGGGGAAAGCCCCACCGGAAGTTTTCATTGAGGATAGCACTCCACCAGTTCGTGACCTGAAAGAGGCCATTCTTGAGCACTACCCCGTTGGGGGTCTGCATCCAGGAATTGGCCACCAGGATCCACATGGCTGAAAGGCTGGAAGACAGGCCCACGTTGAAGGTGGCAAAGGCATGCATACCCTTGCTGACCTTGCCCCAACCAAAGACCATGAGCCCAATGAAGCCCGCCTCGTACATGAAGGCAGTAATGGTCTCAAAGCCCAGGATGTTACCAAAGAAGGGCCCGACGGCCTGGGAGAACGGCCCATAGAGAATCCCGAAGGCCATCTCCATGGTCACCCCGGTCGCCACCCCGGCGCCAAAGTTGATGATGAAGATCTTCTCGAAAAAACGATTGAGCTTGTACCAGCGTTCATCGCCAGTACGAAGCCAGGCAACTTCCAAAAGGAAGAGCAGCCAGGACATGCCAATGGTCAGTGGCGTCCAGAGGATATGCATGGTGGTGATCCAGGCAAAATCCAGGCGGCTCAGCAAAACCGGCAAACTATTCTCGATAATCATTGCTGACTCCGTAGGGTGAAGAAAATCCACGTCAGAACATGAGCAAGGGTCGTGCCAGCTTGTGGAGCCGCTTTGATCCCGACAAAATAAGGGGTTACTGATATTGCATGGAAGATGCTACGGGAAATGAACCATTGTCGTGGTTTATTTCCACCAGTAAGTGTGAAATAAACAAATATAAGCATATATAAATATATTATTAATCAATATAAGCGTCCTTGGCTTGCCGTTCGTTGGACCATGTCCTACTCTCCAAATGTGCCCCCATTATTGGAGTAAAGCGCGATGTCGAAGATCGAATTGCTGCAGCAAAGTCCCGCCTGGGCGCGTTTGCAAGAGCATCAGCATCATTGGCAAGGAACCCTTCAAGAGCTCTTTGCCGAAGACCCGCAGCGGGCACATAACATGGTAGTGCAGGCTTGCGGCATTCGCCTGGACTTTTCCAAGAACTGGTTGCGGCAGGAAACCTTGGCGTTGCTGCTTGCGTTGGCACGGGAGCGGCAGCTTCCTGAGCGTCGAGAAGCCCTTTTTGCCGGCGAAAAGGTCAATGTCACCGAGCAGCGGGCGGCCATGCATATGGCCCTGCGGGCACCGGCGGGGAGCTCCATGTGGGTGGATGGGGTGAACGTGGTGCCTGGGGTCCATGAGGTGCTGACCAAAATGGCCTCTTTCGTGGAGCGCGTGCATTCGGGTGAATGGCAGGGAGTAACGGGAAAAGTCCTCCGTCACATTGTTAACATCGGGATTGGTGGTTCCTATCTGGGACCCGAGATGGCCTATCACGCCCTGCGGTCCTGCCGCCATCCGGGGATTCGCGAGTATTTCGTTGCCAACGTCGATGGGGCGGCTTTGGCTCAGGTCCTGGCGGAGTTGGACCCTGCTGCGACCCTCTTTATCATTTCGTCCAAAACCTTTACCACCCTGGAAACCATGACCAATGCCAAAATGGCACGGGCATGGTTGGTAGCAGCCCTGGGAGAGGAGGCAGTGGCCCGGCACTTTGTGGCCGTTTCTACCAATCTGGAGGCAGTGCGCGCCTTTGGCATGGATCCCGAGCACAGTTTTGCATTCTGGGATTGGGTCGGTGGGCGCTACTCCATGGATTCAGCCATTGGTTTGGCCACCATGTTGGCCATCGGTCCCCAAGCCTTTGGTAATATGCTCGCAGGCTTTCACGCCATGGATCAGCATTTTCTGACGGCCCCCCTCGAGGGTAATTTGCCAGTGCTCCTGGGTCTTTTGGCGGTGTGGTATAACAATTTCTGGGGTGCGCAAAGCCAGGCTATCTTGCCCTATGCCCATGATTTGGCAAGATTTCCCGCTTATCTGCAACAGTTGGTCATGGAAAGCAATGGCAAAAGGGTGGATCTGGAAGGCAGACCCCTGGGGGTGAACAGCGCCCCCGTCATTTGGGGAGAGCCAGGTACCGATGCCCAGCATTCTTTCTTTCAACTATTGCATCAGGGAACGCGCTTGATCCCATGTGATCTGTTGGGTTTTATCAAATCGCTCAGTCCCTCGCAGCAACAACATGATCTCCTCATGGCCAATTATATTGCCCAGAGTGAAGCCCTGGCCTTTGGTCGTTCGGCAGAAGAATTGCGTGCTGCCCAGGTGCCAGAAGACTTGATTCCCCATCGGGTGACGCCGGGCAATCGTCCACATAATCTCTTACTCGTGGACGCATTGACTCCCTATAGCCTGGGTGCTTTGGTTGCCCTTTACGAACATAGCGTGTTCACCCAGGGAGTGATCTGGAACATTGACTCCTTTGATCAGTGGGGGGTGGAGTTGGGAAAGATCCTGGCGCAACGCGTTGAAACGGACATAATGGGTACCACCCAGCATGCCCACGATCCCTCTACCCAGGCCCTGATTGCACTATATCGGCAAGGGCGCGACTAAGCCTGTCGGGAACTTTCCTCGCATCGGATTTTCCAAAAGGCAATCTGCTTGCACAATAGAGTTTGCCGCAATCATGATCCGAGCCGCTCTCGTTATTTCTGCCCTATACTTTTCCGTGGCTGCCCGGGCGATGGTCCCGGTGCCCACCCCGCCTACTCCTCCCCCCTTGCCAGCTCCGCAAATCGCTGGGGTCAAGGCGGCCGTTCTGCTGGATGTCCATACCGGGCAGGTCCTTCTGGACCAAAACGGTAGCACCGAATTGGATCCTTCGGGTTTGGTCAAGCTGATGACCGCCTATCTTTTGTATCAGGCCGAGGCGCAAAAGCTGCTGACACCCGCGCAACGGGTGGAAGTCTCGGTGCAGGCGTGGCATGCGCCAGGTTCCCGGATGTTCCTCCAACCGGGGCTGCCGGTGACGGTAGCTCAGCTTACCCATGGCTTGCTAATTGATGGAGGGAATGATGCAGCCATTGCGATTGCCCAGGCCGTGGCCGGTAGTGAGTCGGGTTTTGTTGACCTGATGAATCAGGAGGCTCAACAACTGGGTCTGCATCATACCCATTTTGTCAATCCCGATGGGATGCCAGCCCCAGAGGAAAAGAGTACCGCCCTGGACATAGCCCGTTTGGGCCGGGACCTGCTACGTAAGTATCCGCAGGTTGCCCAGGTAGCCGGACAAGCCAGTTACCGATACAACAAGATTACCCAATTCAATTACAACCCACTGGCAGGTCAAAGGGGCATCACGGGGTTGGGCGTTGGGTTGGCGTCTGCCCATGACTGGGACTTGGCCGTAAGTGCCACAAAAAAGGGAAGATCCTTGGTTGCCGTGGTATTGGGGGCTGGCTCACGGGCAGTGGCGGGGGCTGATGGTGCCGCTATGCTCCACTATGGTTTCCATGGGTGGCAAGAACACCTGGTCTATCCTGCCAATGGTGTGGTGGCGAAGCTTCGCCAGAGTGACTGGAGTCCCGAAACCCTCAGCGTCATTACCCCCGCAGCCCTCTCGGTGGTGCTTCCCAAAGGGAGCCCGGACAAAGCGGTCCAAAGTCATTTTGTGCCGATGGCCCACCTGGCGGCCCCGATCCATGCAGGGCAGCCGGTGGGTACCTTGAACCTGCAGTGGCAGGGGAAGACCTTGCGCAGTGAGACGGTCTTGGCCCAGGAGTCCGTGGGCAAAGCCAGTTGGATGGATCGACTATGGCATCATTTGCGATCGTGGCTTTGATCAGGCTTGCGTCTGGGTACCTGCCATGAGTGTGTCAACGGTTTTTCGGCAGCGTAGCCGGCGTTTTTGGCTACTCCTGGCGTTGCTGCTGGTCTTGCTCAATGGGTTTTTGGCCGTGGGGGTCTGGACCTATCGAATTTGGGTGCAACTACCTGCAGTAGCGGATTTGGAACACTGGCATCCGGCGGAACCCTTACGCATCTATGCTGATAACGGGCAGCTCCTGCAAGTGATCGGCCCCCAGTTACGCTACGCCTTGCCCTTGCAGCAGATCCCGGTACACCTGCAGGATGCCTTCATTGCTGCGGAAAATGCCAATTTCTATAGTCATAACCCGCTCTATTATCCTGTCAGCTTCCCTGGCATTTTTCGCGCTGCCTGGGTGGATCTGATCCATTGGGGACCGGTGCAAGGGGCCAGTACCATTCCCGAACAGGTGGCTCGCAATTTTTATTTGACCCCCAAAAAGACCATAACCAGAAAGGTGGCAGAGATCCTGTTGGCCTACAAGCTTGCCCAGAGGCTTCCGCGTTCACAGATTCTGGATCTCTACCTCAACAAGATCTATCTGGGCGAAGGGAGCTACGGGGTCCAGGCTGCGGCCGAAACCTATTATGGTAAGACCGTGCAGCAACTGACATTGGGTGAAATGGCCACCCTTGCGGGCTTGCCAGCGGCACCTTCGGTCTTCAACCCCATCGTTTCCAAGAAGGCGGCCAAGGTACGCCGGGATTATGTATTGCGACGCATGGCTCAGCTAGGCTTTATTACCCAGGCCCAGGCCCAGGCAGCCATGGCGGAGCCGATCCGAGCCCGCTATCATGCCCCGTCAAGCAATGTGGCACCCTATGCCACTGACTGGATCCGCACCTGGCTGGAAAAGCACTTTGGACCCGACTTTACCTATCGACGGGGGTTGCGGGTCTATACCAGTATCAATCCCCAAGATCAGCGGGCGGCGTCCCGGGATTTGGCCATTGGTCTGGAAAACTACGCCATGGGTTTGGACAGCATGGATCCCAAGGCCTGGCGAGGACCCATTGCCACCCTGCGCGGTGAAATGCTGGCTGCAGCGTTGCAAGGCCAGCGTCCCCCCATGCTCCCGGACTATGATCCGGCCAACCTCCGCTGGGCGGTGGTAGAAAAAGTGGGGCCGCAGCAGGCTGAGCTATCTCTGGAGGGAAAGCGCAACATCACTATGAGCCTTCGCGATCTTGCCTGGGCGCGGTTACGGCCCAATGGCGCCCGTCCCCAACGGGTAGATCAGGTCCTGGCTCGGGGGGACTTGGTCTGGGTTCGTCCCTATGTGGCTGCTGCTACGGCGGGAACAGGAAATCCGGTCTGGGGTACCCGGGTCTGGCATCGGGTGCCCCACGCTGGTTGGCAGCTGGCCCAAATTCCCCATGTGCAAGGGGCCTTGGTTTCACTCAATAGTCATACTGGCGCCATTTTGGCCTTGGCCGGTGGATTTAGTTATGAACTGAGTCATTTTGACCGGGCACTGTATGCCTACCGCCAGCCGGGGTCTGGGTTCAAGCCCTTTGTGTACGCTGCTGCCATTGATGCACCAGCACTCCTTGCTAGCGGCCACAAGGGTTATTTCACTCCGGTTTCGTTGATTCCTGATACGCCGTTGCTGATCCATTTGCCCGATGGGCAAATCTACGCCCCAACCAATTACAGCCGCACCTTTTCCCAAACCCCGTTCCCGATTTGGGAAGATCTGGCTGACTCCCATAATGTTCCTAGTGTGCGACTACTGATGGATGTGGGGATTCCCTATGCCAAAGCCTATGTGCAACGCTTTGGTTTTCCTGCTCGGCAGGTGCCGGCAACCCCTTCCATGGTCCTAGGTGCAGGGGACTTTACCCCGCTGCAAATGGCTCGCGCCTATGCGGTATTTTCCAACGGTGGTTTCCTACCCCATCCCTATTTGATCAAGAAGGTGCTAACGGCCAATGGCACGCGGGTGGCCTTGCTCCATTGTCCATTGGCTTATTCCCCCCCATCCGAGCAAACCGTGATCCCGCCTGGGGTTGCCTATTTGCTCACGCGCATGATGGAGCGGGTGATTCGAGTGGGTACCGGGGTGGCAGCACAGATCCTCCATCGCCATGATCTGGCTGGCAAGACCGGTACAACCAATAATGAAACCAATGCCTGGTTCAATGGCTTCAATCCGCAGATCGTGACTTCGGTTTGGGTTGGTTATGATGATAACCATAGCATGGGGACCTGGGCTGCAGGGGCACGGGAAGCCTTGCCCATCTGGATCCGGTATATGGCGACTGCGCTGCGGGACGAGCCCGATACGGGATTCTATCGACCCCCGGATGTAGTCAAGGCGACCTATGATCCGACCACGGGGACCTTGCTCGATCCCCCCATGGGTAAAGTTGCAAGGCACGGTGGGAAGGTCGGTTATTTTTTGGCGGGCTATCTGCCGCCCAAGCCCCAGACAAGGAAAGAACGGGAGGAACAGAGCTTCGTGCGCGCCTTGATGAAGATTTTCTAAGGAGGGTGGAGTGGAGGAAGAAAAGAAGAAGCCGAAGGCACCTTCCTGGATCGCAACGCTACTGGTTCTGGCGTTGGTGATCATTCTTTATGTGCTGCTGCACGCCTGGTTGGTGCACGGTGTGGACCGCCCCGATCCCCATCCCCTGCAGCCCCTCTCTTCGGCATCAAGCGCGTCGGAGAGTACGCCACGGTTATAGCCTGTGCTGGCTAATCCATGAAGAGAGAACTGACCGAGTCTTCTTCGGTGATGCGGCGGATGGTTTCGGCGAGCAGCTCAGCCACCGAAAGGACGCGGATCTTTTTGCAGGCAGCTGCCCAGGGCTGCAAGGGAATGGTGTCGGTCACTACCAGCTCATCGAGTTCTGAATTTAGCACCCGCTCCTCGGCCCGGCCCGAAAGAACGGGGTGGGTACAGTAGGCGCTGACCCGCAGGGCTCCTTGGGCCTTGAGGGCGTGGGCTGCTTCGCAGAGGGTATTGGCGGTGTCGACCATGTCGTCTACCAAGACGCAGCTCCGTCCAGCCACGTCACCGATGATGTTCATTACCACCGACTCGTTGGGCCGAGGGCGCCGTTTATCGATGATGGCCAAGTCGACTTCGAGTCGCTTGGCAATGGCACGGGCGCGAACCACGCCTCCCACATCGGGGGAGACCACCATGAGGGATTCGGGATTCTGCCGCCAAATATCCCCCAGCAGAATGGGAGAGGCGTAGATGTTGTCGACGGGGACATCAAAAAAGCCCTGAATCTGATCAGCATGGAGATCCATGGTCAGGACCCGATGGGCACCGGCGGTGGTCACGAGATCGGCCACCAGCTTGGCGGTGATGGCCGTCCGGGAGCGGGATTTGCGATCCTGGCGGGAGTAGCCAAAATAGGGCATGACTGCGGTGATCCGGTTGGCCGAAGCCCTCTTCAGTGCATCGATCATGGTCAGCAATTCCATGAGATGATCGTTGGTTGGGGCGCAGGTGGGTTGAATGACGAAGACATCGCGCCCACGGACGTTTTCGAGGATCTCGACGAAAACCTCCCCATCGCTGAAGCGGCTGACCTCGGCCCGGCCGAGGGGGATCTGCAAGAATTTGACGACCTGGGCCGCCAGGGCGGGATTGGCATTCCCGCTGAATACCATCAGGCTACCATGCGACATCCGGCTTCGGTCCTTTTGGCAAATGTTTTGTGCAGGAAGTGGCTGGGGCGCCAGGATTCGAACCTGGGAATGCCGGAATCAAAATCCGGTGCCTTACCGCTTGGCTACGCCCCAATGGGTTAGTCTGAGAGCAGATCGTACAAGGGATGGGTATTCCTACCCTGCACCACCCAGGAACGCCACGCCGACGGGACTTTACTGCCCAAGGCAGCTACGGAAATCCCATCGGGAATCCTGGCGAAGCAACAGGCACCACTTCCCGTCAATCTGGGTGCCTCCAGCCCATGGTTCGCCAACCATCGAAGAGCGGTATCGATGGCAGGATAGCGGCGACGAACGAGTGGCTCCAAGGTATTATCCCATTCTCCTCCCAAAACCGAAGCTATTGTGAGGGGAGGGTGTTGGCGTGTCAATTCGGGATCGGCAAAAATCCCAGCGGTTGCCACGGAAACGCTTGGATGAATGAGCAAGTAGCGGTCTTCGGGGAGAGGGGAAAGTGCTTGCAGGCGCTCCCCAATGCCTTCTGCCCAGGCGCTGCGACCAAAGAGGAAGATCGGGACGTCGGCACCCAGCTGCAGGCCAAGCTCCATCAATTCGGTACGCTGGAGTCCGCAACCCCAAAGATGGTTGAGGACCAGGAGAGTGGTTGCGGCATCGGAGGAACCGCCACCCACCCCTCCGCCTTCGGGTAGTTGCTTGCGCAGGGTAATGCTAACCCCTTCCTGGAGCCCGCAGTGCTGTGCCAACAAACGGGCAGCCCGCAAGGTGAGTTCCCGTTCGGGTGGAATCTGGGCGGGACCGCCATGGGAGCGAAAAATCCCGGGCGGGGCCGAGGCAAAGTGCAGCTGATCTTCCAGATCCGTGAACTGGAAAATGCTCTGTAACAGGTGATAGCCATCGGCTCGTTGACCAACGATCCGGAGCATGAGGTTGAGCTTGGCGGGGGCAGGATACCAGTTCGTTTCCGTCATTGTCCCAGGCGCCAGCTTTCTATGGCAATCCGTAACTGCAACCCCTGGGGTCCACGGGCTTCCAGGAGGGCGGGTAGTTCCAGACTCCCAATGCTTTGGTAGCGGAGATAGTGTAGTTGCCAGTCCTGCCATTGGGCCTGCACCGGGAGTCCGGAGTGGTCATACTGGGTAACCTGGGTAGTCATGGGGATGCCCAGCAACCACCTGGGGAGTTCGGCCACAGGCAAGGTAACGCCCAGGACCCGCTCTAGCAAAGTACCCATGTCCGGGGCAGTAGCCCGGTGGCCGTTGGCCTCCACCAACAAGGCCTGTCCACGATCCTCACTAAGCTCGGCAAGGGTAGTGCCCAAGGGTCCGGAAATGCGCAGGTGTTGTTCCTTGGGACCCTGTTGCCAGCGAAAAGCAAAGCTTTGGGCGCCTTGCTGGCTGCGCACGGATGCCTGGCCCTGGGCCACCCAGTGCGAGACCGCGGCAAGGACCTCCTGCCGTTGGGCGATGGGCAGCGGGCCCAGGGAAGCGGGCGGCGGGGGTACACTGGCACAACCCGCCAGGAAGAGAGCAAGAAACGTCCCAAAAAACAGGGAAAATCGGGTCATGGATGGAGCAAATCCTGTTGTAAGGTGCGGTTATCGGGATGGGCTTGCAGGCCCTTTTGCCAGATGCTGCGGGCCTCGTTTTTCCGACCCATGCTCCACAGGACCCGACCCAGATGGCTGAGCACTTCCGGTTCATCGCCCAGACCTTTGCGGGCCTCCTGGAGATAGAATAGGGCCTTTTCCTGGTTCCCCTGGAGATGGTAGAGCCAGCCTAAACTGTCTTGAATATTGGGGTCATCAGGTGCCAAAGCGATGGCCTTGTGCAGATAATCGGCAGCTTCTTGCAAGCGTTCCCGGCGTTCTAAGAGACTGTAGCCAAGAAAATTATAGGCTTGGGCATCTTCTGGCGAAAGGGCAATGACCCTTTTCATGGCCATTTCCATCTGGGTGTAATTGTGTTGACTCTCGGCCAAAGCGCCCAAGGCATACCAGAGGTCGGGATTTTCCGGGTCCCTGGCCAATGCTTTTTGCAATACCCGTAGGGCGGTATCGGGTTGCCCATTACTTTGGTAACCCTGCGCCAAGAGAATGGCAAGCTTCGGATTCTGCGGTTTTTCTTTGGCAAGCTTGGCCAGGATGGACAAGGCTTTGCTTGATTGTCCTTGCGCGGTATAGACCGCAACCATGCGTAGGAGGGCGTCCTGGGCCAAAGGTCCGTCGCTCAGTTTGCCATATTCACGTAATGCCTCGGGCCATTGTTGCTGGGCTTCAGCCAAGCGCCCACGAAGATACACAAGGAGAGGCGAATGGGGAATAAGAGACTGCAAGTGCTGCAGGGCTTGCCTGCTTTCGGTGAGGTCATTTTCTTGCAGCGCCAGGGAAACCAGCCGGAGCCAGATTTCCGGGTCGTCAGGATGTTGGGTGCTGAGCCGTTGGTAGATCCGGTACGCCTGCCGCTGGCCTCCTAAAGAGAGATAGAGTGCCGCCAGGGAGGTTTGGGCAGAATCAATCTCGGGATGCTGGGCACAGAACTGTTGTAGGGTCTGGAGTGCCGCTGTGGGCTGGTTTTGTTGGCGGAAGCTTTCGCTGAGCAGGATTGCGGCTTCGGCATTGTCTGGCTGGATTTCCAAGGCCCGGGAAAAGGCTTGCTCAGCGCCAGCAAAATCTTTCTGCAGCAGATTAATTTTGCCCAGGATAATTTGGGTGCCTGCCGATGGGGGGTTTTTCTGGACCACTTCCTGCAGCAGTCGGGTGGCATCGCCAATTCGCCCTTGCCGGGCGAGAAGTTCTGCCAGTTCTTCGCTAACCTGGGTGTTGTCTGGGAAGCGAGCCAGGGTGGCTTCCAACAGGGCAATCGCCTGATGGTCCTGGCCCAAAGCCAGCAGTAATCCGGCTTCATAGAGAGCGCTTTCGCTGTCGTCTGCATCCAGGTTGTGCCAGCGTTTGGCCCACTGTAAGGCCAGGGGCAAATCCCCCAGGTCGGCTGCTGCCTTGCTTGCTGCTGCCAAAACCTGCGGGTTGGGCAATCGCTCTACGCTCCGCTGCCAGGCAGAAATGGCCAGAGCGCGATCCCGGGCCTGGGTGGCAAATTGGGCGATCAAGAGATCATTGAGCTCCGCACCCGTGAGCCCACTGCTGGCGTGGACCCATGGGCAGGCGAGGCTTAGGAGTAAGCCAAACCCCAATCGCCAAACTTTCCAACCCATGAGCACTCCTGGCATTCCCATTTGGCAGCACGATAGCGCTTGCCTATGCTGCTTGCAATCGGCCATCTCCTTGCGGAAAATGCCATAGCAACAAAGCTTGTCCACCCATAGGACGGTATCATTATTTTTTGCTACGGTTTGAGTCATCACAGCGCTCCCATTGATGTGCGCGAAAAAGTTGCTTTCGCCCCGGAACAGCTGGCTCGGGCACATCAGGAGTTATTGGATTCTGGCCTGGCCAGGGAAGGCTTGATCCTGTCTACCTGTAATCGTACGGAAATCTATGGCTACGGTGGCGAGGGTCCCCATCCCGAGCGTTTGCGCAACTGGCTTTGCGCCTTTCATCACGCGGATCCCAAGATTCTCCAGGATAACGATTACTATTATCGGGATGCGGAAGCAACCCGGCATCTTTTTGCCGTGGTTTGTGGCATGGATTCCATGATTATCGGGGAGCCCCAAATCCTGGGTCAGGTCAAGGATGCTTATCAAATTGCGGCAGATCTTGACTGCACCGGACCTGTGCTCAATCGATTGCTCCATTGGGCTTTTCGGGTGGCCAAGCGGGTTCGTAGCGAAACGGCCATTGGCTCGGCACCCGTGAGTGTGGCCTATGCCGCGGTCAGTCTCGCCCGACAACGCCTGGGCTCTCTCCAGGGCAAGAGCGTTTTACTCATTGGGGCGGGGGAGACCATCGAGCTGGTCGCCACCCACCTGCGGGAACATGATATCGCATCCTTTCATGTGGCCAACCGTAGTCCGGAACGCGCACGCTTGCTGGCCGAACGGCTACAAGGGCAGGCCCATCCGCTGGAGGAAGCGGCGGCATTGATTCCCCAGGTGGATTTGGTGCTCAGTTGCACGGCCAGCACCTTGCCCATTCTGCGGGTATCGGACGTTCAACCCGGATTGCCCCGCCAGCGTGGTCCCCTTCTTCTCCTGGATCTTGCCGTTCCACGAGATATCGAGCCCAGCGTCGGACAATTGGACCAGTGCTATCTGCATACCATCGATGATCTCAACGACATTGCCCAGGCGGGGCTGCGGGCCCGGCAGGAAGCAACCATTGCCGCGCGCCAGATTATCGACGAAGAAGTGAAGGCGTTTCAGCAATGGCGGGATAGTCTTGCGGTGGTCCCGGCCATTCGCCGCTTGCGTGACCGTGTCGAGCAGGCGCGGCTTTCGGAACTGCACCGTTTTCAACATTATCTGGATCAAGGACAGGATCCCCACGCGGTGATGGATGCCTTTTCCAAGGCCCTCATGAATAAAATTCTCCACGATCCCATTTCGACATTACGCCAGCCTTGTCAGGATGCCACCAGCCGGGCCTTGGTTGCCTCTTTGGACATACTCTTTCATCTTAGTGACGCCGAAGGATGAGTTCCAGCAGTCGTTGGCGCCAGCAGCTCGAACAATTGACGCTGCGGGCCGAGGAGATCGAGTACCGGTTGGCGAGCCCCGAAGTCCTGCAAGATCCCCAGCAGTATCAATCTCTCTCCCGGGAACTGGGGGAACTCCAACCTGTGCGCGAGCTGTTGACCCGGCAAGAGCGTCTCCAACTGGAATGTCTGGAGGCAGAACGAATTCTCCGCGAGGAAGACGATCCGGAGCTGCGGGCCATGGCTGCCGAAGATCTGGCCCAGGGCAAAGCGGAACTCGCCGAGATCGAGCGCGCCTTGCAGCTGCGCTTGCTCCCCAGGGATACTCGGGACGATGGCAATGTCTTTCTGGAAATCCGCGCCGGTACGGGTGGGGAGGAGGCGGCCCTATTTGCGGGTGACCTGGCGCGGATGTATATCCGCTACGCCGAAAACAAAGGCTTCCAGGTGGCCATTCTCCATAGTTCGGAGTCCGAGCGAGGGGGGTATCGGGAAGTTATCCTGGAGATTGCCGGACGGGGGGCTTTTTCCCGTTTCAAATTTGAATCGGGCGGTCATCGGGTCCAGCGGGTGCCCGAAACCGAGGCCCAGGGACGTATTCACACCTCTGCCTGTACCGTTGCTGTTTTACCTGCGGTGGCAGAGATCGAAGAGGTAGAAATCCAAGGCTCGGATTTGCGAATCGATACCTTTCGCGCCAGCGGTGCTGGTGGTCAGCACGTCAATAAAACCGATTCTGCCGTGCGGATCACTCATCTCCCCACGGGCCTGGTGGTTGTCTGCCAGGAAGACCGCTCCCAGCACAAAAATCGCGCCAAGGCCATGGCCCTGCTACAGGCCCGCCTCCTGGAACAGGAACGAGAACGGCAGGAGCGCTCCACGGCGGCTACCCGCAAGTTACTGGTGGGTTCCGGTGACCGGTCAGAACGGATTCGCACCTACAATTTTCCCCAGGGGCGGATCACCGATCACCGCATCAATCTGACCCTGTATCGGCTGGAGGACGTCCTGGCTGGCGATCTGGACCCATTGTACGAAGCCTTGCTCCAGGCCCATCAGCTGGAACTGTTGGCAAGCCTGGGTGACGATGAACCATGAGCCTGGGGCTGGAGCAGCGCGGCGGCTTTGGCTGCGCTGGCTCGTGGAGGCTTTGGCGGCAGTTACTGACGATCCGGCTTGGGAGGCGCGAGTTCTCCTGGAAGAAGCCCTTTCCGGTGATGCCCTTGGCCTTTGGCGGGCACCCGAATCTCCCTTGCCCGATGGCGCTGCCCAAAAGTTGCAAACGATATTACAACGGCGCCTGGACAACGAGCCCCTGGCGTATTGTTTGGGTCATTGGGATTTTTGGGATCTACGGCTGCGGGTCAATTCCCATGTCCTGATTCCCCGTCCGGATACGGAGACCCTGGTGCGTTGGGCTTTATCGCAACTGAAGACCACCGCAGGCCCCATCCTTGACCTGGGAACGGGTTCCGGTGCCATTGCCCTGGCCATTGCCAAGGCGTGTCCCGATCGAGAAGTTTGGGCCGTTGATCATTCCCGCGAGGCCTTGGCGGTGGCTCAGGAAAACGCCCAAATCCTGGGTCTGCCCATCCAATTCTGTTGGAGTGATTGGACTGCGCAGCTACCCCCAGGGCTCCGCTTTGCTTTGGTGCTTGCCAATCCTCCCTACCTGGCCGAGGACGATCCCCATTTGCCCGAGCTCTGCTCCGAACCCCGTATGGCGCTGGTGGCGGGGAAGAGGGGAAGCGAGGCCTATGAACGGATTCTGGCGGGTTTGCCCGAACACCTCCTGCCAGGAGCACGTTTGGGCCTGGAACATGGCGCTGGCCAAGGGGAGATGCTGCGGGCGCTGCTGGCACAGCACGGCTGGCAAGAGATCTTTACTCAACGGGATCTGGCTGGACGGGAACGCATCAGCGGTGGTCTTTGGCGGTATGGCCATGCCTGAACTGCCGGAAGTGGAAGTCACTCGGATGGGGATCGCCTCCCATCTTAAGGATCGCAGGATCGTTGGGGTGCTGGTGCGGGATGGGCGTTTGCGTCGACCCGTAAACGAGGACCTTGCCGAGCTGCTGGTGGGACAAAGGATACAAGCCCTAGAACGGCGGGGAAAATACCTGTTGCTGCACCTGGATCAAGGGCAGCTGCTCTTGCATCTGGGGATGAGCGGCAGTTTGCGGGTCTTGCCCCGACATACCCCCCTGCGGACCCATGACCATGTGGATATTTATTTGGATCACGACCAGGTCTTGCGTTTCCATGATCCCAGGCGTTTTGGGCTGGTGCTTTGGGGAAGCAATTGGTTTGCGGATCCCCTGCTCGCAAAATTGGGACCAGAACCCTTCGATTCCTGCTTCAACGGCGCTTATCTGTTTCGCCGTAGTCGCGGTCGTCAACAGCCGGTAAAAGGCTTTTTGATGGATAATCAGACGGTGGTGGGGGTTGGCAATATCTACGCCAATGAATCCCTTTTTCGCAGCGGTATTGATCCACGTCGCGCCGCTGGCAGGATTTCCCTTGCTCGCTATGAACTTCTGGCCCGGACCGTGGTTACGGTCTTGCAGGAAGCCATTGCCCAGGGTGGTACCACGTTACGGGACTTTACCCATCCCGATGGCGAATCCGGCTATTTTCGACTATCTCTACTGGCGTACGGTCGAGCGGGACAATCCTGTCAGTACTGTGGCAACTGTCTGCGGGAGGTGCGCCTTGCTGGTCGGAGCACGGTCTATTGTCCTCATTGTCAACATTGAACGGGAAGCTAATGTCCGACTGGGTACGCTCTTCGCCCATCCTCAGCAGCCTGGAATCCTTCGCCCTTTGGCGAGCAGAACTCGCTGACTCGCTCCATCAGTTGGCGGAGTTGACCAGCGAACTGGGACTCCTGCCTGGTGGCAGTATCCTGCGCATCGAAAACCAGGCATTTGCCATTGAGCAAGATACGTTGCGCCTGGCGGTGGTGGGCGAGTTCTCCCGGGGCAAGAGCGAATTGATCAACGCCTTGTTTTTTGCCGATATGGGGCAACGATTTCTGCCGACCAGCTCCGGACAGACCACCATGTGTCCGGTGGAGATTCGCGGAGCACCCCAGGGACGGCCGGGCTTGCAACTCTTGCCCATCTCCACTCGAAGTATGGATGTCAGCATCGAGAAACTGAAAAGGGCCGGGAGTGCCTGGACCCGAATGGCTTGGGAAGCCGATGGTAAGGCAAGCGGCAGTCGTCTGAAGGTCTTGACCGAAACCATTTGTGTCCCCATTGAAGAGGCGCGGCGTCTCGGACTTTGTCCGCCCTTGAATCGGGTCAGTAAGAATCGAGAAAATACAGTTTGTCCTTCCTGCGGCTTGGGTAAAGTCCTGATCCCCCGCTGGCGTCATGCTATGTTGTTTTTACCCCATCCGATCCTCGATGCCGGTTTGACCGTCCTCGACACCCCGGGCTTGAACGCCATAGGCGCCGAACCGGAGCTGACTTTCAGTATGTTGGCCGAGGCCGAAGCGGTCATTTTTTTGCTGGGAGTCGATACGGGGGTGACCCAAAGTGACCTGATCATTTGGGAGCAATATCTCAAAAAAAATACCAAACAACGGCAGTTGGTCGTACTCAATAAGATCGACACGCTTTGGGATGAATTGCGTGACCCCTTTGAAATCGCCGAGGAGATCGAGCTTCAGGCCGAGCGAACGGCCACCCGGCTTTGTATCGATCGCGCGCAGGTGATCCCCGTGAGTGGACAAAAGGGCTTGCTGGCGCGCATTCGCGGCGATGTGGATCTTCTCGAACGCAGTGGAATTCCGGAGTTGGAACGGGCGGTGGCCGACTTGCTGATTCCAGCAAGACGGCAGCAATTGGCACAGCAGGGCCAACAATTGGAGCAACAGATCCTGGCCGAGCAACAGGTCTTGCTGCAAGACCAGGCCCAACAGCTTGGCAAACAAATTGCCGAGCTGATTGACCTCAAGGAGCGCAGTAGCGAAAAGGTCCCCAAATTGCTGCGGCAACACCAGCATCGTCTTTCCCAGTTCGAGGAAGATCGGCAGCAGTTCGAGTTGCGCAAGCGGGCCTTTCAAGAGCTAGTACAGGAATTGCTGCTGCTGCCATTGTCCACGAGCACCTTTGATTTGCTCATCAGTAATGCCAAAAGTGAGATGCTTTCGGCCTGGACTACGGCGGGAATCGTCGAGCGCTTTCACAGTTTTTTTGCCGAGGCCATCCGCCAGTTTGATGCTGCCCTTGCCGGTGCCGAACGAGTCAACGAGGAAATTGCCAAGGAGTATGCTGGCTTGCAGGGTCGCTATGCCCTCCCTGCGCTTAGGACATTGCCCTATGCCATGTTGCCGCGGCGGGCGGAGCTGCTGGCCATGGCCGAGAGTTATGAGCGTTTTGGCATGATGTTGGAGATTGCCGTCAATACCCAAAGCGCCGTAGTGCGCAAAGCCTTTCTGACGGTAGCTGGCAAGGTCCGGGACTACATCGTGGAAACCCGGAGGGATGCACAGGCCTGGGTCGACGAAGTGATGGGAGTTTTGAACCAGTATTTGGAAAGCTATCGGGACAAAGCCCAGGAAGAGCTGCGCGCTTTGGAAAGGATTTCCAAGACCCTGGAGAGTATCGACACCCGGGTCGAGCTGTTACGTGCAAAGCAAGACGTGTTGGCGGAGCAGGGTCGATCTCTGGCAAGAACGGCTGAGCGCTTGCGAGCCATTCTGGGCTAGACAGGCACCCTAGAGCTGGCCCGTGAGCATCCGAAATTTGATCTCCAGTGACTCAGGAGTTTCGGGATTGTCTGGATCTTTTTCAATGCAGTCTACGGGGCATACTTCCTGGCACTGGGGGGTGTCGTAGTGTCCCACACATTCGGTGCAAAGACCCCGTTCGATGACATAAATGGACTCGCCCATGTGAATGGCGCCATTGGGGCATTCTGGTTCGCAAACGTCGCAGTTGATGCAGGTATCAAGGATTCGCAGGGACATCGGTAGACTTCTCCAAAAACCGACGTAGAGTGTACTCCCTGGCCGTCAAAGGGCAAAGCGCTGGCGCAGGGCCTCGGCTACCACTGGCTGCACGAAGGCGCTGACATCTCCCCCCAGGCGACTGATCTCGCGAACCAGGCTGGAGGAGAGAAAGGTGTGGGCATCGGAAGTCATGAGAAACAAGGTCTCCACCCGTTGATCCATGCGCCGTTGTATCGAAGCCAGCTGAAACTCGTGTTCAAAGTCCGAGACGGCCCGCAAGCCCCGCAGGATCACCTGAACCCCTTCTTCGGCCAGGAGATGCAGCAACAGTCCCTGGAATGGCCGGACGCGGATACCGGGTAGGTTGGCGAAACAGGCCTCGGCCAAGGCAACCCGTTCCTGCAAGGGAAAGATGGTCTGTTTGGGGGTTTCGGCAGCAACAGCTACTACGACTTCATCAAAGAGCTGGCTTGCCCTCCGGGCCAAGTCCTCATGGCCCAAGGTAATGGGATCAAAGGTACCGGGATAAATAATCCGGCGAAGACATGGACTCATGCTACGTGCTCCCCATGGTGCAACAAGACATAGTGACTTTGACCACAATGGCCTTGACGGTACCAGCTCCAGCCGGCCGGCAACAGCTCTGGCGACCACATTTCCTGGGCCGAGCTCTCCAGGTAGAGCCATCCACCGATCCGCACCGGACTTTCCGGACCCAGGAGCTGCGGCCGGAGGCGTTCGCTCCAGTCCTGACCAAAGGGGGGGTCGGCAAGGACCAGGTCATAGCTATCCCCCCTGGTCAGGAGGAAATCCAGCGCATCCCCGCCGACGATGCTCTCCTTGGGCGACAGGGCACAGCGTTGCAGATTGTGCGCAAGGAGTTTGCGGATGCCTGGGTCTTTTTCCACGAAATCCACTCGCCTCGCACCCCGGGACCAGGCCTCCAGCCCCAGTGCCCCAGTTCCGGCAAAAAGATCCAGGACCACCGCTCCCTCCAATTGCCCCATCAACCAATTGAAGAGCCGCTCCCGCACGACCCCGGGAGTGGGTCGGACGCGCTGGTCCTTTGGGGTTTGCAGCACGCGGGCGCGATGTCGTCCGGCGATGATGCGGACACTCATGGCCGGGGCCGATTGTCCCACCATGGGGTTCGGGCGATAATAAAATGATTCATCAATAAGAGGTTGGTCCGGAACCTATGGTTTTTGCTTGGTTCAAGCGTAACAAAAGCACCCCTGCCAAGGAAACGCAGGACGAGGCTCCTGCTCCGTCCAGCCAGGGGATGGCGCCGGCGGAGTCTTCTGCGCAAGTCTTGGTGGAGGATGCGCAGGCGAGTGCGCCAGAAACCCCCGATCCCAGGACACCGGCTGCAGCGCTGCCAGCAGACCATCTTGGCACCCTGGGTACGGCGGTCTCTGTGACGCAGGAATCGGCACCGATCTCTACCCTGGAGAAACCGGCAGAAAATTCGGCCTTCCATCCCCGGGGGGAGGGCGAAGATTCTTCCCTTCTATCAGGAGCATCATCCCGCCCTTCGCCACAGACGGCGGAGGAAGGCAGGGGGTTCTTTGCTCGGCTGAAGTCGGGTCTGCGACGGAGTCGGGAGCAACTGCAAGAAGGGGTTGCCCAGCTGGTTCTGGGCAAGAAGATCATCGACGAGGAATTGCTCGAAGAACTGGAGGGGCTCCTGTTGCAGGCCGACATGGGGGTACCGGTCACCCGCAGTATCCTCGACGAAGTTACCCAGCAGGTACGGCGGCAAGAGCTGCGTGATCCAGCTGCCCTCCAGGGAGCTATCCGCAGGGCTCTTCTGGAGTTGCTGCGGCCCCGTGTGCAGACCTGGGCCCCCACGCGGGGGAGGACCCAAGTGTTGATGATGGTGGGGATCAATGGCGCGGGCAAGACGACCACCATTGGCAAATTGGCAGCTCGCTGGAAAGGAGAGGGCTATGGGATTCTCTTGGGTGCCGGCGATACCTTCCGGGCCGCCGCAGTGGAGCAACTCCAGGGTTGGGGGCAACGGGTGCAGGTACCTGTCATTGCCCAGGGCAGCGGCGCCGACAGCGCCTCGGTGCTTTTTGACGCCTTTGCTGCCGCCCGCTCCCGGGGCGCAGACCTCCTCATTGCCGATACTGCCGGTCGTCTCCACACCCAGAATCACCTCATGGAGGAGTTGAAAAAGGTAAAACGGGTCCTGGCCAAGCAGGATCCTGAGGCCCCACACCAGATTTGGCTGGTTCTCGATGCCGGGACTGGGCAGAATGCCCTGGTTCAGGCCCAGCAATTCCATGAAGCAGTCGGTCTGACGGGGATCTGTATCACCAAGCTCGATGGCACTGCCAAGGGGGGAGTAGTGGCCGCCATCGCCAAAGCCCTCCCCGTCCCCATCCGCTATATTGGTATTGGCGAGGGGGTGGAGGATCTCCGTCCCTTTGATGCCGAGAGCTTTGTCGATGCCCTCCTGACAGGAGACCCGTCGTGATTGAATTCATCAATGTCCACAAGCACTATCCTGGTCGTCGCCATGTCTTGCGGGAGTTGAATCTCCGCCTGGAAAAAGGGGAAATGGTCCTGATCACGGGCCCTTCGGGAGCGGGCAAAAGTACCTTGCTCAAACTCCTGACCCGATTGGAGGCGGTCAGCAGTGGGACCTTGCTGGTGGGCGGAGTGGATCTCACCAGGCTGAGACGGAGCCAGATCCCCGCCCATCGGCGGCGGGTGGGTGTGGTGTTTCAGGATCATAAATTGCTGTTGGATCGCAATGTGTACGACAATGTTGCCCTTACCCTGCAAGTAGCTGGTTTCTCGGCGCGACAGTTGGACAATCGGGTGCGGGCAGCCCTGGACAAGGTGGGTTTGAGTGAACACTGGCGGGAGTTTCCAGAAACCCTCTCGGGGGGGGAGCAGCAGCGGGTGGGAATTGCCAGGGCCATTGTCCATACGCCGGAGATCCTGCTGGCAGATGAACCGACGGGCAACCTGGACCCGGCCTTGAGTACGGAGATTCTGGATATGTTCCGGGACTTTTACCGCCACGGTACTACGGTCCTGGTGGCCACCCACGATCAGCAACAGGTAGAGCGTTTGCAGGTCCGTACCCTGCACCTGGATCAAGGCAGCCTGCGGGAGTCTTCATGAGCCTACACATTCGTCTTCATGCCCTGGAAAATGCCAAGAACACCTTGCTGGCCCAACCCATAGCCACTCTGCTGACCGTCTTGGCACTGGCCGTGGTGCTGGCCTTGCCCGTTGGACTCTTCACCGCCCTTGCCAATCTCCAGCAACTGCTAGCCCGATGGCACGATCAAGCCCAGATTTCACTGTATTTACGCGACGATGCCAGCCCCCAAGCCATTGCCAAGCTGCGCATGCAACTGGAACAAAGCCCGGGGGTGGTTGCGGTACACTTTGTCGACAAACAAAAGGCCTTGGCGGATTTTCAGCACTATGCTGGGATGATGGCAGCCATTCATACCCTGGGTACCAATCCCCTGCCCGCGTCCTTGATTGTGGTGCTCAATCCCCTGGCGCAAAGCTCCCGGGAGCTGGATCGGCAAGTACAGCAATGGAGCCACGAAGCCATCGTCCAGAGTGCCCAATCGGACCTCAAGTGGGTGGCACGTCTGCAGGCCATTGTTGCCCTGGGTACGCGCGCCGTCTATCTCTTGGGGGCACTACTTGCGATCGGCGCTGTCTTGGTGATGGGCAATACCATTCGCCTGCACATCGAACAGCGCCGGGACGAGATCGAAATCAGTGCCTTGGTCGGGGCGACCCGGACCTTTATCCGTCGTCCCTTCCTATACCAGGGTTTGATCCAGGGGCTGTTGGCCGGAGCGCTGGCGTGGATCATCGTGGCGATTTCCTTTGGGCTATTGCAAGGACCCGTGAACCATCTCGCCAGCCTCTATGGCACTACCTTCCCCTTGCAGGGACTGCACGTAGAAGATGGTATTCTCCTGATCCTGATCAGTGCGCTCCTGGGCTGGCTGGGTTCTCGTTTGGCAGTCGGTCGCTACCTGAACAATACTTTCTCTTGAAATCTTCCTTGCTCGCCCTCACATGGGTTCTGGTTATGGGCGATGACGTAAACCTTCTGCGTTTTTGAGGGTCTAACCCAGCAAAGTGAATGGAGGACGGCAATGAATGACTTGGCATTGATTAATAAAGAGTTGGCTACCGTTGATGGGATGGCAGCCTACCTTCGCTTTGTCCATGCCCAGCCTCTCCTTAGCCTGGAAGAGGAGCAAAGCTATGCCCGGCGTTTGCGGGATGAGGGTGATCTGGATGCCGCCAAGGGATTGATCCTCAGTCATTTGCGCTATGTGGTGCGAGTAGCAAGGGCTTATCGTGGCTATGGTCTGCCCGAAGCGGACTTGATCCAGGAAGGTAACATTGGTTTGATGAAGGCTGTCAAACGCTTTGATCCCGATCACGGTGTGCGCCTCGTATCTTTTGCAGTGCATTGGATCAAGGCAGAGATACAGGAGTTTATCCTCCGAAATTGGCGCATCGTCAAAATAGCTACTACCAAGGCACAGCGGAAGTTATTCTTCAATCTCCGTTCCAGTCGCAGTGCGAGTGGATGGATTGGTCCCGAAGAGGGCGCGGCTCTGGCGGCAGAGCTGGGTGTCAGCCAGGCCGATGTCTATGAGATGGAAGGAAGGATGTCGGGTCAGGATCTTTCCCTTGATCTTGGCAACGAGGACGAAGAAGGCCGGGCTCGAGTGTGGGACGTGGAAGATCCATCGCTTTCGAGCATTGATCAGTTCATTGACCGGGACTGGAGCGAAAGCCAGCAACGCGGGCTTCTGCAGGCCTTGAACCAGTTGCCACCGCGAGATCGCTACATCATCGAGAGTCGCTGGCTGCGGGAGGAGCCCAAGACCTTGCAGTCCCTGGGAGATGAATTGGGGGTTTCCGCCGAGCGGATCCGGCAGTTGGAAAAGTCAAGTATGGGAAAACTCCGTAAACTGCTCCAGCCACCAGTATCGAGTCAATGAACGGTATCGTTTTCCATATCGATGACCCAAGTGCATGGTCAGTGCTCCTTGGTAACTTGCGCAACAGCCTGGGGGAGCCTTCACTGGGTAGATTGCGTGTTGTTGCCAATGGTACCGCCCCCGTGGCGCTCTGGGCTGACAGTCGCTGGCGGCGAGAACTGGAAGAATTATTGTCCCAAGGGGTTGAGGTGTACTTTTGCCACAATAGTTTGACTGCCATGGACCTGGATCCGGCAGGGCGCCCCTTGGGTAGTAAGGTGGTACCGGCGGGAGTCCGAGCCATTGCTGAGGCCCAAGAAGCTGGTTATTCTTACCTGAAGCCCTGACCAACCCCCTTTTCCTGTAGGGTATCTCTCAGTAAAACAAGGAGGAGTTTTGCCAGCGCACAAACTGGTCTTCACGGTTGCCATTCTTTTTGTTTTCATGCTCTTGTGGTGGTTGCAAAGCCGCTACTTTCAACGACATTCCCAAACTGTTTCCTTGCCCATTTATTTGTTCCGATTGTTCCTGAAGCTTGTACTCCTCCTTGGCGCAATGCTTGCGCTGGCGGTAAATTGGGGTTTGCCCCATGCTACTTTGGAAATTCTGGGCCAGAGGTTTCTGGATGGTTTTGTCATTAGTGGGGTATTGATCAATCCGGCGCATATCCTGGTTGCCCTGCTGGTGTTGTTGTTCCTCTTGCGGTTGGTGGAGTTTTCCGCGCAGCGCCTGGATCAATTCTTGAGCATGTTTTCTCTGGATAGTGGGGCTCGCTATTCCCTCGTTACCCTGAGCAAATACCTTTCCATAATTTTGAGTGTGGCCATTAGCTTGAGTCTGGCTGGGGTACCTCTGGGGAAATTTGCCCTCATTGCCAGTGCCCTATCGGTGGGGGTGGGCTTTGGCTTGCAAACCATGGTCAATAATTTTGTTTCCGGAATCATCCTGATCTTTGAGCGGCCCATCAAGGTTGGGGATTGGATCAAAGTGGGTAGCACCGAGGGCTATGTCAAAAAAATCAGCATACGCTACACCCTGATTCTGGCCTTTGACCGCACCGAAGTCTTTGTTCCCAACTCCGAGATCATCTCTGGCCAGGTCACCAACTGGATGTACTCCAATAGTGTGTTGCGCTTGATGTTGCCCTTCACGGTGACCCATGAGGCAAATCTTCAGCAAGTGAAGTCCATTTTGGTGGAAGTGGCCCGCAAGCACCCCGATGTCATGCAAGATGACCCCAGTATCATCCCCCCTTCGGCCTTGATCCTGGATGTGAATACCAATGGGGTGGTGGTCTATTTGCGGGTGTATATCAATGATTGCAACAAGTCTTTTAATGTCCAGACCGATCTGCGCGCCGGTGTCATGGAAGCCCTGCTTGCAGCAAAGATTCCCGTGGCCCGTCAGCAACAGGATGTGCGTTTGCTGGAAAGTCGTCTGGAGCTTGTCCAGCCTACGACGCTTTCCTAAAGGATGTAGCGCGAAAGGTCTTCGTCGGCAGCCAGATCCCCCAGACGGCTATCTACAAAATCACGGTCGACGATGATCGCTTTTTCCGGGTGGTCGGGGGCCTGAAAAGCCAATTCTTCTAGGAGTCGCTCCATGACCGTATGCAGGCGACGGGCCCCGATGTTCTCGACGCGCTCATTGACCTGCTGGGCGATTTCGGCAATGCGGGTAATGCCGTCGTCGGTAAACTGGATCTCTACGCCATCGGCAGCCAAAAGGGCAGTATACTGACGGGTCAGGGCGTTTTCGGGTTCCCGCAGGATGCGCTCCAGATCCGCTGCCGTGAGGGCCTCCAATTCTACCCGGATGGGGAGTCGCCCCTGTAACTCAGGGATCAGATCCGAGGGCTTGCTGAGGTGGAAGGCCCCGGAGGCAATGAAGAGGATGTGGTCGGTCTTGACCACGCCATAGCGGGTATTGACGCTCGCCCCCTCGATGAGTGGGAGGAGATCCCGCTGTACCCCTTCCCGGGAAACATCAGGACCACTGTATTGGCCGCCCCGGGGCGTGACCTTGTCGATTTCGTCGATGAAGACAATACCATCATTTTGCAAACGCTCCATGGCCAGGCTGCGCAGCTCTTCTTCGTTGACCAATTTGGCCGCTTCTTCCTCAACGAGTAACTTGCGGGCTTCGGCAAGGGGCAGTTTGCGCTTGCTGGTCTTCTGGGGGCTGAGATTGCTGAATAGATCCCGCAACTGGGCACTCATTTCCTCCATCCCCGGAGGGGTCATGATTTCCACCTGCGCTTTGGGAACGGTCAATTCCACTTCGATTTCCTGCTGATCTAGACGGCCTTCCCGGAGCATTTTGCGAAATTTTTGACGGGTACCTTCATCTTCCCGGGGCAGGCTGGCATCCCTTGGACCGGGCAGGAGAATATCCAGGAGACGCTCTTCGGCGAGTTCCTCGGCGCGTTGGCGATTGGCATCCTGGCGTTCTTTCCGGAGCAGATTGATGGCGATCTCGGCCAGGTCGCGGATGATGGATTCCACATCCTTACCCACATAACCCACTTCCGTGAATTTGGTGGCTTCCACTTTGACAAAAGGGGCCTTGGCCAACTGTGCCAGACGGCGAGCGATCTCGGTTTTCCCTACCCCCGTGGGACCGATCATAAGAATGTTCTTGGGGGTGATTTCCTGCCGTAGGGGGCCTTCCACCTGGGAGCGCCGCCAGCGATTGCGCAGGGCAATGGCCACCGCACGTTTGGCTGCTGTCTGGCCCACGATGTATTTATCCAGTTCCTGGACGATCTCGCGGGGAGTCATTGGGGTTATTTTCATGGGAGTTCTTCCACGGTGTGTTGTTGGTTGGTGTAGATGCAGATATCGCCGGCAATGGCCAGCGCCCGTTCGGCAATGCTGCGGGCGGACAGTTCACTGTGTTCCAGCAAGGCCCGGGCAGCGGCCAGGGCATAAGGGCCGCCAGAGCCGATGGCAATGATGCCAAATTCTGGCTCGAGAACATCACCCTGACCGGTGATGATCAGGCTTTGTTTGCGATCAGCTACGGCCAGCATGGCCTCCAGCCGGCGCAGCACCCGATCGGTCCGCCACTCCTTGGCAAGTTCCACGGCAGCCTTGGCCAGCTGACCCGGATGGGCCTTCAGCTTGGCTTCGAAGCGTTCGAGGAGGGTAAAGGCATCGGCGGTGGCGCCAGCAAAACCGGTCAGGACCTCGGCCTCCAAGCGGCGCACCTTGCGTGCATTGGCCTTCATGACGGTGTTGCCAAAGGTGACCTGACCATCGCCGGCCATGACCACGTTTTCGCCACGCCGAACCGAGAGGATGGTGGTTCCATGGAGGCTTTCCCTCATGTTTTTTTCTCCGGTGAACGGGCCCGTGGATGACTCTGGTCATAGACCTGGGCCAGGTGCTGAAAATCCAGGTGGGTATAGATGGCGGTGGTATCGATCTGGGCATGGCCCAGGAATTCCTGGAGAGAACGCAGATCGCCCGAAGACTGGAGCAGGTGACTGGCGGCACTGTGGCGCAGGGTGTGGGGATGGAGTCGTTGTCCCAGACGTTCCCGCCCGGCCTTGTCCACCAGATACTGGATGCCCCGCACGCCCAGAGGGCTTCCCCTGTGACTGATGAATAATATGTTCGTATTTTTGACCCGTTGGGCCCGCAGGGGGAGATAGGCTGTCAGGGCGGTCAGTGCATAGCGGCCCACAGGCACGATCCGTTCCTTGCTACCCTTGCCCAGGACGCGCACCAGGCCATTGCGAGCATCCAGGTCTTTCAGCTCCAGTTGGGCAAGTTCCGAGACGCGCAGGGCACTGGAATACAGTAACTCCAGGATGGCCTGATTGCGAAGGGTCAGGAAGGAATCACCCTGGGGACGGGCTTGTTCCAGCAGTTCACGGGCCTGATCCACCCCCAGGCAGTCGGGAAAATGTTGTTCCAGTTTGGGTAGGGGCATGCCAATGCTCGGGTCTGCCAAACTGGGGTCGCTGTGCCGTACCCAGCGATAGAAAGCGCGCAAGGCCGCAAAGCGCCGGCGCAGGCTCCGTACCCCAATGCCTCGTTGCCGTTCCCGTAGCAGGAAATGTCGCAGGTGGCGCACGTTCACCGTCGCGAGTTGCTCGATTCCCTGTTCCTGAAAGAAAAGGGACCATTGCTTTAGGTCGGCGCGGTAAGCCTGGAGGGTCCGCTGCGCCAGGAGTGCCGCGGAACCTTGCAGAAAGGCATGGATTTGTTGGTCCAGGTTCTCAGTCATGGACGAAGCGGTCCAGGCTGCTGTGCATGAGGCGGGCGATTTCTTCCAAAAAAGCAGTTCCCACCGAGGGTCCGTACCGATCTGGATCGGCACTGCCCAGTAACAGGATTCCGCGTGGATGGGCGTGATGCAGGCGAAGGCTGGCAAAGGAACAGAAGCTTGCTGCACCCTCGCCAAAATATTGTTGGATATCGCTGGCAGGCAGCTGCAGACCGACCTGGGCCAGATGCTCACCGCCCAGGCTCTGCCAGGTCGCTTCGTCGATGGACTGGGCATCGGCCAGCTTGCAGTTGCCACATTCCAGCAAGGCCAGGCCCTCGACGGCAAAGTCGTTTTGCAGGCTGGCTTGCAAGGCAGCAATGGCAGTGGGGGCATCCGCTGCTAGCAACAGCTTGCCAGCCAGGCGCAATAGGTGGCCATTCCATTCCTGTTGCTCGCGCAGACGTTCGACTAGGGCATCCACCTGGCCTTGCAGACGCTCGCGATCGGCACGCAGAACCTGCACCTGGCGTTCCAGCAGGCTGCTGGCAGAGCCCACACCCAGGTGGGGGAGAGTGAGGTGTTGCAGCAGTTCGGTATCATGCAGGAAAAAATCCGGATGTTGCTGTAAAAAGGCACGGCACCGGGCGGCTTGCAAAGCCATGTCTTCTTCCATGCCTCAGTCGTCCTCCCAATGGGTATCGGTATATTGTTCGTCTCTGGCATGCAACTCCAACACAGCAATGCGCCTGGACAAGTCCTCCAGTTCCCTCTCTTCTAGCTTGTCAAGGTACGCGATTTCTGTTGGGCGGGTCTGCAAACTGTGGGCAAGGGCCGCAAGCAATTCCTGTTTCATGACTGTTCTCCCAGATTGAGCCAGGTTCCTTCATAAACGATTCGTGCCGGGCCGATCATCCGCAGGCTTCGCCCAGGACCAGCCCAGTGGATCGTAAGCTTACCTCCAGGCAGGGTAACCGTCACATCGGGGTCCAGGCGATCCCAGAGACGTCCGGCGACCACGGCCGCACAGGCATTGCTCCCGCAGGCCAGGGTTTCGCCGGCGCCGCGTTCCCAGGTCCGGAGCCGCAGATGCCCCCGATCCTGAAATTCCACAAAGCCGACATTGCACCGTTCGGGAAAATCCGGATGCACTTCCAGCTCTGGCCCCCAATCGGCAACGGGGGCCTGCTGGCAGTCCTCGACGGGCAATAAGAGATGGGGATTGCCCATGCTGACTGCTGCGACTTCCAGGGTCTGGGTGCGAAATGGCAAGTCATAGCGTGGAGCAGTATTTTTCCGGCGAAAGGGGATCTGTGCCGGTTCCAGAATGGGCACACCCATGTCCACTTCCACCAGGCCATCGGGGCGAATGTGCAAAAGCAATTGACCGGCCCGGGTCTCCACGCGAATGCTTTCCTGGTCGCTGAGGCCCACATGGCGGACAAAAACGGCAAAGCAACGGGCCCCATTGCCGCATTGATTCACTTCGCTGCCATCGGCATTGAAAATACGATAGCGGAAATCGCAGTGGGGACTGTGGGCCGGTTCTACCAAGAGGATTTGATCACAGCCAATGCCAAAATGTCGGTCGGCAATGAGGCGACAGTCTTCTGGACCCAGGGCAAAGTGTTGGCGAACGCCATCGAGCACGACAAAATCGTTGCCGAGACCCTCCATCTTGACAAAGGACCACGAGTCTTGGCTAGTTTTTGCTGGGGTTTCCATGGCAGGAGTGTAGCAGGTCTTGCCGGGCTGGGCAGCCTGCCAGGGATGAGCAGAAGGGGCCAAGGACATGGGGCTTGTTATTGATGCCAGGTCTTTGTTTGATTTGGCTGGGGGACGTGGATTCGAACCACGGTTGACGGAGTCAGAGTCCGCTGTCCTACCGCTAGACGATCCCCCAATCAAGGT
Source organism: Candidatus Igneacidithiobacillus taupoensis (assembly GCA_021375695.1). Classification (GTDB taxonomy): domain Bacteria; phylum Pseudomonadota; class Gammaproteobacteria; order Acidithiobacillales; family Acidithiobacillaceae; genus Igneacidithiobacillus; species Igneacidithiobacillus taupoensis. Next base: position 34 of record JAEPKX010000001.1, on the reverse strand, counting down.
TGCAAAGCATACGGGCGGCCAGCCTTTTCTGTCA
>JAEPKX010000037.1 GCA_021375695.1 Candidatus Igneacidithiobacillus taupoensis | reverse complement strand
TTGCCCAGGGCGATCCCCGCTGCAATGGCGGTCGAGAGGGTGCAGCCCGTACCATGATATTGACCGGCCAGACGCTCCTGGGGGTAGCGCTCGTACAGTCGCCCCTGCCGATAGAGTCGATTGTCGAGCAAAGCCTGGGTTCCATGGCCACCACTGATGAGCAACCAGGGCAGGGACAGGCGGGATGCCGCCTGATCCAGATCCGGGCTTTCCCCAAGGAGCGCGGCCTCCGGGCCATTGGGGGTCGCGATCAGGACCAGGGGCAGGAGTTCCTCGCGCAGCACACGGAACAATGGGGCATCGGCCAGCGCTGCTCCCGCCCCTGCCCGCCACAGGGGGTCGAGGATGATAGGAAGGGCCAATGGGGACAGCAACTCAACCAGCATCCGGGCCATGGCCACCGAGCCAATGAGGCCAATCTTGATGGCGGCAATGGCAAAGTCCGCCAGGATCTGCTCCAGCTGCTGGCGGGTATCGGCGGGATCAAGCACCACCACCCGTTGCACGCCTTGGGTGTTCTGTACCGTCCAGGCCGTCAGTACGGTACAAACATGGACCCCCAGGGCCACCCCGGTACACAGGTCCGCCTGCAATCCGGCCCCGGAGCTGGGATCGGCCCCGGCAATGCTGAGAATTACGGGACGAGGAGCATCCACGGGGTTACCATGGCCTTGGGCAAGAAAATTGCTTCAACATCGGCACAGGATATAACACAGGGAGAGTTCCATTATGCGTCAACTGCCGGATCTTACGATAGCAGAAAAACTGGTCCACACGGGTTTTATTTTTCTGGTAGGCTTGGGATTATTGGTGGCGGAAGCCTATGTCTATGTCACCGTCGGCGGCAAACACGGCCTGACCGTCCAGGCGGTGGCGCAACATTATTATGGAAACCGCAGTTCCTCGACGCTGCAGACCGTACTCCCCCGGATGATGAGCTATGCCGGGATGCCGGCATCGGAGCAGCCGAAGATGACGGCCGCCATTGATCATTGGATCGCCAACGGCGAAACCCAACAGGAGTATGCAAGTTCGGTCAAACCCTTCATTGATGGCAACTGCCTCAAGTGCCATAGCGTGGCCATGAGCAAGGTCCTCCACAATCCCCCCTTGGTGACCTATGCAGATGTCAAAAAAGTTGCCCAGGTGGATACGGGCATGAGCATCAGCACCATGCTCCTCAACGGCATGGTCCACCTCACCATGCTGGGGGTCATTTTTTGGATTGCCGGCTGGATCTTCAGCAAGGCGCGCTTCCCGAGCCTTCCCAAGCATATCCTCATCATCCTTCCCTTCGTAGCCATGATCGTGGATTTCAGTGGTTGGTTCCTGACCCATCAAAATCCGGTTTTTGTCTGGCTGGTGCTCATTGGTGGGGCATTGTCCTGCCCGGTGGCCCTGCTCGAGATGTTTTTGAGCCTGATCCAGCTGTGGGTATTGAAGCCTCGACCCACCACCTGAAATACGGCTTTGCAGGTTCCACAGCCTCGGGCCCCAGTTGGGGCCTTTTTCTGTGGATAACTTTGTGGATGAAACTTGTGTTTGGGCCATGTCAAGGATTCATCCTGGCAAACAGTTCAAAACCGGAAACATTTGTTTCCATAATAATTATATATATCAAATATTTATACAGATCACTGCATAATGGACTTGAGGAATCCTACGCAACTTCGCCATTATCCCTTTGTGGAAAACTTTTTTTGTCCCGAGGCTCGGCCTTCTTCTTGACCAGGCCGGACCAAGAGCCTGGAGAGCCGCGCAGATCATTCCACGCCATCCCCAAGGAGTGTGGAGTTACCCAGAAAAACCCTCGGTAAACAAAGCAATAGTGCAGATCAAGGCCAGCCACCGCTAGCAGCGCCAGGGCCCTTGGCATATAATCCCACCCAGATTGGGGCGGCACGCTCCCTGGATCCATTCCCACACAGGATTCTCATGAGCAAAGACAAGGCATCGCAAGATGGCGCGGCGCTATGGAGCGCTCTTAGCGTCCGCATGGAGGCATTGGTATCCGCTCAACAGTTCAATACCTGGTTGCGGCCGCTGCGGGGCGAGCTCCATAACGAATCCCTCCGGCTGCTGGCTCCCAACAGTTTCCTCCGCGACCGGGTGGAACATCACTATCGGCAACTGCTGGAGAAGGAACTGGCCGAGATCCTTCCCGGTATCGATCTGATCATCGAACTGGATGAAAACGCCCCTAGCTCCGTGCCAGGCCCTGCAGTGCTGACCGAAACACGCCGCGCCAATGGTCATCATTTGAATCCCGGCTTTACCTTCCAGGCCTATGTGGAAGGGAAATCCAACCAGCTGGCCGTAGCCGCCGCGCGGCAGGTAGCGGAACACCCGGGAAAGTCCTACAACCCCCTGTATATTTATGGTGGGGTCGGTTTGGGCAAGACCCATCTCATGCACGCCGTTGGCAACGATATCCTGCGCCGGAACCCCCAGGCCCAGATCCTGTACATCAGCTCCGAAGGCTTCATTATGGACATGGTGCGCGCCCTGCAGCACAACAGCACGGCCGATTTCAAACAACGCTATCGCAAACTCGATGCCCTGCTTATTGATGACATTCAATTCTTTGCCGGCAAGGATCGCACCCAGGAAGAGTTTTTCCATACCTTCAACGCCCTTTTTGATGGGGGTCGGCAAATCATCATCACCTGCGATCGGTATCCCAAGGAAGTCAATGGCTTGGAGGAAAGGCTCCAATCCCGTTTCGGCTGGGGCCTGACCGTTGCCATTGAGCCCCACGATCTGGAAACCCGCATGGCCATCGTCCTGTGCAAGGCCGAAGAAGCAGGAATTCAACTTCCCGAAGAAGTCGCATTCTTTATTGCCGAAAAGATTCGTTCCCATGTGCGGGAATTGGAGGGTGCCCTGCGCCGGGTCATTGCCCATGTCAATTTCAGTCGCAAGGAATACAGCGTGGCCACTGCCAAGGAGGCCCTGCGCGACCTCATCGATGTCCAGAAACGGATGGTGAATCTGGAAAACATCCAGAAGGTGGTGGCCGATTATTTCCATATTCGCGCCTCGGAAATGCAATCCAAACGGCGGAGCCGCAAGATTGCCAGACCCCGGCAGATGGCCATGGCCCTGGCCAAAGAGCTGACTTCCCACAGCCTGCCCGAAATTGGTGAGGCCTTTGGGGGACGTGACCACACCACGGTACTCCATGCCTGTCGCCAGATTGAAAAGTTGCGCCACGAGGATCCCCAGGTGGCCGAGGATTACCTCAACCTGCAACGCACCCTGGGGGCATGATGATGCTGGCAAGGCTGTGGATAACTGCCCGGATAACAACGGTAGCAGGCTGGGGATGGAAAAAAGGTCAAAACTTGTCCCCAGGTATACAAAGTTATGCACAGGCTATAGCGACCCTTGCCAGGCATCACGATACCCCATGCTGCCAGGGGAAAGAGTGCTTTTCCACAGCCCATGGAGCCATTAAAAGAAACAACAAGAAAAAAGAAGAAAATTTATTATTTGAATCTGCCTGGAGCCTGCCATGAAACTTCGCCTGCAACGAGAGGAAATTCTGCCCGTCCTGGCTGCCATGGCCAACATTGCCGATCGACGGCCAGTGCAAGCGATCCTCTCCCATCTACTACTGACCTGTACCGAGTCCAGCATGGAGATACTGGGTACCGATGCGGAGATTCAACTACAGGCGACTCTCCCTGTCGCTTCGGCAGAACCAGGACAACTGGCCATCCCTGCCAGAAAACTCTATGACATCGTTCGTGCCATCGCAGAAAACAGCGAATTACGCATCGATCACGTTGGTGAACGGGTAACCATCCGTGCCGGTAATGCCCGCTTTACCCTGCCTACCCTCTCCGCCCACGAATACCCCCGGATGCAACAACCAAAGGTGCGTTTGCAGGGCCATTGCCAAGGAGAAGATTTTCAGCAGGCACTGGGCATTGCCGCAACGGCCATGGCCCACAACGATGCCCGCTTTTTTCTCAATGGGGTTCTGCTGGAGGTGCAGGAACAACAGCTCCGCCTGGTCGCAACCGACGGCCACCGCCTGGCACTGATGGAAGTCCCCTTTGCCCATGATGCCGAGCAAGCGAGCTACCAGGGTATCATTCCCCGCAAAGCCGTCACCGAACTGTTACGGATACTGGAGGCAGGAGAACTGGTAATACGTCTGAGTGAGACGGCCTGCAGCTTTCTCCAGGGCCAAAAGGAATTTTCCTGTCGCCTTATCGATGCCAAATACCCGGATTACCGGCGGGTCATTCCCGTGGGCCATCCCTTCGAGGTACACGTGGAGCGCGGCAGTTTCAAAAATGCCCTACAGCAGATTGATGTGATCAGTAGCGACAAAAGCCCTGCCTGTACCTTGCTCTTTCAAGGGGAGCAAATCATTCTGCGCAGCCGCAATGAAGAACAGGCCGAGGGTGAGGTAAGAATCGCCGCCAGTTTCCAGGGATCGACAACGGAAATCTCTTTCAACACCCGCTATTTGCTGGATACACAGAACATTTTCAATGAGGAACAGCTGCAACTCGAGATTCGCGATAGTAGCAGCAGTGCCCTGATCCGGGGTCGGGAACAGGCGTATCCCCTGTATGTCGTCATGCCCATTCGCCTGTAACGGCATGTCCATCGAGGAAGTCCAGATCGAAAATCTGCGTCGTATCGAATCCCTCCAGATCCAGCCAGGACCACGCTGGAATTGGATACTCGGGGCCAATGGTGTCGGTAAAAGCACAGTGCTCGAAGGGATCCATCTGCTGGCAACGGGGCAGAGTTGGCGGCGCGGGCAACGCCAGCTCATCCGGGAGGGCAGCACGGCCTATCAATTGCGGCTGCGCTATGCTGCGACCGGATGCAGCGCACAGATTGCCATGCGTCGTTGTGGGGAAGAAAGAGAAATGCTCCATGACGGGGAACGGCTCCAAAGCGCCTGGCAACTGCTGGATATTCTTCCCCTGCAAGCCTGGCACGAGGGCAACGGGCAGTTTGTTTCTGGTTCTGCCGAAGATCGCCGGCGGATCCTCGACTGGGGTTTGTATTACACCAAGCGCAACTATGGGACACTACTGCGTTCCTATCGCCATGCCTTGAAGCAACGCAATGCTGCCTTGCGCCTAGGACAATCTCCCAGACCCTGGAATAGGGCTCTGGCCGAGCTCGGCGAGGCCATTCAGGAGCAACGGGATCAGCACCTGCAGGCGGTGAGCCAGCACTTTGGACGCATTTGGCAGCACAGTCCACAAGGAGAAATTCCGGTACAATTTGACCTCTACCGTGGTTGGACTGAAGATCTGTTGGGTGCCTTGGAACGGGACGAAGCTACCGACCGGCAATGGGGTTATACCCACAGTGGTAGTCATCGGGCCCGTCTGCAATTTCGGGTGCAGGGACGCCCCGCCGCCGAACAGCTGTCCCGTGGGCAGCTGCGCTTGTTGGGAATTGCCTTTCGCCTGGCACAGTTGGCAGTGCAACGGGTGGAGGGAGCCCGGTTACCGGTGATCCTGATAGATGATTTCAGTGCCGAGCTCGATGACGCGGCCAAAGCCTGGTGGATAGGCGAGCTCGACACCCTGGCAACCCAGATTTTTGCCGCTACTACAGAGGCAATCCCACCCATGGCCGGTGCCATTCAGTTCCATTTGGCTGCCGGTCGTCTGCACAAGGAAGTACGTCCATGACCAAAGCCTATGATTCTTCGAGTATTCAAGTCCTGCGTGGCCTGGAGGCCGTACGCAAACGCCCGGGGATGTACATTGGGGATACGGATGACGGCAGTGGCTTGCATCACATGGTCTTTGAGGTGGTGGACAATGCCATCGACGAATCCCTGGCCGGATACTGCGATCGGATTGTGGTGACCATTCATGAAGATGAATCGGTGAGTGTGCTGGACAATGGTCGTGGGATTCCCGTGGATATCCATGCAGAGGAAGGACGTTCTGCCGCCGAAGTGATCCTCACGGTACTCCATGCCGGGGGAAAATTTGATGACAACTCCTATAAGGTCTCCGGGGGTCTGCACGGCGTGGGTGTTTCGGTGGTGAACGCCCTATCCTCCTGGCTCAAGCTGCGTATCTGGCGGGATGGTTATGTCTGGACCCAGGAATACCGGGATGGCGAGCCTGTTGCTCCCCTGGCCCAAGGGGAGCCCTCCCGCAAGCACGGCACGGAAATCCGCTTTTTGCCATCACCAGCCACCTTTACCCAAACCCGTTTTCACTACGAGATTCTGGCCAAACGACTGCGCGAACTGGCTTTCCTCAATTCCGGGGTACACATCAGTCTGCGCGACGAGCGGGGGGAGGGTCGCGAGGATACCTTTCACTATCAGGGGGGAATACGGTCCTTTGTTGAGCATCTCAATCGCAATCGCACCGCCATTCATCCCTCCATTATTGCAATATCCGGGGAACGGGATGGCATTGCGGTAGAGGCTGCCCTGCAGTGGAGTGACAGCTACAGTGAATCGGTACTCTGCTTTACCAACAATATCCCCCAAGCCGATGGCGGGTCCCACCTGGCGGGTTTGCGGGGTGCCCTGACCCGGACCTTGAACCAGTACATGGAACGCGAGGGCCTCCTGGCCAAGGCCAAGGTCCAGACCAGTGGAGATGATGCGCGAGAAGGATTGACGGCAGTCCTCTCGGTCAAGGTCCCTGATCCCAAGTTTTCCTCCCAGACCAAGGACAAACTGGTATCCAGCGAAGTCAAACCGGTGGTGGAGTCGCTCATCAGCGAGAATCTGACCATTTTCCTGGACGAGCACCCCAAAGAGGCCCAGGCCATTGCCGGCAAGATCATCGAGGCAGCCAGGGCGCGGGAAGCCGCCCGTAAGGCCCGGGAATTGACCCGTCGCAAGGGGGCTTTGGATGTGGCCAACTTGCCCGGCAAGCTCGCCGATTGCCAGGAGAAGGATCCGGCCAAGTGTGAGATCTATCTGGTCGAAGGCGATTCGGCCGGTGGTTCTGCCAAGCAAGGACGGGATCGTCGTCATCAAGCCATCCTGCCCCTCAAGGGCAAGATCCTCAACGTGGAGCGTGCCCGCTTTGATCGGATGCTCTCTTCCGATGAGATCGGCACCCTGATCACGGCCCTGGGAACCGGCATTGGCAAGGAAGATTTTGATGCCAGCAAGCTGCGGTATCATCGGGTCATTATCATGACCGACGCCGACGTCGATGGCAGTCATATCCGCACCCTCCTGCTCACTTTTTTCTATCGTCAGATGCCGGAACTGGTGGAGCGCGGACATGTCTTCATTGCCCAGCCGCCCCTCTACAAGGTCAAGAAGGGCAAGGAAGAGCGCTATCTCAAGGACGATCATGAGCTCGGCGTTTATTTACGGGAAATTGCCCTGCAGGGTGCGTCTTTGCAAGTGCAGGAAGGGGAGCGGATCGAAGGGGAGACATTGCTGCAACGCATGCGGCAGTATCAACAGGTGGAAGGTCTGATCCATCGCCTAGACCGCCGCTATCCCGGCCCACTGTTGTGGGCCATGGCCAGCGTTGCCGGTCCCCAGGGGGAAGCCGATGCAGAGCACTGGCGTCAATATGCTAAGGGACTGGCCCAGGAATTGCAGCCTGGCGCACTGCCGGGTGAGGAATGGCAGCTGGAATGGTTGGGGAGTCAGGAGGAACCCCGTCTCCTGGTGACAAGGTCCCTACACGGTAGTCGCGAACAGTGGTATCTGGACGCCCCTTTTTTTGCCAGTAGTGATTTTCGTCATCTGCAGCGGTATGCCCAGGAAGTGGAAGCGTCCATGGGTCAGGGCGCGCGGATGGAGCGGGGCGAAAAAGGGACAGAAGTGCGGCGCTTTCGGGAAGCCATGCAGTGGCTCATGCAGGATGCCCGGCGCGGTATCGAGATCCAGCGCTATAAGGGACTGGGCGAAATGAACCCAGAGCAGCTCTGGGAAACCACCATGAACGCCCAAAACCGTCGCCTGGTGCGAGTGGATGTGGAGGATGCCATTGCGGCGGATGAGGTCTTTTCCATGCTCATGGGCGATGCCGTAGAACCCAGACGCCGTTTCATCGAGGAAAATGCAAGGTATGTGTCCCGACTCGACATCTGAGTCGTGCTCGTCGCAGAATGCCTGATTTTCTCCGTCCAAAGGGAGTGGATGAATTTTGAAACTGAAAGATTTTCCTTTTTCTGCCTACCTGCAGGCAGAAATGACCCAAGAGCTCGATCGGGCTTTTCTTACCTTTGTTCAGCAGCGCAATCCTGCCCTGGTGGAGCAGTTGGCAAGTTACCGCAGCGGCACCAGCGCCCAGGATGGGCAGGAGCGCAGCAATCTTCTGCTGGCTCTGGCACCCCATCTGGAAGCCTTTCTCGTGCAATTCTTTGCAATCGAAAAGGAAAACCAGGAACTCCAGGCAAAAATCCGCGATCAGGATGTGGTCATGGAGTTCAAAAAACACTTCGTTCTGCGACGCGGTCGGCGCTTTCGGGGAGAGTTTACCCAGAGCTTTGCCGATTTGCAGAGTTGGCTGGATGACTTGATTGTGCAGCGGGGACTGCCAGCAGCGGATCGCGAATGGTCTGTAGCGCGCCTAGCCGCCGAATTTCTGGCCAACGAAGGGGCTTACGCCGAGGAAATCCAGCGCCTGACCCAATGGTGCGCCCTGGTATTGCAGGACCCCAGTGCCCAGCGCACGGTGGCGGGCTGGTCCAGTTTTCGCTTGCCCCAACGCCTGGATCACGAAGCCCTGGTTCCCTTGCAGCGTGCTGAGTACCGCCCCGACCAGCCCTTGGCTGCAGATCCCAAGCACTGGCGGCGGCGGGATGCCTTTCATTTGACCGACCCCCGCATGGATCTGCGTTCGGTGCAAGCGGAAGTACACTACTGTTTGTACTGCCATGATCACGATGGTGATTTTTGTTCCCGGGGCTTTCCGGAAAAGAAAGGAGTGCCGGAACTGGGTTTCAAGGTGGACCCGCTGGGTGTCACCCTGACGGGCTGTCCTCTGGAGGAAAAGATTTCCGAGATGCAGCTGCTGCGGCGGGATGGATTCAGCATTGCTGCCCTGGCCATGATTATGGTGGACAATCCCATGGTTCCCGCTACGGGTCATCGGATCTGCAACGATTGCATGAAGGGTTGTGTCTATCAAAAACAGGATCCGGTCAATGTTCCCCAGATTGAAACCAGGGTACTGACCGACGTTCTCCAGCTGCCCCTTGGGGTCGAGATCTACGACCTGCTCTGTCGCTGGAATCCGCTACGCCAGGAACAATATCTGGCGGCAGCCGACAATGGCCGGCGGGTGCTGGTGGCGGGCATGGGTCCTGCTGGCTTTACCATGGCCCATCACTTGTTGCAGGCGGGCTGCACGGTGGTCGGTGTAGATGGCTTGAAGATTGAGCCGCTTCCTGCGGCCTTCTTGCAAGGTCCCGTAGAACATTGGGATGCCCTCCAGGAGGACCTGGACGAACGCATCCTGTTGGGTTTTGGCGGGGTGGCCGAATACGGCATTACCGTGCGCTGGGACAAGAATTTCCTCAAACTCATCTACTTGAGCCTGGCCCGTCGTCCCGGATTCCAGATTTTTGGCGGGGTGCGTCTGGGCGGGACCTTGCGCCTGGAAGATGCTTGGGAACTGGGCTTTGATCATGTCTGCCTGGCAACGGGCGCGGGGCTCCCCCGGGTCCTTTCCTTGCCCGGGAGTCTGGCGCGGGGGATGCGGCAGGCCAGCGACTTTCTCATGGCCTTGCAACTGACAGGTGCTGGAAAAAAAAGCAGTTTGGCCAATCTCCAGGTACGTCTCCCGGCGGTGGTCATTGGCGGCGGATTGACGGCCGTGGATACGGCCACCGAAGTCCAGGCCTATTACATCCGGCAGGTGGAAAAGGTCCTGGAGCGTTACGAAATCCTTTGCGAGCAGGGGAGTGAAGAACTCCTTTGCCAGGGTCTGAATGCCGAAGATCGGGAAATTCTCGAGGAATTCCTGCGTCATGGTCGGGAGGTACGCAGCGAGCGGGAGCGGGCCAAGGCCCATGGAGAAGTGCCCAATTTTGTGCCCTTGCTCCATGCTTGGGGGGGGGTGACCTTGGCCTACCGCAAAGGGATGCGCCAGTCCCCAGCCTATACCCGCAACCATGAAGAGCTCATCAAGGCCATGGAAGAAGGGCTCTTTTATCAGGAGGGAGTCGATCCCCTCCGGGCGGAGCTGGATGGCTATGGTCATGTAGAGGCCATGGTTTTCCGCCAATTGCGGGAGGAAGAGGGACGTTGGGTACCCACGGGTAAGGATCTTCGTTTGGCCGCCCGCAGTGTCTTCGTGGCGGCGGGGACGGTTCCCAATACCATCTATGAGCGGGAGTATCCGGGCACCCTGCAATTGGACGGTGATCATTTTCAGCCCCATGTTTCCCATCCAGAACTGCAGGCCGTGCAGGTTGCCGAGCACTGCAAGGCTCCGGAAGCGGGTCCCTTTACTTCCTATCAGGACGGCCAGGGTCATCGCGTCAGCTTTATCGGTGACACCCATCCGGTGTACCACGGCAGTGTGGTCAAGGCCATTGCCTCGGCCAAGCGCAGTTATCCAGAAATCTTGCGGGCCATGGATCCTCTGCCCCACAGTTCCATCCAGCGGCCGGCCTTTCAGGAGCGGATGGCGGCACTGCTGCGCATGCGCATTGCCCGCATCGATCGAAGCAATCCCGCCGTCTGTGAACTCTGGGTGGAAGCACCTGCTGCAGCGCGGAATTTTCGTCCAGGTCAGTTCTTTCGACTGCAGAGTTTCGAGACCGGAAGCACGGTTGCCGCCGGGACCCGCCTGCAAATCCCGGTGCTCACCGTCAGTGGTGCTGGTGTCGAGGGGGATTGCATTCGTTTGCTGGTCCTTCAGTGGGGAACTGCGCCGCGGCTTGTGGCCCGACTGCAGGAAGGTGATCCCATCTTGCTCATGGGTCCTACCGGAGCGCCCACCGATATCCCCCAGGGCAAGACCATTGCTGTCGTTGCCGGCCGCTGGGGTGCTGCGGTCATGCTCGATATTGGTCCGGCACTCCGGGCGGCGGGCAACCGGGTTTTGTATGTGGCGGCCTTTGCCCAAGCCAGTGAACTGGATCACCAAGAGGAATTGGAAGCGGCGGCGGATCAAATTCTGTGGTGTACTGCCAAAGGCCCTCTCATTGAAGCCCGACGGCCCCAGGATCTGAGTGTCTCGGCCAGTGACATGGTGCAGTTGCTGCGGGATTATGCGAAGGGTCATCTCCCTGGGCAGTCTTCCGTCCATGGCATTTCCCTGGCGACGGTGGATCGGCTCTTGGTCATGGGCTCCACGGGTCTGCTACAGGGTTTCCAAACGGCCCTGCGCGGCGACCTGGGGCAGCTCTTTCCGCCCCATCTGGAAGCGGTGGCCACGGTCGGCAGCCCCATGCAATGCATGCTCAAGGGGGTGTGTGCCCAGTGTTTGCAGTGGCAGGTGGATCCGGAAACCGGTAAACGGACCAAAGCCGTATTTACCTGCGCGGGCCAGGATCAGCCCCTGGCTTGGGTGGATCTGGATAACCTCGTCGCCCGGCAGGGTCAGAACCGCCTCCTGGAACGTTTATCGGCACAGTGGCTGGATTATGTGTTGAAGGAAGTGGGCTAGCCTCCCCACCTTGCAGGAGCGACACCCAGGGCAGGGGGCCCTGGGTGCATTTTAGTGTTGGCAGCAGGACCGTCCTACCTTGTGGATGATCCTGGGTGGGCGCGGGAGAGCTTCTGGCTGCAGCGTTCCAGGAAATGGTAGATACCCGGCATAACCAGGAGAATCAGAGGTAGCTCCGCCAGGAGCCCCGAGATGATGGCAATGGCCAGGGGTGCTTGCATTTGCGCCCCTGCGCCTAGGCCAAGGGCCAAGGGTAGAAGGGCCAAAATCGCGATGATGGCGGTCATCAATACCGGTCGCAGCCGCACCTTCCCGGCGCGGACCAGTTCGGGAATCTCGCTACTTTGTACTTCGGCGAAGAAGAAAATCGCCGTTTCGGTGACGATCCCCACGATCATGGTGATGCCGATCATGGCCATGATGTTGCGTTCGGTTCCGGTGATCCATAGACCAATAAAGACACTGACCAGGGCCAGCAATGCCGTTACCAGAATGCTCAGAACGACGGTGAAGCGCTCGTACAGAAAAAGGAGCAAAAACGCCACCAACAAAATGGCAGCGAGCAGGACCAGCCCGAGTTCCTGCATGGCCTGCTGCTGCTCCCGATAGAGGCCACCATATTGCAGATACACCCCCTGGGGGAGGGACAATCTTGCCAGTCGGGTCTCTACTTCACCCATCACCGTGCCCATGGCCCGCCCCTCAATGCGAGCGGTAACAGCCAGCATGGGCTTGAGATTTTCGGCCTCCAGCTCGGCCTGTCCGGGCTGTATCTCGATTCTTGCAATCTGCCCCAATGGAAAATAATGACCATCGGGAGCGACCAAGGGTAACTGCCGCAAACGATCCTCTTCATTCCAGAGATCGTGGGGAGCCCGTACCCGGATACCCACCATCTCCTGGCCTTTGGGGATCTGGCTGATCACCCGACCTTGCAGAAGGCTTTGCAATTGGGCCGTAACCTGTCCTGGGGTCATTCCTGCCAGGGCGGCCTGCACAGGATCGACACGAATATCCATTGCGTCCCCGGCAATGCGGATCCCGTCAAAAAGCTCCGTTACCCCAGGAATGGGAGCGATGGTACGGGCCACCTCCCTGGCAACCTTTTGCAGGGTCTGGGGATCGGAACCAAAGATCTTGACCTCGATGGGTTGCGGTACGGCGGTCAGATCGCCAATGAGGTCCTCCATCAACTGTCCGGTCTCAACGCGCAGACCAGGTACCTGATTCTGGATCTCTTCGCGTACCTGCGCCATCACCTGCCAGATCGTGCGCTGGCGATGGGAATGCAAGCGAATAAAAAAATCTCCAGAGTTGGTCTCCGTAAGCCCACCACCCAATTGCAGACCCGTGCGCCGGGAATAGCTTGCAACCTCGGGGGTCTTGGCCAGAATCTGCTGGACCTGTTCCAGCAGGCGATCGGTTTCGCTCAGGGAAGTTCCCGGCGGGGCCTTGTAATCCAGGACAAAGCCCCCCTCGTCCATGGGCGGCATGAAACCGCTGCCCACCTGGGTAAAGGACCAGCCGCCCATGGCCAGTAAAAGCAAGACCATGGGTACCAACAGCAGCGGGCGTTGCAGGAGTTTCGCAAGCAGCCTGCCATACTGCAGCTTGAGCCAGTGCTGGAGCCGACCCTGCCGCTCGGCTCTTTCGGCATCGCGGCGGGTCAGGAGTGCATCGGCCAGTATGGGAACCGCCAGATAGGCAACCAAAAAGGATAGGATCAATGCGGAAACGATAGCGATGGCCAATGCCTGGAAAAAGGCACCCGTCACCCCCGATAAAAAGGCCAGGGGTACGAAGATAATGATTGTCGCGGCGGAAGACCCCGCCAGGGGTTTGCTCAGCTCGAGGGCAGAATAGAGCACGGAAACACGCCCTTTGGGGAGCGTTGCAAGGCGATGCATGATATGTTCCAGCATGACCACGGCATCGTCCACCACCAATCCCACGGCTGCCGCCATCCCCCCCAGGGTCATGATGTTGAAACTCTGGTGCAACACATACAGGATCAGCACGCTCGCGAGCAGGACACTGGGGAGCAGGATGGCAACCATCAAGGTCATACGCAGATTGCCCAGGAATGCCAGGAGAACCAGGGCTGCAAGCACAGCGCCGACAAGGATCGCATCGCGGACACTGGCGGCGGCAGCGGTGATCAATTGGCTCTGGTCGTACCAGGTGCTGATTTTCACTCCTGCCGGGATGTTGTCTGCGTGTTTGCGCAAGAGATCGCCAATGGCGTGATCAACCGCCACGGTGTTGGCGCCGAATTGCTGCTTGATGTTGATCAGTACCGCAGGCTTACCGTTGGCGGTAACGGTGGTCCACTGCGGCACTGTGCCGGGGCGAATCTGGGCCACGTCCCGCAGATCCACCACGCCGTTGGCGCCGGTTTTGAGAATGGTGTGGCCAATATCCCGGGCATTGTTCAGGGGACTTTCGCTGAGAATCTGGTAGAGCCGATAATGACGCTCCAGTTGCCCCACGGCGGTGATGACATTGCTGTTGGCGAGGGCAGATTCTACGTCGCCGAGGCTGA
>JAEPKX010000006.1 GCA_021375695.1 Candidatus Igneacidithiobacillus taupoensis | reverse complement strand
CATTGCTAGAAAAGGAGAATATGCATGCGTCAGGAAAGCAAGGAAATGCCTTCCCTAAGCCCGGAGCAATGGGCAGGATTGGCCCGCCTGGGAGATTGGATGAACGGTGCGGAAGCACTCATGGGCAGTCCTGCCGCGGCTCTGCCCATGTCGACCGTGCTGCGCCTTGGCCAATGGCTGGAGAAATATCAGCTGGATGCCAGTCTGGAAGAGCTGTTGGCAACGCTGCAAGTCCTGCGGGAGTCTGGCATCTTGCGGGGGCTGCGCGACAATGCCCACTTTTTGGCAGAGAACGCCGAGCTGTTGCAAGGTATGCTCCCGAGCTTGCTAGAAAGGATTCGGGAGATTCCCTGGACGGTCCTACCGCAATTGTTGGACCTGGTAGCCAGTGTCCTGCCCCGCCTCCAGGCCGTGCAAGAATTCTTGCAATCCGCGGCGGGTAACGATCTGGTGGCAAGCATCAAGCGGATCGGGGACCTTTGGGAAGAGACCCGGGCCGATGAAAGTGTGATTGCCGCACTCCAGTTGCTCCGTCAGCTCCAGGAAGATGGGAATCTGGAACGGATCGGGGAACTCAGTCGACAGCTGGGCCTCCTGGCCGAAACCATCCCGGTGGGATCGCTCCTGGGGCAACTCGTACAGGAACAAGAGCACAACCCCCTTCTTAGCAGTCTGGGTGCCTTGCTCCACTCGGGCAAAGCCATGGCCAAGGCCCTGGCCGATGCGGCCGAACACGAAGCCCAGGGCAAGGCAGGGGGCTTGGGCGGCCTCTACCATATGCTCAAAGACCCCGATGTCCAGCGGGGAATGCGCGTCGTCGCTGTGTTGCCCATCTACCTGCAAAAAGCAGGCGTGTTGCCCAATAAGGTTTCCTAGCGCTTTCATCCGCTTGTCAAATTGCCCACAAGCCTCCTGGGTGATACGCTTATGCCAAATTTCTGGACTATCCGTGAGGAACAGTATGAGCCTGGAGCGCACTTTATCCATCATCAAGCCCGATGCCGTCGCCAAAAATGCCATTGGAGCCATTCTTGCGCGATTTGAAAATGCGGGTCTGCGAATCATTGCGGCGCGGATGATGCAATTGAGTGCAGAAGATGCGGGAGGCTTTTATGCTGTCCACAAGGACCGTCCATTTTATGGCGAACTCTGTGCTTTTATGAGTAGTGGACCCGTATTGGTCTCGGTACTGGAAGGAGAGGATGCCATCAGCAAAAACAGGGAGCTGATGGGAGCCACCAATCCCAAGGACGCAGCCCCAGGCACCATCCGTGCGGACTTTGCCGAGAGTATTGATGCCAATGCCGTCCATGGATCCGATAGTGCCGAAAGTGCTGCCTGGGAGATCTCGTATTTTTTCTCTCAGCAGGAGCTCTGTCCGCGCCCATGATGGTGCGCTCCACCCTCGCCAATGCAGATTACCGGCCCCACATATTGGGACTGGATCGGGCTGGCCTGGAAAATCTTCTTGCTGACTGGGGAGAGCCACGTTTCCGTGCTGGACAGATCCTGCAGTGGCTTCACGCTCGTCAAGTGGAAGATGCTTTGTTGATGACCAACATCAGCAAAAATCTTCGCCGGCGCCTGGCTGAGGAAACGAGATGGGAGGAGCCTTCCGTCCTTGCAGATCATCAAGCCCAAGATGGGACCCGAAAGTGGCTGTTGGCATTGCCCGATGGAAATGCCATAGAAACTGTTTTCATTCCGGAAGAGAGTAGAGCTACCCTGTGCATTTCTTCCCAGGTCGGCTGCTCCCTTGCCTGCAGTTTTTGCGCGACCGGTGCACAGGGCTTGCGGCGCAATCTGGAAACCCATGAGATCATTGCGCAAATCCGGGTGGCGCGTCGGCTCTTGGGCCTGGACGCCATCAGTAATGTGGTATTCATGGGCATGGGAGAACCGTTGCTCAACCTGCGCCATGTCCTGCCTGCCATTTCCCTGCTCTTGGATGACTTTGGCTATGGCTTGAGTTCCAGAAGGATCACCGTCAGCACGGCAGGAGTACTGCCAGGCTTGTTTCAATTGGGTCGGGAAAGCCCGGTCAATCTCGCCATCAGCCTACATGCCACACGCAACGAAATCCGGGATGAACTGGTTCCCCTCAATCGTCATTATCCGCTGGAAGAATTGCTGGCTGCCTGCCGTGCCTATCCACTGCCACCGAGGCGTCGTATTACCTTTGAGTATGTCATGCTCCATGGCGTCAATGACGAAAAACAGCATGCACGCGAGCTGGTGCGACTGCTGGAAGGTATCCCTGCGCTGGTGAACCTGATCCCGTTCAATTCCTTTCCTGGAACCAATTACCAGCGCAGTACCCCAGATCGAATCGACAGTTTTCGCGAGATCATGTTGCGCGCCGGGTTGATGACCGTCACTCGCAAGACCCGCGGTGAAGATATTGCGGCAGCTTGCGGGCAACTGGCCGGACAAGTACGCTCGGGACGTCGTGCTTTTCCCCTGAAGGCGGCAGGATGAACAAGGCGCTGCGGATTGGTGGGCAGGGTCTGCTACTGGTTTTTACTGTTTTTTTTGTCGCTTCCTGTGGAATCTTTGGCGACAAGGGAAAAGCCCTCAATCCTGCCGAAGAGGCGGCTGCAGCTGCTCGTCATGCCCCGCCCAATCCGGCTGCATCTTTGCAGGCAGGCCCCCCAGATCAGGTTGCCATTTATACTTCCCTGGGTACGGCCTATTTACAAAATGGTCATCCCCGCGCGGCGGTTCGAGAACTGCAGGAGGCATTGGCCCAGCCTGGGAAGCATGGTGACACCTATAATGTGTTGGGACTTGCTTACCAAGCCTTGGGGCAGGGGAAGCTCGCCAGCGAATCTTTTCGACATGCCCTGGCAGAGGATCCTGGTAATCCACAATTTCATAACAACTATGGTGCTTTTTTGCTGGAGCAGGGGGACTATGCGGCTGCCATTCAAGAATTGCGCAAGGCGGTTGCCGATCCCCTCTACGGTACGCCGGAGTTTGCCTGGACCAATCTGGCAGTCGCCTATCATAAACTGAAAGAAGAGCAGAAAGCCTTGGCTGCCATCGAGAAGGCCCTGTATTTCAAACCTGGCTATCCTCCCGCACTGTTACTGTGGGCACAAATGGATTGGCAAGAAGGAAATCTCCAGAACGCTTTTGCGCATTTGCAAGGGGTGCTCGCACAGGAACCCGACAATGCCGAGGCGTTATTGCTTGCTGGACAGATTGCAAAGCGGCAAGGTCAGGTAGCGCGGGCCCGGGAATTTTGGGAGCGTTGTGTCAATGCCAGCCCCTATTCCGCAGCCGGAAAGCAGGCCCAAAGCGAACTCCTGGGTTTGGGTACAACCCCATGACCGATTCTTCCGTCATTGGTGATGTGCTGAAAGGTTTGGCGACCCGTCGCATCGAGATGGGTTTGCAGATTGCAGATGTTGCCAGGCAACTGCACATCACTTCGGCACAGGTCGAAGCAATGGAACGGGGTGATTTCCAGCTTTTGCCTGGCCCTGCCTTTACGCGTGGCTATTTGCGCAATTACTCAAGGTTGCTGCAATTGGATCCAAGCCCCTTCTTGGAAGCCTATGATCAGTATACGGGGGGGACCTCCCTGCGCCCCTCCAGCGAGGTTTTGCCGCGCAGCAATATTCCTCTGTTGGATTATGGACGAAAGACCCTCTTCCTTTCCATTTTCCTGGCAATCCTGCTGATCGGGTTGGCATGGTGGATCTGGGGGCAAAGTGACCGTAGCACGCGGCAAATGGTAGCTGCGACTTCATCGGCTGCAGCACCCACTGTCGCCCTATCGCAGCCAGCCCCGGTGAGCGTTCCCACCCAAAGCGGCAACATTACGCCAGTAACCACTGCTGCACCCCTGGTGGCGGCCACCGCTTCTGGCCTTTCTGCTTCTGCCGAGAATGCCCTCCAGCTCAGCTTTACGGGGGATTGTTGGGTACAGGTTCGTGACGCCTCTGGCCGGATCCTGCTTTCGACCTTGGCCCATGCAGGTGAGCAGCACAGTATCAGCACGGGGACTCCTCCCTACCAAATCTTGCTGGGTAGGGCCAGTGCAGCCATGGTATTTTACCATGGCAAGCGCGTTCCCTTGCCTGCCAATGACCTGGGTGTTGCGCGTCTTACGATCGGGACTGCTCCCGTTTCGCCCACGGCAAGGACTTCTTCCGCTGTCAGCAAATCTCCCTCTGGTCTTGCCGTCAACCCTTCGGGCGCGGCACAATCATCAAGAAACCAATCGAGCGTCAACCAGGGGTTCGCTGCGGTTTCGCCGTCCACCAGCAGTACCCTTTCTTCTGAAGAGGTCAGCCATGCAGCATCAATCGCCCATTCAGCGGCGTAAAAGCCGCCAGATTCACGTTGGTAAAGTAGCCATTGGTGGCGATGCACCCATCTCGGTGCAAAGTATGACCAATACCGAAACCCGTGATGTGGCGGCTACCGTTGCCCAGATTCGTCGCCTGGAAGCCGTTGGCGCAGACATTGTGCGCGTCTCGGTACCCAGCATGGAGGCTGCGGAAGCGTTCAAGGCCATTCGCGCGCAGGTAGAGGTGCCGTTGGTGGCCGATATCCACTTTGATCATCGCATTGCCCTGCAAGTGATGGAAAATGGTGTGGATGGGTTGCGCATCAATCCCGGCAATATCGGCGCCATGGACAAGGTGCGTTTGGTGGTGGAGATGGCCAAGGATCGGGGCATTCCCATCCGCATCGGGGTCAATGCGGGATCTTTGGAAAAGGATCTTCAGGAAAAATACGGGGAACCCACCCCCGAAGCACTGGTGGAATCCGCGCTTCGGCATGTGGCGATTCTCGATGAACTCAATTTCCATGATGTCAAAATCAGTGTAAAGGCATCGGATGTTTTCCTTGCAGTTGCTGCCTATCGGCTCCTGGCACAACAGGTAGACTATCCATTGCACCTGGGAATTACCGAGGCCGGCGGGCTTCGCTCAGGCACGGTAAAGTCAGCCATTGGTTTGGGGTTGTTACTCAACGAGGGAATTGGTGACACGATTCGTGTATCTCTGGCAGCCGATCCGGTGGAAGAGATTCGTGTTGGTTTTGATATTCTAAAGAGTCTGCATTTGCGCCAAAAAGGCATCAATTTGATCGCTTGCCCCTCCTGTTCCCGTCAGGAATTTGATGTGATCCAGACCATCAATGCCCTGGAGGCTCGCCTGGAGGATATCCTGGAACCCATGGATGTTTCCGTGATTGGCTGTGTGGTGAATGGAATTGGCGAGGCGAAAGAGGCTGATATTGGTCTTGCTGGCGGGGACAAGCGAAGCATCCTCTATTATCGCGGTCATCAGGTTGATCGTGTGGAAAATCAAGACATTGTCGATGTCCTGGAGCAACGGATTCGAGCGGAAGTGGCGGAGCGCAAGGCTGCCCGCGGTGAGCATTGATTCCCTTTGGCTGAGTTAACCCTCCATGCCGTGCGGGGAATGAATGACATTCTGCCCCCGGAATCCGCATCCTGGCAGCGCCTGGAATCGCTTTTTCGCGATATTCTTCGGGTCTATGGTGTGGGCGAAGTGCGCACACCGATCCTGGAGCAAAGTATTCTCTTCGCCCGCGCCATTGGTGATATCACGGATATTGTCCAGAAGGAAATGTATACCTTTCAGGACCGCAATGGAGTGTCCCTGACCCTCCGTCCTGAGGGGACGGCAGGGGTCGCAAGGGCAATGATCGAGCATGGGTTGTTACGCGGACAATCCCCTCGGGTCTATTACCTGGGTCCGATGTTTCGCCATGAGCGCCCACAAAAAGGTAGGTATCGACAATTTCATCAATTGGGAGTGGAATTTTTTGGTAATGGCGGGGCTGCTACCGATGCGGAGCTCATAGCTCTTTCTGCACACCTTCTGGCTGCAGCAGGCGTGCCTGCACAGTTACAGTTGAACTCGCTGGGTACACCTGCGGCGCGTGCCAGCTATCGGGAGCAGCTGTTGGCATACCTGCGTCCCCAGCGCGATTCCCTCTGCGCGGACTGCCAGAGCCGGATGGAGCGTAACCCGCTCCGGGTGCTGGATTGCAAGATGGCCGGCTGCCAGGCTATTGCCCAAGACGCACCCAAGCTGTTGGACCATCTGGATCCAGAGTCCGCGGAACATTTCGCCCTCGTGCAACGGTTGCTCGACGATCTGGGGATTCCGTACCAGATCAATCCCCGGCTGGTGCGCGGCCTCGACTACTATCATCGCACGGTCTTCGAATGGGTGGCGGAGGGTTTGGGCAGTCAGGCCACGGTGCTGGCCGGTGGCCGTTATGATGGACTGGTGGAGCAATTAGGCGGGGGATTCGTCCCGGCAGTGGGTTTTGCCCTGGGCATGGAGCGCTTGCTGACCCTGACCCCAGTCCAGCCATCCCCAAGACCAGAGCTCTTTCTTGGTGCCTTGGACGAACCGGCACTCGGTGCCGTTCTCCAAACATGCCAAAATCTTCGTCGGCAGGGGGTCAGCGTAGTGATGGCAGGACCCGGTTCCGTGAAACAGTTATTGAAAGCTGCCCAGCGTTCCGCAGCACGTTTGCAGGCGCTGCTGGGGGAGCGTGAGCTTCACGATGCCAATGTGCTCCTCAAAGAACAGGCGGGTAATGGTCAATGGCAGGGCAGTTGGACCCTGCTGGAGCAAGGTCTGCGATCCCTTGGCGTTGATTTTGAGCGGGGCCATCCTCATACTACTGCGCCATCCGATGCGGTGGGAAAATTGTCGTGACTGGTCCAGAACTCAGTGCATGGTTGCAGCGCCATAGCAAATTGGTGCTGATCATATCTGTTTTGATCTTGTTTGCTTTACTTGCATTTTTTGCATATGACAAACACCAGCGCGCCCAGGCAGCCCACGCAGCAGTCCTTTTCAACGAATTGCAAATGAGTTTGGCCGCAGGCCAGACAGCTACCGCCAGAGCCAGTGCAGAAACCCTTGTTCATGACTACGGCAAGCTGGCCTATGGCAAAATGGCCCATTTTTATTTGGCGCAACTGGACCTGGATGCCCACAATTTCCAAGGGGCGGAGGCACAATTACGATTCTTGAGCCAAGATCGCTCCCTGCCAACGGGGATGCAAGCCATGGCCCAGATCCGCCTGGCCAGGCTCTACCTGGAACAGAAAAAGCCTCAGCTCGCCCTGCACGTCCTGCCCCACAAGGATCCTGCTTTTGCCGTTTTGGCATGGGAGCTTCGCGGCGATGCTGAAATGGCCCTGCAGCACCTGGACCTTGCCCGTCAAGATTATGAAAAAGCCCTGGCTGCCTTACCGGTACAAGATCCCTATCGAGCATTCTTGCAGTTGAAAATAGCCAATCTAGGAGTGACGGAATGAAGCGGCATACCAGTCTAGGCAGGCTTGCTCTCCATAGTCTTGGTGTTGCGGGAGTCTTGCTTTCCCTGGGTGGCTGCGGCGTCTGGAATTGGGCCTTTGGGCCATCGACCCCTGTACCCAGGGCAGTTGGGCAACTCCCAAAAGAAAAAATGACCGTTTCCATCCACGAGGATTGGCAGTCGCGATTGTACGGAGACTGGCGCCTGGATCCCTATAATGCTGGTGACATTGCCGTGACACCAACGGCAATTTACCTGACCGATGATTCTGGTCATTTGCTCCGTTTGAGTAAATCTGGCAGGCAGGAATGGCTCTATCGTTTGGATGGTAAAAGCCCCCGAGGCCCCACGGTTGCCAATGGAGTAGTTTACGTAGGTACCGATCGGGGAAAGCTGTACGCTATTTCTGCCAAGGATGGAAAAAAACTCTGGGAAGTGCAACTCTCTGCGGAGGTGAACAGTCCCATTACCGTGGCTGGTGATCGGCTGCTCCTTCAACTTTCCAATGGCCATCTCTTGTCGGTACTAGCCAATAACGGTCAGATCCAGTGGACTTATTCCGTTACGCAACCATCCTTGCTCCTACGCCGCACTGGTGGCGTTCTGGTACATGACCAGACGGTTTATGCCGGCTTTGCCAATGGTCATCTTGTCGCCCTGAATCTCCAGAATGGTGCGGAGCTTTGGCGTGCAACCATTGCAATTCCCCATGGCAACAATGAACTGGCGCGCATGGTCGATGTTTCCGCAACACCGGTGATGGATGGTGATAGTGTCATTGCTGCTGCCTATCAGGGAAATTTGGCGTCTTTTGCTGCCAGTGGTGGCTCTGAGTTGTGGAGCCGCCCTCTGTCCGTCGTTCTGACACCAGTTTTATCGGGGAATGTGCTTTTTGTTGCAAGCACCGATGGTCAGGTCTATGCCATCGATGCGCGCAGTGGAAGTGTGTTGTGGCGCAATGATGCCCTTCAGGGTCAGTCCCTGAGTGGCATGACCATTTGTGGCAATCAGCTCATCCTGAGTAATTATGCAGGACAGGTCATCGTGGTAGATCCGAAGACCGGATATCGGGTAGGACAGCGAAAGATTTCCAGCAGTGGTATTCAAAGTGCGCCAGTATGCATAGCTCCGGATCGTTTTTTGGTCTTGAGTGGACAGGGCACTCTCTACCAGTTGCAACTGCAAGATCGATAAAAGGTGGCAGCCATTCTTGCGTTGGTTGGGCGGCCCAATGTAGGGAAATCGACCCTTTTTAACCGGCTCACAAGAAGCCGTGAAGCCCTGGTTGCCGATTTTCCTGGTTTGACCCGGGACCGTCATTATGGGACTACGCATCATGAGGGTCGAGATTTTCTAGTCATTGATACCGGTGGTTTTGAGCCGGAGCAGAAGGCTGGAATCGTTGCAGCCATGGCGGAACAGACACGGCAAGCCATAGCCGAAGCGGACCTTCTGCTTTTCCTGGTAGACGCCAAAGAGGGGCTTTCGGCACAGGATGAAGAAATTGCCCTCGAGCTTCGGCGCAGCGGCAAACCGGTATTGCTATTGGTCAACAAGATGGAGGTTCGAACGGCAGCTGCAGAACTCCCGGAATTTCATCGCCTTGGCATGGGAACACCCATTACCATTTCTGCAGCCCATGGCCATGGCATGGAAATGTTTTGGCAAAGGGTAGCGGATGCTCTCCCCGTTACTGCTGATCTGCAGGAACCAGCAGGGGGTGATGCCCTGCAGGGGCCGTCCATTGCGGTATTGGGTCGCCCCAATGTGGGTAAGTCCACCTTGGTCAATGCCATGCTTGGGGAACAACGGGTGATCGTCTTTGATGAACCAGGAACCACCCGCGACAGTATTCGTATCCCCTATGAGCGGGGGGGGAAGTCCTACGTTATGATTGATACGGCCGGGGTCCGCCGGCGGGCGCGGGTTGGCGAAGGTCTGGAAAAACTAACAGTGCTCAAGACTCTTGCAGCCCTGCGTGAAGCCGATGTGGTGTTGATGGTCATGGATGCCCGATCCGGGGTCAGTGAACAAGATGCCCATCTCGTTGGTGTTGCCGTGGAACTGGGCCGTCCGGTGATTCTTCTGCTCAATAAATGGGATGGTATCGATCCCAGGCAGCGGGAACAGGTTCGCGGGGAATTGGAACGTCGCATGCGTTTTCTCCAGTATGCCCCGGTCCACACCATATCGGCTTTGCATGGCAGTGGGGTAGGGGATCTTTACCGAAGTATCGACAAGTTATGGCAAAACAGCCAGAAGCGCTTCTCCACGGGAGAGCTCAATCGCGTGCTGCAAGACATCATCAGCACTCATCAGCCACCTTTGGTTTCCGGTCGACGGATCAAATTACGGTATTGTCATCAAGGGGGAATTGGGCCCATTACCTTGGTATTTCACGGAAATCAGGTGGATCGCTTGCCAGGTGCCTATAAGCGCTATCTCGAAACCAGTTTTCGCAATGCCCTGCAATTGGAAGGTGTTCCCCTCCGCTTGCTCTTTCGCCAGGGTGAGAATCCCTATGCACCCAAAGGGAGGGACTGAGCCATGACCAAGGATTTGCCCATTTGGTGTATCGTTGCTGGATTTCTATACGTTATGTACCTGTTGGCAGAAGTCCTGGCGCTTTTCCCCTGGCCTAAGTGGCATTGGTTTCCTGCCCTTGCCTATGGCCTCCAGGCTTTTTGCTTGTTGGGTTGCATTGCTCGTTTCTTTCCCAAGCTCAGCCCCTATCACTGGCGGCCCATGACTCTTCTGGTGGGAGCGGTGCTGTCCGCAGTCACCAGTTTTTTGGGAAACGCCGACATGACCGGCCAGCAGCATATTGATCATTGGATGACCGCACTTATTGGCATTGCCATGGTCACCATCCTCGCACGTTTCAGTCCAAAAGCCCTGCAAAGAATCTGGTTTGGAAAGGAAACCCCCCTTGCAAGACCTGTTGCTGATTCGACACGCTGAAGCCGAAGAACAAGGCCCGGGGCAAGGAGATGCCACCCGTCGGCTCACTGCCCATGGAGAGCAGCAAGCCCATGCCCTTGCCAGCGCGTTTCGAGGCTTTTCGCTCCCACCTGATACGGAACTCTGGTTTAGCCCCAAGGAACGTACCCGGCAAACAGCTGCCGCACTGCAATCCGTTCTTCCAAAGCTGCCTGCTATTGCGCAGCCAGCCCTGGCCGATGGCGATTTTCCCATGCTGCAAGCAGAGTGGGAGGCGAGAGGGATTTCTGCTTTGATTCTTGTTGGACATCAACCCTTTCTTGGGGATTGGACCGCCTTGCTCACTGGGGTTCATCTGCCTGTGAGCAAAGCCAGTCTGATCTGGCTTCGGCAAGGTCCAGCCAGAATGTACTTGGCAGCTTTTTTACGGGTAGATGCGCTTGCCATCCTGGGTTTGACGGCAGGTTCGCCGCGTTTGTGATATGATGAACGCTAAGTCAATACGTTTCGTACTTGGCTTACCATTCTGTAAGTTCACAAATGGAGAGTGATTATGTCTGAGCAACAAGCCCCCGATCTTGTCATTATCCTGATCACCGGCCCCGAAAATCCCAAGCGCCTGCCCTCGGCTTTTTTCCTGGCCGCCACCGCAGCAGCCAATGAGCAGCATGTGGTCATGTATTTCACTGGTCCCGCCACGGAACTCCTGGCCAAAGGCAAAGCCGAAACCATCTATCCCATGGAAGGTGGCAAAAGTGTGGCAGACTTTATGAAGCTTGCCGAAGACAACGGTGTCCAGATCATTGGCTGCCTGCAATCGCTGGAGCTCAACGGTATGAGCAAAGACGACCTGGCAAAGCAGATCCCTCTTTTGAATCCCAGTAATGCCCTGCCCACCTTGGGTGCTGCCGGTCGCGTGTTGACCTGGTAAGCACAAAGCCCGGTTTTTTAAAAACCGGGCTGCAGTTTTGCATCCGCAACGACGCTGGCTGCGTATACCTAAGTGATCTCTTGGGAGTTGCAGCTACGCCATGGTCACTGCGAAATCACTATCCTACCTGGAGGCAGGACGTTTTCCCCCGCTGGCTCGCCTGCTGCATCTGGGCCTGGTTCTGGCTTTTAGCTTCGAGCTACTCAATTCCATACTCGCCCTTTGGTTGCAATCCTTTACCCTCTTTGCCTGGCATACACTGGTGGGGATTTTTCTTACGGTCTGGTTGGCTTTGAGTTGGTTGGTCTACCTGTTTACCCCTTGGGGACGACGATTACTGTGGAACTGGTACTGGCCTTTGCACTGGCGCGAGACGTTTCAGGATCTGGGCCGCTTGTTTCGTGGTGGTTTACCGCAATATGGGCCTCGCCCTGGCCTATCCAGCTACTGGCAAGGGGCATTTTTCCTGCTGGCCAGTTGGGTCACCTTTAGTGGTTTTGGTGCCTGGCTGGTGATGGAAGGGTATCTTACTGCTCCTGGACTGACCCATTTGGGCCTTAGCTCCATGCGGCTTGGTACTCCCCTGTTGCTATATTTCTGGCTTGGCCATGTATTCATGGCGATCTATCATGCGGCTCGGCGGCAGCCCCTCTGGAATATATTCTCATGGCGATGAGAGAAGGAGAGAAAATGAATCGGCGCACCTTCATCCGGCACAGTGCCCTGCTTTTCGGTGCAGGCCCTTTGCTTTTGCCAGCGTGGGCAACGGCACAAAAGATTCCCACCTTTCCGGAATACTATACCTATACCGGTTCTTATCCGCAGATTGATTCCCAGCAATACCGTTTGCATTGTTCGGGACTGGTGGCCAAACCCCGGGAATTTACGCTGGATGAACTATACCAACGAAGCCAGGCCAGAGAAATCCAAACCTTCCACTGTGTGACCGGCTGGGTTGTGCAGGACGTCCCTTGGCAGGGGATTTCACTGTCAACTTTTCTTGCCGAGTTGCAACCTTCCAGCGCCGCCAGATATGTTGTCTTTCATAGCGCCGATGGCGTCTATGTGGATAGTCTGAGTCTGGAACAGGCCCGGGCGCCTGGAGTCATCCTGGCTACCCATATTGCTGGACAGCCGTTGCTTCGCAAAGGAGGTTATCCCCTGCGCTTACTTGTCCCGCAGATGTATGGGTATAAAAGTGTCAAGTGGGTGAATCGCGTGGAGCTGACCAGCAGCCGTCCTATGGGCACCTGGGAACGGGATGGCTATGCAGCCAACGCCTATATCAAAAAGGGCTTTCAATGGCTTGATCTGCTGTAATATAGATACCTGATCACCCATCACAATTACACTTTGTTTTGCTGGTGGAATGACCCGTTGCGCAAGATCCTAATGGACCAATGGTTTATGATCCGTAAGAATCGCAGAAGGGATCGGATCAGCGGAAATAGGTCCAATGTAATCAAGGGAGCGAAAATCCTGCCTGACGCAATATCTGGGTCAGGGTAAGCAAAGGGAGACCCATCAAGGCATTGGGATCATCTCCCCACATCCGCTCTATCAACGTTATACCCAGTCCCTCGGAGCGAATGCTGCCAGCACAGTCCAATGGCTGCTCCCGTTCCAAGTAGCGATGGATGCTTGCTTCATCCATGGCACGTAGCTGCACATGGTAGGGAACCATCCGGATCTCACAAAATCCCTGGGGGCCCACAACACAGAGCCCGTTGAGGATGTCGACCTGCTGGCCTTGGCACAGTTGCAACTGTTCGCGGGCCTTGGACAGGGTACCAGGCTTACCGAGCACTTCTCTTTGGCAGCGGATCACCTGATCGCCACCAATGACAAAGGCATCGGGAAAGCTTTGGGCTACAGTCTGGGCCTTTTCCCTGGCAAGGCGAAGAACGAGATCTTCGGCCGCTTCGTGTTCCCGGGGAGATTCATCCACTTCCGGTGCCTGTACCTGAAAGGGAAGTCCAAGGCGGGCCAGGAGTGCTCGTCGATAGGGACTCGTGGACGCTAGAATCAATTCCATCTTTCAGCCGGTATTACGTTGTCCAGCGGAAATGGCATTGATGGTCCGCAAGAGGGGATCCAACCAGATCTCGCGGAACTCCGGTGGGGCATCCTCATTGCGATAACGCCGCAGCAGGGCAATCTGGATGTGGTTCAAGGGTTCCATGTAGACGTTACGCCGTTGTAAGGAGAAGGCTAGGCCAGGATTGCTGGAGAGTAGTTCCGAACTTTCTTGAATCAGCAATAACTCTTCCACCCCAGTGTTAAACTCCTGCCGGATCTTTTGAAAAATCTGGCGGGCAGCCTGCTGATCTTTGGGTAGCTGTGCATATTCGGCTGCCAAAGTCATATCTGCCTTGGCCATGGCCATGGCAATGTTTCCCAGCAGGGCCCGGAAAAAGGGCCAATGCTGGTACATCTTGCGCAGCAGTTTCAAACGCTCTGGGTCTTCCTGACGCCAGTGCCGCAATGCCGAACCCAAACCATACCAGGCTGGTAAAACGTGACGGGACTGTGCCCATGCAAAGACCCAGGGTATGGCCCGAATGGAGGATAGGGAGAGATCGTTGCGCTGCCGATGGGAGGGTCGTGAACCGATGTTCAACTGGGCGATTTCATTCAGCGGGGTGGCTTCATAGAAATACTCAATAAAGCCAGCAGTCTGCTCCGTAAGTTCGCGGTATACTTTTTCGCCGGTGCGGGTTAGATCTGCCAGAACCGTCAGAAATTCGCCAGGATCATTGGGAACTTCCTGAATCAGCCCCACACTGGCACGGATGAGCCCGGTTACCCCCACCGAAAGTTCATATACCCCAGTCTCCAGGTTGGCGTACTTGAAAGAAAGCACTTCACCCTGTTCGGTGATTTTGATTTGTCCTTGCACGGTATTGGGTGGCTGGGACAGGATCGCCTCATGGGTTGGTCCCCCCCCCCGGCCTACACTGCCACCGCGACCATGGAAGATACGAATATGGATTTTTCGGCGTTCCCCCAGGCTTGCCAGGATTCGCTGGGCTTTGTAAAGGGACCAACTGGAAGAAAGGATTCCCCCGTCTTTGCAGGAGTCGGAATAGCCCAGCATGACTTCCTGGATGTTGGACTGACTGCGTAACACTTCCCCATAGACTGGATTATCCAGCAGTCGGGACATGACCTGTTCCATGCGTTCTAGGTCATGAATGGTTTCGAAGAGGGGAGTGATGGCCAACTCACTATACAGACCATTTCTGGACCACCCAGCCAAGCCAAATTCCTTGGCGAGAACCAGCACTTCCAGAACATGACTTGCTTCGTGGGTCATGGAAATTACATAGTTGCCAATGGCTTTGTCGCTGATTTCCCGTCGAAGTTGGGCCAAGCATCGGAACATGCCACAGGTTTCGCTGACGAGGGGTGACAAGCCTTCCGGGTGCTCCTCCAGAATGGGGCCTGGTTGGCGGAGTGACTCCCCGAGCAACAAAATCTTTTCTTCTTCACTTTTCTCCAGATAGCCAGCAAATTTAGGTAAATTACCGAAGAGTTCAGCAATACTGCGACTATGAACGGTGGATTCCTGCCGAATATCCAGGGAAGCCAGGTGAAAGCCAAAAGTTTCTACCAACCAGACCAAATCCTGCACTGCATGATTGGCAATATAGTCGTCACCATGGCCGCGGAGGGATTCGCGCACCAGGATCAAATCTTCCCAAAACTCTTTATCGCAGCTGTAGGCTAATCCCTGACTACCCATACCCGTAGCAATCTGATTATTTTCCAGCTGGCGCAGCCGCAGATCGAGGCGGGTCATCATATAGCGAAGCTTGCGACGGTAGGGTTCGCTTGGAAAGCGTTGATTCACCCATTCTGCCAATTCCGGAAAGTCATCGGCATCTTTTTCCAACGAGGCCAGCAGGATGGGAGAAATCTTGCAAAAGCGACTGGAATGGCCCAGCAGCTGATAGAGATCCGCAAGGCGTCGCTGATATTCCTTGAGCACTTCGATGCTTTGTGTCCGCAAGGTCCAGCTCGTAATCGCTGCGGTAACATTGGGGTTCCCGTCACGATCTCCACCAATCCAGGAGCCAAAGCGGATGAAAGCAGGTATATCCACCTGATTTTCGCCATAGACGCGTCGCGCAGCTCGACGTGCTGCATGGTAGGTCATGGGTACTGCCTGAAAGAGACTGTCCCGAAAGTAAAAAAGGCCGTTCTCCACCTCGTCCTGTACTTGGGGTCGATTGGTTCGTACCTCTTCGGTTTCCCACAAGACTTGTACCTGGGCCTTGAGTTGACGGAGGAGATCGTTTTCTTCTTCATCATTCAGGGAAGGATCATCCAGTGCCTTGCTGGTCAGGAAGATTCGGCGCAGGGCATGGAGTACGGTACGGCGCTTGGTTTCCGTGGGATGAGCGGTGAATACCGGGATATACCGTAACTGTCCCAACAGATACTGCAGTTGCCCAGAATTGATACCCATGGCCTGCAATTGCCGGAAGGTCTCTTCAAAAGAGCCAACCCACAGGCCACTGGTCCGTTGCATCATCCGTCGTCGCTGAAGATGTTGGAACTCTTCTTCGGCAATGTTGACCAAGCTGAAGTAGGTGTTGAAGGCGCGGATGACCATGACGAGATCATCCAGCGGAAGGGCATTGATAAAGCGCGCCAGGCGTTCCCGAAGTCTGGGGTCTTCGCGACGGTGCAACCGGATGTATCCCTGTCGCAGTTGCTCTACCGCGGCATAGACCCGTGGGCCGGCCCGCTCCTGCAGAACTTCGCCAAGAATATTGCCCAGGCGCTTGACACGGGCCCGCAGGACTCGGTCATTGGATGGGTTTTTGGCTTCCACTGGCTTTCTCCGCTGGCGTGAGGTTCATTGCTCTGCTCGATCACAGAAACTTAGCGGGAATCGGGCGCGAGGTCAAAAATCACGCCCCGCGAAACGGGCGATGGGTAGCCGGGAACCATGGTATCATGTGTTATTTTGATATAGTCTAAGAATCGCTTCAGAGCCAACAAGTCAACAAGGAGATAACGAATGGCTGGTCAACAAAAAGGGCAGATCCTGCAAGACCCTTTCCTTAATTTGCTGCGCAAAGAGCATGTCCCGGTGGCAATTTACCTGGTCAACGGCATCAAGCTCCAGGGTTTTGTCGAATCCTTTGATCAATTTGTTGTGCTTTTGCGCAACAATGTCAGTCAGATGATCTATAAGCATGCCATCTCGACGGTGGTGCCAAGCCGAGACGTTCGCCTGCCCCTGCCAGAAAACGGGCTGGAGGAAAATCCCACGCCAGGTGAGGGTACGGACTGAGGCAACCATTGTACTGGGATCGATCGCACCAGGATCGGGTTCTCCTAGTCCATGTCTTCACTCCAGGATCCCTGGAAGATTCTGGGGATTGTGAAGAGTTTCGCCAGCTGGCCACGGATACCGGGGCGACCGTGGTGGATTGTTGGCGAGTCCCACGCGCCCGCCTGGATCCCGCAACCTGCATTGGTTCGGGCAAGGTGGAAGAAATTGCCGCAGCGTTACGGATGGATCCAGTTGATCTGGTGATCTTTGATCGTCCATTGACACCCATTCAAGAACGCAATCTGGAACGCGCGTGGTCTACGCGGGTGCTGGATCGGGTCGGCTTGATTCTCGATATTTTCGCCCGTCGCGCCCGGACCCACGAAGGAAAACTGCAGGTGGAGCTAGCCCAGCTGGACCATTTGCGTACCCGTCTGGTGCGGGGCTGGACCCATCTGGAGCGGCAACGGGGCGGTATTGGTCTTAGGGGCCCTGGTGAGACGCAATTGGAAACCGATCGTCGCTTGATTGGTGATCGGATTGCTGCGCTGCGCCACCGGCTTGACCGTGTTCGCTCCCAACGTGCCACCCAACGGCGCGCCCGCCAACGGGCACCGGTGCCAATGGTGGCTCTGGTTGGTTACACCAATGCGGGCAAGTCTTCGCTTTTCAATAGGTTGACGAATGATCGACAGTATGCTGCCGATCAGCTTTTTGCTACCCTGGATCCCGCAATTCGACGTCTGGTCAAAGACCGACAGGGAGAAGCAGAGGTGCTGGTGGCAGATACGGTGGGTTTTTTACGGGACCTGCCGCCAGGGCTCATCGCCGCATTTCGCGCCACGTTGGAAGAGGTCAACCAAGCCCAGTTACTTTTGCAAGTTATTGATACCGCTGCACCCGATCGAGATCTGCAAATGGCAGCGGTAGACGAGGTCTTGCACGATATTGGTGCTGATAATCTGCCAAGGATCCGGGTTTACAACAAAATTGATGTACTGGGCGAAGATCCTCGCTGGCGAAAAAATGAACAAGGACAAATCGTGGACCTGTGGATCAGTGCCCGGACTGGAGCGGGTTTGGATCACCTGTACCAGGCCATCGAGGAACGACTTTTTGCCAATCGAATCCGCATTCACTGTGCCTTGCGGCCAAACCAGGCAGCTTTACGTGCAGAGTTCTTTCGTTTAGGGAAAATTCTCGAGGAGCACTATGACGAACAGGGGCAAACGCATTTGTGGGTGGAGCTGGATCGCCGGGAATGGGGTCGCATTTTGCAGCACAATGATCTGGAGAGTTGTCAGCGAGAGGATCCCCCTTCTACAATGCCCCGGTAAATTCATGCAAGGAGAGCGGCATGCCATGGAGTGATCCGGGCGGAAGTGGCAAGCAAAACGGCAAGCAAAGCCCCTGGGGGCAACGCCCTGGAGCCTCGGGTACCTCCTGGAGTATCGAAAAGATTACCAAGGAACTGCGCAAGCTGGGCAGTAAACTTGCCAACGGTTCCGCTCCGCAACGCGGCAAAGAGCTCGGGCGTTGGTTGCCACTCATTGTCTTGGTGATCCTGTTCGCCGCCTGGCTAAGCTCGGGGTTTTATCAGTTGGGTCCTGGGCAAGAGGGCGTATTACTCCGATTTGGTCAAATAGTAGCTACCGTGCCGCCTGGCAGTCATTACCATTGGCCATATCCTATTGAACAGGTGGAGGCTGTGGATGTCGGTCGTAACCGGCGACTGGTTCTGGGATATGGTGGGTCCGATGATACCCTGAACCCCGGAAGGTTATTGAGCACCAACGGCGAAGTAGTAGATATTCGCTATGCCGGAGACTATCGCATTGCTAACCCGCAGGAATATCTCTTTGCCAATGCTAATCCCCAACAATATCTGGCCTATATATTAACGACTGCAGTCCGAAAGGTAACACAGGGCATGAGCTCTGATCAGTTGTTGTCAGCTCCCCATGACGTTCTGGAGCAAGAAATCCTCAAGGCCGCACAACAACTGATGGAAAACAGCCATTCCGGGCTTCAGTTGCAGGGTGTGCAGGTCATTGAAATCACCCATCCCAATACGTTGGATAAGGAATATCAGGCCATTGAGCAAGCCCGGAAAGCTGCCCAGGCAGAGGCCGACAAGGTCAAGGCAGAAGGTCAAAAATCACTGCTTGCGGCCAAGGCTGCAGCTGACAAAATGCGTAGTCAAGCACAAGTAGAAGCAGAGCAGATCTTGGGCAAAGCCAAGGGTGATTCGGCCCGCTTTGATGCCGCCTATCGAGCGTATCAGACGGACCCGCAGGTCATGGGCACGGAAATGTATCTGCAAGCCTTGCAGGATGCCTGGCGTAAGGCAGGACGGGTAGTCTTTGGCGGTAACGATACCATTGTTCAAGTGCCTGCTGCGGTTCCCGACCGTAGTGCGGAAGCACCCCAGGCGTCAGCCACTGCCACTGCCTTAAGCACGGGAGGCAAGTCATGAAGTTGGCCAAATGGGGCTGGACCCTGCTGATTCTGGCGATCGTGCTCTACCTGCTCACTGCCAGTTTTTATGTACTGCGACCCGGAGAAAGCGCTTTGTTGTTACGCATGGGCCGGGTGGAAGCTATACGTTCTACCCCTGGTTTGTATCTCCATTGGCCTTTTTTACAATCAGTGCAACTCATAGATACCCGTCAGCGAAGCCAGAGCACCAAGGCCATTACGGTACATGTGTCCAATGGGAAAGATCTGCAGCTCAATTGTTTTGTGGAATGGCACATTGCGGACCCGGCTCGCTTCTATGAACGAGGTCTCAACATGGCCTTGGCCGAAAGTCAGGTCAGTGATACGGTCATTTCTGCTTTCCATCGCTTGCTCGAATCCCAGGCGCTGCAAAATCAGCCAGATGACAAACAATTGCATGCCTGGCAACAGTCGCTTCTACAATCGGCAAAAAAAGCATTGACCAAAGATGGAATTGGTATGGATTCTCTGCACTTTCTGGAAATCGGCCTGACTTCTGATGCCTTACAAAGCACCTACCGACAAATGCGCGCAAAGCTGCAAAGTCAGCTGGAAGCCGTGCAGTTGGCTGGCAAGGATCAGGTCAATCAATTGCAGGATCAGGCAGAAAAGAAGCGGCAAGCGTTGCTAAGTGATGCCTACACAGACGCGCAACAGACCATTGGTAAGGCGCGGGAAGAAGCTGCCAAAATCTATGCCGCATCCTACGGAAAAGATCCGCGCTTCTTTGCGTTTTACCGTAGCCTCGAACTCTTGCGGGAGATCAAGAAGGGGGATGTTCTTGTCTTGCCAGAGAGCTCCCCTCTGGTGCAATATCTTCGCTCACAGCAGAGTACCATCAAGCGATGATTGCTACCGAAGCAGGTACCTGGATTCTGCCCGCGGGTTTTGACGATATGGGACCCGGGCAGGCAGCAGCCCTGGAGCAAAAACGGCGCGAACTGCTGGATCTTTTCGCGAGCTGGGGCTATCAGCAACTCATTCCCCCCATGTTGGAACATCTGGAAAGCCTATTGACAGGCAGCGCTGCCGACCTGGATCTGGAAACCTGGAAGGTCATTGATCAAGTCAGTGGCAGAGTACTGGGTTTTCGTTCTGACATGACGCCACAAATGGCACGAATGGATGCCCAAATGGCTCGCAGAGGTGAGGCGCGCCGATTCTGCTATGCTGGCACTGTCTTGCGAGCCCGTCCCGATGCCTTGGGCGGCAGCCGGGCTCCTTTTCAGGTGGGTGCCGAACTGTTTGGTGTGGCATCGCCCCAAGGCGATTTGGAAATAATCAGTTTAATGTTGGAAAGTGTGCAGCGCTGTCTGGATTCTGCACTTCACCTGGATTTGGGCCATGTGCAAATTCCCATGTACCTGGTACAGGCTGCCAGACTCAGTCCGGCACAGACGAATCAGATCATTCATGCTATTGAGCGGAAGGCATGGCCTGATTTGCAGAGGCTGCTGCAAGAGGCTGGGGTTTCCCTGGATTTGCGGCAACAGTTCTTGACGCTGGCAGGTTTAAGGGGGGATCGTCGCTGTCTGGAACGTGCACGCCGTATCTTTACCTCCCAAGCAGAACTTGAACCAGCACTGGATTCTCTGGAGTATGTCTGGTCAGTCCTGGAAGAACGTTTTCCAGCGGTGCGGATTCGTGCCGATTTGGCGGAATTGCAGGGCCACCACTATCACACGGGAATGTTGTTTGCTGTGTACTCTTCCCAAAGAGGCGCCCCGGTGGCTCGCGGTGGCCGCTATGACGGTATTGGTGAGGCATACGGATGCCATCGGCCTGCCACTGGATTCAGCCTGGATTTGCGTCCTTTGTTGCGGGAATGGAGTGCGCAGAAAGCGCAGCGCCCGCTGGTCTGGGCGCCGGCCGATGACTCCCTGGCACTATGGCAAGCTTTGCAAGCACTGCGTGCTCAAGGCTATGTAGTAGTCCAGGAAAGCAATCCGGATAATCATTTCCCTCCCGCTGCTTTCGATGCCTACCTGGTGCTGGAGGATGGACATTGGCGTTTGAGTGGCAGCAGTCCGGATCTCCCTTTTTCCCCTTCCTGATTTTCTGGAGTCCTTTCCGCAATGGCAAAGAACGTAGTGGTAATTGGTACCCAATGGGGTGATGAAGGCAAAGGGAAGATTGTCGATTGGCTGACGGAACGTTGCCAGGCCGTCGTTCGTTTCCAAGGGGGAAATAATGCGGGCCATACCTTGGTCATTGGCGGGCAAAAGACAGTCTTACACTTGATTCCGTCTGGGATTCTGCGCCCGGATGTGCAGTGTTTTATTGGCAATGGTGTGGTTTTGGATCCCGAAGCCCTATTCGCCGAACTGGATCCACTTGTACAAAACGTTCCAGATGCCCAGGAGCGTTTGCTGATCTCTGATGCTTGCCCATTGATTTTACCCTATCACAAACGTTTGGATCTGGCCCGGGAGCAAGCAAAAGGGGAAGCGCGGATTGGGACCACCGGCAGAGGTATTGGCCCGGCCTATGAGGATAAGGTGGCGCGTCGGGCATTGCGTGTTGCCGATCTTTTCCACCGCGAGCGCTTTGCGGCAAAGCTTGGGGAAGCCCTGGACTTTCATAATTTTGTTTTACAGCATTACTTTAAGGAGCAGCCAGAAGACTTTCATCAGACTTTGGAAAAGGCCTTGGCATATGGGGAACGTCTGGGTCCCCTGGTTGGTGATGTTTCCTTGCGTCTGGAGCAGATACAGGCCCAGGGCGGATCCATTCTTTTTGAAGGTGCTCAAGGAACCTTGCTGGACGTGGATCACGGTACCTATCCCTTTGTCACTTCCTCCAATACCGTTGCCGGTGCTGCCGCAGCAGGCAGTGGGGTAGGCCCGGGTAGCCTTGGTTATGTTTTGGGCATTACCAAGGCCTACACCACACGGGTCGGCGCAGGTCCGTTTCCCACCGAACTCTTTGATGATACGGGGCGATGGTTGGCCGACCGCGGTGGAGAGATCGGGGCCACCACCGGTCGTGCCCGCCGTTGTGGTTGGTTCGATGCCGTAGCCCTGCGGGCCGCATGCCGGGTAAATGGGGTTTCGGGCTTGTGTATGACCAAACTGGATGTATTGGATGGCCTGGCCGAAATTCGGGTGGCGGTTGGCTATCGAATCAATGGCAAAGAGTGTCGTGACCTACCTGGTGCGGCAGAATCTCTGGCAGCATGCGAGCCTATCTATGAGAATTTTCCTGGCTGGACGAGCTCCACGGCAGGAGTGACACGCTGGGAGGAATTACCTGCCAATGCACGAAGCTATCTGGAGGCATTGGCAAAGTTGGTGGATCGTCCTTTGGCAATTGTTTCCACTGGGCCCGACCGGGAGCACACGATTGTGCGGGAAGCCTTCTGGTGATCCCAAAGGTTTTCTATCGGGACATTATCGGTTTAGAATATGGCGCAATTGGCGGCTGTCATAAAACTGTCATCAAAGTGTCGCACTCTTGTCATAATTTGAGGTCATACTGTCATTGGTCTGCAAATGAATCTGGGAGAGCCTGTGATGCTCAATCCACCCCAAACAGATAAAGGTATGAATTGTAATACGCGCAAGGGAGAGCGTTCCCTGCGTTTGTATCTGGCCCGACATCAAGATGAAGTTGAGGCGGCTCAACGTCTGCGTTACCGGGTTTTCAGTGCTGAATTTGGGGCACAACTCAGTGGTCCGCCAGGATTGGATCAGGATGAATATGATCCTTTCTGTGAGCACCTGATAGTTGAGGATGAGGTCAGACAAGAGGTGGTAGGCACGTACCGCCTGTTCTTGCCCGAACAAGTCGCCAAGGTCGGGCGATATTACGCCGAGACGGAATTTGATCTTTCTCGTCCCTTGGCCCTGGGTAGCCGAATCATGGAATTGGGTCGCTCCTGTGTCCATCCAGATTATCGACAGGGGGCAGTCATTGTTTTGTTGTGGTCTGGCCTGGCCGAGGCCATGAGCATGTGGGAAATTGATCATCTCATGGGTTGCGCCAGTGTCCATAGCACCGATGGTCCTGCCCTGGGTGCTCTGTATCGCTCGCTGGAACCGCATCTGGTACCCGTTGAGCAAAGGGTTTTCCCCCTTCGCCCTATACCCGGATTCGATCCTGCGGCAGCAGTCAAGGCGGAAGAGTTGCCAGGCCTGATCAAAGGATACCTTCGCGCCGGAGTACGTATTGGCGGAGAGCCATTTTGGGATCCACAATTTCATTGTGCGGATTTCTTTGTCTGGTGTGACGCACAGCTGATCACCAGTCGTTATCAGCAGCGTTTCCTGGAACCTGCGCAGTACGGCAAATGATCTTTCGCCGTCCGGCTCAAGCGCATTCCACCTCGGCGCAACTGATTCCGTACCCCAAGCGTACCCTTCGTCGCAGTCAACCTCGGGGCTATCGTCGTCTATGGCGTTTACCAGCACTGTTCCTGCATCTGCTCATCGCCTTTCCGTTGGCGTGGTGGTACTACGGCAAAAAGGGGCAAATCAACTCGCGGGCTTTGTCCGTTTTCCGCTGGTGGTGTTGCGTTGCCCTTCGGATCCTGGGGATTCGCCTTCGCGTTGCAGGCAACCTACCCAGCCGTCCAGCGCTGATTGCTGCCAATCATATTTCTTATCTGGATATCCTGGCATTGGCCGCCCTCCGACCGGGGCAATTTGTCGCCAAGAAAGAGATGGAGTCTTGGCCGGTATTTGGAAGCTTGGCCAGGCGACTTGGAACCTTTTTTATCGATCGCAGCGATGCCAGGGCTAGCCAGCGATTACTCAAAGAGGCGGCCTCAGTGCTGGAACAGGAGCGATTTTTATGCATTTTCCCGGAGGGAACCACCAGTGATGGACGGGATGTAGGGGATTTCTACGCGGCCCCTTTTGAGACAGCCGTCATTGCCGGGGCAATGGTAGTTCCTGTTAGCCTGCGTTATGAGGATATTCTTTGTCCAGGGCATGCCGATCAAACTTGTCCTTTTGTTGGCGAAGATTCCCTAGCCGGACACCTCTGGCGCATGATGGCCTTGGCGCCATTGACACTGCGCATCTACTTTGGAAACCCATTGGGTCCAGACCTTGGTCGTCGCGAATTGGCAAAAGAGTGCCGGCGTGTTATTCGTGACTCCTTGCGGTCCATGGAGGAGGGTGCAGAAATCACCTATCTGGACCCGCAGCGCCATCGCCTTCGCGAAGTCTGGAATAATTGGCATCGTCGTCATCACCAACGTTAAGACACTCTTTGGTATATGCGCGGTCTACCCCTGCTTGCCCCAGGATTTCACGGATCACAATTTGGCTGCTGATTGCCAATATTGCACCCCCATGCACAGCAAATGGGCTTCTTGAGCTTCAGGAGTAGCAGCTCTAGACTGAGCGGCGCAATGCGAGGAGGAAGAGATGAACTGGTCGGTGCAATGCGCGCGGACGCTGTACAACGTACGGCAGTGGAGCGATGGGCTCTTTGAAATAGGTGAAGATGGCCAAGTATGGGTCCATCCCCAAGGCACGGATCACCCCTATGCAGCGGGACTTGCAGATGTGGTCCAGCGGCTTGGCAAACAGAATCTCAATCTTCCCTGTTTACTGCGTTTTCCGCAGATTCTCCAGCGTCGGGTGCGTGATCTGCAGGAGGCTTTTGCCACTGCCATCACCGAGGAAGCTTACAAGGGATGCTATCAGGCGGTCTATCCCATCAAGGTCAACCAGCATCGTCGGGTGGTGGAGGAAATTCTGCGGGCCGGGCAGGGATTGGTGGGATTGGAGGCCGGCAGTAAACCGGAACTCTTGACGGTCCTTGCCCTGACTCCAGCTGGCGGCACGGTTGTTTGTAATGGCTATAAAGATGCGGAATACATTCGCTTGGCGCTGATGGGTGAAAAATTGGGCCTGATAGTTTACCTGGTGGTAGAGAAGGCAAGTGAGCTGCCAATGATTCTGTCCATCAGTGCCGAATTGGGGGTTAGCCCCCGAATTGGCGTCAGAGCCCGTCTTGCCTCTGCTGGGGCGGGAAAATGGCAAAACACTGGTGGGGAAAAATCCAAGTTTGGACTCTCCTCCAGTGAAATTTTGCAAATGCTTTCCCAATTACGCAGTGCTAACTCCTTACAATGTTTGCAGTTGCTCCATTTTCATTTGGGATCACAAATTCCCAATATCCAATATATCCAAGGTGGGATGAGGGAGTGTGCCCGACTATTTGCCGAATTACGCAAACTGGGAGCCAATCTGCAGGTGGTGGATGTGGGCGGTGGCCTTGGCGTTGACTATGAAGGTACCCATTCCCGCGCGTATTGTTCCACAAATTACTCCTTACAAGATTATGCATACACTGTGGTCCGGGCCCTGGCAGAGGTATGTCGTCAGGAAGGATTGCCGGAACCCAAAATCATTTCGGAATCGGGTCGAGCCCTTACCGCCCATCATGCCGTTCTGTTGTTCAGCATCATCGACGTGGAAAAAGCGCCGGGTGAGGTACTGTTGCAGGAAGATCTGGATTCCGTGCTAGCATCTCCCTGGCATCGCTTGCTCGATCGCCTCGACCACGCCCCCAATTCCCATGATGCCCTGGAGATCTACCAGGAAGCGGTATTTCTGCTGCAGGAGGCGCAGCAGGAATTCAAACTGAATCTCCTGGATCTGGCGGGTCGGGCGCGAGCAGAACGTCTATATGCCCATATCCTGTGGCGTTGTCGTGCTCTGCTGGATCCGGCCAAACGGGCCCATCGAGAAGTTCTGGATGAACTGGAAGAGAAATTGGTTGACAAGTATTTTGCCAACTTTTCCTTGTTTCAATCCTTACCTGATGTATGGGCCATCGATCAAATTTTTCCCATCATGCCCATCCATCGGCACCTGGAGCAACCCCTTCGCCGCGCACGCCTGGAAGATATTACCTGTGATTCCGATGGACGTATCGATTCCTATGTTACCGGTGATGGCT
The DNA here is from genome assembly GCA_021375695.1 of Candidatus Igneacidithiobacillus taupoensis. Taxonomy (GTDB): domain Bacteria; phylum Pseudomonadota; class Gammaproteobacteria; order Acidithiobacillales; family Acidithiobacillaceae; genus Igneacidithiobacillus; species Igneacidithiobacillus taupoensis. Next base: position 37,716 of record JAEPKX010000006.1, on the reverse strand, counting down.
TGAGTCCGGGTTTACCTGTTCATCCCCTGCGGGATGGGGAACCCTATTACCTTGGCGTTTTTTTGGTGGGTGCCTACCAGGAAATTCTGGGCGATATGCATAATCTCTTTGGTGATACCGATGCGGTGAATGTTATCTGTGAAGCCAATGGAGCCCTGCGCCTAGAAGAGCCCGTACCTGGAGATACGGTCGCGGAAGTGCTGCGTTATGTACAGTTTTCGGCGGAGGAATTGAGTCGGCAATTTGAGGCGAAATTGGCAGCGCAAGAGCAGATTCCTGTTGCACAACGGGAGGATTTTCTGAGCTTCTACCGAGAAGGATTGCAGGGTTACACCTATTTGGAGTGATCATTTGCAAGATATTTCTCAAGTAACCGGATTGGAAAGTTTTCCCAGACCCTCTATTTCGATTTCGCAGCGATCACCAGGGCGCAGAAAACGTGGGGGAGTGCGCGCGAAACCAACACCGGCGGGTGTTCCTGTAGCGATCAGGTCCCCTGGTCCCAGGGGTAAAGCTGCTGCCAGGGTGGTCAGCAAATCAGCCACAGCAAAGATCATCTGCCCAGTATTTCCATGCTGGAGCAGTTCACCATTGACGCGGGTCTGGATGCCAAGCCCGTGCGCTCCCAGGGGCAGTTCATCGGGGGTACAGACCCAAGGTCCACAGGAGCCTGAGGCGGGGCAGTTTTTACCCAGGGTCCACTGACTTGCACGAAATTGCAGCTCGCGAAGACTACCATCATTGAATAGGGTATACCCTGCCACCGCCGCGAGCGCCTCTTCACGATCCACCGAACCATAGAGTGATTGACCCATGACCACCGCCAACTCCCCTTCATAATCGAAGCTATCGAAACCCGGTGGTATCTGCAGCGCTTCGCCATGACCCACCAGTGAATCGGGATAACGAATGAAAAAGTTGGGAAAAGGGGGAGGGACTATACCTGCTTCTCTGGCATGATCAAGATAATTGAGTCCAGCGCAAATGATTTTTTTACCGAGGAAGGGGGGGAGAAAACGAATTCTTTTCGCGGACTTTATCGGCGTGATAGCGTTCTCTGCTATACGATTTTCGAGAATCTCGGCAAGTTCATGGTAGCGGGAAAGTAGATCCTTGGCTTCAGACTCTGCTTTCAGTTCTGCAAGGCGATAGATGGTATCAGCCTTCCACAAAATGGGCTCTGGTTCAGAATCGTCAATACATACCAAGCTCCAGCGCATCTTCATCTCTCCCAAAGTTCAAGCCCTTTCTGCCGGGTCGGGTAAAAGGTCGCCCACAAAGCCATGTATAACATACTGTTGCACCTCCGCAAGGCGCTCGGGGGGGCCAAACAGCACCAGCACATCGCCACGACGAAGTTGGGTGCTGGGCGCCGGGTCGCGTCCTCGGATCCCAAACCGTCGTACTGCTACCACTTGTACTCCATAATCTTCCAGATGAAGATTGCCCAGGGTTTTTCCCAAGGCATAACTGGTTTCACCCAATGGAATCGCGAGAAGGCGCGGAGAGTTCTGTTCTTCACCCGGCTCTGATCCTCCCCAAAAACTGCCCCGAAAAAGACTGTAGCGTTCCTGACGAAAGCGACGTACGCGCCGAAGTACCGTGCTGATCGGAAAACCCAATTGGAGGAGGGTCTGTGAGGCCAGCATCAGTGCTCCTTCGGTAACCTCAGGAATCACTTCATCGGCTCCAGCTGCTTCAAGCCCTGCAATTTGTGTATCATCATGGGCCCGAACAATGGTGGGTATCTGTGGTCGTAATTGTTTTGCCACTGCGAGGACCTTGGCACTTTCTGCGACGTTCCCATAGGTAATGACTACCGCTCTGGCTGTCATGATTCCAGCGGCCTCCAGCAGATCACCGCGGCTGGCATCTCCATAGAAAATGGCTTCTCCAGCTGCCTGCGCTTGTTGCACCCGGTGGGGATCCAAATCCAGGGCGAGATAAGGAACACCCTCTTCTTCCAATACGCGGGCAACACTCTGTCCAACGCGCCCATACCCACAAACGATCACATGCTCTCGCAATCCTTGCTGGCGAACTTCCTCCAGGTCTTTGCTACGCCGACTGCGATAGCTGGGGACCAAAAACCGAGCAATGACTCCATTATATTGTACAAGCAAGGGCGCAAAGAGCATGGAGAGAAGCATTGCTCCTAAAACCGGCTGTAAAATATTACCTGGGAGAAGATTTTTCTGCGCAGCAAGAGAAATCAGAACAAAACCGAATTCACCGGCTTGGGCCAAAACGATCGCACTGCGAATAGCTACCCCAGTATCAAAACCAGAGAATCGACAAATCCCCCATACCAATCCACCTTTCAGCAAAAAAATCATCAACAAAATCAGCAGTACCCAGGGAAGGTAGGCAATGAGTACCGGCACATTGACCAGCATGCCGATGGTCACGAAGAAGAGACCCAGGAGCACATCACGAAAGGAAGCAATATCTGCTTCCACCTGATAGCGATAGGGAGTTTCGGCGAGGAGCATTCCGGCTATAAAAGCGCCTAGCGCCAGGGATAGACCCGTCGCTTCAGTGATCCAGGCTAAGCCCAGGGTCACCAACAACAGGTTCAGCATGAACAGTTCATGGGATTTCCGTGCCGCAACCCAGCGAAACCAGGGATTGATTAAATGGTGTCCAATGAGTAACAAAAAAAGAAGGCTCAGAATGGCCTTGCCTGTGGCAATGCCAAGATCATAAGGAAGGGTGTTGATGGAGCCAGCCATGGCAGGAACCAAAATCAGCAGGGGGATGACCGCCAGATCCTGAAAGAGCAGGATACTGATGGCGACCCGGCCATGCCGGCTCTGGGTTTCCATCCGTTCGGCCAAGGCGCGCACCACCATGGCCGTGGAGGACATGGCAAGGATTGCCCCCAAAGCCACACCCGTTCGCCAGGGAAGGGAAAAGAGCAGGGCGATGCCGACAAAAGCCAGCAAGGTCAGCACCACCTGGAGGGTACCCAAACCAAATACCAATTTTCGCATCCGCATCAGTTGGGCAATGCTGAATTCCAGACCAATGCTGAACATCAGAAAAACAACCCCAAATTCTGCCAGATGGCGCATCCGTTCTTCATCGGGCACCAAGGCCAGGGCATGTGGGCCCAGGATGATACCCACCAGCAGATAGGCAATGATGGGGGGAAGTCGAAGTCTTCGAGCCATTGCTACAGTGAGTACTGCAGCAACCAGCAGAACAACGACGGTAAAGAGGGATTGATCTGGCATGGCTCTGTCCTATGGGCTTTCTGCTATCATACCCAAACGGAGGGTTCTATCGCATGTATATTATTACCGGAGGTGCAGGATTCATCGGTGCCAACCTCGTCCACGGATTCAATCGGCGGGGGATTGGGGAGATTCTGGTCACTGACCATCTGCAGCAGCCTGATAAATTTCGCAATCTCAGTGCTCTGGATATTCTTGATTATGAAGAGGCAGAAACATTCCTGCCCAAATTGTTGGCGGGGCGATATGGGAAAGTAGAGGCCATTTTTCATGAGGGAGCCTGCTCCGACACCATGGCCCAGGACGGGCGCTATGTCATGGAAAATAATTTCAGTTACAGCAAAGCATTGTTTCACTGGTGCCAGGAAAACCGGGTGCCTTTTCTCTATGCCTCCAGTGCCTCGGTCTATGGAATGACCGGTTGTTTTCAGGAGGAAAGAAAAGCGGAGCACCCCCTCAATGTCTATGCCTTCAGCAAATTTCAGTTCGACCAGTATCTGCGCGCCCATTGGCCTGACTTGCAAAGCCCCGTTCATGGTTTTCGCTATTTCAATGTGTATGGTCCTCGCGAGTTTCATAAAGGTCGGATGGCATCAGTGGCACTGCATTTTACCCGCCAGTTCCAAAACGATGGGGTTGTCCGTTTGTTCGCCGGCAGTCATGGTTACCAGGATGGGGAACAGCGGCGAGATTTCGTTCATGTGGATGATGTAGTTGCAGTCAATTTGCATTTCCTGGATCACCCGCGCTCCGGAATTTACAATGTTGGTACCGGTCGCGCCCAAAGCTTCAATGATGTCGCTGTGGCGGTGATCAATACCCTGCTCCACCGGCAAGGAAAGGCGCGCCAATCCCTGGCACAATTGCAGGCCCAGGGCATGATCATCTATCAACCCATGCCCGATGCATTGCTGGGCAAATACCAGAGTTTCACCCAGGCCGACATCACCCGCCTGCGAGCCGCAGGCTACCAGAACGAATTTCTGGATGTGGAAAGCGGTGTAGAGCGGTATTTGGATTGGCTTTCTACCCAGGAGCAAACATGAATGCCAGAGTCCTGGTGACTGGGGCCGCAGGTTTCATTGGTTTTCATTTGAGTCGCAGACTCCTGGCGGATGGTTACACAGTCCATGGCATCGATAATCTTAATGGTTATTATGATCCGGGCCTGAAACGGTCCCGACTCTCCCAGCTCGAGGGTCATCCGGCATTCACCTTTCAGCGTTTGGACCTCGCCGATCGAGAGGGGGTCGCTGTGCTTTTTGACCGATGGCCTTTTGATATGGTCATCCATCTGGCAGCCCAGGCAGGGGTCCGGCACTCCCTCAGGGCCCCCCATGACTACGCCGACAGTAATTTACTGGGCTTTCTGAACATTCTGGAAGGTTGCCGTAAACAGCAGGTCTCCCACTTGCTCTTTGCTTCCTCCAGCTCGGTGTACGGCGCCAATAGCCGTTTGCCCTACAGTGTCCATGATCCCGTCGATCATCCCGTGAGTCTGTATGCCGCGAGCAAAAGGGCAGGGGAACTCATGGCCCATAGTTATGCCCATTTGTACAGGATTCCCAGCACTGGTTTGCGTTTTTTTACGGTCTATGGTCCCTGGGGTCGGCCGGACATGGCCTACTTTAGCTTCACCCAAAAAATCCTGGCGGGCAAAAAAATTCCTGTTTTCAATCATGGGCAAATGCGGCGGGACTTTACCTATATCGACGATATCGTCGAGGCAGTGGTCAGACTGCTGCCCCATGCTCCCCAAGGGCAGAATCTTTGGCCAGAGGATCCTGCCAGTAGCGCTGCGCCTTTTCGCATCTTCAACATTGGCAATCACCAGCCCGTCGCCTTGATGGATTTCATTCAAATCCTGGAACAGGTGTTGCAGAAAAAGGCCGATCTGGAGCTCCTACCTATGCAGGACGGGGATGTTCTTGCTACTTATGCCGATGTGCAAGAACTGCAGGAGCTGGTGGATTTTGCCCCCCGGACCGACCTGGCCGAAGGGCTTTCTGCTTTTGTGGACTGGTATCGCAGTTATTATGGAGTGGGTAGCTGACCAACCCATGGACGAGCAGGGTCGCCCATTTCCTGGGTCCGTTGCCAAGAGCCAAGTTCGCGGAAACGGATCCAACGGTGGCCTTCAAAATCATAGAGTTGACATTTCCGGAAAATATTTCGCACCTCTCGAAAACTGAAACGGGTTTCCTGTATATAGGCTCCATATTGGCTGCGGAGGTCTTCATAGGCCGCTTTCAGATGATAGAAGGGGATGCGAGGATCCACATGGTGAGGGGTATGGATCAGGATATTATGGGTCAACCATTCGCTGATCCGGGAACAGCGGACGATGGTGCTGCAATGGAGTTGCCCAATACTGGGCGACCACTCTTCCTTGTGGATAAAAAACGGTAGATCCGGATGGGTATGATGGAGAAAAACAAATAAGGCAATGTAGTAGTTAAAGACCACAAAAGGCAGTACCACAGCCGCAATCCAAGTCCAAAAACCACCCAGCCACCAGGCGATGATCGAGTAACTCACAAAAAACAGTAGGGTCAGGATTTTGTCGTTGCGGAAAGCTTGCCGGTTTTTTCCATCCCCTTGGAAACGGATCATTCCAGGCCACCACACCCGTAGCAAGTAGTGGAGCGCGCAAGTGTAGGGGCTTCGTTCGAGACGATAGATCCACCGTTGCCACCAGTTTTTTTGCTGATATTCGGCCGGAGTACAGGGTCGCCAGATCCAATCGATGATACTCAGGCTGGTAAAGCCGTGATGGACACGATTATGGCCATGAGCCCAGAGCCGGTACATATTGAATGACGGCAGCATGCTAAGGGTCCCCAGGATCCGTGCTACCCGTTGACTGGTAAAGAGAGCCCCGTGGGCCGCGTCATGCCCCCAGACAAAAAGAAAAGCTACTGCGGAACCTGCCAGCAGACCAAAGAATATCTTGGCCAGCGGATGCGGGGTCAGAAAGATCGCAATCACCGCAGCTACGTATAAAAACCCATCAAAAGAGAGGCTACCAAGGGCGTGGGCCAGGGAACGTTGATATCGCTCTGGAGCAATACCTTTACGAAGTTCCGCAAGGGAGACAGGCTTTAGTACATTGATGGAAACCGGATCGTCGGACATCAGGATCACCACGTTGGCTTATAACAATACATTTATATCCTTTATTTACCCGAAGAGCAAGTACGCTTTACTCGGGCCCGGGATCGAGCAGGAATCCGTGATTGGATCTTGATCAGGGGAGAGAGGCTCTTGCGATAATTCCTCCTAAGGTGCTAGATTTCCAACGGCAATGTCTGTTGCCCAAACCTTTTCTCAGGGAGAACTGCAAACATGTTGGATATCAACAAAATTAAGCCGGCTGCCCGGCTTGTACTGCTCGCCGGTGTCATCGCTCTGGCTAGTGCCTGCGCGAAGAAAGAGGAAAGCACTGCTGCTGCTTCCTCCAGCGCTACCACCGAGTCTTCTGCCGCTGCCAGCAGCGACACCAGCTCCTCTGCAGCAGCTGGAAGCGATCAAGGTGCAAGTGCCTCCAGCTCCGATACCGGTGCTGCTGCCAGCTCTGATATGGGTGCTACTGCGAGCGCAGAAAGTTCTGATACTGGTTCCAGCGCTGCCTCTGACGATAACAGCAGCAGCTCCAGCGACTAATCTGGCTGCACACTGGCGTTCTTGCTGCGCCTTATCCATGACCGGAACGCAGTTCGCGACCGGTCATTTTTGTTTTATACTTTTCATACTAACTACATAACAAAACGGGCATGAGAAAGTTGTTGATTCTACATAGTAGCCATGTCGATGCGAAGGGAGGTATCCATGTTTTTTGAAGGCTCACGAATACAAACCGTTGCAAGAACTCTGCTCATGCTTGGCGTGATTGGCCTTGCCTCAGCTTGTAGCAAGGGTTCCGATAATTCTTCAGCTGCACCCAGCGATAGCAGTGCCGCAGCCACCTCCAGTGATAGTGCTGCCAGCTCTTCTCCAGCTGCTTATCAGCCGCAAGCTTCGCAGTCGCAGTCACACCTGATGCCGGTGGCCATGAGTACGGATCAAATGGCCAAAGCCAAATCGCTGGCGGAGGCCAAAGGTTGTTTTGCTTGTCACCAGGTCGACGCCAAGGTGGTAGGACCTGCTTTTGCCTGGGTTGCCTATAAGTACAAGGGCAATCCCAAGGCCGAAGCTACTCTAGCCCATGCCATTCAACATGGTGTCCAGGGCGTTTGGGGTGGCATGCCCATGCCCGCGCAGAACGTGACCCCTGCCGAAGCCAAGGAATTGGCATCCTGGGTCCTGGCACAAAAGCCCATCGCACCACCCAAGGCTTCCTGAAACACCTTGATCCATGTTACAAACCCCGCCTTATGCGGGGTTTTTTATGAAAAAAATCTTCTGGATTGCAAGCACTTACTATGCAGAGGGATTGCCTTTTTCCCTCGTGCAGCAGGTGTCGGTACAATTTTTTACGGCCGCTGGTGCGGGAACTCCCGTGATTGGACTGCTCTCCTTGCTGGGCTTACCCTGGAACCTCAAGTTTCTGTGGAGCCCATTGATCGATCTATTTGGAAATAAAAAAAAATGGATTTACCTGTTGGAGCTTGCTCTTGCCCTAGTGGCGGCGCTGTTGATTTGGCCTGCCCAAGAAGTGAACTTGGGTTTCGCATTCAAACTTTTTGGGTTGATGGCGATCCTTTCGGCTACCCATGATATGGCCGTGGATGGCTTTTACATCCAGACCCTCCCCAAGATGGATCAAGCCGCTTTTTCCGGATTGCGAGTGGCCGCTTATCGCGTTGCCATGCTGGTTGGCAATAGCCTGTTGGTCATTATCGCCGGTTGGCTCTCATGGATACTGTGTTTTAGTTTGGCTGCTGCCATGCTCATCGGACTGTCTATCTGGCACCGAAAGGTTTTACCTAGGTCTCTCACCACCAGGGAAGAGGGGCAGCGTTGGCAGTTAGTTTGGCGCTCCGTGCAGAGCTATCTGCGCCAACCCCATATTGGGTGGGCGCTCCTTTTTATCGTGCTCTTTCCCGCTGGCGACGCATTGATGTTTGCCATGGTGACGCCCTTTTTACATAGTTTGGGTTATGGATTGGTTGCGCGCGGCATTCTCACGGGTGCCATCGGTACCATCACCGGTATTGCCGGCTCCATTCTGGGAGGATTATTCATCGCTCGTTGGGGTCTGCAGCGAACCATTTTTCCCTTGACCCTGATTCAATCCTTTGCCATTTTGGGGTATGCTTGGCTTGCCTATAGCAAGCCCGTATTGATTGCCGTAGTCATGGTCGCTGCCTTTGAACAATTTGCGGCAGGATTGGGTACCGCTGTGCTCATGGTCTTTCTCATGCAACGCTGTCAAGGTGGCTTTGAGGCCATGCATTTTGCCATTGGCTCTGCATTGATGTCAGTTGCTTCCACTTTTTTAGGAAGTTATAGCGGTTTCCTCGTGCGTGACTTTGGCTATGCCAGCTTTTTTCTGCTTAGTTTTGGGGTGGCGCTACCCAGTCTTTTCCTCGCTTTTTTCATGCCTTCGGCAGTCTTCTTGCAAGATCAGGTGATGAGCAAAAGTCCCTTGTCCACCAAACCATGAAAAGGTATCTGCAATATCGACTGTTGCGGTCCAGCTCGCGGTCCCAACACGCACGCATCCGATCCAGGCCCATCAAATCCTGGGGAATTCCCAAGTTTTTACAGCAAGTTCCCGAAGATTACTCAAGTGACTTGTTAACATCCTTTCAGCAGACTCGCTATTTTTGGAGTCGAGGGAAACAGGGTCATTGGGAAAGTTTGTGGGTTGGCAAACCCTGCAGAGGAATGCGCGGTACAATTCTGGGTGCCTGGAACCCCCATGCCCAACAGCAAAGCCTTTGGCGTAATCTCCACCAGGATCGTCGTTTGCAACGTCTATGCAGCAATCGCTTCGGTGCAACGCTTTGGGGTGGCGATCTCGGGTGGTTCGAGCGCCATCATTGGTTTCCAGGTATGGGACCAGCGAGCGCCAATCGCTGGGCATCACGCTTTGGCCAGCTTGCCTTTTTGTACCTCGATGGTCGACATGTTCACTTGCTTTGGCAACACCGTGGGCACGGAGCATCCTGCGTACATAGATGCACGCTGAATTGCAAGGGTAGCCAAGGGCATCGGCATGCGTACCCCGCAAGCTAACAGCACTTATGTCGCATAATAATTATTATGTAAAATAGACTATGCGCGTCGGTGCGCTCCATCAGATCTTTGGGCCCTCCGTGCCCTCTTGCAAAAGCCTCTTGATAAAGCTCCAGACGGCTACCTGAAACTTGAGCAAGAAACTTGCTGGATTACCGAAGTGAGAATTTACTTCTCCTGGATGTTGTGGAGCAATTGATTTATCAATAAAATCTGGCGAACAAAAGGTTAAAAAATAGACTTACACTGGGACCTTGCCAGTCTCATTATTTTGTTCTATAAATCTGCAATAGAAACCTCCAGATCAAATAATGGGATAGTGCATGCGCCTTACTCGGTTTTCTGCCAATGGTATGGCTCGTTTGGCCTTTATGATGACTGGTCTTTGTACGTTTATGCTGGCTGGCTGTGCGCAATATAACGGGCCTGAAACTGCATACAACAATTACATGCCACCATCCTACACAAAAAAACCCCAGTATAATCAGTCTGCACCAATGTATCCCGACGAGGAATATTACGGTAGCAAAAGAGAAGCGACCATACTGGACGAAGTCCTGGTCAATGCCATAGCACAAATCGGTAAACCTTATATCTGGGGTGGTGAAAGTCGTAATGGTGGATTTGATTGTAGTGGATTGATTCAATATGTCCTCGCCCAGGCTGGCATTCAGGTGCCACGTACGGCTTATGCCCAGGCCATGGCCTTACCTGCTGTCTCGCGCTCGCAACTTCGTAAAGGTGATCTGGTGTTCTTCAATACCATGGGTGCCCCTTTTACCCATGTAGGGATTTATATTGGCGGTGGTCAATTTGTGAGTGCGCTCAATGCCCATGCTGGCATTACCGTGCAAAGCCTCCGCAATCCCTATTGGGCAAGCCGTCTGGACGGTATTCGCCGCCCCATGCCGCCCGAATTGTTAGCCATGCAGTCCCTGAACGATCATGTTCTTAATCGGTAAGGGTTCCCAGACTCTTCGAGCAAGGTGCTTGCTGGCGAGCCTGCCAATCTTTCTTGCCGCCTGCGCGCAGGAACTTCCTCCGGTTGCTACTCAATCTCATCAAAATCCCCCAACGCCAATTAGCTCCCCAACCCCTTTCCTATCGAGCCAGCTACCCGCTTTGCCGGGTGCAAGGCAAGAATCAAGAAGTTTGCAGTCTAATACTGTGTATTGTCCCCAGGATCTCCAGTTCCCCGGTTTTCCGGCTCGGTATCAAGAAACGCTTCGTCACTTTGCCTGCCAACTGCAGACCCAGTATGGTCTTCCTGCCAGAGTCGTCATACCGGCTTTACAAAACGCACAATTCAATGCGCGGGCGTTGGCTTTGATGACCCCACCGCCCCCTTCGGCTACCCCCCGACCCCCCTACCCCTGGTGGCGATATCGGAACCGGTTCTTGCAGGAAGATCGAATCCAGAAAGGTATCCACTTCTGGCAAGAGCACGCCCAAATCATGGAGCAGGTGTCCAGGAAGTATGGCGTTTCTCCCTATATCCTCATGGGTATCCTCAATATCGAAACTGGTTTTGGAGCTTTTCAGGGAAACTTCCCTGTCCTCGATGCCAATCTTTCCCTGGCTGCTGGACTCCCTACCAGACGAAATTTTTTCTTGTATCAAACTGCCGAGACCTTGAAGCTTGCCGCACGACTGGGGGTTCCGGTGAATACTCTGCGCGGCTCTGAAGCCGGCGCCATGGGCATGTCTCAGTTTCTGGCCAGTAGTTATCTCCAATATGGAACGGTTTGGAATGATCCTCCGGGAGAGGGATTGCCTGATCTCTGGCGTTCTGTTCCCGACGTCCTGGCTTCGACCTCCCGCTTCTTGCTGGCTCATGGTTGGCAAGCAGGGCAGCCGGTGTTGCTGCCAGCAACCGTAAGCTCACCGGTGCTGGCTAAATCTTTACTGCAGGGACGCCATTCCCTGGCAACGCTGGCCCGGTTTGGGGTCCGTCCAAGTAACGGTGCCAGCATCTTGTCGGGTTCCATGTTGGTTGGCCTCCTGCAGTTGCAAACCGAGGAAGGACCCCGTTTTTATCTCGCCTGCCCCAATTTTTATGCCCTAATGGGCTACAATCCAAGCATCAATTATTCCGCCACCGTTTGGGCCTATGCCAATGCCCTGCAAGCCCGCCTGGGCTGAAGAAATTTTTGCGAACCTGCTACACTTGGGCAAATTCCATGGTCGGGGTGTACCTTGTCGGCACAGAATCACGTCACACTTATCCTGCCTGATTGGCTGATTCCAATTGTTCCCAGTGGTTTCTTCCATCAGGAAGGCATTGCCATCCAGGGGGACAGGATTGTCGATAAGGGTTCCCATGAGGAGCTTCGGCATCGCTATCCTGCTGCTACCGTAACTCGCCTGCCCGGTCATGTACTGCTTCCAGGCCTGATCAATATCCATACCCATGCTGCCATGACCTTGCTGCGCGGCCTGGCCGATGATCTGCCCTTGATGATCTGGCTACAACAGCACATCTGGCCAGCCGAGGGCCGCTTTGTGGCGCCAGACTTTGTTGCCATGGGCACCCGACTGGCGATTGTGGAGATGCTACAGGGAGGTACCACCTGCTTCAATGATATGTATTTTTTCCCGGATGCTGCCATTGCCATGGCCCAGGAAATGGGCATGCGGATGGTGGCAGGTCATGTGATCATCGATTTTCCCACCACCTATACCCGTAACGCCGAAGATGCCCTACGCCTGGCAGAGGAACAGATCGCGAGATTCGCCAAGGTTCCCATGCTGCGCCAGACCGTTGCCCCCCACGCCCCCTATTCTGTTGCCAATGGCGCCTTGCAGGAGGCTGCCGCCATCGCCCGCCAATCGGGCCTGCCCATTCATATGCATGTCCATGAAACAGCTGCAGAAGTTCGGGATGCCCTGCAACGGGATAATCGTCGCCCCCTGCGACGTCTGGCCGATCTGGGAGTGCTGGGACCGGACTTTCTGGCGATCCATATGACGCAATTGGATGAGGAGGACCTGGCGCTGTGCCGCGAGTACAAGATCGCCATCGGCCATTGTCCGGAGTCCAATCTCAAGTTGGGCTCCGGTATCGCGCCCGTGGCCCGGCTCCTGGAGCAAGGGCAACGGCTGGGTATTGGTACCGACGGTGCCGCCAGTAACAACGATCTGGATATGCTCTCGGAGCTGCGCACGGCTGCTCTTTTGGCCAAGGGCCGGGATCAGGACCCAACCGCCTTTCCGGCGCAGCAGGTCCTGCGGGCAGCCACCCTGGGCGCCGCCGAGGCCCTGGGTTGGGATCAGGAAATTGGCAGTCTGGAACCTGGCAAAGCCGCTGACTGCATTGCCATCGACCTGGACCGACCGGCAAGCACGCCAGTGTACGACCCGATATCCCAAGTCGTGTACTGTGCCAGCCGGGATCAAGTGCAAGAAGTTTGGGTTGGCGGCAGGCGCAAGATCTATCGCGGACAAGCGCTGGAATGGCAAATTCCAGAAGTCGTTGCCGAGGCCCACCTTTGGGCCCAACGAATTCGCAAGGAGGCAAAGCAATGAGCAATATGGATCCAGCGGAAATTCAGAAGTTCGAATCCTTTGCCGAGGATTGGTGGGATAGGAAAGGGCCTCTAGCAACTCTTCACGAAATCAATCCCGTGCGTTTGCAGTACATCCTGGAGCGTGCCGACGGGCTGCAAGGGAAGCGCGTTCTGGATGTGGGTTGCGGTGCGGGAATCCTGAGTGAGGCAATGGCTCGCGCCAATGCCCAGGTAACCGGCATTGATCTGGCTGCCGACGCCATTCGCGCCGCCAAACGTCATGCCCAGGAGCAAGGAGTTCCCGTCGTTTATCGAGTGCAAGCCGTGGAAGATCTGATTGCAGACGAAGCGGAAAGCTTTGATGTGATCACCTGCATGGAAATGTTGGAACACGTTCCAGATCCGGCCAGCATCGTTGCTGCTTGTGCAAAGCTCCTTCGTCCAGGCGGGCAGGTTTTTTTTGCTACTTTGAATCGCAATCCGAAAAGTTACCTCTTGGCGATCCTGGGGGCTGAATATCTCTTACGCTTATTGCCACGGGGCACCCACGATTACGAAAAATTTATTCGCCCCGGTGAATTATTGGAGATGGCCCGGGCCAACCATCTGCGCATGATGGATTTGCGGGGCATGCACTATGATCCCTGGCGGCACCAAGCCAGGCTCGTACCCGATGTCAGCGTCAACTACCTTTGCCACTGTCAGAAAACCAGTTCCTGATGCTTCCCTGGGAGGCCATACTTTTCGATCTGGATGGCACTTTGGTGGATACCGCCCCCGATCTCGTTGGTGCTGTGCAAGATCTGGCCAGAGCCAGGGGCCTGCTGATACCGGAATTTTCTCGCCTGCGCCCTTGGGCATCCCATGGGGCACCTGGGCTACTGGGGGCGGCCTTCGGCGTAATGCCAAAAGATCCTCAATATCCCGTGCTACGGGCCAGTTTTTTGCAGATCTATCAACAAAGGGGTCATCGGCAAAGCCGCCTTTTTCCGGGAATGGAAGAGCTCTTGGGGCATCTTGACCGAGAACACATTCCTTGGGGGATTGTGACCAACAAAAGTGTCGCTCTGTCGCAAGAACTGTTGGCGCAGCTCGCCCTTCCCTATCCTCCTGCCGTGCTGGTGGGTGGGGATAGTACGGCAGCCGCCAAACCCAGTCCCATCCCCGTGCAAGCTGCGCTGGAACTGCTGAACGTCAAGGCCCAGCATTGCCCTCTGCTTGGTGATGATCGCCGCGATATGATCGCCGCCCAAGGGGCAGGCTGCCCGGCCTGGGCGGCCCTTTGGGGGTACTGGCAAGCGGAAGATCCACCCGAATCCTGGGAGGCCCAACGCCTTTTTCATCGACCAGAGGAGCTACTTTCCGTGCTACGATCCCCGCCCATGTCCTAGGAGGGTCTCCCCATAACCATTAGCACGGAAGCGGACAGGATCAAGGCCGCACCCATCAGTTCCACGATGGTCATGGCCTGGCCCGCCAGTATCCAGGCGGAAGCAGCACCCACAATGACTTCCATGGGCATGATCAGCGCCGACAAGCTCAAGGGAAGTCGACTTACCCCATAGACCGTTGTGATGGTCGCAAGCCCAACCCAAAACCAGGAAAAAAGTGGAAGAAAAGATATTTGCCAGTGGGGATGATCTGGCCAGGGTGTAAAGACCGCTACCAGCAGTGCCAGGCTTGCACATCCCCACCAGATGACTACCGCTCTGGCCCCATCGGGCAGATAGTCAGCACCCCGTAGTACCACATTGGTCAAGGAAAAGGCAAAACCGCTGCTCAGTCCCAGAAAGAGGATCCAGCCGTCCCATTGCCCGGTTGTATCATGATGCTGATTGAGCACCACCAGAACACAGCCCAGTAAGGCAAGACCCACCCCGAGCCAGCCCCGCAAAGGGACCGATTCCCGCAACCAGAATCTTGCCAGCACCACCGACCAGACGGGGGAAAGATAAAACAACAACAGGACCACTACCACCGGACCGCGAAAGAGGGCCAGCATGAAGGCAACATTGGTCCAACCCCCAAAGAAAGCCAGGGCAAGATATACGGGCCAATGGGAAAGAGCCGGCATCTCTACCTTGCCCAGGAGCAACCAGCCTCCCCCCAAAATCGATAAAAACAAATAGAGCAAGGCAACCAGCCAAGGGCCCCCAAGCCCATGCTGGGAAAAAAAATACAAGGGCCACCAATAGGTCCCCCAAAGACCCGCCCCCAGCAAAAGACTGAGCACCGGAAGAGTCTCGGTGCCATTCCATGATTTCGCCACTTGTCAGCCTCGCGCTCTTGGCCCAGAATTCTTCCAATGAAAATAGAGCATCCAGATTGCACGACCCCCTCGCATGGGGGCCGATTGTAGAATGAATCCTTCGCTCAAGACACTGCAATCCTACCCCTTTGAGCGCTTGGGAGCCCTCCTTGCAGATGTGGAGCCTGCACCGCTGTCCCCCATTGATTTCTCCATTGGTGAACCCCGGCAAACGCCCCCCGCTTTTTTTGCCGAAGTCATCATGGAGCATCTTCATGGCCTGGCACAGTATCCCAAGATTTTAGGATCCCTTTCCCTACGGCAAGCCATTGTGCACTGGGCCAATGAACGATTTTCCTTGCCCCAGGGTTTTCTCGATCCAGAGCGCAATGTCCTGCCCGCCAACGGTAGCCGCGAAGCCCTGTTTAGTGTAGCCCAGGCCGTGTTGGATCCCCATGGTGGCAAAGATCGGGTGCTCATTCCCAACCCCTTTTACCAAATCTATGAGGGGGCCGCCCTGCTGGCCGGGGCTACCGTGCAGTACTGCAATTGCAAAGCGAGCGGTCAGCCGGATTATCGTGCCATTTCCGACGATATCTGGCGCCGTACCGCCCTCCTCTATGTCAATAGTCCCCACAATCCCACCGGCAGTGCCTTGTCCCTGGAGGACTGGCTGTTTTTGCTGGAACAGGCGCGGCGCTTTGATTTTGTGCTGGCCGCCGACGAATGCTATAGCGAGATTTATTTCGATCGCCCCCCCACTGGGGTGTTGGAGGCAGCCGCAAGCACGGGCAGCCTGGCCAGGGTTCTGACTTTTCATAGCCTCTCCAAACGCTCCAGTGTACCGGGGGCGCGCAGCGGCTTCGTAGCTGGCGATGCCGAACTGTTGGCAGGCTTTCGGCAATATCGTACCTATCTTGGTAATGCCATGCCGCCCTTTATTCAGGCGGCATCGGCGGCGGCCTGGAGCGACGAATCGCATGTCGAGCAGACGCGCCGAGACTATGGTGAAAAGTTTGCTCTTGCTGCCGAGATTCTCGGTTCTTTCCTTACCATTCATCGACCCGATGGTGGTTTTTATTTGTGGTTGTCTGTGGGCCATGGGGAAGACTTCAGTCGCGCCCTGTATGCGCAGGAAAATGTCCGCTGTCTCCCTGGAGCTTACCTGGCCCGTCTCGCCCAGGGCGAATACCCGGGTGAGGATCGGGTCCGCATTGCCTTGGTGGGAGATACAGACACCTGTCGGGAAGGTCTGCTGCGCATTCGTCATTTCTTG
Source organism: Candidatus Igneacidithiobacillus taupoensis (assembly GCA_021375695.1). GTDB lineage: Bacteria > Pseudomonadota > Gammaproteobacteria > Acidithiobacillales > Acidithiobacillaceae > Igneacidithiobacillus > Igneacidithiobacillus taupoensis. The sequence continues at coordinate 21,270 of JAEPKX010000006.1, read as the reverse complement.
GAAACATCTGCCTGGTTAGAAAGGAAAAGATCTTGAACCCATTACAAAGCATCATCGAGTCGGCCTGGGAGCAACGCAATGAACTGAGCCCCAAACACGCCCCCGCGGAGTTGCGCGAGGCGGTAGGTCAGGTCATTGAGGGCCTGGACAAAGGGGTTTTGCGGGTGGCAGAAAAAATCGACGCGGTCTGGCAGACCCACCAGTGGATCAAGAAGGCCGTGCTGCTGTCGTTTCGGCTGCAGGACAATGTCCGCATGAATGGGGGAGAAACCCAGTTCTTCGACAAAGTCCCGGGTAAGTTCAGCGACTACAATAGCAACGATTTTCGTACCGGCGGTTTTCGGGTCGTGCCTCCCGCCATGGTCCGCAAAGGCGCTTTCATTGGCCGCAACTGTGTGCTGATGCCCTCTTTTGTCAATATCGGTGCCTATGTGGACGAGGGAACCATGGTGGACACCTGGGCCACGGTCGGTTCTTGTGCCCAGATTGGCAAAAATGTGCATCTTTCCGGTGGTGTGGGCATTGGTGGCGTCCTGGAACCGCTGCAGGCCAACCCCACCATTATTGAGGACAACTGTTTCATTGGTGCCCGTTCCGAGGTGGTGGAAGGAGTCATCGTCGAAGAAGGCTCGGTGATTTCCATGGGCGTCTTTTTGGGGGCGAGTACCCGCATCCTCGACCGGAGCACGGGTACCATCAGCTATGGTCGCATCCCTGCCGGTTCGGTGGTGGTTTCGGGCAATCTTCCCGCCAAGGATGGGAGTCACAGTCTCTATTGTGCGGTCATTGTCAAGAAAGTGGACGCCAAGACCCTCAGCAAGGTGGGTATCAACGAGATCCTGCGCGAAGTCTCATGAAAGTTCTCCAATACGCCCAAGAGCTGATCCGTAAGCCCTCTGTCAGCCCGAAGGATGCGGGCTGTCAGGACTGGATGATTGCCAAACTGGAAGCCCTGGATTTTACCATCCAACGCTTACCTGCTGCGGGTGTGGAGAATTTCTGGGCAGTACACGGAAACGCGGGGCCGATATTCTGCTTTGCCGGGCACACGGATGTGGTTCCCCCAGGCCCCTTGGACGCATGGCAGAGCGATCCTTTCCTGCCCAGTATCCGCGATGGGCGTCTCTACGGTCGGGGTGCCGCAGACATGAAGGGTAGTCTTGCCGCCATGCTTTGTGCCACGGAAGACTTTCTGGCCCACCATTCCCAGCATTGGGGTCGATTGGCCTTTTTGATCACCTCCGATGAAGAAGGTGTGGCTACCCATGGTACCCGTCATGTGGTGGACTGGTTGTCGCAGCAGGGAGAACGCATCGACTACTGTCTGGTGGGGGAGCCCTCTTCCGAGGAACGGCTGGGGGATGTTATCAAAAATGGTCGCCGCGGTTCCCTCAATGGATGGTTACGGATTTTGGGTATCCAGGGCCATGTGGCCTACCCCGAAAAGGCCGATAATCCCATCCATCGGGCCCTCCCTGCCCTGCTCTCTCTCGTGGAGCGGGAGTGGGATCAGGGCAATGCCGATTTTCCACCCACTCGCCTGCAATTGGCCAATATCCATGCTGGGACCGGAGCGACCAATGTCATTCCTGGTGTTCTGGAATTGGGCTTCAATTTCCGCTTTTCGCCCGAAAGCCGGCTGGAAGATCTCCAGGCGGCGGTGCTGGAAATTCTGGACCGCCATGATCTTCGCTATGAATTGGAGTGGCAATTTTCGGGCCCCCCGTTTTATACCCCAGCAGGCCTTTTGTTGGAGGCTGCCCAACAGGCCATTACCCAGGTCCAAGGAGAACAGGCCCGACTTTCCACCGGAGGGGGTACTTCCGATGGACGCTTCATTGCCCAACTAGGGGGGGAAGTGCTGGAACTGGGCCCCTGCAATGCCAGCATCCACAAGGTCAATGAACATGTATTGGTGGCGGATCTGGAGCGCCTGCACCAAATATATCTTGGCATCCTTGAGGAATTACTGGGAAAAAAATCGGATCCGATGTGAAGTCTGATTTCTTCCTCCTTCTGCTTTTCCTGGTTGTTGCTACTTCAGCCTCGGGGAGCACAAAGGGTCTCGATCCTTGCCCCTCTCCTACAAAGCAGACTACTTCTGCGTCCACCATGGTTCTGCGCGGCGTCGCAGGCTGGTACGCCTGGCAAGGGCAAGGTGCACAGGCCAGGGTTTTGCATCCAGAATATACAGCCACCAGCAATCTCCTGCCTGGACCGGTCTGTGCCCGGGTAGAGAATCTGCAAAACGGGCGAAGCCTGGAGGTACGCATCACCGGACGAGGACCGGACGACGCTCCAGGGCTCTTGCAACTTTCCGTTTCCGCCGCCCAGGCCCTGGGTGTTTTCCCGGGTACTGCTATTATCCAAATTAATGGGCTGCAACCAGTGGCCCGCACTGTCCCGGTATCCCCCCAAAAACCCCTGCCACCGGATCGCTGCCTTTGGTCTGCTCCCTTTGCCACCCTGAATGAAGCGTTGCAGGCCAAGCAGATTCTTGCCGATCGGGGAATTCATGGGCTTTTGCTTGCCCCGGGAATCCTACATGGAAAAACGGCCTATCGTCTTCGTCTGGGACCCTTGCCGACGACAATTTCTCTGCAGAGTCTTGCGCAAGTTCTGAGCAAAGAAAACCCAGAGTATCCCTTTCGTAAACTTGGCAAGGAGTAAGCTTTGGCAGACTCTCAGTGGCCCAATCTCTACATTGTCGGAGCGGTAAAGAGTGGCACGACTTCCCTCTATGCGTATCTCAAAAATCACCCGGAGATATTTTTCCCGGAGATGAAGGAGCCCCATTTCTTTACCCACCCCAAGCCATCTGCTGAACAACGCCATTACATTCGGTATACGGCAACGGAAAGGGAATACCTCCGGCTCTATGCCCGTGCCGGTCATTACCGGTATCGGGGGGATGCCAGTCCATCCTACCTCTGGGCCCCGCACGCTGCGGCAGAAATTGCACGCTATTCTCCCCATGCCCAGATCCTCATCATTCTGCGGGATCCAGTCGAGCGAGCCTATTCCCAATATTTGATGGATTTCAACGAAGGGGTAATCGATCTTCCCTTTTGGGATGCCCTGCAACGAGATTGGCAGCGCCCGGACAAAGGTTGGGGGGTGTCTCAGCTGTATGTAGAATTGGGACTCTATTCCGAGCAAATTGCCCGATACTTTCGAAGCTTTGGGCGCGATCGTGTGCAGGTGATGCTGCTCGAGCATCTCCATACGCAACCCCTGCAAGTGTTACGGAAAATTTCTGCAGCCTTGCAAATCGATCCCTCCCCCTTTCGCAAGGTCAATCTGCAGGTGGCTCACAACCATTATGCCCAACCCCGCGGCAATTGGGCGCGGCGGCTTGCCGCCCATCCCGTAAGTCGGACCATTGGCGAGAAGTTTTTCCCCAGTCAGTGGGGAGAATATATTTGGCGCCAAATCTTTCTTCGTCCCCAAAAGAAGCCCCTGATGGATCCTCACGCCAAGGAATGGCTCATGACAATCTACGAACCAGAATTACTTCGTCTGGAGGAGCTTCTTGGGCGTCCACTGCCGGAATTGCGCCGTTCCTGGTCCACTTGCTCTGTCCAATCTTCCTTGGCTGTCACGGCCAGCTAGGCAAATCCCCCAATGGTCTTGCTTGACAAGCTTACACTTACTGATAATCATTCGCACTATTATTTTTGTTGAAGGAAAAACCATGGTCGCAAGCTCCCTCCATGCCCCGCAAGAGCCTGCATCGCCCAAGTCACATCGTCCATTGAGAACCTTTCTGGCGGTACTGGGACCAGGATTGGTGGTCATGCTGGCCGATACGGACGTTGGCAGCGTGATCACTGCCGCCCAAAGCGGTGCCCAATGGGGCTACAAACTGCTGATGCTGCAGATCGTGTTGATGCCGATCCTCTATGTCGTCCAAGAACTTACCGTGCGCCTGGGCATTTTTACAGGCAAGGGACATGGGGAGCTGATTCGAGAAAGCTTTGGTCCTTTCTGGGCCTACGTTTCGGTGACGGGCTTGAGTATTGCCAGCGCCGGGGCTCTCCTTACGGAGTTTTCTGGTCTTGCTGGGGTGAGTGAACTCTTTGGCCTCCCCCGCTATACGGGGGTGCTCTTGGGGGCACTTGCCTTGTGGCTGATCGTGATGACGGGTTCCTATCGCCGAGTGGAACGCATTGCCTTGATCTTTGGTAGCTTTGAGGTGGTTTTTTTTGGCATTGCTTGGGCCGCGCAGCCAGACTGGCAGAGTGTTCTGTCTGGATTGGGTCAGGTAGAACTACAAAATCAGAGCTATATGACCCTGGTTGCGGCCAATATTGGTGCCGTCATCATGCCCTGGATGATTTTCTATCAGCAATCGGCGGTGGCTGATAAGGGCCTGGGCGTGGAGGAGTACAAACCCGCACGCTGGGACACCGCTCTTGGCTCGGTGATCACCCAGCTCATCATGGCTGCGGTGCTCATTGCCACTGCGGCCACCATTGGCTTGCAAAACCCCAATGCACCCCTCAATACCGTCCAGCAGCTCTCCGAAGCCATCATCCCTTTTCTGGGAGATAGCTGGGGACGGGTTGTCTTTTCGCTGGGAATCGTAGGCGCGGGCATGATTGCTGCCATTGTCGCCACCCTGGCGGCTGCCTGGGGCTGGGGGGAAGTCACGGGCTTCAAGCATTCTCTGGAGCATCACCCCAAGGAAGCGCCGTGGTTTTATGGCACCTATACCCTCGTTCTATTGGCTGGCGCCATGGCCGTAGTGACCATTCCCAATCTCGTTAGCCTGGATATTGCCGTGGAGGTAATGAATGCCTTCCTTCTCCCCTTGGTGTTGGGCTTTTTGATCGCCCTTGCGGTGCGGACCTTGCCCAGGGAGCATCGCTTACGGGGATGGTACTTCTGGGTGGTCCTGCTCTTGGGCTCCTTGAGCGCAGGGCTTGGCGTCTATGGCGGAATTACGAGCATTCCAGGACTGTAACAAGAAAGGCCGTGGTTGGGGGTGGATGGCGTCGCTTCGTACTACACTAAAGAAGGTTTCCTTTGGAGAGAGTCATGAAAATCCAGCCATCCTATTTATTACCCCAGTTACCCGAGGCCTTGGATGGTCTGGCGGAGTTGGCACTGGATTTACGCTGGTCCTGGAGTCATGGTACCGATAGCTTGTGGGAAAAGATCGACGCCGATCTCTGGGCCAGTTCGCGGAACCCCTGGCTGGTATTGCAAAATATTGACAACATTAAACTGGATCGCCTGGCTAACGATGCAAATTTTCTTGCCCTGTTGCAGGAACAACTCCAGAAACGACGCCAACAGCATTACCGGACCGGCTGGTTTCAGAAAGAATATCCACAAGCTCCCTGCGCTCGCATTGCCTATTTCAGTATGGAGTTTGGAGTCTCCGAGGCCCTCCCCATCTACTCGGGGGGGTTGGGGATCCTTGCTGGCGATGTCCTCAAGACGGCTGGAGATCTGGGGATTCCCCTGGTAGGAATTGGGATTCTTTGGCAACAGGGGTATTTTCGCCAAAGCCTGGATGACTGTGGCCGGCAAATGGAGCTCTACCCCTACAATGATCCTACGCAGTTGCCCATTACTCCCGTTCGGGATGCCGAAGGTCAATGGCTCCGACTGGAATTGGATTTTCCTGGACGAACCCTGATCCTGCGGGCCTGGCAGGCACAAGTCGGACCCATACCACTCTATCTGCTCGACAGTAACGATCCTTTGAATACGCCAGCCGATCGGGGTATTACCGCCGAGCTCTATGGTGGTGGCCCGGAAATGCGTCTGCAACAGGAGATCTGTCTGGGTATTGGCGGCTGGATGTTATTGCGCCGTCTGGGAATCACCCCGGAAATCTGCCACTTGAACGAGGGTCATGCGGCCTTGGTGATCCTGGCACGAATCCACAGTCATATGCAGGATACCGGCAGTGATTTTCACTGCGCCCTTAACGCCACCCGCGCCGGGAACGTCTTTACCACCCATACCCCGGTAGCAGCAGGATTTGACCGCTTCACTCCCGCCCTGGTACGTCGTTATATGGAAGGAAGTCAAAGCCTTTTTGGGGTAGATCCGGAACAAATCCTCAGTCTGGGACGTACCCATCCCAAAGATTCCGAAGAACCCTTTAATATGGCCTGGTTGGCCATTCGTGGTAGCCAGGTGGTCAATGGGGTCAGTGCCTTGCATGGTCAGGTCAGTCGCCGTCTGTTTCAGGAACTCTTCCCACGCTGGCCTGCGCAAGAAGTACCCGTCACCCATGTAACCAATGGGATTCATGTCCCTTCCTGGGACTCGGAGGCGGCAGATAGCCTGTGGACCAAGGCCTGTGGGCACGATCGCTGGAATCTTTCGCGCGCGGCCGTTGCCGACGCAATCACCAAAGTCAGCGACACGGATCTCTGGCAGCTACGCAGCCAAGCGCGACAACAACTTATCGAATTTGCCCGCGCTCGTCTCACCCAGCAATTGGCCATGGCCCATCGGCCCGCAGAAGAAATCGCTGCAGCCCAGACGGTACTGGATCCCAATACCCTGACGGTGGGCTTTGCCCGTCGTTTCACCGCCTACAAGCGGACCAATCTGCTGCTCAGCCAGCCAGAACGGTTGGCGGCCCTGCTTCGCAACCCGCGTCATCCCATGCAACTCCTCCTGGCAGGCAAGGCCCATCCCAAAGACGAGCAAGGCAAGGCCATGATCCAGGAGTGGACCCATTTTCTGCGGCAACATCCGGATCTCTTCCACAAAGTGGTTTTTCTGGCAGACTACGACATGCTGGTAGCCGCCCAACTCGTCCAGGGGATGGATGTCTGGATCAATACCCCCCGTCGTCCCTGGGAGGCCAGCGGTACCAGCGGTATGAAGGTCTTGGTGAATGGCGGACTGAACTGCTCGGAACTGGATGGCTGGTGGGCCGAAGCCTACAGCCCGTCTTATGGCTGGGCGCTGGGGGACCGTCAGGAACATGACGATGATCCCAACTGGGATCGACAAGAGGCCGAGGCCCTCTATACCTTGCTCGAAGAGGAGATCGCCCCCCTTTTTTATCAAGGTCGCACGGATGCCGGTTGCCCAACGGCTTGGGTTGGTCGCATGCGTGCCAGCATGGGGGAATTGACCCAACGCTTTAGCAGCCACCGCATGATGCAAGAATATGTGACCAAACTCTACCTCCCGGCTGCGGAAAAAGTTGCACAGCGCAAAAACGACGCAGTCGTGCGCGAACTTTGTCAGTGGCAGGAATTATTGCAACAGCATTGGCAAGGTCTTCGCTTTGGCCAACTCTACCATCAGGAAGATGAGCAAACCTTGCAATTTCAGATGCACGTCTATCTGGATGATATCGGTCCCGACTTCATCCAGGTGCAACTCTATGCCGATCCTGTCCAGGACGGTGAACCGGAAATTCATGTAATGGAACGGGGCGAGGCTCTGGCTGGTGCCGTGAATGGTTATACCTACCGGTGCCGCATTTCAAGGACCAGGCCAACAACGGATTACACCCCACGCATCATTCCCTATCATCCTCTCGCCAGCGTACCTTTGGAAAATCCCCTCATTCTCTGGTACGACTAGGGCAGGAGAGATTTGCCAAGTAAATTGCTGCGCCGTACCATCGGCCAGGTAAATACAATGAAGCGGCGAACAAAGATGAATACAGGTATTGACTCTCACCTCCACGAAGAGCGGCTCTTTCCAGTCTCTCCCGATTTTGCTGCCCAGGCCAATCTGGATCTTGCAGGGTTTACCGCACTCCAGGCCGAAGCCCAGAAAGATCCAGATGCCTTCTGGGGGCGCCTGGCCCGTGAGCAGTTGCAATGGGAGAAACCCTTTACCCAAGCCCTGGAACGAAACGAGGCCCCCTTTTACCGTTTTTTTGCCGATGGAACCCTCAATGTAGCAGTGAACTGTCTGGACCGACATCTCCATGGTGCACAGAAGCATAAACTCGCCCTGCTGTGGGAAGGAGAAGACGGCAGCGTACAAAGTCTTAGCTACGCCCAGCTCCATAGGGAAGTCTGTCGCTTGGCCAATGCCCTTCAGGCACAGGGGGTGGAGGCTGGTGACCGGGTGATTCTGTATCTACCCATGGTGCCCGAGGCAATCATTGCCATGCTGGCCTGTGCACGCATAGGCGCGGTCCATTCGGTGGTCTTTGGGGGCTTTTCGGCGGAGGCGCTGCGCGATCGGATCGAAGATACCGGCGCCAAAATTGTCCTGACCGCCGACGGCGCCTATCGTGCCGGCAAGATCATTCCCCTCAAGGATAATGTGGACCGGGCCCTGGCAGGCGTAGTGTCCGTAGAACGGGTGATTGTCCTGCAACGCACCGGCCAAGCCATTGACTGGATGCCGGGGCGGGACATTTCCTGGCAAGACGCCCTGACGGGTCAGTCTGCCCACCATGCTGCGCCCGCCTTTCCTGCCGAGCATCCCCTGTTCATCCTCTATACCTCCGGCAGCACCGGCAAGCCCAAGGGGATCCTCCACAGCAGTGCTGGCTATCTCCTCTGGGCTAAACTCACCAGCTATTGGTCTTTCGATCTCAAGGCCGATGATCTCTACTGGTGCACCGCCGATGTGGGCTGGATTACCGGGCACAGCTATGTGGTCTATGGGCCACTGGCCAATGGTGCCACGATCTTCCTCTACGAAGGGGCACCCATGTACCCAGAGCCCGACCGCTTCTGGTCCATGATCGAGCGCCATGGCATCAGCATCCTCTACACGGCCCCCACTGCCGTGCGTGCCTTCATGAAAATGGGCGAAAGCTGGGTGCGCAAGCATGATCTTTCCAGCCTTCGGCTCCTGGGTACCGTGGGCGAACCCATGAATCCCGAGGCCTGGATCTGGTACCACCAGGTCATTGGCGGGGGCCGCTGTCCCATTGTCGATACCTGGTGGCAGACCGAAACCGGCGGGCATATGATTGCCCCCCTGCCGGGAGTCACTGCCAGTAAACCGGGCTCCTGTGCCCAGCCCTTGCCAGGGATCACTGCCGAGATTGTCGATGAAGAGGGCCGAACCATCCAGGATCCAGACCAGGGTGGCTATCTCGTGGTGGCACAGCCCTGGCCGGGGATGCTGCGGGGGGTATGGGGTAATCCCGAACGCTATGTCGAAACCTATTGGGACCGGTTCGCAGGCCGTTACTATGTGACGGGAGATAGTGCGCGGCGGGATGCCGATGGCTATTTCTGGGTCATGGGCCGCATCGATGATGTCCTGAATGTTTCCGGTCACCGCTTGGGAACGGCCGAGATCGAATCGGCCCTGGTAGCCCACCCAGCCATTGCCGAGGCGGCGGTGGTTGGTATCCCCCATGAGGTCAAGGGAGAGGCAATAGCAGCCTTTGTCATCCTGAAAACCAGCCATCAAGGGCAGGACCACGGCGAAATTACCATCGCCCTGCGCGAACAGGTAACCCTGCAGATTGGGGCCATTGCCCGCCCCGATCATATCCATATCGTCGACAAGCTTCCCAAAACCCGTTCGGGTAAGATCATGCGGCGTTTATTGCGTGCCCACGCCCGCGGCGAGGAAATCAACCAAGATATCAGTACCCTGGAGGAATAAAAAAGCCGATACCAAGATCGGCTTTTTCTCACAACCCAAGTATTATCAGGGATTACTCATCAGGCCTTGTCGGGCATGGCCGAGATAAATGCCGCTGGTACAGGGTTCATCCCCAGGGCATTGCGCAGAATTGCGTAATGCATGGCTTCGTCGCCTTCGATATTGGCAGCCGCATGGGCCAACTCAGGAGTACGGAAATCTTTCACAGCGCCCAGGTAGGCCTTGGCAGCACCAATCTCCAGACCAGCCGCAAAATGCAACACATCGGCTTCGTCTTTGAGCTGAGCCACCGGGAAGCCCCAGGCCTTGGCGAGTTCCTCCATGGGAGCCGTCAGGGGGAGCTTGGCTGCTACGGGCTTTCCTCCCATCTTTTGGATGGTTTCGGCCAGAATCGCCGCATGGGCCTCATGATCCTTCTGGAATTGCAGGGCCAGTTTCAAGGCACCGGGCTTGAGCAGTTTGCTCTCGGCACCGACCTGATAGGCAGCAATGGCCTGATGTTCGGCATTGAGGGCAAAATTCAGGATCCCAAGGTCATGACTCTCGGCACCCGAGGCCATCCCTGCGGCCCGCGCCGTAGCTGGTAACACCAGGTTGCTGGCAGCCGCCACACCCAAACCAAAGAGGGCACTTTTCTTCAAGAAATCCCGCCGATCAGAACCAGATTGCATTTTTTCTTCCATCTCGATCTCCTGTTCGTGTGAAATGATGGAACGTTCCATCATCTCCTATACGCAGAACTGCCTATCGCAGATGCATTCGATCTAGCTACCCACCAGATGGGCTTTCAGAAGGATCGGTCCAGTGGGCTGACCGGTGGGTGAACCACCGGCGGGCTCCAAGGTTACCGCCAACAGGCTTGCGCTTGCCAGGTTCAGGTGATCCGGAACCGGTAGGATCGGTGTTTTTCCGGCGGTATCTGGTAACAAGCCCATGGATATGGGTTTGCGTCCAGGGACGATGGCCCAGAGTTGCAGGGACTTGTGGGCTGGAATCTGGATTGTGTGCAAAGTCACCAGGCGCATATGGTGATGACTGGCCTGCAAGACCCAGGTGGCTTGGCCCGTGGTATCATTGAGTACCGCCAGATAGGGCATGGGTGCAGGGGTGGGCCAGAGCAGGACCACGGCGATGACAGCAGCCAAAACAGCACTCAGACCTTGCCAAAGCCCTAGTCGACGCCACCATGGGGCCTTACCGGGAGCGAGGATGGGGCTGGTAGTCGTCGCTCTGGGTAATTCGGCAGCAATGGCTGGCCACAGCCAGGCAGGAGCCGGTCGCTGTTCTTCGGTCAGCAGACCTCCCAGCAGAGAGTCTTCGAAACGGGCAACCTGCTGGTAGAGTACGGCATCTTCCCGAAGCATCTGCGCAAAACGTAGCCGTGCGCGTCCACGCAGGGTACCCAGGACATAGGCTGCAGACAGTGCTACCTGAATGTTAGGAAACTTACGCAGATCCATGATCCAGACAATCCCGGAGTGTAAGGAGCCCACGGCGAATCCAGCTCTTTACCGTACCCAGCGCCGTAGCAAAGTGAGAAGCTACCTCTTCGTAGGTGGCGGCACGATAAAATGCCTGCACAATGGCTTGCCGCTGATCTGTGGACAAACGCTGCAAACAATCCTCCAAACGTCGACGCTCCGCAGCATAAAGCGGTGCAAATTCCGTATCGATCCCCAAATCTTCCCGCTCCCAGTTGGGCTCCTCCCATTCGGGTTGGTCTTTAGGGAGGCGACGCAGCAAATCAATGGCCTGATAACGAACCACGGCCGCTGCCCAGGCCATGGGCAAACGGCCAACCTGATATTCCGAAGCCTTGCGCCAAATTTTCAGATAGGCATCCTGCAGGCAATCGGTAGCTGTACCCTCGTCTCTCAAAATACGCAATGCAACTGGATAGAGATGCGCAGAAGTGGCTTCATAAAATTGACGAAAAGCCTCTTGATCGCCACGCGCAATGGCCAAAATGAGCCTTTCCAGCTCCCCATCCTTAGGAGGGCTTGCACGGTCGGCGCGCACCCTAGGCACCGAGACGCTCCTGGAGCCAGTGGCGGGCTGCTTGCCAGGATTCCGACAAGGCCGCAGGGTTGCTGGCTCCGGCCTGCGCCAGATCGGGGCGACCACCGCCTTTCCCACCCATGGGCTGCGCCAGCACATTGACGAGCTCCCCGGCATGAAGTCGGTTATGCAAATCCTTACTGACCGCAGTCACCAGGGCCACCTTGTCCCCTTCCACACCCGCCAGGGCAATAACACCAGAACGGATTTCCGTACGCAGTCGATCCAAGACCTCCCGTAAGGCCTTGGCATCCATACCTTCCAGCCGTTGCAGGAGGACCGGAACCCCCGCAATCTCTTCGGCCTTTTGGGCCAAGCTTGCTCCAGCTGACTGGGCGCGTTCGCGCTCGCTTTGCTCCAGCGCCTTTTCCAGCTGGCGCAAGCGCTCCAGTGTTTGGGCCAGGCGTTGCTGCAGATCGGCTGGCGCGGTCTTCAGCAAGGCTGCGGCAGCCCGCAGATGTTCCTCCTCCCGCTGCACTACTGCTAGGGCCGCAGCACCTGCTACCGCCTCGATGCGGCGCACCCCAGCGGCCACGGCGGATTCACTGAGGATCTTGAAAAATCCAATCTCCCCCAAGGCCGCCACATGGGTGCCCCCGCAAAGCTCCAGGGAATCCCCTAGCCGAACCACCCGTACCTCGTCACCGTATTTCTCGCCGAAAAGGGCCATAGCCCCCAGGGCCTGGGCTTCCTGCAACGGTAGGACCCGCACCTCGGCCTGGGCGTTGCTGCGAATGGCGGCATTCACATCTCGCTCGATTTCCTGTAATTCCTGCCAGCCCAGGGCATCGGGATGACTGAAATCAAAACGTAGTCGCTCCGCATTGACCAAGGATCCCCGTTGCTGGACATGCTCTCCCAGCCGGCGGCGAAGGACATCATGGAGCAGATGGGTAGCCGAATGATGGGCCGCGGTAGCCGCCCGAAGTTCTGGATCCACCGTTGCCTGCAGAATTTCACCTACCCGTAGACTCCCGCGCTCCACATGCCCCAAATGGACATGCAATCCGGCCAGGGGTTTTTGGGTATCCTCCACCACAAAAAGTGATTCAGACCCGTGCCAGAGTCGTCCTTGATCCCCAGCCTGCCCACCCGCTTCGGCATAAAAAGGAGTCTGATCGAGAATGACGGCACCTTTTTCTCCCTCGGCAAGGGTAGCTACCGATTCGCCGTTGCGAACCAGGGCCAGGATCCGACCGGCTCCATCACAACCGCCATAGCCCAGAAACTCTGTGGATGGAAGTTGCATGGCCAGGTCGTGATAGATCTTTTCGGTCTTGACGGCACCGCTACCGGCCCAGGCAGCACGGGATCGTTGCCGTTGTTCGGCCAGGGACTTCTCAAAGCCTGCCAGGTCCATTCCCAGCCCTCTTTCCCTGGCGATATCGGCGGTTAGATCGACGGGAAAGCCATAGGTATCGGAAAGTCGAAAAATGAGATCCCCCGGGATGGGGGCGTCAATGGCAAGTTTGGCAATGCCCTCCTCCAACAAATCCAGCCCCCGCTCCAAGGTTTCGCGGAATTTACCTTCTTCTTGTTGCAGTTGGCGCTCAATTTCCCGTTGCCGTTGCCGTAACTCCGGGTAGGCATCGCCCATGGTCCCCACCAGGGGGGTTACCAAGTGATAAAAAAAGACCTGATCCATTCCCAGTTTGCGGCCATGGCGCACGGCCCGACGAATGATGCGGCGCAACACATAGCCCCGTCCCTCATTGCCTGGCAGCACGCCATCGGCAATAAGAAAACTGCAAGCCCGGATATGATCAGCCAATACCCGCAAGCTGGTATCCATGGCGGGGTCTTCACCGTAGCGGACCCCTGCCAGTTCTGCTGCCGAATGGATCAAGGGCTGGAAGAGATCGGTGTCATAGTTGTTGTGCACCCCCTGGAGCACCGCCGCCAGACGTTCCAGCCCCATTCCCGTATCCACCGAGGGCTTGGGCAAGGGAGTCAGAATTCCCGCGCTGTCCCGGTCGTACTGCATAAAGACCAGATTCCAGATCTCGATATAACGATCGCCATCGGCGTCGGGGCTGCCGGGAGGACCACCCGGGATGGCCGGCCCATGGTCATAGAAGATTTCGGAACAAGGCCCACAGGGCCCGGTGTCGCCCATGCTCCAAAAGTTGTCCTTCTCACCACAGCGGGAAAAGCGGCCAGGATCGATGCCCATTTCCTGCAACCAGATGGTTGCGGCCTCGTCATCCTGCTCGTAGACCGTTACCCAGAGCTTTTCCGCCGGCAGCCCCAGGGTCTCGGTCAGGAATTTCCAGGCAAGGGCAATGGCCTCCCGCTTGAAGTAATCGCCAAAGGAAAAGTTGCCCAACATCTCGAAAAAAGTATGATGCCGCGCCGTATAGCCCACATTTTCCAGGTCATTGTGCTTGCCACCCGCCCGCATGCAGCGTTGAGTGGATGCTGCCCGTCGGTACGGACGCGCTTCCAGACCCAGAAAGGTATCCTTGAACTGGACCATGCCCGCATTGGTAAAGAGCAGGGTCGGATCATTGCGGGGAACCAGGGGGCTGCTGGGGACGATCTCATGACCTTCGGCTGCGAAAAACGCCAAAAAGGCACTGCGGATGGCGGACGACTTCATGGGACTCCCTTGCGACAATAACGAGCAACGATCATTATGCAGAATCCTCCTCTTCTGCTTCGGCAATCCGCAGGGCTTGGCGGATGGTATCGGCAGCAAAGCCCCGATTTTGCAAAAAGCGGGCCCGGCGTGCACGCTCTCTGGCATCCTGGGGACTTTGGGTACCAAAGCGCTTGCGCAAACTCGCAAGGGCCACGGACAGCCAATCCACCTCTTCCAGCAGGCGATCCTGGGGCTCCGCGCCGGCCCTACGCCAGTCTCGGGCTACCAACAACGGCCCTTGTCCGCGGCTTTGTCGACTGCGTAGACGGGCTACCCGATACCGCCCGTCGTCCAGCAGTCCCTTGCTTGCCAAAGCCTGCAGCACACGCTCAACGGCATCGGCAGGGAAGCCCCGATACTCCACCAGGCGTTTGTAGAGTTCCCCCTGGGCGTATTCCCGACGAGCCAGCAAGCGCAAGGCCGCCCTTTCGATGGCTGCGGTTGGGTCTTCGCCGGGCTGCATCGCTTACACTTCGACCAGACCCGGCACTTCTTCTGTAAAGGCCAGCGGTTGCCCTTTGGCTGCCGTGCGAACTTTGTCTTCAATGGCTTTGGCAAGCTCTGGATGCTCTTGCAGATACTGCCGGGCATTTTCCTTGCCCTGCCCAATCCGCTCACTGCCATAACTGTACCAGGTACCACTTTTTTCGATGACATTGAATTTTACGCCCAGATCCACCAGCTCCGACAGGCGCGAAATCCCCTCGCCATAGTAAATGGCAAACTCCGCCTCCCGAAAAGGTGGGGCCACCTTGTTCTTGACCACCTTGACCCGGGTATCATTACCGAGGACCTCATCGCCCTTCTTGATGGCACCAATGCGTCGAATATCCAGCCGCACGGAAGCATAGAATTTTAGGGCGTTTCCACCCGTAGTGGTTTCCGGGCTCCCATACATGACCCCGATCTTCATACGGATTTGATTGATGAAGATTACCAGGGTCTTGGTGCGGGAGATGTTGGCAGTGAGTTTACGCAGGGCCTGGCTCATGAGGCGGGCCTGCAGTCCCACATGGGAGTCACCCATTTCGCCCTCGATCTCGGCTTTGGGAGTCAGGGCGGCGACTGAATCCACCACGATCAGGTCAACTGCCCCGGAACGAACCAACATATCGGCGATCTCCAGGGCTTGCTCACCCGTATCGGGCTGGGAAATCAGCAGGTTTTCCAGATCCACACCCAGTTTGTGGGCATAGGTGGGATCCAGGGCATGTTCGGCATCAATGAATGCCGCAGTACCCCCTGCAGCCTGGCAGTTGGCAATGACATGGAGGGTCAGGGTGGTTTTGCCCGAAGACTCCGGCCCGTAGATTTCCACCACCCGACCCCGAGGTAGACCGCCCACCCCCAAGGCTAGATCCAGGCCCAAGGAGCCCGTGGAATACACTTCGATATCCTTGACCGCGCTTTGCTCCCCCAGGCGCATGATGGCACCTTTGCCAAACTGCCGGTCGATTTGTGACAGGGCAGCCGCCAGGGCCTTGCTCCGTTGCTCTTCCATTTGCCATCTCCCCTATTGAGCTCTCTGGCATTCTAGCAGAAAAACCCTGCCCCGCTGCCAGCCTGCCCACCATCATCCTTCAGGAATCCAGGATCTCGAGGAGCCCCCCCAGCACCACCGAACCCGCAGCATACTGCACTGCCCAGCGATCCCCGGCGAAGCGCAGGGTCTCTAACCTGCGCGGACCCGCCCGCACGCCCCAGCCCAGGCAGACCGTGCCCACGGGCTTGTCAGGTACGGCTCCCGATGGCCCTGCAATGCCGCTGATGGCCACGGCCATGTCCGCATGATGCAGGGCCGCTTCAAGCATCTCCCCCACCGTGGGCTCCGATACCGCCCCATGGCGGGCCAGGGTCTGGGCACGGACCCCCAACATTTCCCTCTTAGCAGCATTGTCATAGACCACAAAACCCTGGCGTAACACTGCCGAAGAACCCGGCAGGGCAGCCATGCGCGCGGCTACCCCGCCGGCAGTACAGGATTCTGCCGTGGCCAATTGCAGACCCCGTTGGCCCGCCCGCTGGAGCAATGCCCATTCCGGTGGTGCCAAATCCAGGCCCAGGCCCGCTGCTCCCCAATGCTCTCCAGGCAGTGCCGCGCTCGCTGCCGTCACGCCAAAAGAGCTGCGCGGCAAGGGCTGCAGGGGCCAGTGTTCCTGGGCGAAGCCAGCCAAAGTCGGCCAATCCAGGGGGTCCAGCTGGTAGCGGTCCGGACCCGACCAGTCTTGATCAGCAGGGAATTCCCCCAGAGCCAAGGCCGGCCCAATGACCCCCGGAGGGAGTCGATCGGTCAATTGTACTTTCACCGAGAACCCCGCCTCCCTGGCCCAGAGGGCCAGACGTTGCGCCATGGGCAACAAGGCAGGCCGCAAGGGTAGGAAGATCTGCCATTCAGAGTGCATGGACATGCCCCAGGCGGGAAGGAAGCTGCTGTTGTTGGCCGTGCCAATAAAGCTGCAGGCCCTGCCCGGCAGGCAGGATTTCGCCAACCTGACTGAGCTGCACCCCCGCTGCCCTGGCCAGCTCCTGTAGTTGCGGCCAGCGTGCTGGAGGACCACAAAGAATCAATTCGTAGTCATCGCCCCCCGTCAACGCCGTCCGCACCAGCCGCTCCCAATCCTCGTCAATCCAGGCCGCCAGGGCGGGATGCAAAGGGATGTGCTCGACCAGGATCCGCGCACCGACGTCCGATGCCTGGAGAATATGACCCAAATCGGCCAGAAAGCCATCGGAAACATCAGCGGCGCAGCGCAGACCCAAGCGGCTTGCTTGTTGCCCAAGCTCCCAACGTGGCCAAGGGCGCAACCGCCGCTTTTCCCAATCTTCTGCGCCGGGTAAGACTTCGGGATCTTCCCCCCGTCGCAATTGCAACTGCCGCTCCAAGGCCAGGGCAGCGTCGCCCAAAGTCCCGGTCACTGCAATCCAATCCCCGGGCATTGCCCCCGAGCGCAGCAAGGCTGGGCCCTGCAGGACTCCCAGGGCGGTGACCGTGACCAGCAGGGGACCATCGGTAGCAACGGTATCGCCACCCACCAGACTGATCCCCGCCCTACTGGCGAGGGCTTGCCAGCCCTCACAAAAATTCGCCACCCAGTCCCCATGGGCCATGCCAGCAGGTAGTGCAAGATTGAGCAGGGCCCAGCGCGGGACCGCCCCCATGGCCGCCAGATCGCTCAGATTGACGGCCAGGGACTTCCACGCTAAATCCGCAGCCCCCACATCGGCAAAGAAATGGCGACCAGCCACCAAGGTGTCGGTAGAGGCCACCAATGGCATTCCCTGGGTTTCCAACACTGCCCCATCATCGCCAATGCCTGTCTGGACCCCGCTCCCCCCCTGTCCCAGGCGGCGTTGCAGTTCCGCTATGAGAGCGAATTCCTCCGCCATGAACACCCCTTTTGACTATCCACCTGGTAGCAGGATAGCGCGACCCGCCAAATCGTCCTAGGATTTTGGCAATGCCAGCACCCTTCACACCCATCATTGGCCGCTTTGCCCCAAGTCCCAGCGGCCCTCTCCACCAAGGCTCCCTGGTCGCCGCCATTGGCAGTTACCTCAGTGCCAAGGCCCAGGGTGGGCAATGGCTCCTGCGCATGGAGGACATCGATCACCACCGCTGCCGGCCAGCAGCCGTCGGCCAGATCCAACGACAGTTGGCTGCCCTGGCCCTGGAGTGGGATGGGGAGATTCTGTTTCAATCGCAACGGCGCGAACGCTACCGGGAAGTCCTGAACGAGCTGCGGGATCGGGGACTAGCCTATGCCTGCGGGTGTACCCGCCAAAGTCTCCTGGCAACGGCGGGACAGTGCCCATGCCTACATCACCCTCCCGCGCAGGCGCGCTCCTTTCGTCTGGCAATTCCCAAAGACTGCCTGACCGACTGGCAAGATCGTTATCAAGGGGTCCAGAAAGCCACTTACCCCCACCTGGCCCCGGTCCTGCAGCGCGCCGATGGCCCGTACGCCTATCTCTTGGCCAATGTGGTGGACGATGCCGACCAGGGTATCAGCGAAGTCATCCGGGGGGCCGACTTGCTGGATCTCACCCCCATCCAGCAGTTCTTGCAGGGGCAACTCCATTACCCCCGACCCCACTACGGACACCTGCCCGTCGTCCTCGGGCCCGATGGAAAAAAACTTTCCAAAAGTCGCGGTGACCACGACCAAAGTAATCCCTCCTGGGCCTGGGAACGGACCTTGGCTCTTTTGGGGTGGGAAATCCCTCGGGAACTGGTGGGCAGCCCGCCCATGCTGTGGCGAGATTGGGCCTTGCAACGCTGCCTGCAGGGTCAGAAAATGCTTGCCAGATCGTTCGGGAGTCCGCCCCATGAACCCATTCCCTACCCGGACTGCAAGCAGTCCCAGGAACTGCACCCCTAGCAGGCGGCAGCTGGGGCTTTTCGTTGTCCTGCTCCTTACAGCGCCGTGGATTCAGGGGCAGGCTATCTATCGCTGGGTATCCCCTACCGGCGTCGTCAGCTATGGCAACCAGCCACCCAAGGATGCCCGGCAGGTCCACAAAATTGGCGAGGAGAGCCCCCCAGCACCCGTAGCCGCCACCCACAGCCAAAGCGAATCCAAACACTCAGCTACAGAGCACACGGATCAGGAAGTGGCAAAGGAGAACGCCCTGGCAGCGCGCCTCAACCTGCTCAGCGCCCTGCAAAATTATGCCAATAGCCAGCAAGCGCCCCGTGTCATTCATGTCGACCGCCAACCCGGGCTACTTTTCTTCCCGGCCTATCCCTATGATGTAACGCCAGGCGTTGGCCTTCGCCCAGCGCAACCGCCGCGTCCTCACCCCGTGGCACCGCCCCAACCCAACAATGGTCTGCCGCCCATCCCACCCTGGTACACCGGACCCTGGCCTCGCCAGACCCCTTAGCCGCCGTGGGTAACCACCGCCCCCATCTTGAAGATCGGCATATACATGGCCACCACCAGGGTACCGACCACAATGCCCAGAATCACCATGATCATGGGCTCCATGAGGGTGGAAAGCCGGTTGACCGCTTCATTGACTTCGTTTTCAAAGAAGTCGGCTACTTTGCCCGCCATCACCTCTACGGCACCGGTTTCTTCGCCAATGGCCAACATTTGGGTGGCCATCAGCGGAAAAATCCCACCCTCCCGCAGCTTGGTGGAAATCCGCCCACCGGCGGCCACCTCGGCCCGGGCCTCTAGCACATTGCGCTCGATGATATTGTTTCCGGACACCCTGGAGAGAGTATCAAGGGCATCCAGGATGGGGACGCCCGCCGATTGCATGGTCGACAGGGTCCGCATGAAGCGCGCCACCGCCCCTTTGAGGAGGATGTCCCCCAGCACTGGAATCTTGAGGGCGTAGCGATCGACCACGGTTTTGAATCGATCATTACGCCGATAGGCGTAGCGAAAGGCCGCCACCGCAGCAATGGGCGTAAGGACCACGATATACCAGTGTCCGCGCATCCAGTTGGAAATATTGATCACCACCTGGGTCAAGAGTGGCAGCGTTGCGCCAAAACTGCTAAAGAGCTTGGCAAAGACCGGGATCACAAAGATCATCAGGATCACCACCACCACGATCATCACGGCAATGATGGCGGCGGGATAAAACATGGCGGACTTGACCTTTTTTACCAGGGCCAGGGTCTTTTCCCGATAATCGGCCAAGCGGAGCAGGATCACATCAAGAATACCACCCTGCTCACCCGCCGCCACCAGCGAAATGAACAGCCGATCGAAATACTTGGGGTAATGGGCCAGGGACTGGGAGAGGGACTCCCCTTCATTCAAATGGCGCAGGATCCCCTTGAGCATTTTGCGCATACCCGGCTGGGAAGTGGCGGAAATCAGCAGCTCAAAACACTGGACCATGGGGACGCCCGCATTGATCATGGTGGCCAGTTGGCGCACCATGACCACCAGATTGGCTTCCTTGATGCCCTCGCCACCAAAGAGGGGCTTGGGGGCCTTGCGGACCACTAAGGGGGTCAGACCAGCCCGCCGCAGGCTGGCCTTGACCACATTGGCCGAGGCCGCCGTCATTTCCCCTTTTTGCTTGGCCTTGCCATCGGCGCTCTTGGCCTCCCAGACAAAGTCAATCAATTTGACTTCCTGTTTTGCCCCTCTGTCCTTTGCTAGCGCCGTGGCCATGTTTCCCTCCTTCTCCGACTGTTACTGCACTTAGAACGAGTTGCCAGGCTTGTCCAGATGACTGGACCAATGACGATACTGGGGGTGTTCCAGACACAGATACAGATGCTCTACCTTTTTGCGTTGCTCCTTGGTGAGCAGCAGGCGCCCACCAATCAAATCCCCCCGTACTGCCGAGCGCGAGTCCCGCCGCACCGTGGTAATGACGGTCTCACAACGGCCGCAGTCCAGCACTGCAAATTCCACCAGGGCCGATTCTCCCGGCTGGATTTCTGGCTCCGACAGAAAAAAGCTCGCCCCATCGAGACTCAGGTCATGAAGAGAACCATAAAGGGTCTCCCCCGAACGGCGTCGCAGCACAATTTCGCCGTCCAGGTGCAAACGCCGCCGCAGCCGCGTCTTGCGCTGATAGACCAGGGCTGGCAGCCGGAAATGATAGATCCCCTGACTATCGATCCCCTCCAGATCACTGAAAAAGGAATAGACTCCGCCCACTCCTTCCACAAAGATCAGCACCTTGCCATAGGCACCCCAAACCACATGCTGTCGTGGGCGCAGGCGCAAGCCCTGCTGGTCACAGCCCAAAAACTGAAAGCTATGGCCGGGATCTTCGGGATTGGCAGCAAAGATCATGGCTTGCTGACCCTTTCCCTGACAGAGCAGCGTGGGGGAAAAGTCCACCATACTGCGGTCAAACTCCCCCACCAGGAGCAGATGATAATCGGCAATGTTCATGCCCTGACGCAGGGGCAAAAAGGCAGCCAAGGGGGTCTGATCTAGGCTTGGATCCGTTGCAGCAACATCGGTCATGGTTATCTTCCTTTGCGGTCTTGCGCATCAATCCCGATGCAAAGACAAATCCAGGCG
>JAEPKX010000005.1 GCA_021375695.1 Candidatus Igneacidithiobacillus taupoensis | reverse complement strand
GAGAAAAGCGTAACGTAACTGTCATAAAAGTTTCATCATCTGGTAACAATCCAGTGCTAGTATCCACAGCCATACCAATCCATACCGCTGAGGATCGCTATGAAACAAAGAATCGTAGTATCTGCCATTTTTGCAGCACTGTTTACCCAATTGCTGGCTCTACCGAGTTTTGCTGCCGAGGCCGATACTTCTACCAACGCCATCGATATCGGTGAAGTGAATTCCCAGAGCACAGCAGAAGGCACGGCGCAAAAGGAGTCGCAACAAGAACAGCATTCTGCGCAATCCAGGATCATCATTAGCAACGAAGAGATCCAACATACGGTCCAGCCTGGCGGAAGCATCGTCATGGCCTTGCAAAACGCTCCGGGAGTCCAGGTCAAAGGATATGGTTCCGGAAACGGTGCCTCTCGGTATCAAATTCGAATCAATGGAATTCAGGTGGGATTTGCTTTGGCTCCCGGAAATCCAGAAAAAAATGGCTTGTCGGTGCTCTTTGACGGGGTTCCCATGAATAACCCCTTGGCACAGTATGATGGCTGGGAGAGTTCAGAAACCCCCATCGCTTCGATTTTCTCGCAAATTCACGTTACCCAAGGGCCCGGCAATCCTGATCATCGTTGGTATGACAGTATGGGGGGTACGGTCAATCTCATCCCGGTACAGCCGACCCAAAAACCAGGAGCAAGCCTGGATCTCGGTGGAGGTAGTTTTGCCAGCTATTCGGCCTCGACCATGCTGCAAAGTGGAAATCTGGACGGCTGGCGTAGTGAGCTGGGGGGAGGTTATACCCGCAGTGATGGCTTCCGTACGGGTCCCTATCATGCCCCCAATCAAGCGGAGGCATTTTTCGCCAAAACCGTGAAGGATTTTGGTGTTGGTCATTTTAGTGCTGGTTTTTTCTTTAGTCACACCCAGGAATTCCGTCCCCTTTATATCCCGGCGAGCCCGATCCCAGGCGTGACGACGGGCGGCTATGGTCAATCGGGTCAACTACTTAGTCAGCCAACCACGGGATATTATTATACGGTACCCACCAGTCAGTATTTCAAAAACGATACAGCCCATATGTATCTGGTCTATGCCAGGCTGTTGGTCCATCTCGATAAACACTTGACGGTTAATAATACACTCTACTTCCGCAATGGCTATCGCCACCATTATCGTGTGAATGATTATTTCCCACACGCAGTGAATACAGAAGATTTCACCGGAACCACGAAAACCATTGGTGATCGGCTCGCTTTTCACTGGCAGTTACCGATGAATGACATCAGCTTTGGCGGATACTATCAACATAGTCGCTACGAAAGTCTCTACTATGGGTATAATCCTGCGGTACTTGCCAGTAGTGCCAGCAATCCCCTTTTTGCTGCCGATTATTTTGATTATTGGGATGGCGCTACGGCTTTTCTGCAAGACACCATTCATCTCTTGCCTGGTTTACGCATTACTCCTGGGTTACAGTTAATCAATTACAATGTGCAGTTTGTCAATAACTCGGAAGCGGCAATTCCAGCAGGATCCAGTCCTCTTATCTATCAGGCAGGAAATAATAATAGCAATTACACCAAGCTCGCACCGAGCCTGGGCATCAATTATCAAATTGCCCCGGGACTCAATGCCTATGCGATCTGGGCGAAAAATTTCCAGACGGCACCGGCTGCGGCCTACGGTAACTATCAAAAAGCTACGGTGCAGGTTCCGGAGTCGCCCACGAGTATCAACAGTTATATTGCCGGTTTGAAGTGGCGCATGGGTCCGTGGCAAGGACAGCTCAGTGGTTTTCATCAGCACTTGAATAATGCGGTGATCGCTACTTTTTTACCCTCGGATTTGCTCAGCAAGCTGGACCGCGTCAGTGCGATCTACAATGGCGTCAATATCCTTCTCCATTATGGACATCATCTGGGATGGTTTGCAGGCACGCGCGATACCATACAGCATGCCTATTATCCAAGTTATGTCCCAGCAGGGGCGGCTCCGGTCATCGATGCCCGTATGCCGGGGACACCTACGGTGATTTTGGGTTTCGATGGGGGTTATCGCTGGTTTGCGGCCAATACCCGTTTTGGCGTTCGCCTCAGTGATCAATATGCCAGTTCGGTCACCACCTTCAATAACAATACCAATCTGCCCGATCCCACCCGTTTGCCAGGTTCGGCCTATAATCTGCTCAACTTGAGTCTTTCTGCCAACACGCTTGCCCTGGATCCCTATCTTCCCGGCTTAAAAGCTGTCGACTTCCGCCTCATGATCGATAACCTGCTGAATCGGAAATATAACAGCCAAGGCTACATTACCAGCGGCGGGGAGTTTGGTCCCAGCAGTCAAGGCTCGATTCTAGTCATCCCTGGGGCTCCCCGGGCGGTCTACGCTTCGATTACGGCCACTTTTTAAGGCTGATCAGGTACCCATGCCCGCCGTTGCTCCTGCAGTGAAGAAATAAAAGGAATCTACCCATGAACCTACCCTATCCTCTGCGAGTAATGGGCAGCTCTGTTCATTCTCTCCGAATCCGGCAGTTCTTATGGATTTTCCTGTGTGCTCTCATTCCCTTGCGTGTCCAGGCATCCCCTGGAGTAATCGTGGGACCAGTGCATATGGATTCGGAAAATCGCAAGGAATACACCGGTATTCTTCCCACCTGGCGTAAGGTTACCCCCGTAGGAACCATCACTAGCACCCCCAATTTCCCCACGCAATTGGCGGTCCGGCATGGTAGGGTGGCGGTGCTTGCCAATGGTGCCACCCCATTTCAAACGGTGACTTGGTATGATGATTCCCTGCAGCGGATTGGGCGCCTGGCGGCGCTGAGTCAAGCGGTTCCTCCCAAAGCAGTTGCCTTTGCTACTCCCGGAGGTACGGGGATCGCCATTGATCCCCAGCATGCTGGGGCATCGGGAACGGTGTATACCACCAACCAACCGGCTACCGTGCGGGAGAGAGAGGCCCAGAGTACGCTCAAGGTCGAGGCCAATCCCCATAGGGTTGCCACCACTACCCTAGGCCATGCTGATCTTTTTCAGGGCCTTACTCCCGGTGCCAAGGGAATATGGTATGCCACCGGCGGTAACGCCGATGCGGTATATGCGTTACAAATCCAGAAGGGCCGAGTGCGTGTTTTGCATACCTACCATCTCACCTGGCAGCCCTTTCCCAAGGATCAGTACCCCTATGTCTATCAGGGTGATCACGGTAAAAAACCCTATGCTTTTTATCCTGATTCCGTGGTATTGGGGGCACAGCAAAAGTATTTGTATGTCACGGGGATGCTTGCCAACAGTCTGGCGCGGATCAATCTACAAACGGGTCATATCCGTTATGTCAATGTTGGTCCCTATCCCTTTGCCGTGGTATTGGCGGATCAGGGGCGTCGTTTGGTGGTCAGCGATTGGGCGGGCGATGGGGTCACTATTGTCAATCCTAAGACTTTACAAGTCCTTGGGGTTGTTCGTACCGCACCCCCCGTGGGGCCCCACACCGAGGCTGCGGGCGCCCATCCCACTGCCCTATTGGCCATCCCCCATAGTCCCGATGTTTGGGTGGCCGATGCCAACAGCGATGCCCTGGTGGAGATCGATACCCTCCGACGCAAGCCCCTACGGGTCCTTGCCGACAGTCCCTATCCCGATGCCCCCCCCGGGAGCTATCCCGATGGCCTAGCTTACTGGCATGGTTGGCTCTTGGTGGCGAATGCCGGCAATGACGATATTGCGGTGTTCGATGCCAAGACCGGCAAGAGCATGGGCTTGATTCCCACGGCTTGGTATCCCACGGCCGTGGCCGTGGGGGGAAAGGATCTCTATGTGACCTCCGCTAAAGGCTTTGGTACCGGCCCTAACCTCCAATGGCAGTATATTGGGAACATGATGCATGGTGTCTTGCAAAAGGTATCACTGGAGCATCTGCAGCAAGAATTGCCGAAGTGGACGAAGCTTGCCTTACAAGACGATGGCTTTGCCTCCCGGCAGCGCCAGGCAGTCGCAGCACAAAATGCACAAAGCACTGCATTCTTACGCAAGCACATTCACTATGTGGTATTTATCCTGCGGGAAAACAAAACCTTTGACGAGGACTTGGGGGATTACCGTGCCGCAGGTCACTGGTCAGACCCCCAATTCGATCTCTTTGGCCCAAAGGAACTACCCAACCTGTATCAGGTATGGGCTCCCCACAATGTCCTTTTTGCCAACTTCATGGCCGACGGCGAAGTGACCGCCCAAGGACATCAGTGGACCGATGGGGCCTCGGACTCCGACGTGGTACAACGCCTCTGGCCCGAGTATTATTCCCATCGCGGATTGCTCTGGAATGCTGGACCAGGAGGCTCTTCCAGCCTTCACCCGGATACGCCTGGAAGTCACAATCCCTATCAATACAGCCGCCGACTATTAGGCAACTACACCAATCCATGGATGAGTTATCCTGAGCGGCTGTATCTTTTCAACGATCTTCTTTCCCAGCACGTCTCCTTCGAAGACTTTGGCGAGAATCTTAGCCGGGCTCGGGATGGGGTCATTCGTCAAGCCCTTCTTGCCCATGTGGATCAAACCTATCCGGGATGGGACCGGATGCTCCTGGACAATACCCGGGTCCAAGCTGCCATCCACTGGTTGGCCGCCCATAAAGGAAAGCACTTTCCCCATTTTCTCTTTATTTGGATCCCCGATGATCACACCGCTGGGCTTGCCCCATGCTATTACAGTCCCGATTACTATGTAGCCGACAATGATCATGCCACGGCTGAGTTTTTGCACTATTTGGCCAGTACCCCAGAGTGGCAGCACATGGTGGTTTTCCTTACGGAAGATGATGCCCAATCGGGTGCCGATCACATCAACGCCCATCGGACGTTTGCCCTGGCCATGGGACCCTGGGTCAAACCGGGACTTATCGATACGACTCCCTTGTCGCAGGTCAACATGGTGCGGACTATCGAAGCTATCTTAGATCTGCCTCCCATGTCGCAATGGGATGCCAATGCCCAGGTGATCTCGGGCATCTGGCGGCAAGAGGCACGACCAGACCCCATGCCCGTCGAGCCCATGCAGGTGCCGGTACAAATCAATGCGGGTAAATGCAGCAAGCGCCTCCTACTGCGGCGGGAGGCGGGCGTCGCTGGTGAGCAGCTGACCGCCGCCTGGCGCAAGGCCCACACGGACCCACACGGTGCCCATGCGCAGGTGACAGCTGCCAACCAGTATACCCCCACATCCCTCCTCCAAGTTCCGGGACCGGAACAACTTC
This sequence comes from Candidatus Igneacidithiobacillus taupoensis, assembly GCA_021375695.1. Taxonomy (GTDB): domain Bacteria; phylum Pseudomonadota; class Gammaproteobacteria; order Acidithiobacillales; family Acidithiobacillaceae; genus Igneacidithiobacillus; species Igneacidithiobacillus taupoensis. The sequence goes on along the minus strand of JAEPKX010000005.1, from coordinate 61,419 downwards.
GTCAAGAGTGGATCGCCAGCAAAGGTACGGCCAGCTACCAAAAGTTGCAGGCATCACTGCGTAAGTATGCTGCTGCCCACGGCACAACACTAGCCGCCTATGAGGCCAATGATGGTAACCTGCCCTGATTGGCTGCCGGTGTGCACTCCATGGAAAACTGTCTGACGGGGTTTTGCTTGGGAAAATGGGTAGGTAACTACTGGTTTTGATTGGTCGGGGAGACAGGATTCGAACCTGCGACATCCTGCTCCCAAAGCAGGCGCGCTACCAGACTGCGCCACTCCCCGAATGCGAGGCATCATAGCCTCGCTATGGTATATGGGTCAATCGAGGCGGGAGAGCTTGCGCCGCAGACGGTCCAATTCTTTGCGCGCCATGGCGATACCGTCATTCAAACGTTGGCGTTCCTTTTCGGTGATTTCCTTGCCTTTTTCCACCAGTTCCTCGCTGTAGATGGCAATGGTATCCAACAGCTCTTCCACCCGTTCGTTGATCCGCTCCCGGGAACTTGCGACCCGATCCCAAGCCCGATTGGCTTGATGGCGAAGCTGTTCGCGGGTGCGGTCACCACTCTGGGGTGCAAAAAGCAGGGCGACAGCGGCGCCGGCCATGGCGCCGGCAACAAGGGCCATGCCCAGGGCGCCGAAGCCCAAACCATTGTCAGAATCGTCACGATAATCCATAGGAACCTCCATTAGGTAATGACAGTGGGGGCCTTGCGGCCAGAAAGATGTTCTACGCGCGATAATTCTCTACCAAGGTCGATGAGTTCCCGCAGATGGCGTTGGGGATCCCGTTCCAAACGGGAGGAATCACGCTCGTAGAGCTCGTGATAGATGCGTAACGTAGCACCACTGGTGCCAGTTCCAGAAAGACGAAAAATGAGTCGTGCCCCATCATCAAAGAGTAGTCGCACTCCTTGATGATTACTCTGGCTACCATCTACAGGATCGGTGTAGCTAAAGTCATCGGCAATGCGTATCTCACGGCCTGCCAAATGCTGGCCAGGGAGAACCGTCAACTGGGCCTGCAGACCCGCCATCATTGCCTGGGCGGCATCACTTGGCAGTTCTTCATAATCGTGACGGGTATAGTAATGACGACCAAAGTGCTGCCAATGTTCCCGGAGGATCTCCCGCACCGATTTACGGGTGCTGGCCAATATGGATAGCCAGGCCAATACTGCCCATAGTCCGTCCTTCTCGCGGACATGATTGGAGCCGGTACCGAAACTCTCCTCCCCACAGAAGGTGATCCGGCCAGCATCCAGCAGATTGCCAAAAAACTTCCAGCCGGTGGGGGTTTCGAAATGTTCGATCCCCAGGGATTTGGCGACAACATCGACGGCCTGACTGGTGGGCATGGAGCGGGCCACCCCGCGGAGTCCCTCTTTATAGGCTGGAATACAGCGGGCATGGGCGCTTAGCACGGCCAGGGAATCGCTGGGACTCACAAAGATACCGCGGCCAAGGATCATGTTGCGGTCACCGTCGCCATCGGAGGCGGCCCCAAAGTCGGGAGCCTCGGGACCTAGGAGTAGATCAGCCAGTGCTTTGGCATAGACCAGATTGGGGTCGGGATGACCTCCCCCAAAATCGGGCAAAGGCACGGCATTTTGCACTGTGCCAGCTGGGGCCCCCAAGCGTTTTTCGAAGATTTCCAGGGCATAAGGACCGGTGATGGCATGGAGGGCATCGAAGCGCATCTGGAAATCACCTTGTAAAAGCGCAGAGAGTGCCGAGAAGTCGAAAATCCGTTCCATGAGATCGGCGTAGTCCCGGACGGGATCGATAATACGCAGGCGCATGTTCCCCAGCGAAATTTCCTGTTCCCGATCGATTTCCACTGCAGGGAAACGGGCAATCCGGTAAGAGGTTATCTCCTGGCTGCGCCGCCAGATTTCTTCCGTGAGGCTTTCGCTGGCAGGGCCACCATTTTCCCCATTGAACTTGATGCCAAAATCCTGGTCTGGACCAGCAGGATTATGGGAGGCGCTCAGGATGAGCCCGCCGCGCGCCCCATAGTGGCGAATCAGATGGGATGCTGCCGGCGTGGAGAGAAGACCCCCTCGCCCCAGAATCACCTCGCCCCATTGGTTGGCAGCAGCCATTTTCAGGATGACCTGGATAGCCTCGCGGTTGAAATACCGTCCATCACCACCGAGTACCAGCGTTTTTCCAGCCCGATCGGGGATGGCATCAAAAACCGACTGAATAAAGTTTTCGAGATAATGGGGCTGTTGAAAGACGGTCACTTTTTTGCGCAAGCCCGAGGTGCCCGGGCGTTGATCGGTAAATGCTTGGCTGACTTGGGTAAGGATTTCCATGCTGGTCTCAGTTATCGAGGGGGATGTCCATGATGGTAGAGCTGCGAGCCACATCGGTACGCACCCACAAAGTATAGCCACCAATCTGCCAGGTGGTGACGACGATACCCCCTTGCTCGATAGCCTTCCGACTGGCCCGGACCAGATCCTCGTCCATGCTGGCCTCCCAATCTCCGGTTACATGGCGATAGAGAATCTCCTGTGGATCAATGCCGCCCGAGGCTAAGATCGATTGGGCATCGGGGGACGCAAGAATGGTACCCAACGGAAAAAGCATCGACGGGCGCTCTTCACTCATATGCTAAATCCTTGACTGGCAAGAAACTCTCGACTTGGTGCAGCACAATCTTTCAATAAAGCCTGGCGTATGGGGTTTTGTCGGGCCAAACGAGCCAGGCGCTGCGGTGCTGCCAGACCAGCAGCGGCATAGATGGCGGGACCCGGAAAGAAGCTGGTTTGCAGGAATTGCCGCATTACTTCCCGCAATAGGGGACTCAGCAACTTCTTCTGTATTGTTCCCAGCCGTTGCGCCCGTCGCTGGACGGTGATCCGGGCATAGGCCATGTGCCGAGCCTCTTCCCGACGGTGGAGCTGGGTAATGGCAAGCACCGCTTCGGGCAGACTTTTGTCCTGCAAAATATGTCGACTCATTTGATCGGGAACATTTTCGCCAATAAAAATAGTCGCCCAGAAGACTGCCGAGGCCTCGGGCGTCCAGCGGGCAAAGAGGCTTGCCAGACGCGGTCGCTGGCTGGGGGGGGTAAGAAAGGGGAGTTGGGCGCGATGCTGGAGCTCCAGAAACATCAGGCTGTGGCCGACTTCTTCTCGTAACTCATGGAGCTGATAATGGTAGCTGGGGGCGTCATGGTAAAGATGTTGTAGGGAATGGCTGCCCAATCGTTGGATGAAAAGGGCTTCCAACCACAGGCCCAATTCGCAGAAAGATACAAATTCCACCTGGGACAGGCGGATTTTATCGTCTGCAGTGAGACCTTCGTATTCGGGAAGGCCGTACAAAGAAAGGAGTTTTTCGGGCAACCAAGGAGCTTCGGGGTCCAGGGTTTCCCAAGGAATTTGTTCCAGTGGATCCCGATAATTGACGCTATGTCGACTCAAGCGCTGGATCAGGACATCGTGATGCCGCGAAACGACCGCCATGCTACCTCGATGAAGGAAGTTGATTGTTTTTGCATTCTGCCACGCCAGTGCCAATGCTCCAAGGCTAACAGGGCAGGCTTGGGCATGGTGTTAACGATTATGCAGAAAGGGCTGACCAATGACATAGGGCTGGAGCCCACGCCAGATCCAACTGACGGGGTTTACCAGGCTGCCGGATTGCGCTGGATGAAAAATTTCAATGGCGCCAAAAACAGGATCAACAGCGTAAGAAAGGTGACCAGAAACTGGGTCAAGGAATAAAACCAGAATCCTGGCCGATTACTCATAAGCCCTTCCCCAGTAACTAGCAACTATGATGCTAGGGATTCTCTGGCCTGGGTGCAAGGGAGTGGGGTTTGCTTGCATCGCTACCCACGCGCAAAATAGGGGTCTATTTTGTCGAGGCCCTTATGTTTGAATCCCTAAGCCAACGATTGCAGCAGAGTTTCAAAGCCTTGCGCGGTCAGGCGCGCTTGAGCGAAGACAATGTGCGCGATGCCCTTCGGGACGTGCGCCTGGCCCTGCTCGAAGCCGATGTCGCCTTACCCGTGGTGAAGGATTTCATTGCCCAGGTGCGGGAAAAGGCTTTGGGCGTAGAAGTCGTACGCAGCCTTACCCCGGGCCAGGTTTTTATCAAGATCGTCAACGACGAACTGACCCGGCTCATGGGCTCCCACAACGACCGTCTCAATTTACAGGCGCGCCCCCCGGTAGTCATTTTGATGGCCGGGTTACAGGGTTCGGGCAAAACCACCACCAGTGCCAAGCTTGCCTTATGGCTGGCAGAACGAGAAAAGAAAAAGGTCTTGCTGGTCAGTACGGACGTCTACCGACCTGCGGCCATGGAACAGTTGGTAAGCCTGGGTCGGGATATTGGTGCCGCGGTCTTCCCCAGCCGTCCCGACCAGGATCCGGTACAGATTGCCCGGGATGCTCTCGAAGCGGCCCGCCGCGGCATTTATGATGTGTTGATCGTGGACACTGCCGGTCGTCTGCATGTGGATGCCCAGATGATGGCTGAAGTCCAGGCCCTGACCGAGGCCGTCCAGCCCACCGAACTACTCTTCGTGGTCGATGCCATGACCGGCCAGGATGCTGTCCATACGGCCAAGGCCTTCGATACTGCCTTACCCCTTACCGGTATTATCCTGACCAAGACCGATGGTGATGCCCGCGGTGGCGCTGCCCTTTCCATTCGTAGCATTACCGGTAAACCCATCAAGTTCCTGGGGGTAGGGGAAAAGGTGCGCAAGGGGTTGGAACCCTTCTATCCGGAACGAATGGCCTCGCGAATCCTAGGTATGGGGGATATCGTCAGCCTGGTGGAGCAGGTCCATCAGGAAGTGGATCTAGAACAGGCGCAACGGATGACTGAAAAGCTGCGCAAGGGCAAGGGCTTTGACCTGGAAGATTTTCGGGATCAGCTCAAGCAGCTGGAAAAGATGGGTGGTTTGGAGAGTATTCTTGATAAACTGCCGGGTATGGGAGATTTGCCTGCCGAGGCCCAGCTCGCCCTTCAGGATAAGAAACCCATGCGTCGGTTGGAGGCCATTATCAATTCCATGACTCCGGAAGAGCGCCGCCATCCAGAAATCATCAAGGCATCGCGCAGACGTCGGATTGCCGCTGGTTCCGGCACCACTGTCGCTGAGGTCAACAAACTTCTCAAGCAATTTGAGATGATGCAGAAAATGTTCAAAAAAATGGGCAAGGGAGGCAAAGGGCTAGGGCGTTTATTGGGAATGAACCCAGCAAAGCTCCTGAAGGGGGGGATACCCTTTCAATGAAGCAAAATTTTGGTTATGATTCGCGCCTTTCCCGCCGGGGCTTGGCGGATTTTTGTGAGGAAAAGTATGGTAGTGATTCGGATGGCTCGGGGCGGCGCCAAGAAGCGGCCCTTCTATCACATTGTGGTAGCAGATAGCCGTGCCCGTCGCGACGGTCGTTTCATTGAGCGCCTGGGTTTCTATAACCCGGTCAGCACTCCCTCGGAATTACGGATCGACAAGGAACGTGCGGCCTACTGGCTGGCGCAGGGTGCCCAACCTTCGGAGACTGTTGCCCGCTTTTTCAAGATCGAGGGGGTAAGCAAGGCGGGTGTCAGCGCCTGATTCTCCCCAATGGATACTGTTGGGACGGATCTCTGGCCTCTACGGTGTGCGTGGAGCTGTCAAGGTCTTTTCCTTCACCGAGGTACGCGCTGCCATCCTCGACTACCCGACCTGGTACCTGGGTCCAGGACATCGCCCCATTGCCCTGCGGGAAGGTACCATGCAAGGGGAAACGGTCACGGCATTATTGGCAGGTATCAATGATCGGGAAGCGGCACGGGTCTTGCTTGGACAGGAAATCAGCGTTCCTGCCAGTGCCTTGCCAGCCTTGGGAGAGAACGAATTTTATTGGCATGACCTATTTGATCTCCAGGTGGTAAACCTGCACGGAGAGTACCTGGGTTCTGTGGTACGGTTATTGGAAACGGGTGCCAATGATGTCTTGGTGCTGCAGGGGCCCGAGGGCGAACGTTTGGTGCCCTGGACTGCCAGTGTCCAGGTAGATCGGGATGCTGGCAGGATTATTGTTGATTGGGAAAAGGACTGGTGATGCGCTTTGATGTCATCACCATCTTCCCGGAATTGATTACCGGGTACCTTGCGGTTGGTATTTTGGGGAGGGCAAGGCAGCGGGGGCTGGTTCAGGTACAACCCTGGAATCCTCGGGATTTTAGTGAATTACCCCATGGCCGGGTCGATGATCGCCCTTTTGGCGGTGGGCCAGGCATGGTGCTGATGGCTCCTCCCCTGTTGGGTGCCATTGCAGCTGCCAGAAGTGCGAACCCGGATGCCCGGGTAGCGTACCTTACGCCCCAAGGCAGGCAGTTTCGGCAGGAGGATGCCAGGGAATTTGCAAGCCGGCCAGGAATGATCCTCCTGGCCGGCCGTTATGAGGGAATTGATGAGCGGGTCATGGCGGCAGTGGACGAGGAATGGTCCATTGGTGACTATGTCCTGGCTGGCGGGGAGTTGCCTGCCCTGATTTTGATGGAGGCTACGGCGCGGCTGTTACCGGGTGTCCTTGGTGATGAAGATTCAGCAGCGCAGGATAGCTTTACCGAGTTGGGACTACTGGATTGCCCCCATTACACCCGACCGGAGCGGCTAGGGTCTGGTGGGGAAGTTCCAGCAGTTCTGCTCTCGGGTGATCACCGGCGCATTGCTCGCTGGCGACGCGGACAGGCACTGCTGCGAACCCAGGAGCGGCGTCCCGATCTATGGGCGCAGCACATACTAAGCCAAGAGGATTTACTCTGCTTGCAGGAAGCAGAGAATGTTGGTCATGGCAGGGTGTAAGGAGATAGCAATGAATATCATCGACGAGATCAACCGGGAGCAGGCTACTAAAGCCATTCCAGACTTCCTCCCTGGCGATACGGTTGCGGTACATGTAAAGGTCAAGGAAGGGGAACGCGAGCGCGTGCAGATCTTTGAAGGGCTGTGTATTGCCAGGCGTAATCGGGGGCTGCATTCCTCCTTTACGGTGCGCAAAATTTCCAGTGGCGAAGGAGTGGAGCGCGTTTTCCCCGTACATTCCCCCTTGCTTGCCAAAGTAGAGGTCAAGCGCCGCGGTGATGTGCGGCGAGCCAAGCTCTATTACCTGCGCGAGTTGTCTGGTAAGGCTGCGCGGATCCGCGAAAAGCTCGACTGATGACAACCTCGTCGTCCCTGGCGACCATGCTTGGGCAATGGCGAGGTGCGGCGTCGGCATCCCAGGACGCTGCCTGGGCAGATCCGCTTCAGCGTACCGCCCTGCAAAGGGCCCTCCTCTGGGAGGGGCTAGGTGCTGCGCAAGAAGCTGCTGAATCCACGACGGTTAGACGCTGGATTGAGCAGCTTTCTTTTTTGCACGCTGCTACGGCACTGCCGGGAAAATGGCTTGCGGCAGTAACCCCCCAGGAAGTAGCTGGAGAAATCCTGGCTGCAGACTGGCTGCAAGTTATCCCAGCACCAGCCCAACCCATCGACATGGAGTTGGATCTCCTGGCAGAAAAAGTGGAATCCCGGGATTTCCCAGCCTTGATCCCCCTGATTCGTAGTATGGCCCAAGACAACAAGGCACGAGGGCTCGTCGCCGATCGCTTGCTGTTGCGAATGGCTGACGATTCCTATGGGGACGGTCTGCGTGCGCGGCTCTTCCATGCTACCCTCCAGTTGGCCAAGGGTCAGAGCGAAGACGCTTTCGTGGTCCTGGTTCTGCTGGCCTTACGGCAGCACTGGCAGCTCCCGGATGGCAACCCGGTGGTGGTCCCCGAAGGTCGTGCCGACCGGCGAGCTGACTCCGACAAAGCGCTCCTGCAAGCCCTGCGGGAACGGGATCTCCCTGCGTTTCTTGGGCATGTGCGGGCCATGGGGGATCAACCCACCGCGGCACTGCGCCAATTATTTCTGGCCACGGCCTTGATGATCCTGGAATTTCCTGATGGTGCACAACTGCAGGATCTGGGTGCCATTTACCTTTGGCTTGCGGCAGTGTTGCAAATGCCCCATCGTAGCCTGCGGCGGAGTCGGCGCATCTTGTTCAGTGTGGCTAGTTGTCTCTTCCGTTTTGCGGGTTGGGAACGCCAAGGAGAATGGCCCGGTTATGGGGAACTCGCCGCTTTTCGCCATGGGCTGACAGAGTGGGGTCCCGGCCAGCAGTATGCCCAGAACTGGCAACGGGTGCTGTATTGGCAATCTCTTGGTGAGGAAGCGTTGACGCAGTGGTATTTGCAGCAGGCCCAGCAAGAACTGCAAGATTCAGGCAAGCATACCCCCCACTTCTGGGCGTTGTGGACAGCCACACAGTCGGCAGGAAATTTCACGGGCGGACCCTTGCTTTGGGTTCATCCGTTGGTTTTTTTGCGCCTTTGCGCGAGGTAAGAGTAACAGTCGCTACTGAGGCGAAGTCCAATACTGCGGATACGCTTGCGCCTTATCGATCTTCGCCGCGTTGACCTTGTTGACGAGGGCGCTGGCAGCATCGCGGTTGGGCTGTGGACCGACGAGAACCCGGTAGAGATGGTTGTTGGCAAGATTGCCAATACAAACGGGAAAGCCAGCCCTTTGGGCCTTGGCAGCCAAGCTAGAGGCCATCTGGGCGGTGGCGAAAGCACCCAATTGCGCGTACCAGCCCGATTGCAAACAATCTGTGCCTGGCAAGGCAAGGCTCTTTTTTGGTAAGGAGTCGTTTGGAGTAGCTGCGGCGGTAGGGACCGGGGTGCTGCCGGTAGGAGCAGATTCTGGCGAAGCTAGCGAGGAAACGGTGTGAGCGACTGTACTACGGCTGGCTGCCGAGCTTGTGCTTGTCGTTGCCACTGCGCTTGGCAACTGTAAACGGACGGAACTGCTATCAATCAGCGATCGTTCCCGGCGGTGCTGGAGGAAAAGCACTACGGTCAGGAGGAGGACGATGACGAGTAAGGTGAGAATGAGGCCCTGGAGAAGGCTAGAGAATTTTTGCCGGTTTTTTTCCAGATCATTGGGCATGGTAACGTCCTTTCACCACAGGAAAGGCCATCCAAAGCGCTCGCCGTTCCAAGAGCTTTATTCCATATTCCTTTTTGCCGAAGCCTCTTGTCATTCCGCGCACTCTCCTGACCATTGCTATCCTTGTGGATGATGCCGACATAGGAGCTGCTTGGCAAACAGCAAAGCCGGTATCTGGCAAAATTGCTGCCAGCTCCCGAGAATACTCTGGTATCCGCCTGCAGGAGATGATACCAATGAAAAATGCACCGCCCTTTCGCATCGGATTCGACTAGCCATGGCAGCTGATCAAGCAGGAGATGGTCGGGATGATATCCGTCAATTCCTGGATGCCTTATGGCTGGAGCGTAATCTTAGCCAGAATACCCTGCAAGCCTATGAGCAAGATCTCCGCGATCTGCTCGCCTATCTGGAGGCCCGCGATTTGCAACTACGTACCGTCAATGGCGCGATCTTGGCGTCCTATCTCGCCCACCGCTTGCAACAGGGGGCGGCGCTACGGAGTGTCAGTCGCGCTCGTTCCAGTCTGCGCCGTTTTTACGCCTATGGGTTGCGGGAGGGTTGGGTGCCTTCGGATCCCGCTCAAGATTTACCGCCAACCCGCTCGGCACGCTACTTACCGAAGGTTCCCAGCGAGATCGATGTCGAAGCATTGCTTGCAGCGCCCGATCGTGACACGAGTCTAGGCTTACGTGACGCTGCCATGCTTGAACTCCTCTACGCCACCGGTTTGCGCGTCTCGGAGTTGGTGGGCCTGGAACTTTCTCAGTTGGACTTGGCAGCTGGAGTTTTGAAAACCTTTGGGAAGGGGCGAAAAGAACGCTTGGTTCCCATCGGTGCGGTGGCAGTGGCGGTAATGGAACGCTATCTTGCAGCTGCTCGTCCGCAATTATTGGGGAACAAGGTGCATCCTGGGGTATTTCTCAATCGACGGGGGACGACCATGACCCGCCAGCGCTTCTGGCAGAATATTACACGGTATAGTGAATTGGCAGGACTGCCCCAACGCTTCTCTCCCCATAGCCTTCGCCACGCCTTTGCAACCCATCTGCTGGCACATGGTGCTGATCTGCGCAGCGTTCAATTGATGCTCGGCCATAGCCAACTCAGTACGACCGAGATCTACGCCCATGTTGCCCAGGCTCGCTTGCAGGCGCTGCATGCTGCCCACCACCCCCGGGGCTGAGGGAGATCCTTTACTGCTCCTTTTTGGGCAGACGAATGACTACGAAAATACTGGATTTTCCCTGGCGGACGAGAACGGAAATGGGGATGCCAACGGGGGCATTCCTGACTAGTTGTTGCAGTTGACGGGGACTCTCCACGGTTTCTTGATTGAATTGCTCAATAACCATACCCGGCTGGATTCCTGCTTCGGCAGCAGGCCCTTCGTGTACCTCTATCACTTCCACGCCATGCTGGATGGCAAGCTGCTCTTTCAGCTTCGCAGATAGCGGACGCGTGCCAATGCCCAAGGGCTCGATGGTGACGGTGTTGGATGGCTTCTTGGCACTGCTTTCTGCGCTGGAGGATTTTTCCGGTGTTGGCAGCGCAGCAACGGTTACTGGTAATTCCAGGTCATGGCCGTTGCGAAGGATACCCAGCGTAGTGGTAGTGCCCGGTTTGCTGGCACCGACCAAAAGTGGCAGCTGACCGACGCTATACACAGGCTTGCCAGCAAAAGTGACGATGACATCTCCAGCACGAAGTCCGGCGCGCGCGGCGGGGCTGTCTGCTTGCACGGAAGCGACTAACGCACCTACGGGTTCTTGCAAATGCAGAGCTTCGGCCATATCCGGAGTTACACTCTGTACCTCCACACCCAAGTAGCCAAACTGGATGGGTCGGTGGGCCTTGAGGTCAGCAACGACCTTCATTACCGTATTGATAGGGATGGAGAAGGACAAGCCCATATATCCGCCGCTATTGGTATAGATTTGATCGTTGATGCCGACCACCTGCCCATACATGTTGAACAATGGCCCGCCTGAGTTGCCTGGATTGATGGGCACGTCGCTTTGGATAAAGGGGATGTACTCATCATCCGGTAGTGGCCGATCCAGGGCGCTGACTACCCCTTGGGTAACCGAATTGGAAAATCCAAAAGGGGTACCCACAGCTAAGACCCACTGACCGACTTTGAGAGTGTCCGAATTGCCAATGGGGGCGGTTGGGAGGTTCTGGGCAGAAATCTTGAGAAGAGCCGTGTCATAGCGGACCGATAAGCCGATCAGTTTGGCAGGATAGGCGTGGTGGTCTGCCAAGGTCACGATAATATGTTTGGCATCATGCACCACGTGGGCTGCGGTAACAATGTATCCATCACTGCTGATGACAAAGCCAGAACCCAGGGATTGGACCTTTTCCTGGGGAGCTGCGCTGCTACCACCACCGGAGTTGTTGGGATTACCGAAGTGCTGGAAAAAACGATAGAACGGCGAGTCAGGGGGGAAGGGGTTCCCGGCCGCCGGTATGCTCTGTTCGGAAGTTGTGCTGATGTTGACTACCGCTGGCCCATATCGCTCCACCAGCGGGGTAAAGTCAGGGAGTTGGACCAGGGGTTGCAATGCAGCACTACTGGCAGGTGCGGATAGGGGACTGGCGAAAGCCAGACCGGGAAGGGATGTGATCAAGCCAATTATTAGCAGTCGAGGAGCTTGGTGAAAGAAAAACCGGAACACTGGAATCATGATGGGGAGCTCCTCGCTCGCTGAATGGTAAAACTCGAAGACTGTTTCAATATAGAGCCCGGGCTAGCTTACTGCGATATTCGTTGACCAGGGGGTGGTCTTTCCCAAGCAAAAGGAACACTTTCAACAGAGTCTTGCGTCCCAGGTCATCGCCATAGCTGCGGTGCTTTTGGACCATGTTGATCAAGTCATCCATGGCGGCTTGTTCCTGGCCCTGCAACAGCAGGCGCAGGGCATGCTGGTAGAGGGCCTTGGCACGCTCATCGCCCGAATGCTGTTGGATTGCCTGTTCCAGTTCCGCCAAGGAGGGAGCATCCTCTATAGCAGCAGAAAATTCCAATTGGGCCCGCAACGCTTCCACTGGCTCATTCATCTGAAAACCGGGACTCATGGCTTCAATCTGTTTTTGGGCACCTAGATGGTCCCCTCGGCCCAGCAGGATTCGGGCAAGTTCTAGGCGGACCTCATCATTGTGGGGAGCGATTTCCAGGGCCTGTTGCAGGAGTGATTCTGCTTCCTCTTCCCGTCCCTGGGCCAAGGCTTGCAGAGCAGTGACCCGCAGCTCGTCGCCTGGTGGGGGGAGAACCTTGCTCAAGAATTGGCGAACGGCAGATTCGGGGAGGGCGCCAGTGAACTCGTCAATTACGTTGCCGTTACGGAAGGCTTTGACGGCGGGAATGCCCCGTACCGAGTAACGACGAGATAGATCCGGATTTTCGTCGGAATTGATTTTCGCCAGGAGAAAAGCGCCACCCATCTCGTCTGCAAGTTTTTCTAGGACCGGGCCCAAGGCTCTGCAAGGCCCACACCAAGGAGCCCAGAAATCTACCAGGACCGGGCGCCGATGAGACTCGGCCACCACTGCTTCGGCAAAATTGCCCAGATTCACCTCAATGACGTGCGTATTTGCCATGCAATCCTCCCATGTTCCTGCTTTTGGATGGTAGGGATTCTCGCCGCCAGACTCAAGGGCAAGCTATTGCGCCTGTAGCTTGTGGAGTTCATCCATGATTTGACGTAAGAGACCGCGAGTGCTGGCACCGAGACCTCTTTCCAGGGGCGTGAGATCGACCTCTCCCCGGGAGAGGGGGCCCAGGCAAGCCCCCAGTCGTGCCATTTCTCCCCCCGCCCGCTCCATCTGCTGTACCATTTGACCCAGCCACTGGAGGGCTTGGCTATCCCCTCGGCGAACGGCCAAAACGATACTCGCAATCCCTGGGGCGGCCAGACGGGGATCAGCGCTTTGGTTTGCTTCGGGTAATAGGGTCGGATCCTGGAGTCCCTGGAGAATGCTCCCGACAATCACGCGGTCCTCATCGTCCAGACCAAGGAGCAGGGAATTCTCTCGATCTCCCCGGAGAATGCGGCGCAAACGGTGGACCAGTTCTTCCCAACCATTGGCTGTCGCTACTTGCAGATGGGTTTCCAATTGTGCCGAACTGCCAGGATCCTGGCATGCTGCAACCACCATGCGAATCAATTGCCCATGGGCTCGCCGAACCTGTTCCTGAAAACTTGGTAAAAGCTCTGCCACCACCAATCCTCCATCACCTTTTTGAGTTTGTTGCCTACCTACCGTAGAATATCATAAAGAATCAGAGCTAAGCTGCAGGGGTTGATGCTTTGGCGAAACCGTGGGTGCAACGAATGGAAAGCTGGGTACGTGGTGGGGCGGAAATCGTCTTGGCCAGGCCGCTGCCATGGTTGGGTTTTGCCTTGTTGGCTGCAGCGTTTGCGGCAATACCGTTTCCTGATTGGCTCATGTACGGATTGGCACCCATTGGTTTGCTGGTTGGCCTCTATCTGGCGGGTCGTGGTGACGGCCAGGAATATGCGTGGTCCCAGCTTCGCCACGCCTTGGGAGTTGCAGTGCTGTGGGGGATGATCCTGACCCTCTTTGGTTTGATTTTTCAATTTGCGCAAGAAACAGTCATGATTGGGGCCTTGTTGACTGGCTTGCCAGGAGATTGGTCCTTACCCCAGGAACCTGGTTTTTGGGGCTGGTGGATGGGGTTTAGCGAGCGCTTGAGCGATCTGGCGCTTACCCCCTATTTCTGGTTTTCGCCAGCCTTTTTTGGGATCGCACTGGCGCTGCATAAAGGCCATGGTTGGCTCGAGGCGGAATTGGAAACCACCCTGGCTTTGCTGTTCCGTCAAGAGCTGCGGGACCCCCTCATTGCCCTGTGGGCGATTCTGCTCATTGTGAGCGTGATCTTGCCCACCCCCGCCCAGGTCTGGCTTGCCTTGCTGATCTGGATCCTCGGACCACCCGTTGTGCATGTGGCTTACGAGGACATTTTTGTCAACAAACAACGTCCCCGACGGAAACGCGAGCGACGGTCCCTGGCATTGCCAGTATTGCAGCCACAGCCACAGAAGGTGCGGGTAGGTTGAATCCTGTTCATTCCACCAGGGTAAATCTTTTCCTTGAGTACGGGTGCCAGCCCTTGCTAGTGTTTGCTGATCTGGCCATGTAAGGAATTGTCATGTTTTCTCAATCTCTGCAGATTCGCGATGTAGATCCCCTGTTGGCGGAGGCCATGGAGCAGGAACGTCGTCGGCAGGAAGACCATGTGGAGTTGATCGCCTCAGAAAATTACACCAGCCCATTGGTAATGGCAGCCCAGGGGTCGGTGTTGACCAATAAATATGCAGAAGGCTATCCGGGTAAGCGGTACTATGGTGGTTGCGAATTCGTTGATGTGGTGGAGCAGCTGGCCATCGATCGTGCGAAGTCCCTGTTTGGTGCCGAACATGCCAATGTCCAGCCACACTCCGGCTCGCAAGCCAACCAGGCGGTATTCTTTGCGGTTCTGCAACCTGGTGACAAGATCATGGGGATGAGTCTTGCCCATGGTGGTCATCTCACCCATGGCGCAAAAGTAAATATCTCCGGCAAACTCTTTGATGTGGTCGCCTATGGCGTCCGGGAAGAGGATGGCCGGATCGATTACGATGCCATGGCCGCCCTGGCAGAGCAGGAGCGCCCCAAAATGATCATCGCTGGAGCGAGTGCCTATTCCCGCATTATCGATTTTGCGCGGATCGGTGAAATTGCTCGCAGTATTGGTGCGTATCTGTTGGTAGATATGGCTCACATTGCCGGCCTGGTGGCCGCCGGCCTGCATCCCAGTCCGGTGCCTCATGCCGACTTTGTGACGAGCACGACCCATAAGACCCTGCGAGGTCCCCGTGGTGGCTTGATCCTCTGTCGGGAGGAGTATGCCAAAAAGATCAACTCATTGATTTTCCCTGGAATCCAGGGTGGGCCGTTAATGCATGTCATTGCTGGCAAAGCCGTTGCTTTCCTGGAGGCAGCGCAACCCGAATTCAAGGCGTATCAAGCCCAGGTGATCAAAAATGCCCAGCGACTGGCAGCCCATCTGGCCAATCGAGGCTATCGGGCAGTTTCGGGAGGGACGGACAATCATCTTATTCTCCTGGATCTGGGAGAAAAGATTACGGGTAAAGATGCGGAAATTGCGTTGGGCAAAGCCCATATCACTGTCAACAAAAATGCCGTGCCCTTTGATCGTCGACCCCCCGCGGTCACCAGCGGTATCCGGATGGGTACCCCAGCAGCCACTACGCGTGGATTCCTTGAGGCAGAGATGGAGGTGCTGGGTTCTGCCATTGCCGATATTCTCGATTCCCCCAGTGACGAGCTGGTCCTGGATCAGGCGCGGGGGCGGGTCCTGGAGCTTTGCCAACGTTTCCCGGTCTATGGTTGACGGTGCACTGTCCCTTTTGTGCTCATGAAGATACCCGAGTCGTTGACTCCAGACTTGCCGACGACGGCGAGTCGGTGCGTAGACGTCGGGAGTGTCCCGCCTGCGGCCAGCGCTTCAATACCTATGAGCGAGCGGATCTGGCCTTTCCCATGGTGGTTAAGGCGGATGGTCGCAGGGAACCCTACAGTCAGGAAAAGCTACTGCTCGGGTTGCGCCGCGCCCTAAGCAAGCGTCCCGTTGCTACGGAGCAAATGGATGCCGCTTTACGACGGATTGAAAAGCAAATCCGTACCCACCCTGAGCGGGAAATCCCCGCCCGCAAGATTGGTGATCTGGTGATGGCTGCACTGCGGGATCTCGACCCGGTTGCCTATGTTCGCTTTGCCTCAGTCTATCGTCGCTTCGAAGATTTGCGCGCCTTTAGCGAAGAAATCGAGGCGCTCATGGGGCCAGCTCCCCAAGGTAAAAAAGATGCTTCCTCCTGAAGTACAGGCCGAAGTACAGGATCGGAAATGGCTGCAGGAAGCCCTGGAGTTGGCCAAGCAGGGAGCATATGGAACTCCCCCCAATCCCCGCGTGGGTGCATTGCTGTTGCGCAAAGGCGAGATCGTGGGGCGGGGTTTTCACCGCCAGGCCGGTGGTCCCCATGCAGAAATCATGGCCCTTGCGAGTGCCGGCGAGCGGGCCCGGGGAGCGACCCTGTATGTGACCCTGGAGCCCTGCTGCCATCACGGGCGTACTCCCCCCTGTACGGAAGCGATCATTGCTGCTGGCGTTGAGAGGGTGGTCGTGGCGATGGAAGATCCCAATCCGCTGGTGGCAGGCCAGGGTATCCAACGCTTGCAAGAGGCTGGAATCCAGGTTTCCCTGTTACCATTGGGACCCGAACTGCGCTTTTTGAACCGCGGTTTTTTGCAACGGATGCGGCTTGGTAGACCGTGGATACAGGTAAAACAGGCCAGCAGCCTCGATGGTAAAACGGCCCTGGCTTCCGGGGAAAGCCAATGGCTTACGGGTTCGGCAGCCCGAGAGGACGTTCAGGAGGAACGCGCGAAGGCCAGTGCTATCCTGGTGGGGGTAGGCACCATTCTGGCTGATGATCCTCGCTTGGCACCCCGCCTGGCCCACCCACTGGTGCGCCATCCGGTGAAGATCGTCCTGGACGGCCACGCGCGGACTCCCACCCATGCAGCCCTTTTGCAAAGTCCCGGAGAAACCTGGATTATCCACACTCCCGCTGCCGATCCTGGACAGATTCACAATCTGGAGGCGGCTGGGGCCCGTTTGCTGGAATTGTCTCCATCGGAAACCGGAGCAGGTGTCGATTGGGGGGGGCTCATGAGGCTTTTGGCCCAGGCAGAAATGAACGAGATTCTGGTCGAGGCTGGGGGGAGATTGGCCAGTTCGCTGTTGAACGCCCACCTGGTAGATGAATACCTGCTCTATCTTGCTCCCTTGTTCCTGGGTAAGGATGCTCGTGCCAGCGCCGAACCCGGTCCTTATGCGTGTCTTTCGGATATTCCCAGGTGGCAGCTGTGGGAATGTCGTGCCCTGGGTCCAGATGTAAAACTCCGTTACTTTCGGGAGGAGTTGCGCTGATGTTTACGGGTATCGTGCAGGGTATTGGGCGCTTGCACCGCCGCGAGATCCTGGCTGGCGATCAAAGGTTCTGGATTGACGCTGGCGCCCTGGATCTTGCGGACGTCCAACTGGGAGACAGTATTGCGGTCATGGGTGTCTGCCTTACCGTCGTAGAGCTTGCTGCCGCCTGTTTTGCCGTTGATGTTTCCAGAGAAACCCTTGCCCGTAGCACCTTGGGGATGCTTGCTCCCGGGGCTTGGCTGAATTTGGAAAAAGCCTTGCGTCTGGCCGACCGACTGGGTGGTCATCTGGTGGCGGGCCATGTGGATGGGATAGGTAAACTGCTTCATGCCCGTGCTTCCGGTCGTTCGATGCTCTATGGGATTCAGGCACCATCCGGTTTGGCTCGGTATATTGCCCCAAAGGGAAGCATCTGTGTCGATGGTATCAGCCTCACGGTCAATGCCGTATACGATTGGGGCTTCGAGCTCAATCTAATCCCCCACAGTCTTTCCCAGACCACCGCGCAGTTCTGGAAAGTCGGGCAATCTGTCAATCTGGAAGTTGATCTGCTTGCCAGATACCTGGAGCGACTCATGGTTTCCTTTGCTGGCACCGATGTAGAATCGCCCCTCAGCGTGGCAAGCTTGGCGGCAAAAGGATTTGTATGAGCACCACCCAAATCAGCCCTATTCCGGAAATCATTGAAGAAATCCGTGCCGGTCGCATGGTGATTCTGATGGATGACGAGGGCCGGGAAAACGAGGGCGATCTGGTCATGGCTGCTGAGTTCATCACCCCCGAAGCCATCAACTTCATGGTTCGCGAAGCGCGCGGCCTGGTCTGTCTCCCGCTGACCCAGGAACGTTGCCAGCAGTTACAGATCCCCCAAATGGTGCAGCGAAATACGGCGCAATTGGGAACGGCCTTTACGGTTTCCATCGAAGCTGCAAGGGGGGTGACTACGGGAATCTCGGCCTCCGATCGGGCAGTGACGGTGCAGGCTGCCATCGCCGATGATGCTGGTCCTGACGATATCGTCAGTCCGGGTCATATCTTTCCCCTGATGGCCCAGCCAGGCGGTGTGTTAGTCCGGGCAGGTCATACCGAGGCTGCAGTCGACCTGGCTAAACTCGCTGGGTGCAAACCCGCTGCAGTGATTTGCGAAATCCTTCTGGAAAATGGAGAAATGGCCCGTCTTCCGGATCTTCTTCCCTATGCCGCCAAGCACGGTCTCAAAATAGGTACCATTGCCGACCTGATTCACTACCGCCTGGAGCGGGAAAGGATTGTCCAGCGTGAAGCCAGTGGGCCCTGGCATAATGCCCAAGGTCAATGGACCTTGCATCTGTTTCGGGATTGGGTCACCCAAGAATGCCATTTTGCCTTGGTCCATGGTAAGCCTGAACAGGCTGATCTGCCCGTGCTGGTGCGGGTCCAGGTCGCCAAAACCCTGACGGATCTTTTTCTGGGGGATCAAGGACCCATCGCCAAAGCCATGCAACGTCTGGCTCAAGAAGAGTCTGGCGTGTTGGTCTACTTGCAACATCATGAGGATACCGAGGTCCTGGCAAAGCAGATTGCGCAGCTACCGGAGCACCCCAAAGGCCCCGGTCAAAGCGGTGACAATGGCCGGGTCTTGCGGACCTTTGGCATTGGCGCCCAAATCCTGAGTGATCTTGGGGTCCACCGGGCGCGAGTTTTGAGTGACAGCCAGTTTCAATACCGGGGCATCAGCGGTTTTGGTCTTGAAATCGTCGATCAACTGCCCTTTCTTGACGAAGGAAAAAAGCCATGATTCATCGTATTGAGGGGGGTCTACGAGTTGAGGAGTGTGATCAGTATGTTCTTCTGGTTTCCCGATTCAACAGCTTCATTACCCAGCAACTGGAACAAGGTGCCATCGACGGTCTGAAACGGCATGGGGCGAGGGAAGAACAGATTCATGTGGTCTTGAGTCCCGGGGCCTATGAAATGCCATTGTTGGCCCAACAATTGGCGCGCTCAGGACGCTACAGCGCCATACTGTGTCTTGGCGCTGTGATCCGGGGAGGGACCCCGCACTTTGACTATGTAGCCGGGGAGGTGGCCAAGGGTATCGCCCAGGTAGGGCTTGATACGCAAATTCCAGTGATATTTGGCGTGCTAACTACCGACAGTATCGAACAAGCCATCGAGCGGGCAGGAACCAAGGCGGGTAACAAAGGTTTCGATGCCGCGCTTACGGCTATCGAAATGGTGCGGCTGTTGTCCCAACTGTGAACCAGGCACGCACTCCCAGTCGTCGTCGTTTGGCACGGGTGGCTTTGGTCCAGGCCTTGTACCAGCGCCAGCTAAACCCTGCTCCTTGTGCCGAGATTGCTGAACAGTTTCATGCGGATCCAGAGCGCCTAGCTGGTGCGGATCGCGCCTTTTTTGATCGTCTCTGGCAGGGGCTTTGTCCACAAATGGACGCGCTGGATCCGGAGATTGCTGCGGTACTCACGGAGCGTCGTTGGGAGGATGGCGTCAACCCGGTAGAGCGGGCCATTCTCCGGCTGGCCGCTTATGAGCTTCGTCACCAGCTCGATACACCCTACCGAGTCATACTCAACGAAGCCATCGAATTGGACAAATCTTTTGGTTCGGAGCAGGGCCATCGTTTCATCAATGCTGTTCTGGACCGCCTGGCAGCCCAGTGGCGCGCCGCAGAGTAAGGGCCAGCAATACGCTCGCGAAAAGCTCTGGCATAACTTTATGTTCCTAGGGTAAGATACTGACTCCAAGGATGGTTTTGCTGGGAGTGCCGGAATGATGAAAAGAGCCATGTTGATCAAGGGGGTTACCGCCTGTGGCATATTCGCAGTGGCAGCATCTGCGCTTGCCGGTCCCCTGACCCAGGAAGAGAAAGCTGACAATGCCACCAGTTCGCCGGCGGAGCTCACCACGGCCAAACTGGAAAACAGCATCGGAACCCGTTGCGCTTTGGGGGAAGGAGTACCCCAGAATTATTCTCTGGCAGCCCAGTGGTTCCAAAAGGCTGCAGAGCATGGGTACGCCAAGGCCCAGTACAATCTGGCAAATCTGTATTATTTCGGCCAAGGGGTGAAGCAAGACTACGCCCTTGCTGCCCAGTGGTTTGCAAAAGCAGCTGCACAACAATTGGCAGCAGCCCAATATAATCTGGGTAACCTCTACTATTTGGGTCAAGGTGTCCCGCAGGATTTTGCCAAGGCAGCGTATTGGTGGCAGCAGGCCGAAGCCCAGGGTGTAACCCAGGCTCGCGCTAACCTGGCCGTTTTGGCAAAGATGCATATTCAGCCCAGTGCAGAAAATACGGTGGTAACGGTAGCACAGGAAAAGCGATAGTTCCTCCGAAGGATCGGTAGCTAGTGCCTGGTATCAGCAGGCTCTGTCGGGGCTTCGCCCGCTGGCTGGTCAGCGTGCGAAGTACTCTGCAAATCGTGGATTACTGCCAATTGTTTTTCCAGGAATTGGCGACGACCCTGTTCCCCTGCCAATGAACTTTCCAGTTCGGCAATCTGCTTGCGATGCCGACGCAGTTTCCAGTGATTGCGAATATGGGTTGGTAGATAGAAAATACTACTGGCTATTATTCCGGCAACGAAGGCAATGAGTACAATAATACCGATGGATTGTTGAAAATTCCAATTAAAAAAATGAACAGAGCTTTGAATGTTATTTTGTAAAGAAAAGATTACTGCAAGCGCGGCAATGAACAAAGAAAAAATAATCCACATGCCTCCCTCCTAGCGTAGTCTGATAAAAACCCGTTGAAACCATCGGCTAAGTGCCCAGGCAAGCACCGGCGAAAGGAGCAAGCAAAGCCAGACGGGCAAACCAATTATAGTGGCATCTAAAGCCCCTTCCAAGGCAGCGATCAAGGCCAATCCAACGAGGATTACAACCGAGCTAGTAATAATTGCCAGGCGGCGAAAGCCCGCGCGAAGTTCCTCCCGAATCCCCGCAAGATCTTCATTTCGGATCGGAATGCGCAATTCACCACGGATACCTTTCGCGAACATGCCATGGATCAGTTCTGGCAACTCCGGCAAGGCTAAACCCCATTGGGGCGCATGTCGTCGCAACTGGTTCCACCAAGCCCGTGGCCCCCGCTGGCGGTTGAGCCAATCCTGTAACAAGGGTGTTGCGATTTCCCAGATATTGAGTTTGGGGTTGAAGTCCCGGGCAATACCCTCGACACTCACGAGGGTTTTTTGGAGGAGCAATAGTTGTGGCTGCGTTTGCATTTGAAACTCGCGAGTGGTTTGGAAAAGTCGCAGCAAAAGTTGCGCCACAGAAATTTCATTGAGAGGTTTTTCGAAGACAGGTTCGGCAATGGCACGAATGGCCGTTTCGAAATCCTGGATATTGGTATCGGGGGGTACCCAGCCTGCGGCAACGTGGGCCTCGGCTACCCGTCGGTAGTCCCGCTCAAAAAAGGCGAGCATGTTATCAGCGAGATAGTGTTGACTGTCGTCATCCAGACTCCCCATGATCCCAAAATCTACGGCAATGAAACGACCATTGGTAGGGTCAATGAAAATATTGCCTGGATGCATGTCGGCATGAAAAAATGAATCGCGAAAGACTTGGCGAAAGAAAATCTCCGCGGCCCGTCGCGAGAGCAAATCGAAGTCGATACCAGCTGCACGCAATGCATCCTGTTGGCCAATGGGGATACCGTAGATCCGCTCCATGACCAATACCGATTCACTACAATAGTCCCAATAGATTTCCGGGATGTAAAGTAGATCTGGTTCTGCTGCAAAGTTACGACGAATTTGACTCGCGTTGGCTGCCTCTCGCAAAAAATCCAATTCTCCCAGTAAGGTTTTGGCATACTCAGCTACAACGGCACGCACACGTAGACGTCTCCCTTCCTGGGAATACCGTTCTGCCAAGTCTGCCAACCACTTCAGAATGCCTAAATCCTGGTCAATGATGCGACGTAGACCGGGCCGGCGGATTTTGATGGCGACCTCGCGGCCATCCAGCAGACGACCGAAATGAACCTGGGCTATGGATGCGGCAGCGGCTGGTTCAGGCTCCAGATGGGCAAAGACTTCCGAAACCGGACGTTTCAAGGAATTTTCAATGAGCTCGCGTGCCTGGGCAGAAGAAAATGGTGCCACAGCGTCCTGCAAACGGGATAGCTCGCGAGTAATCTCCTCAGGTAATAGATCCCGTCGGGTAGACAGCATTTGCCCCAATTTGATGAAAGTGGGTCCCAGATCCTCTAGCGCCATGCGCAGACGGACGGCAAAGCTGCCGTCTGGCTTGGGCATGATCCAGCGAGCTGGGTTGAGCTTTAGCAGCGCTTGATATGGTTTGAGGAGTGGAAGGTAATATAGCAGTTCGTCCAGGCGGTACCGCACCAAGACCCGGGTAATCTGGAAAATGCGCAGGTAGCGCAGATAGGATTCTCGCATGGGTGGATTATACCATGGCTGTCGGCAGGAGCGGGCATGAAAAAGGGGCCTCTTGTGAGGCCCCTGACAAAAAAATCCACCAGCTTACTTGGTAACGGTCTTTTCCACCTTGATGCTGGAGTTGATTTCTACCCGCTGATTCAGGAATCTTCCTTCAGGGGTGGCATTGCTGGCGATAGGATCATTGTAGGAATGACCAACTAGGACCATGCGGCTGCGGCTCACCCCATGCCGTTCCAGATATTGTGCAACACTCTCGGCGCGTAATTTGGAGAGTTTCAGGTTGTAAGCATAGGTTCCTACTTTACTGCAGTATCCATTGATGTCCAGAACGGCATCAGGATGTTTTTTGGCAAAATCGGCTACTTCATCAAGGACCTTGATGTCGCGATCCAATAGCTTATAAGAATTGAACTTAAAATTGATGCCCGTGATGGTGATGGGTTTACTGACCAAAATGGTCTGCTCGACGGGGGCAATGGGTGCGGGTGCCGGAGCTGGTGCAGGTGCCGGGGCGGCTGCCACCTTGGGTGCGGGGGCAGGGGCACAATAGGCAGGAACTGGGCCTTGGTCCTCTGGCCGGCCGCCACGGACGCACAAGCCCTTGTCCGTTACCACGGGCTTTCCTTGTGCAGTAACGGCATAGCCCTCATAGGCATTGCTGGCCTGTGCGGCGCCAGCCAAAAAGAATAGGGCCGCTGAAACAGCAAGCGGCAGCTGTAAAGCTTTTGACATTGCGTTACCCTCCTCGATACCAACTCGTTAGGACCGCTGCCCCAAGGGATGCAGCGGCATTTTTACAACATATCCAAGAATGTTGTAAATCGACAACGATGTCAAGACCGCAGCACTGCTTCGGAAACCTGTGGTGCTTTTTAAGCCGTGGATAACTCATTGAGTCAGTATTGATTGAGCCCTTGACGCCTTGACAGTTCCGGCTAGTCCAAGGATAATTCGCGGCTACCGCTGGAGGGGTTCCCGAGCGGTCAAAGGGATCAGACTGTAAATCTGACGGCTCTGCCTTCGGAGGTTCGAATCCTCCCCCCTCCACCAGATAATTGATAGTTGCCGGCTTCGGTCGTGCGGGTGTAGTTCAATGGCAGAACCTCAGCCTTCCAAGCTGATGGTGTGGGTTCGATTCCCATCACCCGCTCCAAGTTCGGCCCACATAGCTCAGTCGGCAGAGCACTTCCTTGGTAAGGAAGAGGTCACCGGTTCAAGTCCGGTTGTGGGCTCCATATTGAACGCTTTTGCTTCATATACATAGGGAGAGGGTCTTCTGAATGTCCAAGGGAAAGTTTGAGCGGACGAAGCCGCATGTAAACGTAGGGACGATTGGTCACGTGGATCACGGGAAGACCACGTTGACGGCGGCGTTGACGAAGGTATTGTCGGCCAGGTTTGGTGGAGAGGCGCGGGCATACGACCAGATTGACAATGCACCGGAAGAGCGTGCACGCGGTATTACCATTGCGACCTCCCATGTGGAGTACGAGACGGCGAATCGGCACTACGCCCATGTGGACTGTCCTGGTCATGCGGATTACGTCAAGAACATGATTACGGGTGCGGCGCAGATGGACGGGGCCATTCTCGTGTGCTCGGCGGCGGACGGCCCCATGCCGCAGACGCGGGAGCATATTTTGTTGGCGCGGCAGGTAGGGGTGCCATACATTGTGGTGTTTTTGAACAAGGCTGACATGGTGGATGACGCCGAGCTTCTGGAACTGGTGGAAATGGAAGTGCGGGAGCTGCTCTCCAAGTATGAATTTCCCGGAGACGACATTCCGGTGGTCATAGGCTCGGCGCTCAAGGCCCTGGAGGGGGATCAGAGCGAGATTGGGGAGCCGGCGATTTTGAAGCTGGCCGAAGCCATGGACAGCTACATTCCCTTGCCGGAGCGGCCCATTGACAAGGCCTTCCTGATGCCCATTGAAGATGTTTTCAGTATTTCTGGTCGGGGCACGGTAGTAACGGGACGGATTGAACGCGGGATCTGCAAGGTGGGTGACGAAGTGGAGATTGTTGGTATTCGGCCGACGAGCAAGACCACGGTCACGGGAGTGGAGATGTTCCGCAAGATTCTGGACCAGGGCCAGGCGGGTGACAATGTTGGCGTGTTGCTGCGCGGTACCAAGAAAGACGAAGTGGAGCGTGGGCAGGTACTGGCGAAGCCGGGCAGCATCAAGCCGCACACCAAGTTTGAGGCGGAAGTCTATGTATTGTCCAAGGAAGAGGGGGGACGGCACACGCCTTTCTTCAATGGCTACCGGCCGCAATTCTACTTCCGGACGACGGATGTAACGGGAGCGGTAGAGCTACCGGAAGGGGTGGAGATGGTGATGCCTGGAGACAACATCCAGTTCAAGGTGAGTCTGATTGCTCCCATTGCCATGGAAGAAGGGTTGCGTTTTGCGGTGCGGGAAGGCGGTCGGACCGTCGGTGCCGGCGTCGTTTCCCAGATCGTGGAGTAAAGGGTCTACCGCCGATATCCGCCTCTCGCTGGCGGACACTCTTTGGCTTGTCATAAAGGGGCGGCCTGCCTGGCCGCCATGTGTTTCTGCAGGGCAGTAGCTCAATTGGTAGAGCAGCGGTCTCCAAAACCGCAGGTTGGGGGTTCGAGCCCCTCCTGCCCTGCCACTATTTAGGAAGCGGCTTCATGTCAGAAAAAGTAAAGCTCTATACTGCGGCAGCCTTGGCTGCAGTGGGTGTGCTTGCTTATTTTCTGGTGCCCCTTCACTATGGAAGGGGACTTCCGGCGATTGCTCTGGGGGTATTGCTGCTTCTGGCTGTGGCTGTCTTCTTTCTGAGTCAGGCATCTCGAGATGTAATCCAGTTTTTTCGCGATTCCTATGTGGAGCTGCGCAAGGTGGTGTGGCCCACACGATCGGAGCTATTGCGTAGCACGGCAGTGGTGTTGGCATTGATCGTGGTAATTGCATTGTTTTTGTGGTTGATCGACATGGCGTTGCTGACGATCGTCCGATTTGCCTTGGGAGGAGCGTAAGTATGGCGATGCGTTGGTATGTGGTACATGCTTTTTCCGGCTATGAAAAGCGGGTACAAGGTGAAATTCGGGAACGGGCAAGACGGGAAGGTCTTGCAGATCAATTTGGCGAAATCCTGGTTCCCGTGGAAGAAGTAATGGAAATGCGCAATGGGCAGCGAACCACTTCGCAACGAATGTTTTACCCTGGATACGTCCTGGTGCAAATGGAAATGAATGACCAGACCTGGCATCTGGTAAAAAGCACTCCCCGGGTAACAGGATTTGTAGGTGGAGCCGTGGGCCGTCCCCATCCCTTAAGCGAGGAGGAGGCCAAAGCCATCTTGGACCGTATCAAAGAAGGGGTGGAAAAGCCCCGGCCCAAATTTACTTTTGAAGCGGGTGAACAGGTCAGGGTCATCGAGGGGCCTTTCAAGGACTTCAATGGTGTTGTCGAAGAAGTGAATTTCGAAAAGAGTAAGTTGCGGGTTTCGGTAACGATTTTTGGGCGCTCCACCCCAGTGGAGTTGGATTTCAGTCAGGTGGAAAAGATCTGATCGAGAGTGGATGAATGAGGGAGCCCTCTGGCGTTTGCACCTCAAGGAGTATTGATGGCAAAGAAAATTACTGGTTATATCAAGCTACAGGTGAAAGCTGGCCAAGCCAATCCGAGTCCGCCCATTGGTCCAGCGCTGGGCCAGCGAGGACTCAACATCATGGAGTTTTGTAAGGCTTTCAACGCACAGACCCAAGGCATGGAGCCGGGACTTCCCCTTCCTGTGGTCATTACTGTCTATGCGGATAAAAGTTTTAGTTTCATCATCAAAACACCTCCGGCGCCCGTTTTGCTGTTGAAAGCTGCTGGGCTGCAGTCCGGTAGCGGCCGACCCAACACCAACAAGGTGGGTAAAGTAACCGAGGCGCAGGTGGAAGAAATTGCCAAGATCAAACTCCCTGATCTCAATACGGAAGATCTGGAATCGGCAAAGCGGAGTATTCGAGGCACTGCCCGAAGTATGGGTTTGACGGTGGAGGGCTAAGACATGACAAGGCGATCGAAGCGCGTCCTGGCAGCGCACGCATTGGTTGATCGGAGTAAACGCTATCCTTTGGAAGAGGCATTGGCCTTGGTCAAGCAAACGGCTACCGCCAAGTTCCCGGAATCAGTTGATATTGCCGTAAGCCTTGGCATTGATCCACGCAAATCGGACCAGGTCGTCCGCGGCGCGGTGGTGCTCCCCAAAGGTACGGGCAAGACCATGCGCGTTGCAGTGTTCGCCACTGGTGAAAAGGCCCAGGAAGCAAAGGATGCGGGTGCTGATTTGGTAGGAATGGAGGATCTGGCGGAGCAGGTCAAGGCGGGGCAGATGGATTTCGACGTGGTGATCGCCACTCCGGATGCCATGCGCGTTGTTGGTACCTTGGGTCCGGTCCTAGGGCCACGGGGATTGATGCCTAATCCCAAGGTGGGTACGGTTACTGCTGATGTGCGCACTGCAGTACACAATGCCAAGGGAGGCCAGATTCGATATCGTGCCGATAAGGGTGGGATCGTCCATGGCAGTATCGGCAAGGCAACTTTTCCCGTTGAGGATCTGCAGGCGAATTTCCTGGCACTTCTGGACAGCTTGAAGAAAGCCAAGCCCAGCACCAGCAAGGGTGTTTATATCCGAAAGATTTGTGTAAACCCCACCATGGGTCCCGGCATTGTCGTGGATCCTGCGGGACTGTAAAGAATTCCGTTCTCGAACGGATGTGTCGGCGAGAGCCGGCGTTCCAAGACCGCAGGGGGCTTTGGCCTTAAAAAATACCCTGCGCAGGCGACGGCGCGCCAGGATATTCTGGCCGCCTCTGTCAAGTAGGAGGTAGCAAACCGTGAGTCTCAAACTCGCAGAGAAAGAACAGGTGGTTGCTGCCTTGCAGGCGAAGTTGGTAGATGCGCAAGCCATGGCAGTTGCAGAGTACCGTGGCTTAAGCGTTGCCAAGATGACGGAACTGCGGGTTATGGCAAGACGTCAAGGAGTCCATGTGCAGGTGGTCAAGAACACCCTGCTCAAGAGGGTTCTGGCTAATACCGACTTTGCGGTGATGGAGTCGTTGTTGACGGGTCCGTTGGTCTTTGCGGCCAGTTCTGATCCAGTTGCGGTGGCCAAGGTCTATACAGACTTTGCCAAAGCCAACGACAAATTTGTCATCACCGGTGGTGCCTTGGGAGCAAAGCTGATGGATGCCCAGGCAATCCAGCAGCTCAGCAAGATGCCCTCACGGGAAGAACTGCTGGCGAAGCTCATGGGAACCATGCAAGCGCCCATTTCCACTTTTGTGCGTACTCTCAACGAGGTTCCCGGACGTTTTGTACGGGTACTGGCGGCGGTACGTGATCAGGCTGCGGCGTAAATCCATTATTATCAGCAGGAGAATTTTATCATGGCGTTGTCGAAAACAGATATCCTGGATGCCATTGCTGGCATGACGGTTTTAGAGTTGTCCGAATTGATCAAGGACATGGAAGAGAAGTTTGGTGTTTCCGCAGCTGCTGTAGCTGTTGCTGCTCCCGCCGCAGCGGGTGGCGGTGGCGGTGAGGCTGCAGCTGCTGTAGAGGAAAAGACAGAGTTTGATGTCATCCTGACCAACGCTGGGGCCAACAAGGTAAATACCATCAAGGTGGTGCGTGCCATTACCGGGCTGGGCCTCAAGGAAGCCAAGGATTTGGTGGACGGAGCGCCCAAACCGGTCAAGGAAGGCATTGCTAAGGCTGAGGCAGAAAGTATCAAGGCGCAGCTTGTGGAAGCAGGTGCCGAGGCCGAGATCAAGTAACAGTCCAGTGCCTTGCAAAAAAGGCTGGCGGCGGCATGCTGCCAGCCCCTCATTATTGGTGGCGTGTTGCTACCATTGGTTATGTACCTTAGCGAGTATCGCGCGGAGTATCCATGGCTTACTCTTTTACGGAAAAGAAGCGAATTCGTAAAGACTTTGGCAAGAGCCAAAGCATCCTACCGGTTCCTTATTTATTGGCAACCCAAATGGATTCCTATCGTGAATTTCTCCAAGCCGATGTCCCGGCGCCGGCGCGCAAGGATACGGGCCTGGAAGCGGTATTCCGCTCTCTCTTCCCCATGGAGAGTTATTCCGGTAACGCGAGTCTGGATTACGTCGGTTATCGCTTGGAAAAGCCGGTCTTTGATGTAATGGAGTGTCATCAGCGCGGTGCCACCTACTGTGCCGGATTGCGGGTGCGGCTACGTCTTGTTCTCTACGAGAAAGACGACAATACCGGCGCCAGGAGAATCAAGGATGTCAAGGAACAGGACGTCTACATGGGTGAGTTGCCGTTGATGACGGAAAACGGTTCATTCATTATCAATGGTACCGAACGTGTCATTGTGTCCCAGCTTCACCGCTCCCCCGGGGTATTTTTCGACCATGACCGTGGCAAGACCCATTCTTCTGGCAAACTTCTTTTCAATGCCCGAATCATTCCCTACCGTGGTTCCTGGCTGGATTTTGAGTTTGATCCCAAAGATCATCTGTACGCTCGCATTGATCGTCGTCGCAAGCTACCAGCAACCACCTTGTTACGTGCCTTGGGCTACAGCACGGAGGATATTCTGGGTCTCTTTTTTGAAACTGACCGATTTCGCATTGATGGCGCAGAAATCTACTATCACCTGGTGCCCCAGCGTCTGCAAGGTGAATTGGCAGTTTTTGATATCGTTCACCCCAAGACGGGTGAGTTGCTTGTAGCCAAGGGTAAACGGGTAACAGCCCGGCATGTCCGCATATTGCAAGAGCTTGCCGAAAATACGGAGGTTCCCGTCCCCGAGGCTTACTTGTTGGGAAAGGTTCTGGCCAAAGATCTGGTGGATCCAGGTACGGGGGAACTGGTCCTGGAGGCCAACGATCCTCTTGATGAGGATGCCATCAAAAAACTGCGCCAGCTATCTCCTATCGAGATTGAAACCCTCTACACCAACGAGGTAGATCGTGGGCCTTATATTTCAGAGACCCTGCGAATTGATACTTCGCGGGATGCCCACGAGGCCCAGCTGGAGATTTATCGCCTCATTCGTCCTGGTGAGCCGCCGTCCAAGGAAGCTGCACAGACCCTTTTCCAAGGTCTCTTTTTCAGTCCAGATCGCTATGATCTCTCCGTGGTAGGTCGGATGAAATTCAATCGCCGGGTGGGTAGGGAAGAAACTTCCGGACCGGGAGTTTTGACCAATGAAGATATCATCGCAGTGATGAAGGTCCTGGTGGATCTCCGTAATGGCATTGGCGAGATCGACGATATCGATCATCTTGGCAATCGCCGGGTCCGTTCCGTTGGGGAGTTGATGGAAAATCAATTCCGTCTGGGCCTGGTACGGGTGGAGCGCGCAGTAAAGGATCGCTTGTCCCTGGCCGAAAGCGAAGGGCTAACTCCACAGGACCTCATCAACGCGAAACCCATTGCCGCGGTAGTCAATGAGTTCTTTGGTTCGAGTCAGCTTTCCCAATTCATGGATCAAACCAACCCCTTGTCCGAGGTCACCCATAAGCGACGGGTATCTGCTTTGGGGCCGGGAGGTCTTACCCGGGAACGGGCGGGTTTTGAGGTGCGCGACGTTCATCCTACCCACTATGGGCGAATCTGCCCCATTGAGACCCCTGAGGGTCCAAATATTGGCTTGATCAACAGCCTTGCCTGCTACGCGCGGACCAATGCCCATGGATTTCTCGAGACTCCCTATCGCAAGGTGATGGATGGGAAGGCTACCGATGAAGTGATCTATCTTTCTGCCATCGATGAAGGAAACTACATTATTGCCCAGGCCAACTCCCGACTGGATGAAGAAAACCGATTGGTGGATGAGTTGGTATCCTGTCGATATAAGAATGAAACTACGCTTGCAAGTCCCGATCAGGTGCAATTAATGGATATATCCCCACGCCAGATCGTATCGGTGGCAGCAAGCCTGATCCCCTTCCTGGAGCATGACGATGCCAACCGCGCCCTCATGGGTTCCAACATGCAACGCCAGGCAGTGCCGACCGTTCGCTCTGACGCGCCGCTAGTGGGAACAGGGATGGAGCGGGTGGTTGCCATTGACTCCGGTGCGGCGGTGGTGGCGCGTCGGGGAGGTGTGGTGGATAGTGTGGATGGTGCACGCATTGTGGTGCGGGTCAATGATGAAGAGACCCAACCAGGTGAGCCAGGGGTAGATATTTACAATCTGGTGAAGTACTCCCGTTCCAACCAGAATACCACCCTCAATCAAAAGCCCATTGTCTCAGTGGGCGACCAGGTTGCGCGAGGCGATGTGCTGGCAGATGGGCCTAGCACGGAACTGGGTGAGTTGGCTTTGGGACAGAACATCCTGGTGGCGTTCATGCCATGGAACGGGTACAACTTCGAGGACTCCATCCTGATCTCGGAGCGGGTGGTGGCCGAGGATCGCTACACGACGATCCATATTGAAGAATTCTCGGTCTACGCCCGGGATACCAAGCTAGGTCCAGAAGAAATTACCCGGGATATTCCCAATGTGGGTGAAGCCTTGCTGCGCCATCTCGATGAGTCCGGGATTGTTACCATTGGCGCTGAACTGGCTCCGGGAGATATCCTCGTAGGCAAGGTGACGCCCAAAGGGGAAACCCAACTAACCCCAGAAGAAAAACTTTTGCGTGCCATTTTTGGGGAAAAGGCATCGGATGTAAAGGACAATTCACTACGGATGCCAGCCGGCATGTATGGCACGGTCATTGATGTCCAGGTGTTCACCCGCGATGGAATTGAAAAGGATGCACGGGCCAAGGCCATTGAAGAAGAGCAACTCAAGAAGGTGCGCAAGGATGTCCAGGACGAATATCGGATCTTCGAGGCCGATACCTATCAGCGAATCGAACGGATCCTGGTGGGTAAGGTTGCTGATGGAGGTCCGGCAGGACTTGCAGCGGGTGCGAAGATTACTAAGGGTTATCTCAAGGATCTTCCACGAGAACAGTGGTTTGATATTCGTTTGCGCGCCGAAGAACATAATGAGGCACTGGAGCAGATCCGGGCCCAATTGGAGCAACAACGGGAACGCTTGGATTCCGTTTTAGAAGAAAAGCGCCGCAAGCTGACTCAGGGAGATGATCTGAGCCCTGGTGTCCTCAAAATGGTCAAGGTGCACGTTGCCGTCAAGCGGCAGCTACAACCTGGCGATAAAATGGCCGGGCGGCATGGCAACAAAGGTGTGGTCTCCAAGATCGTACCAGTAGAGGATATGCCCTATCTGGCCGACGGGACGCCGGTGGATATCGTGCTCAATCCGCTGGGTGTGCCGTCTCGCATGAATGTGGGCCAGATTTTGGAAACCCATCTGGGGTGGGCTGCCAAGGGCCTGGGTCGGAAAATAGGGGAAATGCTCGATCAGCAACGGGCCGTTGCGGAATTACGCGCCTTCCTCAAGGAAATCTACAATCGTTCCGGAAAGAGGGAAGATATCGATAGCTTGGGTGATGAGGAAATCGTGGCGCTCGCCCAAAATCTCCGCAACGGAGTACCCATGGCAACTCCGGTTTTCGATGGTGCCTCGGAAGAAGAAATTCAGGATATGTTGGAGTTGGCTGGTCTTCCCCGCAGTGGCCAAGTCATCCTCTTTGACGGTCGTAGCGGCGTACCCTTCGATCGACCGGTAACCGTGGGCTATATGTATATGCTGAAACTTCATCATTTGGTGGATGACAAAATGCACGCACGTTCGACGGGGCCCTATAGTCTGGTTACCCAGCAGCCACTGGGCGGTAAGGCTCAGTTTGGCGGTCAGCGCTTTGGCGAAATGGAAGTATGGGCCCTGGAGGCTTATGGTGCAGCCTATACCCTACAGGAAATGCTTACGGTGAAATCCGATGATGTATCTGGTCGAAGCAAGATGTACGAGTCCATCGTTAAAGGAGATTTTCGCATGGATGCGGGGATGCCTGAATCTTTCAATGTCTTGTTGAAAGAATTGCGGTCGCTGGCTATCGACATTGAACTGGAACAATCGGTTTAAGTATCCGCAGGTTTCGGATAAGGAAAATTGCCTTGAATAACCTCCTTAAGCTATTCAAACAGAACGATCGCCAGGAAGAATTTGATGCCATTCGAATTGGTATCGCTTCTCCCGATAAAATTCGCTCCTGGTCATACGGTGAAGTCAAGAAACCAGAGACCATCAATTATCGAACCTTTAAACCAGAACGCGAGGGCTTGTTCTGTGCCAAGATTTTTGGACCCATCAAAGATTACGAGTGTCTTTGTGGCAAGTACAAACGGCTAAAACATCGCGGTGTGGTTTGTGAAAAGTGTGGGGTCGAAGTAACCCAGGCCCGGGTACGTCGGGAGCGGATGGGCCATATTGAATTGGCAAGCCCGGTAGCCCATATCTGGTTCTTGAAATCGTTACCCAGTCGCATGGGAATGATTCTCGATATGTCCTTGCGAGATATCGAACGGGTGCTCTATTTCGAAGCCTACGTAGTGATTGATGTAGATCTGGGGGTTACTGACCTGCAGCGTGGTCAGATCTTGAGCGAAGATCAATATTTGGATGCGTTGGAGGCGTACGGGGATCAGTTCCGGGCAATGATGGGGGCCGAAGGGATTCGCGAGCTACTCAAAACCATTCCCCTCGAAGCGGAAATTGAACAGATTCGGGAGGAGTTGCTCAACAGCAACTCCGATACCAAGACCAAAAAACTGGCAAAACGCCTCAAAATCCTTGAGGCCTTCGTAAATTCTGGGAATCGCCCCGAATGGATGATTTTGGAGGTGTTGCCGGTGCTCCCGCCGGATTTGCGGCCCTTGGTACCCCTGGATGGAGGACGTTTTGCCACCTCCGACCTGAATGATCTGTATCGGCGGGTCATCAACCGAAATAATCGCTTGAAGCGGCTGCTGGAACTCAAAGCCCCGGATATTATCGTTCGCAACGAAAAGCGCATGCTGCAGGAAGCCGTCGATGCCCTCCTCGATAATGGTCGACGGGGGCGAGCCATTGCCGGACCCAACAAGCGTCCGCTCAAGTCCCTGGCCGATATGATCAAGGGTAAGCAAGGCCGTTTCCGTCAAAACCTGCTTGGTAAACGGGTGGATTATTCGGGCCGTTCGGTCATCGTGGTCGGACCGGAATTACGCCTGCACCAGTGTGGCTTGCCCAAGAAAATGGCTTTGGAGCTCTTCAAGCCATTTATTTTCAACAAGCTGGAGGAGCGCGGTCTGGCAACCACCATCAAGATGGCCAAACGCCTGGTGGAATCCGAACGTCCAGAAGTCTGGGATATCCTCGAAGAAGTCATTCGGGAACATCCGGTCATGCTCAACCGTGCCCCGACCTTGCACCGACTCGGTATTCAGGCCTTTGAGCCGGTGCTCATCGAGGGCAAGGCGATCCAGCTCCATCCGTTGGTGTGTGCGGCATATAATGCCGACTTTGATGGTGACCAGATGGCGGTGCACGTCCCGCTGTCGCTGGAGGCCCAGATCGAAGCCAGGACCTTGATGATGTCGACAAACAATATCTTGAGTCCGGCCAATGGCGATCCCATCATCGTCCCCTCTCAGGATATTGTTCTGGGTCTGTACTACATGACCCAGGAGCGTTTGGACGCCAAAGGCCAAGGGATGCGATTTGCCAATACCGCCGAGTTACGGCGCGCTTACGAACTGGGAGAGGTGGGCCTGCACGCGCGGATCACGGTCCGCTTTCGCAATGAGCGGATCGAAACCACGGTCGGCCGCGCCATGCTCAGCGACATATTGCCAGAGGGTTTGCCGTTCTCGGTAATTGACCGGGTGCTCAAAAAGAAAGCCATTGCTGAATTGATCAATACCTGCTACCGGATGCTTGGGGTGAAAGATACGGTCGTGTTTGCCGATCAGCTCATGTACATGGGCTATCGGATGGCGACGCGGGCAGGTATTTCCTTTGGAGCTGGCGACATGGTCACGCCCCCGGAAAAGGAAACGATCCTGGCCCGCTCCGAGGAAGAGGTGAAGACCATTCAGGACCAGTATACTTCGGGTCTGGTTACCGAAGGGGAACGATATAACAAAGTCGTCGATATCTGGTCGCGAGCCACCGATGAGGTGGCAAAAGCGATGATGGATCGGGTCAGCAAGGAGCAGGTGACCTTGCCCGATGGTACAGTTGCAGAACAGGTATCCTTTAACTCCATTTACATGATGGCCGACTCGGGAGCCCGAGGATCTGCGGCGCAGCTCCGTCAGCTTGCGGGAATGCGCGGTCTGATGGCCAAACCCGATGGCTCCATCATCGAGACGCCTATCACCGCAAATTTCCGGGAAGGTTTGAACGTGCTCCAGTACTTCATCTCTACCCACGGTGCGCGGAAAGGTCTGGCGGATACGGCATTAAAAACTGCCAACTCCGGTTACCTGACACGCCGCCTGGTGGACGTGACCCAAGATCTGGTGGTGGTGGAACACGACTGTGGGACCGAAGAAGGTCTGCCGATGATGCCGTTGGTGGAAGGTGGAGAAGTCGTGGAGCCACTCCGGGAACGGGTGCTGGGCCGAGTCCTTGCGGAAGATATTTTGCATCCCAACAGCGGCGAAATTGCCATTGCGCGAAACACCCTGCTTACCGAAAAGGTCATAGGCCAATTGGATGAGCTTGGTGTGGATGTGGTCAAGGTTCGTTCGCCGTTGACCTGCAAAGCCCGGCATGGGGTCTGCGCCCTCTGTTATGGTCGGGATCTGGCGCGGGGACATTTGGTGAACATCGGTGAGGCCGTTGGGGTCATTGCCGCGCAGTCCATTGGCGAGCCGGGAACACAGCTCACCATGCGGACCTTCCACATTGGTGGTGCGGCGAGTCGAGCGGCAGCCCAGAGCAGTATCGATATCAAGCAAGGGGGGGTGATCCGCTACCACAGCAGTTTGCGTTCCGTGGAGCATCCCAGTGGTCGGCACGTGGTGGTAGGTCGTAATGGCGAAATCGCCGTAACCGACGAGCAAGGAAGGGAGAAGGAGCGCTACAAGGTTCCTTACGGTGCAACGATTCTGGTACAAGATGGTGAGATTGTTGCTGCTGGTAAGCGAATTGCGGAGTGGGACCCCCACACTCGACCCATTGTGAGCGAAATTGCTGGTAAAGTTTCTCTGCAGGACGCTGTGGAAGGTCTGAGTGTGGTTTCCCAGAGTGATGAAATCACTGGACTTAGTACCCTCGCAGTGATCGATGCCAAGCAGCGACCGGCAGCAGGCAGGGACCTTCGACCTGTGGTCTTGTTGCAGGACAGCAAAGGTAGAGACCTTAAGCTGCCAGGAACCGATCTACCGGCGCGCTATTACTTGCCACCTCGGGCCATCATTGCCGTCCAGGAAGGAGTAGAAGTACAACCTGGAGACATCCTTGCAAGGCTGCCGGTGGGAACCAGCAAGACCCGCGATATCACCGGTGGTTTGCCCCGCGTGGCGGAATTGTTCGAGGCCCGGCGGCCCAAGGACTATGCCATTATTGCGGAGCATCATGGCATCATCAGCTTCGGCAAGGATACCAAGGGCAAGCAGCGATTGATCATTACCGATGAGTATGGGGAACAACACGAATATCTGATCCCCAAAGGACGACATGTGACCGTCTATGAGGGTGAACGCGTCAGTCCTGGTGAACCTTTGGTAGAAGGGCAGCCAGTACCCCACGACATTCTTCGGGTTTTGGGGGTGCAGGCACTGGCAACGTACATTGTCGACGAAGTACAGGATGTCTATCGATTGCAAGGGGTACGGATCAACGACAAACATATCGAGGTGATCTTGCGGCAGATGTTGCGCAAGGTCGAGATTACCTACGCTGGAGATAGTAGCTTTATTACCGGTGATCAGGTAGACCGTGCCCGTGTGGACGAAGAAAACGCGCTCCTGGAGGCGGCGGGGAAGGAACCTGCTCGCTATACGCCCATGCTTCTTGGTATCACCAAAGCCAGTCTCTCCACGGAATCGTTCATTTCCGCAGCGAGTTTTCAGGAAACCACCAGGGTGCTTACGGAAGCTGCGGTATCCGGAAGGGTTGACGATTTGCGGGGGCTGAAGGAGAACGTCATTGTCGGTCGCCTGGTTCCTGCGGGAACAGGTCTTGCCTATCATGAGAATCGTCGACGTCTGCAGCGCCGTGAAATCATGGCAGAAGTATCCGAACCGGTAGGGGCTGTTGCTACCCACAGCAAATAAGTTCAGAACCTGCCTGTCTTTCTTGACAGCTTGGGCGCGCATCCCTAAAATGCGCGCTCTTATTGGCGGGGCAATCAGCCTGCCACAATTACGTATCCGGAGAGAGTATGCCCACCCTGAACCAACTGGTACGCAAACCGCGTAAGGCGCCAATCGTTAAAAGTAAGGTGCCAGCATTGGAAGCCAACCCCCAAAAACGGGGTGTTTGTACACGTGTTTATACCACCACTCCAAAAAAGCCCAACTCGGCTTTACGAAAAGTGGCTCGTGTACGGCTGACCAATGGCTTTGAGGTGAGTAGCTACATTCCCGGAGAGGGACACAATCTCCAGGAACACTCGGTGGTATTGATTCGTGGTGGCCGTGTCAAGGATTTGCCTGGCGTTCGTTATCACATCGTACGCGGTACGCTAGATACTGCGGGTGTGAAGAACCGTAAGCAACGACGCTCGAAGTACGGCGCCAAAAGGCCCAAGTAAACACCCGCGGCAGTAAGGAGTCACGATATGCCCAGACGCAGAGAAGTACCAAAGCGGACAATTCTTCCAGATCCAAAATACAAGGAAGAAATCCTGGCCAAATTTGCCAATGTGATCATGCGAGATGGCAAGAAAAGTGTTGCCGAGAAGATTGTCTATGGCGCTTTGGATATCGTCGCGGACAAAAGCAAAACTGATCCCATGGAAGTATTTCGCAAAGCGTTGGACAATGTACGGCCAGTTGTGGAAGTGAAAAGCCGACGGGTGGGTGGAGCAACCTATCAGGTACCGGTGGAGATCCGGGCCGATCGGCGGATGGCACTGGCCATGCGCTGGCTGCGGGACTCCGCGCGAAAGCGGAACGAGAAATCCATGGGTAATCGCTTGGCGGCGGAGATTCTGGAAGCCGCAGAAAACCGTGGCAACGCGGTTCGCAAACGTGAAGAGACCCATCGAATGGCCGAAGCAAACAAGGCTTTTGCACATTTCCGCTGGTAAATTTTTTCCATCACTGACGGCAAGGACAGAAACGTGGCGCGCACTACTCCCATAGAACGCTATCGCAACATCGGTATCATGGCCCATATCGATGCGGGTAAGACCACCACCACCGAGCGGATTCTCTTTTACACGGGCGTTTCGCACAAGATCGGTGAGGTCCACGAGGGAACTGCGGTAATGGACTGGATGGCGCAAGAGCAGGAGCGCGGGATCACCATTACTTCGGCGGCCACTACCTGCTTCTGGAAAGGCATGGATGGCTCGCGAGCGGAGCATCGAATCAATATTATCGACACCCCGGGTCACGTGGATTTCACCATCGAGGTGGAGCGATCCTTGCGTGTATTGGATGGTGCGGTCGCCGTATTCTGTGCCGTTGGTGGCGTGCAGCCCCAGTCCGAGACCGTCTGGCGTCAGGCTAATAAATATGGCGTTCCGCGGATTGCCTTCGTCAACAAGATGGACCGTACCGGGGCAAATTTCCAACGGGTAGTAGAACAGATCCGCAGCAAACTTAAAGGTAACGCCGTTCCGATCCAGCTACCTATCGGCGAAGAAGATCGTTTTGTTGGCGTTATTGATTTGATGAAAATGAAGGCGATTAACTGGGATGAGACTACCCAGGGGACACGTTTCACGGAAGAAGAAATCCCGGCGAATTTGCTGGATGCTGCGCAGGCTGCCCATCATTACATGGTGGAGGCGATTTGCGATACCGATGAAGAGCTGATGCTGCGTTATCTCGAAGGAGAGGAGATCGGGATCGAAGCCCTCAAGGCGGCGTTGCGACGTGCCACCATTGCTGGTAGCGTGGTTCCGGTGCTCTGCGGCAGTGCCTTCAAAAATAAGGGCGTGCAGGCCATGCTCGACGCAGTCCTGGATTATTTGCCCTCGCCTGTAGACATACCTCCGGTCAAGGGAGTGGATCCCAACACTGGTGAAGAAATCACCCGCAAAGCCGATGACAACGAAAAGTTTGCAGCCCTGGCATTCAAAATCATGACCGATCCCTTCGTCGGTCAGCTGACCTTTTTCCGTGTCTATTCCGGAGTTCTCCATGCTGGCTCTACAGTCTACAACCCAGGTCGCGGGCAACGGGAACGAATTGGCCGTATTCTACAGATGCATGCCAATGAACGACAGGAGATCAAAGAAGTGCTGGCTGGCGATATAGCGGCTGCCGTTGGTTTGAAGACTGCATTCACTGGCGACACCCTTTCGGACATGGAAAATCCCATTCTCCTGGAGCAAATGGAGTTTCCCGAGCCGGTGATTCATGTGGCAGTGGAGCCCAAAACCAAAAGTGATCAGGAAAAGATGGGTATCGCCTTGGGGAAGCTTGCCCAAGAGGATCCTTCCTTCCGGGTGCGGACAGATCAGGAGTCTGGACAAACCATCATCTCTGGGATGGGCGAACTGCACCTGGAAATCATCGTTGATCGAATGAAGAGGGAGTTCAACGTCGATGCGACCGTGGGTGCACCCCAGGTAGCATATCGGGAAACCATTCGCAAGACAGTTGAATCCGAAGGAAAATTTGTTCGTCAATCCGGTGGCCGAGGGCAGTATGGTCATGTTTGGCTGCGCTTGGAACCCTTGGAGCCGGGTTCTGGATTCATTTTTGAAAATGCCATAGTTGGTGGTGTGGTTCCTAAGGAATACATTGCGCCAACCTGCAAGGGGGTTGAAGAAGCTCTAGAGAGTGGTATCATTGCCGGCTTTCCTGTGGTTGATGTCAAGGTCACCATTTTTGATGGCTCGTACCATGAGGTTGATTCATCGGAAGCGGCTTTCAAGATTGCTGGTTCCATGGCCTTCAAGGCGGGTGCGGCCAAGGCTAATCCCGTGCTCCTGGAGCCGATCTTTGCGGTAGAGGTGGTCACTCCCGAGGAATACATGGGTGACATCATTGGCGATATCAACAGTCGCCGAGGTGTCATGCAAGGGATGGATGACGAAGCCGGGGCCAAGATCATCCGCGCAGAAGTACCCCTTGCGGAAATGTTTGGGTATGCAACCACTTTGCGCTCGTTATCGCAGGGGCGAGCTACCTATACCATGCAGTTTGAGAAGTATATGGAAGTGCCAGGCCATGTGGCCGAGGCTATTGTCAAGAAAAGTCAGCGCTAGTCGGTAACGGAGAATTTCATGTCCAAGGGAAAGTTTGAGCGGACGAAGCCGCATGTAAACGTAGGGACGATTGGTCACGTGGATCACGGGAAGACCACGTTGACGGCGGCGTTGACGAAGGTATTGTCGGCCAGGTTTGGTGGAGAGGCGCGGGCATACGACCAGATTGACAATGCACCGGAAGAGCGTGCACGCGGTATTACCATTGCGACCTCCCATGTGGAGTACGAGACGGCGAATCGGCACTACGCCCATGTGGACTGTCCTGGTCATGCGGATTACGTCAAGAACATGATTACGGGTGCGGCGCAGATGGACGGGGCCATTCTCGTGTGCTCGGCGGCGGACGGCCCCATGCCGCAGACGCGGGAGCATATTTTGTTGGCGCGGCAGGTAGGGGTGCCATACATTGTGGTGTTTTTGAACAAGGCTGACATGGTGGATGACGCCGAGCTTCTGGAACTGGTGGAAATGGAAGTGCGGGAGCTGCTCTCCAAGTATGAATTTCCCGGAGACGACATTCCGGTGGTCATAGGCTCGGCGCTCAAGGCCCTGGAGGGGGATCAGAGCGAGATTGGGGAGCCGGCGATTTTGAAGCTGGCCGAAGCCATGGACAGCTACATTCCCTTGCCGGAGCGGCCCATTGACAAGGCCTTCCTGATGCCCATTGAAGATGTTTTCAGTATTTCTGGTCGGGGCACGGTAGTAACGGGACGGATTGAACGCGGGATCTGCAAGGTGGGTGACGAAGTGGAGATTGTTGGTATTCGGCCGACGAGCAAGACCACGGTCACGGGAGTGGAGATGTTCCGCAAGATTCTGGACCAGGGCCAGGCGGGTGACAATGTTGGCGTGTTGCTGCGCGGTACCAAGAAAGACGAAGTGGAGCGTGGGCAGGTACTGGCGAAGCCGGGCAGCATCAAGCCGCACACCAAGTTTGAGGCGGAAGTCTATGTATTGTCCAAGGAAGAGGGGGGACGGCACACGCCTTTCTTCAATGGCTACCGGCCGCAATTCTACTTCCGGACGACGGATGTAACGGGAGCGGTAGAGCTACCGGAAGGGGTGGAGATGGTGATGCCTGGAGACAACATCCAGTTCAAGGTGAGTCTGATTGCTCCCATTGCCATGGAAGAAGGGTTGCGTTTTGCGGTGCGGGAAGGCGGTCGGACCGTCGGTGCCGGCGTCGTTTCCCAGATCGTGGAGTAAAAAATCATGGAAAGTTCCAAGATTCGCATTCGTTTGAAATCTTATGATTACCGCATGCTGGATGTTTCTGCGGCAGAAATTGTAGAAACAGCACGCCGGACAGGGGCTCGGGTGTGTGGTCCTATTCCCCTGCCCACCAAGATCGAGCGGTTTACCGTACTTCGGTCCCCCCATGTTGACAAAAACGCCCGGGATCAGTTTGAACAGCGTACTCATAAACGATTGCTGGATATCCTCGATCCCAATGATAAAACGGTCGACGCACTGATCAAACTCGATCTGGCTGCAGGTGTAGACGTAGAGATCAAGCTGTAAGGAGAACAAAATGGCTGTCGGCTTAATAGGGCGTAAGATCGGGATGACACGGATCGCTGAAGAGGGTGGTAAGGTGGTCCCGGTTACGGTAATCCAGGTTGACAAGAACGTGATTACACAAGTGAAACGCATGGACACGGATGGTTACGAGGCCATTCAGTTGGGCGTGGGAAGTGTGCGTCCGCAGCGCCTGAGCAAGGCGATGGCGGGACATTTTCGCAAAGCTGCTGTGGAACCACGTCGCTTCTTGCGGGAATTTCGTGTTACTGCGTCTGGTTCCTATGAAGCCGGCCAGTCAATTGACCTATCCATCTTTACGCCCGGGCAGCTGGTTGATGTGACTGGTATCAGCAAAGGAAAAGGTTTCTCTGGGGCGATCAAGCGCCACAACTTCCGGAGCAATCGTGCCAGTCACGGTAACTCGCTTTCGCATCGGGCTCCTGGTTCGATTGGCTGCCGACAAACCCCCGGTCGAGTTTTCAAGGGCAAAAAGATGGCGGGACAGTTGGGAAATGAGCGGGTGACGACTCTCAATCTGCAGGTGGTCCGGGTGGACGGCGAGCGCAAACTGCTCCTGGTGAAGGGAAGCGTTCCGGGCGCTCGCGACGGCGATGTTCTGATTCGACCGGCCGTCCGCTCGTAGTGGAGATACTGGGATGCAAGTGAATAGCACAGAGATTAGTAGTGGTAGGCAGATCCATGTTGATTTGCCTGAGTCGGTATTTGACGTACCCTATAATGAATCCCTCCTACATCAAGTGGTAGTGGCACAACTAGCCGGTTTGCGCAGTGGTACCGCGGTACAGAAAAATCGTTCAGCGGTGCGTGGTGGGGGGCGCAAACCCTGGAAGCAGAAGGGAGGTGGCCGCGCCCGGGCAGGCAGTATTCGAAGCCCCATCTGGCGAGGCGGTGGTAGAGCATTTCCCGGTGTACTCCAGAGCTATAAGCAAAAGATCAACAAGAAAATGTGGGCTGGTGCCATGCGTACGGTACTTGCGGAGTTGCTGCGTCAAGATCGCCTGCAATTTATTGTTGCCGAGGACTTTCCGGAACCTAAAGCC
The DNA here is from genome assembly GCA_021375695.1 of Candidatus Igneacidithiobacillus taupoensis. Classification (GTDB taxonomy): domain Bacteria; phylum Pseudomonadota; class Gammaproteobacteria; order Acidithiobacillales; family Acidithiobacillaceae; genus Igneacidithiobacillus; species Igneacidithiobacillus taupoensis. The sequence goes on along the minus strand of JAEPKX010000005.1, from coordinate 19,101 downwards.
AAAATCGGCAGAGCGTGGTTAGAAAACGCCGGTGGCGACGATGTGTTGATAATTTTGGCAGAAGCGCCCACGAACTTTTTTCTTGCCTTGCGGAATTTCCCCCGAGTTGCAGTGGCACAATGGCAAGACGTTGGCCCTGCGGATTTGATCCGTTACGGAAGAGTGCTCATGGATGTCGCGGCAGCCCAGAAGATTGCGGAGATTTACGGATGAATGCTGAACGACAATATCTGGTTCTGTTAGCGCCAATCATCAGCGAAAAAAGTACCCAGCAACAGCAAAAAGCCAATCAATATGCTTTTCGAGTGATTCGTGATGCCAAAAAGAGTGAAGTGAAGGCGGCTGTGGAGGCCCTTTTCCAGGTCAAGGTGCTGTCTGTCCAGACTCTTAATTATTACGGAAAAGCAAAGCGGATGGGACGCCACCAAGGTCGACGTTCGGCTTGGAAGAAGGCCTATGTACGCCTTGCTGATGGCCAAAACATCGATTTTGGTAACGGCTAACGAAACGAGGGGAGAAGTAATTCATGGCACTGATTCGGACCAAGCCGACCTCTGCAGGTCGACGCTTTGTAATAAAGGTGGTTACTCCAGGACTGCACAAAGGCCCTCCGGTGAAATCCCTTATTGTTCACCAGAGTCGTACGGGTGGTCGCAACAACCAGGGGAGGATTACCCGTCGTCACGCCGGTGGTGGCCATCGTCAACATTATCGGTTGGTGGATTTTCGTCGGGAAAAGCTTGAAATTCCTGCTATAGTTGAGCGTTTGGAGTATGATCCCAATCGGAGTGCCAGGTTGGCCTTGCTCTGTTATGCCGACGGGGAGCGACGTTATATTTTGGCCCCCAAAGGACTGCAGGTTGGCGATACGGTCCTTTCGGGTAATGAAACCCCAATTAAACCAGGGAATTGCATGATGCTACGCAATATCCCTGTGGGAAGTGTCATCCATAACATCGAAATGCGGCCTGGCAAGGGAGGGCAAATTGCACGCTCAGCCGGAACCTCGGCGCAGTTAATGGCACGGGAAGGTGATTACGCTCAGTTGCGTCTGCGTTCTGGTGAAGTTCGTCGAATTCATGTATCATGCCGCGCCACGATTGGTGAAGTTGGCAATGATGAACACGCCTCCCGGCAGCTGGGAAAAGCAGGTGCTACCCGTTGGCGTGGTGTTCGTCCAACCGTACGCGGTGTGGTGATGAACCCGGTTGATCATCCCCACGGTGGTGGAGAAGGACGTACCTCGGGGGGGCGTCATCCCGTTTCCCCGTGGGGTCAGCCAACCAAAGGCTACCGCACCCGGCGGAACAAACGGACCAGCGGCATGATCCTACGCCGTCGGAAAGCTTGATATTTGAGAGGATTCATTCGTGCCACGTTCTATTAAAAAAGGTCCCTTTGTGGACCATCATCTGGAGAAAAAGGTCCAGGAGGCGCAGGCCAGCAATAGTCGTCGTCCGATCAAGACCTGGTCTCGCAGATCCACCATTACCCCGGATTTCATTGGGTTGACCTTTGCTGTGCATAACGGCAAACAGCACATTCCGGTGGTAGTCAACGAAAATATGGTGGGTCACAAGCTTGGCGAATTTGCCTTGACAAGAACTTTCAAGGGTCACGCGGCCGATAAAAAAGCGAAGCGTTGAGAAGGAAGCAATGATGAAAGCCAGTGCAGTGCTGAGAGGATTGCAGATGTCGCCCCAGAAGGCGCGACTTGTTGCGGACTTGGTGCGCGGACAACCTGTGGATAAGGCCCTTGATATCTTGCGTTTTACCCGTAAAAAGGCTGCTCTGCCCATTCGGAAATGTTTGGAGTCCGCCATTGCCAATGCGGAAAATAACGAGGGTGCCGATGTCGATGCCTTGGTGGTGGAAAGCATCATGATTGATGGGGGTGCGGTTTTAAAACGCTTTGCAGCGCGTGCGAAAGGGCGTGGGACTCGGATTCTCAAACGAACCAGTCACATCACCATTGTCGTGGCTGAACACTAAGCAAGAGGATCGTATGGGTCAGAAAACCAATCCAATCGGACTGCGTCTGGGAATCATTCGTAATTGGAATTCGCGCTGGTATGGCAAAGCCGATTTTAAAGGAAAATTACTGGAAGATATTCGGGTGCGAGATTTCATTCTCAAGCGCCTGACGGGTGCGGCCATTTCGGAGATCACCGTAGAACGGCCAGCACGGAGTGCCCGGATAACCCTGCATACTGCCCGGCCTGGGGTGGTGATCGGCAAGAAAGGAGAAGACATCGAGTCACTCCGCCAGGAAGTACAGCGGCGCATGGGTGTGCCAGTGCACATCAATGTGGAAGAGATACGCAAGCCTGAGCTGGACGCCCAGTTGGTTGCAGAAAGTGTAGCCCAGCAATTGGAACGGCGGGTCATGTTTCGTCGCGCCATGAAACGTGCGGTCACCAATGCGATGCGTTTTGGTGCCCAGGGTATGCGCATCAATTGCTCAGGACGCCTGGGGGGGGCTGAAATCGCTCGGACCGAATGGTACCGCGAAGGTCGGGTTCCTCTCCATACTTTGCGTGCCGATATTGACTACGGCTTTGCCGAGGCAAAGACTACCTACGGTGTTATCGGTGTCAAGGTCTGGATTTTCAAAGGCGAAATCTTGGAATGGAGCAGCGCAGGTAGTACTGCTGCTGCAACCAAGTAAGGAGAAGGATCATGCTCCAACCCAAAAGGACCAAGTTCCGCAAACAGCACAAAGGTCGCAACCGAGGTCTTGCAACCCGTGGGAATAAGGTAAGTTTCGGTGAGTATGGCTTGAAGGCGGTTACCCGTGGACGGGTTACTGCCCGCCAGATCGAAGCTGCCCGACGAGCTATTAATCGTCATGTACGCCGGGGAGGCAGGATCTGGGTGCGAATCTTTCCAGACAAGCCCATCAGCAAGAAACCTGCAGAGGTGCGCATGGGTAAGGGGAAGGGAAACCCTGAATACTGGGTTGCGCTGATTCAACCAGGAAAGGTTTTGTATGAGATGGAAGGGGTAACGGAAGAGGTGGCACGCGAGGCGCTTGCTCTGGGTGCGGCCAAACTTCCGGTGCAGACCATTGTTGTTTCGCGTCGGGTGATGGGATGAGCGTACAGGATTTGCACAAGCTTTCAGTCGATGCTTGCCAAGAACGACTTATGGAACTCCTCGAGGAGCAGTTTCGTTTGCGGATGCAGCACGCTACGGGTCAACTTGCTCACACGACGCGCCTGCGTACTGTGCGCCGGGATATCGCACGGGTAAGAACCGTCTTGACGCAGAAATCAAAGGTGAAGCAATGAGCAGCGAAAGAATGCCGCGTAGTTTGGTGGGAACTGTGGTCAGCAATCGCATGGATAAAACCATCGTGGTGTTGGTGGAAAGGCGCGTTCAGCACCCTTTGTACAAAAAATATATCCGTCGCTCCAAAAAATTCCATGCCCATGACGATAGCAATCATTGTCAGATTGGCGATATTGTCCGCATTGAGGAATGTCGTCCCATATCCAAGACCAAAAGCTGGCGCCTGGTGGATGTGGTGAGTGCAGTGACTCGTGAAGGGGGTCCACAATGATTCAGATGCAGAGTCGATTGACAGTAGCTGATAATAGCGGTGCCCGGGAAGTGATGTGCATCAAAGTGCTGGGCGGATCCCATCGGCGTTATGCCGATATTGGCGATGTGATCAAGGTCAGCGTCAAGGATGCTGCTCCTCGTGGTAAGGTGAAGAAAGGCGATGTCTACAATGCGTTGATTGTGCGGACTCGCAAAGGAGTGCGACGGGAGGATGGTTCTGTCATTCGCTTCGATAAAAACGCTGCGGTATTGTTGAACAATCAATTGCAACCTATCGGCACTCGTATCTTTGGACCGGTAACAAGGGAGCTGCGTGGCGCCAATTTTATGAAGATCATCTCCCTTGCGCCCGAAGTGTTGTAGGAGAGACTTATGAGCAAGATTCGCAAAGGTGATGACGTAATCGTCCTGACCGGAAAAGATCGCGGCAAGCGTGGGAAAGTGCTCGCCATGTTTCCTCAAGAAAACCGGGTGATCGTGGAAAAGGTCAATATGATCAAGCGTCACACTCGCCCTGACCGGATGGGAAATGGAGGTGGCATAATTGAAAAGGAAGCACCAATCCACTTATCCAATGTTGCGATTTACAATCCAACGCTGGCCAAAGCTGACCGGGTAGGTTACAAGCTCCTGAATGATGGACAAAAAGTCCGGGTGTTCAAGGGTAACGGCGAAGTTTTGCCGCAGCGCTGAGCAGGGAAGGAAACACCATGGAAGCCAGGTTGTATCAGGTATATAAAGAGCAGATCATTCCCCGGCTCATGCAGGAGTTTGGGTATCGCAGTATCATGGAGGTTCCCAGAATCCAGAAGATCACCTTGAACATGGGTGTTGGTGAGGCCGTTGGCGACAAAAAAGTCCTGGAGGCCGCTGTTAATGACATGACACGGATTGCAGGTCAAAAACCGATCGTGACCAAGGCGAGGAAATCGGTGGCGGCTTTCAAGATTCGTGAGGGCTATCCCATTGGCTGCATGGTTACTCTGCGAGGCGAGCGCATGTATGAGTTCCTGGATCGCCTGGTGACCATAGCAATTCCGCGAATTCGCGATTTTCGTGGTCTTTCACCGAAATCCTTTGATGGTCGTGGAAATTATTCCATGGGGGTCAAGGAGCAAATCATTTTTCCAGAAATTGAATATGACAAGATCGATCGTCTGCGAGGACTGGACATCATCTTTACCACAAGTGCCAAGAACGATCTGGAAGGGCTTGGCTTGTTGAAGGCATTCAAAATGCCTTTCCGTTCCTGAGGGGGGGCCATGGCCAAGAAATCTCTGATTGCCAAAGCGGCTCGCACGCCAAAGTTTCGGGTTCGCGCCTATCATCGCTGTCAACTTTGTGGTCGCGCCCACGGTTATTATCGAAAGTTCGGCTTGTGTCGTTTGTGCCTGCGAAAGCATGCATCTGCTGGCAATATTCCGGGCGTTGTCAAGAGCAGTTGGTGAGGAAAAGATGAGTATCACAGATCCTATTGCAGATATGCTCACCCGCATTCGGAACGCTCAGGCTGCTGGCAAGAGCAGTGTGCAGGTGCCAGCCTCCAAGTTGAAGCGTGCCATTGCCAATGTGTTGCTGGAGGAAGGTTACATTGCTGAGGTAGCCGAGGATACCTTGGGAGGCCACCCCAGTTTGCGCATCGGCCTCAAGTATTATGCCGGCGAAGGTGTGATCTCGGAAATCCGCCGAATCAGTCGTCCCGGTGTTCGTATTTATCGAGGTGTGCAAAATTTGCCACGCGTGCGAGATGGATACGGAATTGCTATTGTTTCCACCTCACGGGGAATCATGACCGATCGGGCAGCACGAGCTCAGGGTATCGGTGGTGAAGTCCTCTGTGTGGTGGCATAAGGGGAGATCTCATGTCACGTATTGCCAAACAGCCTGTCGTCCTGCCCAAGGGCGTAGAAGTGCTCATCAATGCCCATGAGGTCACGGTCAAAGGTCCAAAAGGGCAGCTTCATATGCAGCTGCAAGAAGGGATAGAGTTGCTTGTCCAGGATGGGCAGGCGATGGTGCGCTGGCAGGAAACTGTGGTGCGGTACGCTGGAACAACCCGGGCTCTCTTGGCCAACATGGTCCGTGGCGTATCCCAGGGTTTCGAGCGCAAGCTGGAGATCGTGGGGGTTGGCTATCGTGCCCAGGCCAAGGGGAAAACCCTGGGTCTGAGTCTGGGGTTTTCCCATCCCGTCGAGCATCCTGTACCGGATGGTTTAACTGTGGAAACTCCTTCGCAGACGGAAATCATCATCCGGGGTGCAGACAAGCAACTGGTTGGTCAGCTTGCTGCCGAGATTCGCGCCTATCGTCCTCCTGAGCCATACAAAGGCAAGGGAGTACGCTATGCAGACGAAAATGTTCGGCGCAAAGAAGCTAAGAAAAAGTAAGGGGATCGTTCAATGGACAAGAATCTCGCCCGCTTGCGTCGTGCAAGAAAGACTCGGGCACGGATTGCAGGGCAGGGAAAGCTGCGTCTGTGCGTTTTTCGTTCGGGGAAGCATATCTATGCCCAGATCATTGATGACAGCAAGGGTTTGGTACTCACACAGGCCTCTTCGGTGGAAAAAGAGCTTCGTTCAAGCATGAAGAATGGTGGGAACATTGATTCTGCAGCCATGATTGGCCGCAGGGTCGCAGCCAAGGCCATCAACCTGGGTATTACCGAGGTTGCCTTTGATCGCAGTGGCTATCGTTACCATGGTCGTGTCAAGGCCCTTGCTGATGCCGCCCGTGAGGGCGGGCTGACCTTTTAACGGAGTAATGAAATGGCTAGAGAGAATCGCGACAGTCCGCAACCAAGTGATGGGATGCTGGAGAAACTCATCCACATCAACCGCGTCTCCAAAGTAGTCAAGGGGGGGCGCCAGTTTGGTTTTGCAGCCCTCATGGTGGTTGGGGATGGTGACGGAAAAGTTGGCTTTGGTCGCGGTAAGGCCAAGGAAGTCCCTGCGGGGATTCAAAAGGCAACGGATCAGGCGCGCCGCTATATGACTCAGGTGCCCTTGACCCGTGGTACTATCCCTTTTCCCGTCGAGGGCCGGCACGGTGCAGCCAAGGTGATCTTGCGCCCGGCCCCAGAAGGCAGTGGAGTCATTGCCGGTGGCGCCATGCGTGCGGTTTGTGAAGCAGTGGGATTGCGCAATGTGGTCGCCAAATCTTTGGGTTCCAACAACCCCATCAATGTGGTGCGGGCTACCTTTGATGCTTTTGCAAAGCTCTCAAGTCCCCAGGCGATCGCAATGAAAAGAGGCAAAACCTTGCAGGAAATTCTGGGACATGGAGGCCATGTCGATGAGTAAGTCCTTACGAATTACCCTGGTACGAAGTCTGATCGGCGTGACCGAAAAGCATCGGCAAAACGTGCGTGGTCTGGGTTTGCGTCATACCCATCATTCGGTAGTGCGTCCGGATACCCCAGAAATTCGTGGTATGATCAAGAAAATTCCCTATCTGCTCCGCTGGGAGGAGTTATCATGAAGCTGAATGAAATCGCTCCAGCGCCTGGCTCCAGGAGCGAGCGTACGCGTGTTGGGCGGGGAATCGGCAGTGGTTTGGGAAAAACCGCCGGTCGTGGCCACAAGGGGCAACATGCGCGCTCTGGTGGTTACCACAAGGTAGGCTTTGAAGGTGGCCAGATGCCCTTGCAGCGTCGTATTCCAAAACGTGGCTTTCGTAACGCTGGTGCGCCCATCGTTTCGGAGGTCACCTTGTCGATGCTTGCTGACGCCGCAGTTGCAGGGGTGGTCGATAAGGAAGCCCTGCTTCTGCGTCGTCATGTCCGTTCCAGGGCCGATCATGTCAAGGTCATATGTACGGGTGCATTGGAAGCCCCACTTGTCATCAAAGGCCTGAAGGTAAGCGCTGGGGCAAAAAAAGCCATCGAAGCAGCTGGTGGCAAGGTAGAAGACTGATATGGCCGGAAACTTTGCCGCTCTTGCTGGCGCTGCCCAAGGCGCTGGTAAAATAACCGAACTACGGCGAAGGATTCTTTTTTTACTTGGCGCTCTGCTGGTTTTTCGTATCGGCGCCCATATTCCGGTTCCTGGTATTGACCCTGCTGCCATGGCCAGCTTCTTTCATCAGCAGCAAGGGACCATCCTCGGTATGTTCAATATGTTCTCCGGTGGTGCTTTGTCCCGTTTGACGGTCTTTGCCTTGGGCATCATGCCTTACATCAGTGCGTCAATCATTTTTCAGCTGGCAGGCTCCGTTGTTCCGCAACTGGAGGAACTGAAAAAGGAAGGGGAGTCTGGTCGGCGGAAGATTACTGAATACACCCGTTATGCCACTGTTGTTCTGTCATTGATGCAGGGGCTGGGAATTTCAGTGGCCATCGAAAAAATGCACGCCGGAGCACTCCCCATTGTCATCGATCCGGGTCCACTCTTCCTGTTCACGACGACCATAACCCTAACGGCCGGGACGGTTTTCCTCATGTGGTTGGGAGAACAGATTACCGAACGCGGGATTGGCAATGGTATCTCGATGATAATTTTTGCGGGAATTGTGGCTGGTTTACCGGAAGCCATTGGCACGATGCTGGAACTGGTCAAAACCGGTCAGTTTCAACCCCTGTTCACTCTGGCCTTGTTTGCCATGGCGCTGATGGTCCTGGCTTTTGTGGTTTTCATGGAAAGTGCGCAAAGACGTATTCCGATCCAGTATGCCAAGCGTCAGGTGGGTCGGAAGATTTATGGGGGTCAGAGTACGCATATGCCTCTCAAGATCAACATGTCTGGCGTTATTCCACCCATTTTTGCCTCCAGTATCATTCTTTTGCCTGCGACTCTGGCCGGCTGGTTCGCCAATGTTCCTGGCATGCAGTGGCTGGCCCGATTTGGCCAGGCCTTAAGCCCTGGCACCACACTGTATGTTGTGGTCTTTACCTCGGCAATCGTCTTTTTTGCTTTTTTTTATACGGCCATGGTCTTCAATCCCCGCGAAACGGCGGATAATCTCAAGAAATCTGGAGCCTTTATCCCAGGGCTACGTCCTGGCGAACAGACCGCCCGTTATATAGATCGGGTCTTGAGTCGCTTAACCCTATGGGGTGCCATCTATTTGACCGTGGTGTGTTTGCTTCCAGAATTCCTAATTACCCAATACAACGTGCCCTTTTATTTTGGTGGTACCAGTCTGTTGATTGTGGTGGTGGTCATGATGGATCTGATGACGCAGATCCAGAGTCATCTACTGACCCATCGTTATGAGGGCTTGCTCCGTAAAAGTGGTTCGCTCGGCAAATGAGCAGGTTGCTGGGTCATGTCATATTGCTGGGTGCCCCCGGGGTTGGGAAAGGTACCCAGGCGAAATTATTGGCAGAGGACACCGGCTTGCCTCATCTCTCGACTGGTGATATGCTCCGCGCCTCCGTTAGTTCAGGTACAGAAATGGGTCGGCTGGCAAAGGCCGTAATGGAGTCAGGGGCACTGGTTAGTGATGAAGTTATTTTGGGCATCGTTGCTGAGCGTCTGCGTGCAGAGGATGCCCAAAATGGGGTGATCTTTGACGGGTTCCCAAGGACGGTGAAACAGGCGGAAGGTCTGGATTCCTTACTGCGGGATCTGCATGGTGTCGGTATTGCCAAGGTGATCCGGATCTCCCTGGATGCCGACGAGATAGTCAGACGATTGTCTGGCAGACGGGTGTGTCGTGCCTGTGGTGCGATTTATCACGTCCTCTACCATCCTCCGCGCCAGGAGGGAATTTGTGATCTCTGCGGTGGACAGTTGGAACAGCGACCAGACGATCAACCTTCGGTAATTCGCCATCGCCTGGCAGTGTATGAAGCGGAGACGTCACCATTGGTGGACTACTATCGACATCTACCAGGATATGCCGAAGTAGATGGGCAAGGGGAAACAGAGCAGGTTCGGGAGCGAATTCGCTTAACGTTGGGGTTGAAAGAGTAATGGCCAAGGAAGACACTCTCGAGATGCAGGGAGAAGTCATTGAAAATCTGCCCAGCGCAACGTTCAAGGTGCGTTTGGAAAATGGTTTTGTGGTCAATGCACATATTTCCGGAAAAATGCGGATGCATTATATCCGTATTCTACCGGGGGATAAGGTAACGGTAGAAATGACCCCTTATGATCTGACCAAAGGGCGAATTATCTACCGCGCAAAGTGAGGAGTTAGGGATGAAGGTTCGTGCCTCGGTCAAGAAATTGTGCCGGAATTGCAAGATTGTGCGCCGCAATGGCGTAGTTCGGGTTATTTGCGTAGAGCCTCGGCATAAACAGCGCCAAGGTTGATTTTTATGGTTCGTCACAACAGTTGCTGGAAGGAGTAGCGGATGGCCCGCATTGCTGGTGTCAACATTCCGAACAACAAGCCAATAGGCGTAGCCCTTACCTATATTTATGGGATTGGCCCGGCACGTGCCCGCAGCGTGCTTGCTGCGGCCGATGTGCAGCCGACTCGCCGCGTCAAGGATGTCAGTGAAGGCGAGCTGGAACGCATCCGTTCGGAAGTCGGTAAGTTTTTGGTCGAAGGTGATCTGCGCCGGGAAGTGTCCATGAGCATCAAAAGGTTGATGGATCTGGGTTGCTATCGTGGTATCCGTCATCGCCGTGGACTTCCTGTTCGTGGACAGCGGACCAAGACCAACGCCCGTACCCGAAAGGGTCCGGCAAAAGCCATTACGCGCTGATTGCAAGGAAATCGAGACATGGCAAAGACGCAGTCCAATACGCGGGTACGAAAGAAGGTAAAGAAAAATGTGGTGGATGGTGTAGCCCACATTTATGCCTCTTTTAACAATACCATCATTACCATTAGCGATCGTCAGGGCAATGCCTTGGCCTGGGCCAGTGCAGGTGGCTCGGGCTTTCGTGGCTCCCGTAAAAGCACACCATTTGCAGCCCAGGTGGCTGCCGAGAACGTTGGTCGACGCGCCCAGGAGTTTGGTCTCAAAAATCTCGATGTGGAAGTGAGTGGTCCTGGTCCTGGTCGGGAAAGTACTGTACGGGCCTTGCATACCATTGGCTATCGCATAACCAGTATTCGGGATGTGACCCCCATTCCACACAACGGCTGTCGCCCACCCAAAAAGCGACGGGTCTGATTTATCGGAGGTTCCTCAGTGGCGAAATATACAGGTCCCAGCTGCCGGCTGTGTCGGCGTGAAGGTGGTAAGCTTTTCCTGAAAGGCGAAAAATGTTTTTCCGACAAATGTCCGGTGGTGGTCCGAGCGTACGCCCCGGGGCAGCATGGTCAACGCCGCGGCCGGGTGAGCGATTATGGTTCCCAGCTTCGGGAAAAACAGAAGATCCGTCGCGTATATGGGATCCTGGAAGGGCAATTCCGTCGTTATTTTGCAGCTGCCGCCCAGAAGAAGGGCGTGACCGGTGAATCCCTTTTGCGTTTTCTGGAATTGCGATTGGACAATGTTGCCTATCGATTGGGCTTTGGTTCCTCGCGGGCAGAGGCCAGGCAGGTGGTTCGTCATGGTCACGTGACCGTTAATGGACGTCGGGTAAATATCCCGTCCTATCAGTTACGCGCCGGTGATGTGCTTGCGGTAGCAGAAGGGGCAAAAAACCATAACCGGATTATTGCTGGCGTCGAGGCTGCTGCATCTCGTGGCTATCCGGATTGGTTGGCGGTCGATACCAAAGCGTTGACCGCCACCATCAAGGCAGTTCCGGTTCGAGATGAAATGCCACTGGATCTTAACGAACAGATGGTCGTGGAACTTTACTCCAAGTAAGTACGACTGCGAGGATGATTTATGGCTGAAGTGGGTGAGTTGTTGCGTCCGCAGAATTACGACGTACAGATACTGGAGGGTCACCGGGCGACGATCAGCCTGGGACCATTGGAGCGCGGTTTTGGGCATACCTTGGGCAATGCGCTTCGACGTGTACTACTTTCTTCCCTTCGTGGTACGGCAGTTACCGAGGTGGAGATCGAAGGAGTATTGCATGAATACTCCAGCATCGAAGGTGTCCAGGAAGATGTGGTCGATATCCTGCTGAACCTCAAACAACTGGCTGTTCGTACCAATCGTCGTGAATCCGTTAACATCTCCGTACGCAAGAAGGGTCCTGGTGTAGTCACGGGTGCGGATATTGTGGCTGAGCACGGCGTAGAGATTGCCAATCCAGGGCAGATCATTGCCACGCTGACTCGCGATGTGGAGATTGTGATGCATCTGCGACTAGAGTCAGGACGTGGATACCAGCCTGCCGCCCAGCGGGTACACGAGCATGAAAAGCGTGTGGGTGTGATGGCTTTGGATGCCAGCTTCAGCCCTGTTCAGCGCGTGAGCTTTGTAGTGGAAAATGCTCGCGTGGAGCAGCGTACCGATCTGGACCGTTTGATCCTGGAGATCGAAACCAATGGAACCGTCGATCCGGTTCAGGCGGTGCAAGAAGCGGCGCGCATTCTTCGCCAGCAATTGGATGTTTTTGTCGGTGGGGAACCTGCCCCAATGGAGGAAGCGCGACCTGCCCCCCTGGCAGAGGATCTGATGCCGTTGTTGCAGCGTACGGTGGATGATCTGGAACTCACGGTTCGCTCTGCCAATTGCCTGAAGGCGGAAGACATTTTCTACATCGGCGATTTGGTCCAGAAAACCGAACAGGAACTGTTGAAAGCTCCTAACCTCGGCCGCAAGTCCCTCAATGAGATCAAGGAAGTTCTGGAAAAAAATGGTCTCTCTCTCGGGATGCGCATCGATAACTGGCCGCCGGAAGATTTGCCCCCGCTGGGTAGTAAAAGTACCGTTGAGTCGGTGTAACTGATTTTGTCTTGGGGAGTACGGCGTCATGCGTCATCGCAATAGTGGTAAAAAACTGAATCGCAACAGCAGCCATCGTCGGGCAATGTTTGCCAATATGATGGTTTCCCTTTTTGCCAAGGAACGGATCGTGACGACCTTGCCCAAGGCCAAGGAATTGCGCCGTTTTGCTGAGCCCATGATCACTCTGGCCAAGGAGCCATCGGTTGCCAGGCGTCGCCTCGCTTTTGCCAGGCTGCGGGACCGGGATGCGGTGGTCAAGCTCTTTGACGATCTGGGACCCCACTATAAATCTCGCCCAGGAGGATATCTGCGGATCGTTAAATATGGTTTTCGGGCTGGTGATAATGCCCCCCTGGCCATTGTGGAACTGGTGGACCGTTCCGGGTCTGTGCAATAAATCGCGAACCGGATCCAAATTCCTCGTCATGGTTGCGATGAAGGCTGGAGTTTGCCGCTTCAGCCTTTTTGTTGTTGCAGGTGTAGGTGCCGTGCCAGATAGTGTCCGGTATAGGATTGTTTCTGGGTAATGAGCTCTTCTGGGGTGCCAACGGCAATGATTTGTCCCCCACCACTCCCCCCCTCGGGACCCAGGTCAACTATCCAGTCTGCGCACTGAATGACGTCCAGATTGTGCTCGATGACCACCACCGTGTTTCCCGCGTCAACCAATTTTTGTAGTACGTCCAACAGCAGCGCGATATCATGGAAATGCAGACCCGTGGTCGGCTCGTCCAAGATATAGAGGGTATTGCCCGTGTCCCGACGCGATAATTCTTTAGCTAATTTTACCCGCTGGGCTTCGCCACCGGACAGGGTCGTGGCTGATTGACCCAGCCGAATATAGCCAAGACCCACATCCAGTAGTGTATGTAATTTGCGGGCAATACCCGGGATGGCGCCAAAAAATTCGGCCGCCTCTTCCACGGTCATTTGCAGCACGTCGTGGATCGACTTTCCTTTATAATGAATTTCCAAGGTTTCCTGTTTGAAGCGTCGTCCCTGGCAGACATCACATTCCACATAGACATCGGGGAGAAAATGCATTTCCACCCGAATGACGCCTTCGCCTTCGCAGGCCTCACACCGTCCCCCTTTGACATTGAAGCTGAAGCGACCTGGTCCGTAGCCCCGGGCTCTGGCTTCATTACTGCCGGCAAAGAGCTCGCGCACCGCAGTAAACAGTCCGCTATAGGTGGCGGGATTGCTGCGGGGTGTGCGGCCAATGGGGCTTTGATCGATGGCAATGATCTTGTCCAGATGTTCGAGTCCCTCTAGATGATCATAGGGTGCGGCGTTTTTCTGGCTACCCATGAGGCGGCGAGCACAGGCGGGGTAGAGGGTATCGTTGATGAGGGTGGACTTACCCGAACCGCTGACTCCCGTGACTACCGTGAACAAGCCCAAGGGGATGGTGAGGGTGACGTTTTGCAGGTTGTTGCCCTTGGCCCCAATCAGACGCAGTTGCCGATCCCTGGAAACGGGCCGTCGGCGTTCGGGAACGCGGATACAGAGTTCGCCCCGCAGATATTTGCCCGTCAGGGACTGGGCTTGGGCCGCGACGATGTCGGGATGGCCCTGGGCAACGACCTCACCGCCATGTACCCCAGCTGCCGGACCCATGTCGACCAGATAATCGGCATTACGAATGGCGTCTTCATCGTGTTCGACAACGATGACGGTATTGCCCAGGTCGCGAAGTCGCTTGAGGGTCTGCAGCAGGCGGTCATTGTCACGCTGGTGCAGCCCAATGGAGGGTTCATCTAGGACATACATGACCCCGACCAGGCCCGCACCAATTTGGGAGGCAAGACGGATACGCTGGGACTCGCCGCCAGAGAGGGTTTCGGCGGAACGGTGGAGGCTCAGGTAATTGAGGCCGACATCCAGGAGGAACTGGAGGCGGTCGCGAATTTCCTTGAGAATGCGCTCCGCGATGACGGCTTCCTTGCCGCTGAGTTGTAGCTCGGTGCAATAGCGATGGGCTTCGGCAATGGACAAGGCGGACAGTTCGTGGATCGCCAGGGAACCCACGCGCACCATGCGTGCCTCCTCGCGCAGTCGACTGCCCTGACAGGCCGGGCAGGGCAGCTGTCCCATATAGCGGAGGAGCTCTTCGCGAAGCAATGGGGATTGGGTTTCCCGCAGGCGTCGTTCCAGGGCAGAGATGACTCCGGGATAACGCTGTTTTTTGTCCAATCCAGGAAGGGCTTCCCCATAGCCATGGAGAATGATTTCCTGAATTCTTGCAGGTAATTCCTGCCAGGGGGTCTGCAGGGAAAAATCCAGGGTTTGGGACAGGCTTTCTAGGAGTTGCAGCGGCGTATCCCGGTTGTGGCCACGCCAGGGGGCAATGGCGCCATCGGCAAGGCTGAGGGCTGGATTGGGGACGATGAGCTGGGGATCAAAGATATTGATTGCACCCAGTCCATCGCAGCGGGGGCAGGCACCCGCAGGGTTATTGAAGGAAAAGAGGCGCGGTTCCAGGACGGGGAAGGAGCGGCCACAGACATGGCAGGCATGGCGACTGGAGAAGAGTTGCTCTGCCTCGGTGTCCAGGCGGACCACCAGAATCTCCTCATCACCCATGGCCAGGGCACTTTCCAGGGATTCGGCCAGGCGCCCGCGGATGTCCTCCCGCAGTACCACCCGATCCACCACTGCCTCGATACGGTGCTTGCGTTTGGGATCGAGGGTCGGGGTCTCGTCCAGCTCGACCAGTTGCCCATCGACCCGGGCGCGAACCAGACCCCGTGCCCGGAGTCCAGCAAAGATTTCTTCATGACTCCCTTTGCGATCCCGCAGCACCGGGGCCAGGATCATGATGCGGGTGCCGTCTGGCCAGGAGAGGATCTGCTCCAGCATTTGGGCAATGCTTTGGCTTTGGATCGACTGACCACAACACCAGGGGGTGCCCACGCGGGCATAGAGCAGGCGCAGATAATCGTGGATTTCCGTAACGGTGCCGACGGTGGAACGGGGATTGTGGGAGGTGGATTTTTGCTCGATGGCAATGGCAGGAGAAAGTCCCTCGATGGCATCCACATCGGGTTTGCCCATGAGCGAGAGAAATTGGCGGGCATAGGCCGAGAGACTCTCGACGTAGCGCCGTTGACCTTCGGCATAGAGCGTATCGAAGGCCAGGGAGGATTTCCCGGAGCCCGACAGGCCCGTAATGACCACCAAACGATCCCTGGGAATCCGTAGGCTGATATTTTTGAGGTTGTGGGTGCGGGCACCGCGAATCTCGATATGGTCCATGCTTTGCTTCATTTGCAGGAGTAATAGGGTAGTATAGGCGGAATCTTGGTGATCGTCCTCTACAAAGGAAAGGGAGTGTTCGTATGGCAGGAGTCAATAAAGTCATCCTCTTGGGGCATTTGGGTCGGGATCCGGAAATGCGTTACCAGCCCAATGGTGGAGCCATTGCTACTTTGAATCTGGCGACTTCCGAAACCTTCAAGGACCGGGATGGGAACCGGCAGGAGCGCACCGAATGGCATCGGGTCGTGTTCTTTGGGCGGACGGCCGAAATCGCTGGCGAGTATCTACGCAAGGGAAGCCAAGCCTATGTGGAAGGCCGGCTGCAGACCCGCAAATGGACAGATAAGGATGGCCAGGAACGCTATACGACGGAAATTGTTGGGGATCGTCTGCAATTGCTCGGTGGGCGCGGCGGCGGGGGGGGCACCGCTTCCTTTGCAGACGAAGGGCCGCGCTCGGCCAGCGAGCCGGGGTCCAGGAATACCCAACCAGAGCCGCCCATGGAGGATTTCGATGACGATATACCCTTCTGAGGCATACCGGTAGCTTAGCTGATAACCCCAAACAACCGCACATTGCTCATGAGCCAATACGACACCACCAAAAGCGGCAACGGGGGCAAGCCCACGTCACACCTTGGCTTCGAGGCCGAACTGTTCAAGGCCGCCGACAAGCTGCGCGGCAACATGGAGCCGTCCGACTACAAGCACGTCGTGCTGGGCTTGATCTTCCTGAAATACATCTCCGACGCTTTTGAGGCCAAGCACAAGGCGCTGCTGGCCGAAGACCCCGAGGCCGCCGAGGATCTCGACGAATATCTTGCCGACAACGTGTTCTGGGTGCCCAAAGAAGCGCGCTGGTCGCACCTGCAAGCCCATGCCAAGCAGCCCAGCATCGGCACCCTGATCGACGACGCCATGCGCGCCATCGAGAAAGACAACGCATCGCTCAAGGGTGTTTTACCCAAGGACTACGCCAGGCCCGCACTCAACAAGGTGATGCTGGGGGAGCTCATCGACCTGATCTCCGGCATTGCGCTGAATGAGGCCGGCAACCAATCCCGCGACATCCTCGGGCGTGTGTACGAGTATTTCCTTGGCCAGTTCGCCGGGGCCGAAGGCAAGCGCGGCGGCGAGTTCTACACCCCGCGCTCGGTGGTGCGCGTGTTGGTGGAAATGCTGGAGCCGTACAGAGGTCGCGTCTACGACCCCTGCTGCGGCTCGGGCGGGATGTTCGTGCAGTCGGAAAAGTTCGTGCAGGAGCACGGCGGCCGCATCGGCGACATCGCCATCTACGGGCAGGAGAGCAACTACACCACCTGGCGGCTGTGCAAGATGAACCTGGCCGTGCGCGGCATCGACGCCGACATTCGCTGGAACAACGAGGGCAGCTTCCACAAGGACGAACTGCGCGACCTGCGCTTTGATTACATCCTGGCCAATCCACCGTTCAACGTGTCCGACTGGGGTGGCGACCGCCTGCGCGAAGACGTGCGCTGGCAGTTTGGCGCACCCCCCGTGGGCAACGCCAACTACGCCTGGCTGCAACACATCTACTGGCACTTAGCCCCCAACGGCACGGCGGGTGTGGTGCTGGCCAACGGCTCGATGAGCTCCAACCAGTCGGGCGAGGGCGAGATTCGCCGCGCCATGATCGAAGCCGACGCGGTGGATTGCATGGTGGCGTTGCCGGGGCAGCTCTTTTACTCCACGCAGATTCCTGCCTGCCTGTGGTTTCTGGCCCGCAACAAAAACCCGGCGGGTGGCAAAACCGGGGGACTGCGCGACCGGCGCGGGCAAGTGCTGTTCATCGACGCGCGCAAGATGGGCGTGTTGGTGGACCGCACCCGGCGCGAGCTCACCGACGAGGAGATCCAGAAAATCGCCCGCACCTACCACGCCTGGCGCGGCGAACCCGACGCGGGCGACTACGCCGACGTGGCGGGTTTCTGCAAATCCGCCACGCTGGACGAGATCCGCAAACACGGCCACGTGCTCACCCCCGGCCGCTACGTGGGCGCGGCGGAACAGCAAGACGACGGCGAACCGTTTGAGGAGAAGATGGCGCGGCTGGCGGCGCAGTGGCGGCAGCAGCGGGACGAGGCGGCCAAGCTCGATGCGGCGTTTGAGGCGAACCTCAAGGAGCTGGGGTTTTGAGACACGCAAACATGAGCGCTATGCTATTTAACGAAAGCTGGCTTTAGTTAAATAGCGCCCATCACTATTCAATCATCGTTAAACAAGTCGCTGAGGCCACATGCACCGTGGAATGACAGGAAGGCACGAAACCACCGCTGTGAGCGGTGAGACCGTTCGGGCCTTCGTGCCGGCGCCACTGCCGCCCGACCAGCCGCTCGAGGTCACCCCAGCGCGGCGCAAGCTGCTCGAGGAGGCGACGCTGGCGTTGGGGCGGCTGGACAGCATCACCCTGTTGCTTCCCGACCCCGAACTGTTTCTCTATTCCTACGTGCGTCGCGAGGCGGTGCTGTCTTCCCAGATCGAAGGCACCCAATCCACCCTGACCCAGTTGATGCTGTTTGAGCTAGAGGAGAGTCCGGGCGTGCCTTTCGATGATGTGGTGGAGGTCTCCAACTACGTTGCGGCACTCGACCATGGCGTTGCGCGACTCAAGGAGGGCTTCCCGCTCTCCAATCGCCTGTTTCGGGAGATGCACGCCGTGCTCCTCTCACGCGGGCGAGGGAGCAACAAGGACCCGGGGGAATTCCGCCGCTCCCAAAACTGGATCGGCGGCACCCGACCCGGAAACGCCCTTTTTGTTCCGCCGCCCCCGCACCTCGTGCCGGAGTGCATGGCGGATCTTGAACGCTTCTTGCACGACGAGAACAACCCGTACCCCTCAGTGCTCAAGGCCGCACTGGCCCACGTGCAGTTCGAGACCATCCATCCATTCCTCGACGGAAACGGCAGGATCGGACGTCTGCTGATCGCGTTCATTCTGCATCACGACGGGATTCTTTCCCGCCCGCAGCTCTACCTCAGCCTCTACTTCAAGCGCCACCGTGAAACCTATTACCGCTTGCTCGATCTGGTGCGAACCGAGGGCGATTGGGAAGCCTGGGTGGACTTTTTCCTCGAAGGTGTGCGGGACATGGCAGGCAATGCGGTGGAAACAGCCAGGAGGCTCATTGCGCTTTTCGACGCCGACCAGCAGAAGATTCAAGCCCTGGGGCGATCGGCCTCCAGCACCTTGCGGGTATTCCAGGCGTTCAAGGCTCGCCCCCTTCTGACGATTGGCCGGATTTCGGGGCGCACCGGATTGTCCTTTCCCGCCGCGAACCAGGCGGTCGCGCGGCTGGAAGCGCTTGGCATCGTGCGCGAGATCACCGGCCGTCGCCGCGAGCGTGCCTATGCCTACGATCAGTATGTGGCGATCCTGAACGAGGAGGCGGAGGAATGAGAAGGGAGGTGGGGTATGGCGGGTGAGTGGCGGGAAGTTACGGTCGGCGAATTCCTCCCGTTTGCTTACGGCAAGGGATTGCCCGAGCACCTGCGCGATCCTGCCGGGCATAT